>JARLIQ010000080.1 GCA_031291645.1 Caulobacteraceae bacterium | reverse complement strand
CGCAGGCCGGGACCCAGATCATAGGGCTCCGCGCCTCGTTGTGCTTCCCCGGGGGCAGGCCCGCGCTCGTCATCTGGATCTCGGCCTTCGCCGGGACGAGCGGACATTTGAAGCGGGTCGTCCGAACGGCCGACTAGACCATTTTCCGCCGAAGTGGATACCGGTTCGGCGTAGAAAATGGTCTAATTATAAGATCTTATGAGCATTTCCCGGTTCAAGCGAACCGGGAAATGCTCTAGGCTTTCTCGCCGGCCATGCCCAGGATGGTCGCCCATTCCTCGGGGGTGATCGGCGTCACCGACAGGCGGAACTGGCGGAACATGGCCATGCCGGCCAGGGCCGGGTTGGCCTTCATCTCGGCCAGCGTCACCGGGCAGGCGAACGCCTTGAACGGCGCGACCTCGACCGCGACGAAGCGGCCGGCCGGGTCGGTCGGGTCGATGAAGGCCGCCTTGGTCACCTGCGCGATCCCCACGACCGCCAGGTCGGTGACCGAGTGGTAGTAGAGCGCCATGTCGCCGACCTTCATCGCCTTCAGGTACAGGGCCGCCTGGTTGTTCCGCACCCCGTCCCAATTGGTCCGCCCGTCCCGCTCCAGGTCGGCGTAGGCGTATTTCTTCGGCTCGGATTTGATCAGCCAGAGCGAGGTCACGGGCGGCGGTCCTTGGGGAATCGGGGCGGTGCGCGGCGAAGATTGATCGATCCGCGCCCGCTTGGATAGGCCGCAGCTTGAGGCGCTCAGCGGCCGGGCGGGCGAAGGACGGTGAAGCCGTACTGGCGGAAGATGGCGCCGGCCTGGGGGCCCTCGAGGAAGTCCAGGAAGGCCTGGCCGGCGGGGTCGGACGCGCCGGCGACGCGGGCCGCGGGATAGACGATCCGCGCATGGCTGGAATCGGGGAACAGGCCGACGATCCGCACCCTGGGTTCGACCTTGGCGTCGGTGTCGTAGACGATCCCGAGCGGCGTCTCGCCGCGGGCGACGAAGGCCAGGGCGGCGCGCACGCTCTCGGCCTGGGCCAGGTGGTCCTGCACGCTGGGCCAGACGCCGAGCGCGGTCAGCGAGGCCTTGGCGTACTTGCCCGCCGGCACCTCCGGCCCGGCGACCGCCAGCCGCCCGCCGCCGAGCGCCTGGGCCAGAGGCATGCCGGGCCCGATGCGGATCTTCACCGTCGAGCCGGCCGGCGCGATCAGCGCCAGGTGGTTGGTCAGCACGTCGCGGCGGCTGGCCGCCACGATCAGGTGGCGCTGGTCCAGGTAGTCCATCCAGTCGGCGTCGGCCGAGACGAAGACGTCCGCCGGCGCCCCGGCCTCGATCTGGCGGGCGATGGTCGAGGAGGCGGCGTAGGAGAAGCGCACCGGCGTTCCGGTGCGGGCGGTGAAGGCCTTGCCCACCGCGTCCAGCACATTGTTCAGCGAGGCCGCGGCGAACACCGTCAGGGGCCGCCCCTGAGCCGCGGCGATCGCCGGCGAGAGGGCCAGGACGAGGCCCAGCGCGGCCAGAGCCAGGCGGCGGGAGGGGATGCGCATGTTTCCGGCTACTCCACGGCCAGGATGACGTGCGAGGCCTTGATCAGGGCGCAGGCCGGCGCGCCGACCACCAGGCCGAGGGCCCTGGCGCTTTCCAGCGTGACCGTCGCGGTGAGGGTCTTGCCGGGCTCGATCTCGAGGCTGATCTCGCTGTTCACCGCCCCGTCCTCGCGGTGGATGACGACGCCGGGCAGGGCGTTGCGGGCGGAGGTGCGGGGCGGCTCGGCGCCGGCCGACAGGATGACGAAGCTGGACTTGATCAGGGCGATGGCCTCGCGGCCGGGGACCAGGCCCAGGGCGCGGACGCTGTCGCGGGTGAGGATGGCCACCAGGGTCTGGCCCTCGCCGATGCGCAGGGCGACCTCGGCGTTGACCGCCCCGTCGGTGACCTCGGTGACCACGCCGCGGAGGGCGTTGCGCGCGCTGGTCTTCATCGAAAGGCTCCAGAGCAGGGCCGTGGGCGGCGGGACGGCGGACAGGTCGAGGCTGCGCTCGACCAGGGCCAGGGCCTTGGCCAGTTCGCGCTCCAGAAGGTGGAAGGCGGCGATCACCGCCCGGCCCTGGGCGGTCACCTCGGCCGCGCCGCCGGCCCGTCCGCCCGGGCGCGCGGCCACCAGCGGCCGCTCGAACAGGTTGTTCAGCGCCTGGACCGCGTCCCACGCGCCCTTGTAGCTGAGGCCCAGGCTGCGGGCCGCGCCGCTGATCGAGCCGTGGGCCTGGATCGCGGCCAGGAGCGCGATCCGCTCGGCGCCCACCTGGCCGCCGCCCCCGCGCAGCACCAGCGCGGCCTGAGTCGGGGATGTCTCGGCTTTCGCGGTGTCGGTATGCATCGGCCTTCGTCGCGCAGCGCTGCGAAGACCGTCATATAGAGGAGCTGCCTATCGGGTGCGAGGCCCGTCGGCCGCGCGCCGGCCGGTTTGCGGGCGCAGCGCCGCGTCGGTGCGCTCCAGCGCGGCCACCAGCTCGTCCAGCGCCGCCCGCTCCGGCGTGCCCGGCCGGTAGCAGTCGCGCAGGTGCGGGGCTCGGGTGCGGCAGGCCTCGAGCGCGTCGAGGGCGGCGTCGATCTGGCGGGTCAGCAAGGCGGCCTCCGGGCCTGGAACACAAGGAGAACGAACATGGCCACGGTCGAGCGGCCCGGACAAGCGACGCGTGGGTGATTCCGTTCGCCGCGCAACCGCCATGGAGTCGCGGTGCGGGTCGCGCGGGGCCACCCGTCACCAAGCGATGAACGGCGCCGCCGCAAGCCTGTCACTTTGTCGGAGGATAAGGCGCCGACTCCATCGAACCGGTCGGAGGCAGGCATGGTCGAGGCGATCGAACTGATCACGGTGAAGCCGACGGTGGGCGGCTGGCAGGTGGCCTGCGAGCCCCGGGCCCATCGCCAGAGCTTCCAGAGCGGCGCCACCGCCGAGGCGGCGGCCCGTCAGCTGGGCGCGGCCATCGCCCGCGGCGGCCAGGCGGCGGAAATCCGCATCTTCCTGCGCGACGGCAGCCTGGCGGGCCGCTTCGCCTGCGCGCCGGCCAGCTGAGCGCCAGCGACTGGGCCGCGGCCGTCCGTCAGGACCGGTGGCCGTGCCGCTGGTAGCGCTCGACCTTGAGCTGGGCCTGGGTCTTGGGCAGCTTGGCCAGGGTCAGGTAGCCGACGCCGTCGGGGTCCAGCCGGTCGAAATGCCGGCCGGCCAGCCGCAGGAAGCCGGCCTTGCGGATATAGCCGTTCAGGTTCTCGTCGGCGGCCATCACCGGCTCGGGCTCGAAGAAGAAGCCGTAGGGCGAGGCGCCCTGGGCGGATTCGTCGATGTCGTGCGGCGGCCGCGCCTCCGGCGGCTCCCCGCCGCCCGGGTCGATGGCGCCGGGTTTGTCCATCTGGGCCTTCCAGATGCGCCCGCCGTAGAGGCCGCCGGGCCCGGTGCGCGCGCTCACCTTGACCGTGTAGCCGAGGATCTCCGGGGCGATGCCGCGCTCGTAGCGCGAGACCTCGCGCGGGTCGATCACCCCGTCGCCGTTGACGTCCAGCGCCTTGAAGAAGGTCTCGGCGTCGGCCACGAACTCGGTCCGGTCCAGCTTGCCGTCGCCGTTCTTGTCGGCCTCCTTGAACCAGGCCGCGACCGGATAGGGGTCGGTCGGCTTGGCCCGGAACGGTTTGCCGCAGGGGCTGATGAAGACATTGGCCGGGGCGTCGTCGTCGTCCGCGGGCGCCGCCGCGGCGGAGAAGCCGAGCCCGCCGATCAGCGCGGCCGCGGCCAGCGAGCGCCCGATCTGTCGCCGTGAGAACATCCGCGCCGTCTCCACGTCCATCGACTCGGCCCAACGGCCGTGCTGTCGTAGGTCGGCTTGGCTGAAGCGGCCGGCAATTTCAAGGCGGGAAGATTGCGATGACGTCCTTCTATGACCGTCACATCATGCCCCGCCTGATCGGCTGCGCCTGCGCCTCGCGCCCGATCATGCGCCAGCGGGCCAAGGTGGTCCCGCTCGCCGAGGGCCGGGTGCTGGAGCTGGGCATCGGCGGCGGGCTGAACCTGGCCTTCTACGACCCGGCCAGGGTCGCGTCGGTGACCGGCGTCGACCCCTCGGCCGAGCTGCGCGCGCGGGCGGTGGCGGCGCCGCGGCCCGAGGGCCTGGCGGTGGAGGTGCGCGAGGGGACGGCCGAGGCCCTGCCGTTCGAGGACGCCAGCTTCGACAGCGTGGTCTGCACCTTCACCCTGTGCTCGGTCCACGCCCCGCCGGCGGCCCTGGCCGAGGCGCGGCGGGTGCTCAGGCCCGGCGGGCGGCTGTTCTTCTGCGAGCATGGCCTGGCTCCCGACGAAGGGGTGGCCCGCTGGCAGCGGCGGGTCGAGCCGTTCTGGAAGGCGATCGCCGGCGGCTGCCACCTGACCCGGCCCGTCGCCGGCTCGATCCAGGCGGCCGGCTTCCGCATCGAGGGGCTCAAGACCCTGTACCTGCCCAGGACGCCGCGCATCGCCGGCTGGAACGAATGGGGCGCGGCCGTTCCGGCCTAGAGCCCTTTAGGGTCAGATGGACTCATCTGACCCGTTTAAAAGGGCTCTAAATCAAACATTTAGAGCACGCCCGAGCGGCGAAACCGCACACACTTTCGCCTAACGTGCTCTAGTTTCAAAAGTTTGAGCGTGCTCTTGTCGCAAAGCCGGTTCCACTCTTGCGGACCGGGCTCCGAGGCTCAGCTGCGGGTGAAGACCGGCTCGGTCTTCTCGCGGAAGGCCTTCACCGCGGCCTTGTGGTCGTTGGTCCGGCGCAGGCGGTCGAGCTCGCGCGCCTGCAGCGGCGCCGCCGCCTCGGGCGAAAGGTCGGTCGCGCGGCCGGCGATCCGCTTGGTCGCCTCCACCGACAGGGGCGCGCGCGAGGCGATGCGCTCGGCCAGCGCCACGGCCGCGGCCCGCAGGTCCTGCGGCGGATGGACGGCGGTGACCAGGCCGAACCGCTCGGCCGTCTCGGCGTCCTGCGGCAGGCCGGTCAGCAGCATCGACTTGGCGCGCGAGACGCCGATCAGCCGCGGCAGGCGCCAGGCCGAGGCCATCAGCCCGACGTTGACCCCGGCGCAGACGAACCGGGCCTCGGTCGAGGCGATGCGGATGTCGCAGCACAGCGAAAGCTCGAACCCCCCGCCCAGGCACCAGCCGTTCACCGCCGCGATCACCGGGGCCCGCACGCCGTCCAGCCGGTCGAACAGCTGGCCCCAGCCGGCCAGGTCCTCGCCCTCGGGCCGGGCGTCCTTCAGGTCGTCGCCGCTGCAGAAGGCCCGGCCGGCGCCGGTCACGACGATGGCGCGGACGGTCTCGTCCGCCTCGACCTGGTCCAGCGCGGCCATGAAGGCGGCGCGCATCTCCAGGCCCAGCGGGTTCATCGGCGGGTTGTCGATCTCCAACAGCGCGATGTGCGCGCCGATCCGCTCGACGTGGACGGTTCCGCTCATGCGCGGTCCCCTTGCGGGGCGGCGGCGGTCGCATGGGGGCGGTGCGGGGCCCTCGGGCCCGACCGCGCGGCTCTGGACGTCATGGCTCTAACTCCTGCGCGCCTTGTAGGGGCGCGCGGGCCGCCGGCTCAAGCCGGCTTCGGCGCCGGGCCGGGCGCCGCGGGCGCGCTCGCCTGGCCCGCCAGGGCCATGGCCACGGCGGGGTTCATCGCATCGACCATGGCCGTGGGCATCAGGATGGTCGCCCCGCGCTCCTTGGTCGTCTCGTAGATGATGTTCATCGCCCGCAGCTGCAGGGCGGCGGGGTGGTTGGCGTAGGCCTGGGCCGCCTCGACGAACTTGGCCGCGATCTCGGCCTCGGCCGAACCCAGGATGACCCGCGCCTGCTTCTCCCGTTCGGCCTGGGCCTCGCGCGACATGGCGTCCTGCAGGGCGACGGGGATGGCGACGTCGCGGATCTCGACCGAATTGACCGAGACGCCCCAGGGGCCGGTCTTCTCGGCGATCTCGGCCCGCAGCTTCTGGTCGGCGTTCCGGCGGTCGGACAGCAGGGCCGAGAGCATGGACGAGCCGATCATCTCGCGCAGCGAGGTCTGGGCCACCCGGTCGATGGCCTGGCGGTAGTCGGTGATCTCCAGCGCCGCCTTCTCGGCGTCGTGGACCTGCCAGAAGATGATGGCGTCGACGTTGACCGGCACGGTGTCGCGGGTCAGCGCCTGCTCGGCGTTGAAGGCGGTGGTCTGGATGCGCTGGTCGATCACCGCCGTCACCGTGTCGAGCACCGGGATGATCAGGAACAGGCCGGGCCCCTTGACCCCCTGCAGCTTGCCGGCGCGCAGGACGACGAACCGCTGCCAGACGTTGGCCATCTTCAGCGAGGCCGCGATGACCACCGCCAGCAGCAGGAAGGGCGCGCCGGCCATCGGCCCGATGGTCTTCGAGGTGAAGGCCCCGACCAGGACGCAGACGACGACGAGGAACAGGGTGATCGGGTTCATGGCGGCCTCCCGGAGGCGAGGCGCCTCTCGCGGCGACTACAGCCTAGCACGGAAAGCGCGGCGGACGCGGCCTATCGGTGCGGCCCGTCTTGCGAATGGCCGAGGTTGCGCCTTAGCTGCGCCGGCACGCGGGAGAGGACGATGATCGCGATCGCCATCGACGGGGCCGCGGCGGCGGCCGAGATCCCGGCCGCCCAGGTCCCCCTCGCCGAAGTCCGCGGGGCGGCGCCGGTCTACCGCGAGATCAAGGACTGGGTCCTGGCGTGCGACAACACCCGGGTCTGCTTCGCCCGCTACGACCCCGCCGCCGACGGCGCGGGCGGCGGCTACCTCAGCATCGCGCGCGAGCCCGGGCCCGCGGGCGGGCTGACCCTTTCGCTCGAGGTGGTGGACGGTGACGGGGCGCCCAGCCCGGCGAGCCTGCGCCTGGACGGCCGGCCGATCGGCGCCCTTCCCTGGACGCTCGACCCCGCGGCGCAGACCGCGACCCTTCAGGGCCCGGCGGCGGCCGGCCTGGTCCGCGCCCTGAAGGACGGGAGCCGGCTCGCCTATTCGCCCGCCAGGGGCGCGCCGTTCGTCTCCCTCGCGGGCATGAAGGCCGCGCTCCTGGCCATGGACGAGGACCAGGGTCGGCTGGATGGCGAAACCGCCCTGATCCGCACGGGTCCGAGGCCCGCGTCGGCCGTCCCCGCCGGCCCGCCCCTGCCCGTGGTCCGGGCCAGCCCCACGCCGGACAACCTGCCGGACGCCGCCGCCTTCGCCGCCGCCGTCCGCCGGGCGCGGGCCGACGTCCTGCGCCAGCACGAATGCGAGCCCGAGGCCGCCTCGAACGACGAGGCCCACGCGCTGGGCCCGGGCGAGGCCCTGGTGATGCTCGGCTGCATCAATGCGGCCTACCAGGGCTCGGTGGTCGCCCTGCGCGCGCCGCGCAACGCGCCGGCCAAGGCCAGGGTGCTGGTCCTGCCGCTGCCGCCCACCGCCGACCCCGCCAACATCACCCCGGACGTGGTCGGCGAATACGTCGGCGCCGACTGGGACGAGAAGACCGCCAGCTTCAGCGAATCGTCCAAGGGACGCGGCCTGGCCGACTGCGGGTCGAGCAGCACCTGGACCTTCGACGGCAAGGCCTTCCAGCTGACCCAGTACAACGCCCTGACGCGCTGCGGCGGCGGACCGCCCGGAGACTGGCCGACGATCTACCGCGCCTGGGTCGCCGCGAAGTGAGGGCCTACTCGGCCGGTTCCGGCTCCGGCTCCGCCCGCCGGCCGTAGCCCAGCCTCAGGATCACCGGCTCCAGGGTCAGGCTCTGGACGATGATCGAGAAGATCACCACCGCGTAGGTCGAGGCGATCAGCAGCGAGCGCTCGGGCGAGGGCGGCAGGGTCAGGGCCATGGCCACCGACAGCCCGCCGCGCACCCCGGCCCAGGTCAGGACCAGCACCAGGCCCGGCTTGACCCCGCCGTCGACGAGCCGGAGCAGGGCGGAGGGCGCGGCCATGGCTACGAACCGGCCGATGAAGATCAGCGGGATGGCCGCGGCGGCCACCAGGTCGAGGACGCGGTCGAACCTGACCGTGACCACCTCCAGCCCGACGAGCAGGAAGAGCACGCCGTTGAAATTCTCGTCGACGATGGTCCAGAAGGCCCGGGTGTAGCGGCGGGTCTGCTCGCTCATGGCCTCGGCCGCGGCGTGCTGGCCCAGCATCAGGCCTGCGACCACCACGGCGATCGGGGCCGAGACGTCCAGCGTCCCGGCCAGGGCATAGACCCCCGTCGCCAGGGCCAGGGTGATGCCGACCTCGACCCCGTAGTCGTCGATCGACCGCATGGCCCGGATGGCGACGAGGCCGCAGACGACGCCCACCGCCGCTCCGCCGCCGGCCTGGACCACCACGCTCAGGCCCAGGTCCGTCGCCGAGACCGCGCCCTGGCCGGCGGCGAAGGCCACGGCCGCGCCGAACAGCACCACGCCCACGCCGTCGTTGAACAGGGCCTCGCCCTCGATCAGGGCGCGGATGTCGGGCGCCAGCGAGGTGCGCTTGAGCACGGCCAGGACGCCCACCGGATCGGTGGGGCTGATCAGCACCCCGAACACCACCGCCCAGGCGAAGCTCAAGGAAACGCCGACCAGCCGGGCGGCGAGCCAGAAGCCGCCCCCGACCACCACGGCCGAGATGATCACCCCGGCGGTGGCCAGGAAGGCGGCGGTCCAGGCCCGCTGCTTCAGCGCGTCCAGGTCGACGTGCATCGCGCCGGCGAACAGCAGATAGCACAGCATGAAGCGCAGTACGGCGGCCGAGAAGTCCACCTGGCGCACCACGTCGCCGACCAGCCGGCCGACGCCCAGCGCCGGGACCAGCCGGTCCAGCCCCACCAGCGACAGGGTCGCCACCAGGCCGATCACCAGCATGGCCACCGCGCTGGGCAGCCGGAACAGGCGCAGGTTCAGCCAGCCGATCGCGGCGATCAGCGTCAGGAAGACGGCGGCGAGGTCGAACAGCGAAAAGCTCATCGGCCTGTGCTGGCCCGCCGCGCGCCGGCGATCAACCGGAAACGGCGCCGGCGCAGCCGCTATCGGCGGTTTGGGCTGCGGCGGACGCAATCTCGCGGCGGTTGATCTCGCGCAAAGCCAACGCTCGCGCGCCCGGCCTAGGGTCCGTCACCGCAACGTTTATCTTTCCTTTATGCCTGGTCCCGTCCATAGGCGCCGAACCTTGATGACTTGAGGCGATATATGGGCGGCTCCCACAAACCGGAGCCATCCGATGGACTTCGTCTACATCGCCGTTGGCGCGGCCATGTTCGCCCTGTTCGCCATCTACGCCGTGCTTTTGAGGCGCGTGTAACCATGGTCGTCGCCGTCATCTACATCGTCGCGACCGTCGCCGTGACGATCTACATGCTCGCAGCCCTGCTGCGTCCCGAAGACTTCTGAGCGGACAACATCCATGACCTTCCAGGGATGGGCCGAGATCGCGTTGACGATCGGGCTCGCCGTCGGCCTAGCCTGGCCGCTCGGCATCTATATGGCGCGCGTGTGGCAGGGGGAATCGACCTGGCTCGACCCGGTGCTGCGCCCGATCGAAAGCATCTTCTACGGCCTGTCCGGCGTCGACCGGAACAAGGGCCAGGGGTGGCTGACCTACACCTTCTCCTTCCTGGCCTTCAGCGCGGCGGCCTTCTTCATCCTCTACGCCCTGCTGCGCTTCCAGAACCTCTTGCCGCTGAACCCCCAGGGCTTCGCCGGCATGTCGCCGGACCTGGCGTTCAACACCGCCATCAGCTTCGTCACCAACACGAACTGGCAGTCCTATTCGGGTGAGAGCGCGGCCAGCTACCTGTCGCAGATGGCCGGCTTCACGGTGCAGAACTTCGCGTCCGCCGCCGCCGGCATCGCCATCGCCGCGGCCCTGGCGCGCGCCTTCGCCGCCAACCGCGGGGAAAGCGTCGGCAACTTCTGGGTCGACCTGACCCGCATCACCCTCTACGTCCTGCTGCCCGTGTCGATCGTCGGCGGCCTGGTGCTGGCCGCGCTCGGCGTGCCCCAGACCCTGTCGCACTACATCGACGCCCACACGATCGAAGGCGCCAAGCAGACCATCGCGCTCGGCCCGGTGGCCAGCCAGGAGATCATCAAGCAGTTCGGCACCAACGGCGGCGGCTTCTTCAACGCCAACTCCGCCCACCCGTTCGAGAACCCGACGCCGCTCACCAACATGATCGCCATGGTGGCGATGAACGTCCTGGGCTTCGCCTGCGTGGTCGCCTTCGGCCGCGTGGCCGGCGCCCGGCGCGAGGCCCGCGCCCTGGTCATCGCCATGACCGTGCTGTTGGCTGGCGCGGCGTCGGCCATCTACTGGGCCGAAACCCAGCCGACCCCGGCCCTGGTCGCCGCCCACGTGGTGACCACGCCCAACATGGAGGGCAAGGAGGTCCGCTTCGGCGCGGCCGCCAGCGCCGTGTTCACGGCCATGACCACCGGCGCCTCGTGCGGCGCGGTCAACGCCATGCACGAAAGCTACACCCCGATCGGCGGCGGCATGGCCATGTTCCTGATCCAGCTCGCCGAGATCCTGCCCGGCGGGGTCGGTTCGGGTCTCTACGGCATGATGGTGATGGCGCTGATCGCGGTGTTCGTCGCCGGGCTGATGGTCGGGCGCACGCCGGAATACCTCGGCAAGAAGATCGAGGCCCGCGAGATGAAGCTGTGCATGCTCGCCTCGCTGATCCTCACCGCCTCGATCCTCGGCTTCGCGGCCGTGGCGATCGTCCTGCCGCTGGCCATGAAGACGGTCTCGGCATCGGGCGTCCACGGCCTGTCCGAGGTGCTCTACGCCTACACCTCGGCGACCGGCAACAACGGCTCGGCCTTCGCCGGCCTGACCGCGGCCAATCCCTTCTGGGACACCACCATGGGCATCGCCATGTGGCTCGGCCGCTTCGGCTACGCCGTCCCCGTGATGGCCATCGCCGGCGGCATCGTCGCCAAGCCCAAGCTCGCGCCCACCGCCGGCACCCTGCCGACCCACGGCGGCCTGTTCGTCGGCCTGGTCATCGGCGTGATCCTGATCCTGGGCGGCCTGCAGTACTTCCCCGCCCAGGCGCTCGGCCCGATCGTGGAGCATTTCCAGATGCTCCAGCTCACCGCCGCGCATTGATCTGAACCTATTGGAACGGTGAACTGAAATGCCTTCCGCCATCTCGGCATCCGGCTCCCAGGGTGCGATCCTGCGCCGGGCCTTCATCGACGCGCTGGTCAAGCTCGACCCGCGCAAGCTGACCGGCAATCCGGTGATCCTGGCGACCGAGGTCGTGGCCGTGCTCGCCACGATCTCGGTGGTCGACGCCTTCGTCCGCCACGCCTCGCCGCTGTTCGCGATCCAGATCGCGCTGTGGCTCTGGGCGACGGTGCTGTTCGCCAACCTCGCCGAAAGCGTGGCCGAAGGCCGCGGCAAGGCGGCGGCGGACAGCCTGCGCGCCGCGCGGGTGACGACCAACGCCAAGCTGATCAACGAGGCCAACGGCCAGGTCACCATGACGCCGTCGCACAAGCTCGGCAAAGGCGACCTCCTGCTGGTCGAGGCCGGGGACGTGATCCCGGCCGACGGCGACATCGTCGAGGGCGTGGCCTCGGTCAACGAATCGGCGATCACCGGCGAATCCGCGCCCGTCATCCGCGAAAGCGGCGGCGACCGCTCGGCGGTGACCGGCGGCACCACGGTGGTCTCGGACTGGATCAAGGTCCGCGTCACCGCCGGCGCCGGCGACAGCTTCCTCGACCGCATGATCGCCATGGTCGAGGGCGCCAACCGCCGCAAGACGCCCAACGAGATCGCGCTGGCCGTGCTGCTGGCGGGCCTGACGCTGGTGTTCCTGGTCGCGGTGGTCACGCTGCTGGGGCTGGGCAAGTATTCCGGCGTCGCCCTGGATCCCATGGTGCTGGGCGCGCTCTTCGTCTGCCTCATTCCCACGACCATCGGCGGCCTGCTCTCGGCCGTCGGCATCGCCGGCATGGACCGGCTCTTGAAGGTCAACGTCCTGGCCACCTCCGGCCGGGCGGTCGAGGCGGCGGGCGACGTCGACACCCTGCTGCTGGACAAGACCGGCACCATCACCTTCGGCAACCGGATGGCCACCGAGGTCATCGCCGCGCCCGGCGTCGCCGAGGACCGCGCCCTGCGCGCCGCCCTGATGGCCTCGCTGGCCGACGAGACGCCGGAAGGCCGCTCGATCCTGGAGCTGGCGCGCGAGAAGCACGGCCTGAGCCTGGAGACGCCCGACGGCGCCACCGCCGTGGCCTTCAGCGCCACCACCCGGATGTCCGGCCTGGACGTCGCCGGGACCAGCTGGCGCAAGGGCGCGGTGGACGCGGTCTACAAGGCCGCGGGCCTGGAGCCCAAGGACGTGCCGGCCGAGGTCGCCGCCGCGGTCGACCGTATCGCGCGGTCCGGCGGCACGCCGCTGGCGGTCAGCGAGAACGGCAAGCTGATGGGCGTCATCCACCTGAAGGACGTGGTCAAGCCGGGGGTCAAGGAGCGGTTCGCCGACCTTCGCCGCATGGGCCTGCGCACGGTGATGATCACCGGGGACAACCCGGTCACCGCCGCCACCATCGCCTCCGAGGCCGGGGTCGACGACTTCCTGGCCGAGGCGACGCCCGAGGACAAGCTGCGGCTGATCCGCGAGGAGCAGGCCAAGGGCCGGCTGGTGGCCATGTGCGGCGACGGCTCCAACGACGCCCCGGCGCTCGCCCAGGCCGACGTCGGCGTGGCCATGCAGACCGGCACCCAGGCCGCCCGCGAGGCCGGCAACATGGTCGATCTGGACTCCGACCCGACCAAGCTGATCGAGATCGTCGAGGTCGGCAAACAGATGCTGATCACCCGCGGCGCTCTGACCACCTTCTCGATCGCCAACGACGTGGCCAAGTACTTCGCCATCATTCCGGCGATGTTCGTGGTCGCCCTGCCGTCGCTGGCGGCGATCAACATCATGCACCTGTCCAACCCGCACAGCGCCATTCTCTCGGCGGTGATCTTCAACGCCCTGGTGATCATCGCGCTGATCCCGCTGGCGCTGAGAGGGGTGCGCTACCAGGCGATCGGGGCGGCGCGGCTGCTCAGCCGCAACCTGATGATCTACGGCCTTGGCGGGGTGATCGCTCCGTTCATCGGCATCAAGATCATCGACGTCCTCATCCACGCCATCAACCTGGCCTGATCGGGCGAGCCCAGGCTCCGCCCGCCCTTAGAAAAGGATTCTTCCCATGCTCCAGCACGTCAGGCCGGCCGTCGTGATGATGGCGCTGTTCACCCTGGTGCTCGGCCTCGGCTACCCGCTGGCCATGACCGGCGTCGCCGGCCTTGTGTTCCCCTATCAGGCTGGCGGCAGCCTGGTGCGCGACGCCTCCGGCCAGGTGATCGGCTCGGCCCTGCTCGCCCAGGGCTTCGCCAAGCCGGAATATCTGCACCCGCGCCCGTCGGCGGCCGGCAACGGCTACGACGCGACCGCCTCGGGCGGCTCCAACCTCGGACCGATGGACCAGCATCTGATCGACCGGGTGAAGGGCGACGCGGCCACCCTGCGCAAGGACGCCGGCGGCCTGCCCATCCCGGCCGACGCGGTCACCACCTCGGGCAGCGGCCTGGACCCGGACGTGACGCCGGAGAACGCCCATATGCAGGCGCTGCGCATCGCCAACGCCCGCGGCGTCTCGGCCGCCCAGATCGACTCGCTGGTCGACCAGATGACCACGCCGGCGGTGCTCGGCTTCATCGGCGAGCCGCGGGTCAACGTCCTGGCGCTGAACCGGGTGCTCGACCAGCGTTTCCCGGTCGCCCATCCGCAAGCCCACTGAGCGGCAGCGAACTTGCCTGAGGCCCTGGCCTGGGTCTTCCTCTAGAGAGGAGCAGACCTTAGCCATGGGCCGAAGCCGCAGATGACCCCGGACGAGCCGTCCCGCCCCGATCCAGATGCGCTTCTCGCCCAGGCCAAGCGCCACGGCCGAGGGCGGCTCAAGGTCTACCTCGGCATGGCCCGTGGGGTCGGCAAGACCTACGATATGCTCACCACCGGCCGGCGCCGGCGCGACGAGGGCGTCGACGTGGTGGTCGGCGTGGTCGAGACCCACGGCCGCAAGGACACCGAGGCCCTGATCGACGGGCTGGAGGTGATGCCCCGTCATCCGATCGAATACCGCGGCCGCCAGCTGATGGAATTCGACCTGGACGGGGCGCTGGCGCGCAGGCCCAAGCTGCTGCTGGTCGACGAATACGCCCACTCCAACGCCCCCGGCTCGCGCCATCCCAAGCGCTGGCAGGACGTCGAGGAGCTGCTGACCGCCGGCATCGACGTGTGGACCACGCTCAACGTCCAGCACCTGGAGAGCCTGGTCGACGTGGTCTGGAAGATCACCGGGGTGCGCGTTCGCGAGACCGTGCCTGACTCGGCGCTGTCGGCCGCCGACGAGATCGAGGTGGTCGACCTGACGCCCGAGGAGCTGCGCGAGCGGCTGCAGGCCGGCAAGGTCTATGTGCCCGAGACCGCGCGCCTGGCCTCGGACAACTTCTTCAAGCCCGAGAACCTGACCGCCCTGCGCGAGATGGCGCTGCGCCGGGTGGCCCAGACCGTCGACGACCAGCTGGTCGGGGCGATGCGCCGCCAGGGCATCGAGGGGCCCTGGGCGGCGGGCGAGCGGATCCTGGTGCTGATCGCCGGTGACGCCATGGCCCAGGCGCTGGTGCGCACCGGCCGGCGGCTGGCCGATCTGATGGACGCGCCCTGGATCGTCACCCATGTCGAGCGGCCCAACCGGCCGGCGGGCGCGGCGCTGACCGGGCGGCGGGTGACCGAGGCGCTGAAGCTGGCCGAACAGCTGGGCGGGACCACGGTGGTGCTGACCGGCGACGACCTGCCCGAGACGGTGCTGAGCTACGCCAAGCGCAACAACGTCACCCAGATCGTCATCGGCAAGGCCAAGGACAGCCGCTGGCGGATCCTGACCGGCCGCTCCCTGGCCAACGCCTTGCTGCGCCAGTCGGGCGGGGCGGCGTTGCACTTCGTCAGCGGCGGCGCGCCCGAGGCCGAGAAGGCCGAGCCCGCCCTGCCGCCGCCGCGCCGGCTGTTCGGCGCCTGGCGCGGATATGTCGGCGGCCTGGCCCTTGTGGTGTTGGCCAACGCCTTCGCCTTCGCCATCGACCGGTTCTCCACCGGCGCCGACCTGGCGATGATCTTCCTGGCCAGCGTCCTGGCCAGCGGCCTGCTGTTCGGGCTCCGGCCCGCCATCGCCGCATCGGGCCTGGCCATCCTGACCTACAACTACTTCTTCCTCGAGCCGCGGTTCTCGCTGCAGATCGGCCATCCCGGCGACGTTCTGACCTTCGCCATCTTCATCGCCGTGGCCGCGGCCACCGGCTGGCTGTCCGGGCGGGTGCGCGACCAGGCCCGGCTGTCGTCGCAGCGGGCTTCGGCGGTGACCGCGCTGCTGGCCGCCAGCCGCCGGCTCTCGGCCTCGACCACCCAGACCGAGACCGCCCAGGCCCTGGCCGACCAGGCCTCGGCCGCGTCGGGCGGCCGGGCGGTGGTGCTGCTGCCGCAGGAGGCCGAGCTGGTGCAGACCGCCGGCGCGCCCACGGTGGCGCTGCTGACCACCGGGGCGATGGACGCCGCCCGCTGGGCCTGGGAAAAGGGCGAGACCGCCGGCGCCGGCACCGGCACCCTGCCGCAGGTCGGCTGGACCTTCTGGCCCCTGCTGGGCCTGCGCGGCCGGGCCGGCGTCGCCGGGGTCGAGTTCAACGACCGGGCCGGGCCCGACGACGAACGGCTGGTCGCCGCCCTGCTCGACCAGGGCGCGGTGGCGCTGGAGCGGGCCGAGCTGGCCGCCGCCACCGTCGAGAACGAGACCCTGCGCCGCTCCGACCAGCTGCGCGCGGCCCTGCTCAGTTCGATCAGCCACGACCTGCGCACGCCGCTGTCGACGGTGATGGGCTCGGCCACCACCCTGATCGACTACGGCAAGACCCTGAAGCCGGAGGTGCGAAGCGACCTGCTGCTCAGCATCCGCGAGGAGGCCGAGCGGCTGAACCGCTACGTCGGCGACCTCCTGGACATGACCCGGCTGGAGGGCGGGGCGCTCAACACCCGCTCGGAATGGACCGACGTGCGCGACGTGCTGGACGCGGCGATCAACCGGGTCTCGCGCCGGCTGGAGCACCGCAATCTGGTGCGCGACTTCCCCGCCGAGCTGTCCTCGGTGCAGATCGACCCGGGCCTGTTGGAACAGGCCATCGTCAACATCCTGGAGAACGCCATCGCCTACAGCCCCGACGCCTCGCGGATCGAGACCGCCGCCTATGAGGACCGGGCCAATGTGGTGATCTCCATCGAGGACGAGGGCCCCGGCATTCCGCCCGCCGACATCGAGCGGGTGTTCGAGAAATTCCGCCGCATCGAGGACCAGCCCTCGGACCGCAACCGCAACGAACGCAACAAGGGGGCGGGGCTGGGCCTGTCGATCGCCAAGGGCTTCGTCGAGGCCATGGGCGGGCGCATCGCCGCCGCCAGCCCGATCAACCAGGGGCGCGGCACGCGGATCCTGATCAGCCTGCCCAAGGCCACGCCCACCCATCACATGCTGCTCTAGGTCCCGCGTCCATGTCCGCCCACCGTCCCCGCATCCTGGTCATCGACGACGAACCGCAGATCCATCGCTTCCTGGGTCCGGCGCTGGAGGCCGCCGGCTACGAGCCGGTGCGCGCGGACGACGCCACCTCGGGCCTGGCCGCCATTGCCGGGCGCGCGCCCGACGCGGTGATCCTCGACCTCGGCCTGCCGGACATGGACGGCAAGCAGGCGCTGATCCGCGCCCGCGCCTTCTACGACGGCCCGATCCTGATCCTGTCGGCCCGCGACCGCGAGGTGGAGAAGATCGAGGCGCTGGATCACGGCGCCGACGACTATGT
>JARLIQ010000079.1 GCA_031291645.1 Caulobacteraceae bacterium | reverse complement strand
GATGGGCCCCGCGAACCCACGCGCGGCCAGCCTGCTAATGTAGTACGCGGAGTCGGGACTGCAGCAAGAACATTCTGGGAACGCCGGGGCCGTGCTGACATGACGCTGTCAGCAGGGCGCCTGCGTTGCCGGCGGCGCGCCCGCGCCCTAGTATTGGGCGCTCAACCGCGAGGTCTCCGATGCGCCAGACGACGAACAGAACCGCCCGCCCGTTCGTCAACCTCATCCCGGCGCATCATGTCCTTCCTCGTCACCCTGGACCGTCTCGGCTGTCGCACGCCTGACGGACGTCTGCTTTTCGACAAGCTGACGCTGGCCTTCGGGCGTGAGCGCACCGGTCTGGTCGGGCGCAACGGCGCGGGCAAGACCACGCTGTTGAACCTCGTCTCCGGCGAGCTTGCGCCCACCGAGGGTGCGGTCGCGCGGGCGGGCCGGATCGGCGTGCTGCGCCAGGCCGCGCGGCCGCTGGCCGGCGCCAGCGTCGCCGACCTGATCGGCCTGGCCGAGCCTCTGGCGCGCCTGGCCCGCATCGAGCGCGGGGAGGGGAGCGAGCAGGACCTGGCCGAGGCCGACTGGAGCCTGCCAGCGCGGCTGGAGGCGGCGCTGGCCGAGGTCGACCTTCCGGACCTGGCCTTCGACCGCCCGGCGGCGACGCTCAGCGGCGGACAGCTCACCCGCGCCAGGCTCGCCGCCCTGGTCGCCGAGGCGCCGGACCTGCTGCTGCTCGACGAGCCGACCAACAACCTCGACGCCGAGGCCCGGGCGTTGGTGGCGCGGGTGCTGCGCGGCTGGAAGGGCGGGGCGGTGGTGGTCAGCCACGACCGCGCCCTGCTGCGCGAGATGGACCGGATCGTCGAGCTGTCCGGCCTCGGCGCGCGGGTCTACGGCGGCGGCTGGGATCTCTACGCCGAGCGGCGGGCGCAGGAGCGGGCCGCGGCGGCGCGCGACCTGGAGGCGGCCGAGCGGGGCGCGCGGCAGGTCGACCGCGACATCCAGGCCGCCCGCGAGCGCAAGCAGCGCCGCGACGCCGCCGGCCAGCGCGCCGCGGCCAGGGGCGGCCAGCCCTGGATCGTGCTCGGGGCGATGGCCGAGCGCGCCGAGCTCAGCGGCGGCCGCGCCAGCCAGCTGGCCGAGCGCCAGCGGGCCGAGGCGGCCGAGGCCCTGGCCGGCGCCCGGGCCAAGGTCGAGCGGCTGAAGACCCTGGCGGTCGAGCTGCCGGCCAGCGGCCTGGCCGCCGGCAAGCGGGTGCTGGCGTTCGAGGACGTCGGGTTCGCCTGGCCGGGCGGGGCGCCGGTGCTGAGCGGCGTGGGCTTCGAGATCGTGGGGCCCGGACGGGTGGCGGTCACCGGCCGCAACGGCGCCGGCAAGACCACCCTGCTGCGGCTGGCGGTCGGCGACCTGGAGCCCGGCGCCGGCCGCGTGCTGCGCGGCGGCCGCGTCGCCCTCTTGGACCAGCGCACGGCGATGCTGGACGAGGGCGAGACCATCCTGGGCGCCTTCCGCCGGCTCAATCCCGGGAGCGACGACAACGCCTGCCGCGCGGCGCTGGCGCGCTTCCTGTTCCGGGCCGAGGCGGCGCTGAAGCCGGTGGCGGCGCTGAGCGGCGGCGAGCGGCTGCGCGCGGCCCTGGCCTGCGTGCTGGGGGCGCAGGCCCCGCCGCAGCTGCTGATCCTGGACGAGCCGACCAATCACCTGGACCTCGACTCCATCGTCGCCATCGAGGCGGCGCTGGCCGGCTACGACGGCGCGCTGCTGGTGGTCAGCCACGACCGCGACTTCCTGGACGCGATCGGGGTGGAGCGGGAGATCGTGCTGGGCGTGAGGCCCCCTAGGCCCGCTGGTTCAGCGTCACCGCCGTGACCGGTCCGGTCCGGGGCGCGGCGCCGGAGGGGCCGTAGCCGACGCCTTTGGTGCGCTGGGCCGCGACCTCGTGGGCGATGGCGTGGACGAGGCCCTCGGTGACGGTCTTGGCGGCGGTCAGGGCGCGGCCCTGGCGGGCCATCACGGCGTCGAAGGCCTCGGTGGCGCGGATCAGGCGCACGCGCTGTTCCAGCGGGGCCTGAGCCAGCTGGACGGAGTCGGCGCGCAGGCTCTGGGCCTCGCGGCGGTAGATGTTGGCCAGGCGCGAGGTCTCTTCCATGTTGCGCGCGGCGTCCTGCGGACGGCGGCCCTCGAAGGCCTGGGCCTGTTCGGCGATCAGCGCGGTCAGCTGCTCGGTGAGGGCGATCAGGTCCTGGATGCGCTGGTACGATGTGTGGTTGGCGGTGGTCATTGCGTCAGCCTAGGCCCTGCATCTTTAACATTTCGCGTTGGACGGCGGCGGCGACGCCGACCCCTCCGCTCTTGGATATCTGCTTGCCGAAGGCGTCCATCAGCACCGAACGGAACATCGCCTCGCCCTGGCCGCCGCCGAACGGGCCGGAGGTGTCCAGGCCCTCGAACATCTGGCCGAGCATGTTGGAGACGAACGAGGCCTCGAAGTCCTTGGCGGTCTTGCCGATCGCCTGGACGCGGGCGGCCGTGTCGCCGGTGGCCGCCGCGCCGGGCGAGGCCAGGGCGGGCCGCATCAGGTCGAGCGGAAAGGTGGAAGTGGAGAAGGTGGTCATCACATCACCTCGATGTCGGCTTGCAACGCGCCGGCGGCCTTGATCGCCTGCAGGATGGAAATCATGTCGCGGGGCGTGACCCCCAGGGCGTTCAGCCCGGCGACCAGGGAGGCGAGGGTGGCGCCTTCCCTGACCACCAACAGCTGCTTGCCCTTCTCCTCGTCGACGCTGACGTTGGACTTGGGCGTGACGGTGGTCTGGCCCTGGGAGAAGGGGTTCGGCTGGCTGACCTGGGGCGTCTCCTCGACCGAGATGGTCAGGTTGCCCTGGGCGATGGCGACGGTGGACAGGCGCACATGGTCGCCCATCACCACCACCCCGGCGACCTCGTCGATGATCACCTTGGCCGGCGCCTCGGGCTCGACCTCCAGGTCCTCGACGGCGGTGACGAAGCTGACCATGTCGCGGCCGTCCGGCGCCCGCAGGGTCACGATGGTCGGGTTCTCGGCCACGGCCGTGCCCGGATAGGCGGCGTTGATCACGTCGGCGATGCGGCGGGCGGTGGTGAAGTCGGGATTGCGCAGCGACAGGCGCAGCTGCTCCATCTTGGCCAGCTGGAAGCCGACCTCGCGCTCGACGCTGGCGCCGTTGGCGATGCGCCCGGCGGTCGGCACGCCCCGGCTGATCGAGGAGCCGGAGGCGCCCGAGGCCGAAACCGAGCCGGTCTCCACCGTGCCCTGGGCCACCGCATAGGCCTCGCCGTCGGCGCCCAGCAGCGGGGTGACCAGCAGGGTGCCGCCCTGCAGGCTCTTGGCGTCGCCCATGGCCGAGACGGAGACGTCGATCCCCGATCCCGCCGCGCTGAACGCCGGCAGGCTGGCGGTGACCATCACCGCGGCGACGTTCTTGGTCATGAAGCCTGTAGCCGCGCGGGTGTTGACGCCCAGGCGCTCAAGCATCGACTCCATGCTCTGCAGGGTCATCGGGTTGTTCATCAGGCTGTCGCCGGTGCCCGCCAGGCCCACGACCAGGCCATAGCCGACCAGCTTGTTCTCGCGCACGCCCTCGAACTGGACGATGTCCTTGATCCGCGAGGCGGCCAGGCAGGACGACGACGCCGTGACCGCGACCAGGCCCGCCGCCATCGCGGCCATCCAGCGCAGAAAACGTGACCGCACGAACATCCTTAATGAACATCCTTAACGCTACGCGTGCGGAAAGCCCGCCCCCTAGGGCCGCATGCGATGATCGTGCCAGATTGGGCCGACAAAAAACGCTTATGAATCAATGGGTAGAAAATCAGGCGAAATACATTCTTCGCCGGGGGCAAATTCTGCCGGGCCTTAACCAACCGGCAATGGACGCAGCCAAAACTCGCATCGAGACTCAAGGGGACAGGGGCGGACGAAGGCGTTCATGAAGGTCAATGGCTCCAACGGCGTGGGTTCGACGGCGGCGCCGCGCGGCGCGGTTGGAGCCGCGGTCGGCGGCTTTTCCCTGCCGAGCCTTTCCGACGCCGCCGACACAGCGCCGGCCGCGCGCCTGGCCGCCACGGTGGGGGTGGGGTCGATCGACGCCCTCCTGGCCCTGCAGGAGGTCGGCAGCCCGCTGGAGCGGCGGCGCAAGGCCGTGCGCCGGGCCGGGGTGATCCTGGACGTGCTGGACGAGGTCAAGCTGTCGCTGCTGGACGGCGGCGTGCCGCCGGCGGCGCTGGACCGGCTGATGGCCGCCGTGCGCCTGGAGCGGGGCGGGGCGGACGACCCCAGGCTGCAGGCCCTGCTCGACGAGATCGAGACCCGCGCGGCGGTGGAGATGGCCAAGATCGAAATGGCCCGGGCTGCGGCCTGATCGCATCTCACGTGAGCTTTATTGAACCTGTGACGCGTTTTGGTATAAGCGGCACGCTTCACCGTTGGGGGTGGAAGTGTGAGCGTGGGAGCGTCTATGACGGCGGCCGCGGTTCTAGTGGATGGAAATGTGTATCGTCCGAGTGAGGACGAGGAGTTCATGAACGAGCGGCAGCTTGAATACTTCAAGCAAAAGCTGCTCGACTGGAAAGAAGATATTCTCCGCGAATCGCGTGAGACCTTGTCTCATCTGCAGAGCGAGACGGAGAATCATCCGGACTTGGCTGACAGGGCCTCTTCCGAGACGGATCGGGCGCTCGAATTGCGGACCCGGGACCGCCAGCGCAAGTTGATCTCCAAGATCGACGAGGCGCTGCGGCGAATCGAGGACGGTTCCTACGGCTATTGCGAAGAGACCGGAGAGCCGATCGGCATCGCCCGGCTGGACGCCCGGCCGATCGCGACCCTGAGTCTCGAGGCCCAGGAACGCCACGAGCGCCGCGAGCGGGTCCACCGCGACGAATAGGCGCGGCGGCGTCCGCGGTTCGTTTCGAGGCGGCGCACGACGGCCTTTTGATCGGGCGCGCCGCCGCCTATATGCGGAGCGCCCGAAGCTGGGCCGCGCGTCCGGTATGGCCGGGCGCGGACGCTAAAGGATATCCTGCCGCCGTGCGCGATCGCCCTAAACCTCCATCGCTCGGCGCCCGCCTGTGGCTGATCGGCGCGGCGGTGGCGTTGCTGGCTGGCTGCAGCCGGCCGGGGGCCGACTGGCGCACCGAACGACCCGATCCCCAGAAGGACCCTCCAGCCACCGGCTATGTGCGCCCGCCCCAGGTCGGCGGGGCGGCGCGGAGCGCGGACGGCGGGACGGTGCTGTCCGGCGCGGGCGAGCCGGACGTGCGGCTGCGTCTGGCCTCGCCGGACGGCGGGTCCTATGGGGCGACGGCGGATGACGGCGGCCGCTGGAGCATCGCCCTGCCGCCCACCACCCAGGTGCGCCTGTTCGGCCTGTCCGAGGAACTGGCCGGCCGGGTCATCCAGGGCGAGGGCTATATCGCCGTGCTGCCCGCGCCGGGCCGGCCGGCTGTGCTGCTGCGGGCCGGCGCCGGCGCCGCGCCGCTGGAGGACGCGCCCGCGCCCCAGATCATCGCCGTCGACTTCGATGCGGCCGGCGGCGGGGTGGTGTCCGGCGCGGCCGCGCCCGGCTCGGCGATCCGGGGCCTGGTCGACGGCGCCGCGGCGGGCGAGACCCACGCCGGCCCGCACGGCCGCTATTCCATGGCGCTGGCGGCCACCCTCAAGGCGGGCGCCCACCATGTCCAGATCCAGTCTCCCGCAGGGACGATCGACACGGCGCTCGACGTCAGCCGCGCGTCCGAGCCCCTGACCGGTCTGCCCTATCGCGGCCAGCGGCTGGGCGACCGCTGGCGCATCGACTGGCTGACGCCGGGCGGCGGACCGCAGACGACCGTGGTGTTCGACGCCGCCGGAGCGGCTCCCGGAGCGACTCATTGACCGCAGCGCACGCGATGGCCGAGCGGCGGATGACGGCTCCCGGCGCCGTCGCCCCGCCCCCGGTGAAGTTCGATTTCTGGAGCTCGATGGCCGACCTGGCCGCGCTGGTCCTGCGGTCGGGCACGCGCGGGCTGAAGACCCGGCTGGGCGTGGCCCTGGGCCTGGTGCTGCTGGGCAAGTGGACGGGCGTCTATGCGCCGCTGCTGATCCAGCGCGGCATCGACCACCTGAACCGCGGCCACACCGGCGGCCAGATGCTGTTCGCGGCCTTCGTCGGCTATGCGATCGGCTGGGTGGCGCTGCGGTTCATCTCCAGCGCCGCGCCCCTGGCCCGCGACGCCATCTTCACCCCGGTGTCCCAGGCGGCGATGGCCCGTTCGGCGGTCGAGACCTTCGCCCACTCGCTGTCGCTGTCGCTGAACTTCCACCAGTCCAAGCAGACCGGGGGCCTGTCCAGGATCATCGACCGCGGCGCGCGCTCGACCGACTTCCTGCTGCGCAGCGTGGTGTTCAACCTCGGACCCACGGTGATCGAGCTGCTGATGGCGTCCTACGTCCTGACCAGCCACTACAACTGGCGCCTGGCGGCGGTCGCGGTGGCCACCATCGTGGTCTATGTCGCCTTCACCTTCGGCATCTCCAACTGGCGCATCCAGCACCGGCGGGCGCTGAACGAGGCGGACAGCCTGGCCGCCGGCCTCGCGGTCGACGCCCTGATGAACTACGAGACGATCAAGACCTTCGGCTCGGACGAGCGGGTGGTCGACCGGTACCGCGCGGCCATGGCCGACTATGCGGTGGCGGGCGTCAAGGCCAACACCTCGCTGCAGCTGCTCAACGCCGTCCAGTCGGTGGTGCTCAGCCTGGGCCTGGGCGGCATCACGGTGCTGGCGGGCCTGGAGGTGCTGCAGGGGCGCATGAGCCTGGGCGCGGTCACCGCCTGCATCCTGATCCTGCAGCAGGTCTACGGGCCCCTGAACGTGCTCGGGGTGAACTACCGCGAGATCCGCCAGGCCTTCATCGACATGGAGCAGATGATCAGCCTGCGCCAGGTCCAGCCTGAGATCACCGACGCGCCGCACGCGCGCGACCTGCCGCCGGCGTCCGGCCAGGGCGCGGCCCTGGTGTTCGAGGCGGTGGGCTTCCAGCACACGGCGCGCTCGGTCGGACTGCACGACATCAGCTTCACCGCCGCGCCCGGCACGACGACCGCCCTGGTCGGCCCGTCCGGCGCCGGCAAGACCACCATCGTGCGGCTGGCCCTGCGCCTGCTCGACCCGCAGAGCGGGCGGGTGATGATCGACGGCATGGATCTGCGCGACGCGCGCCAGGCGTCGCTGCGCCGGGCCGTGGCCCTGGTGCCGCAGGACGTCGCCCTGTTCAACGACACCCTTTACGCCAACATCGCCTTCGGCCGGCCGGACGCCAGCGAGGCCGAGGTCTGGGCGGCGGCCGAGGCGGCCGAGCTCGCCCGGTTCATCGAGGGCCTGCCGTACAGGATGGAGACCCGGGTCGGCGAGCGCGGCCTGAAGCTGTCCGGTGGCGAACGCCAGCGGGTGGGCCTGGCCAGGGCCCTCTTGGCCGACCCGCGTCTTCTGGTGCTGGACGAGGCCACCAGCGCGCTTGACGGGCGCACCGAGGCGGCGATCCAGGCCACCTTGCGCAAGGTGAGGACGGGGCGCACCACCCTGGTGATCGCCCACCGCCTCTCGACCATCGTCGACGCGGACCAGATCCTGGTCATCCGCCGCGGCCGCATCGTCGAGCGCGGCCGGCACGAGGACCTGATCGCCCAGGGCGGGGAATACGCCGCCCTGTGGCGCCGGCAGACACGAGAAACCTGAACAGCATGGCGCCGCGCGCGCCCGAATGATGGAGACGCTGGCATGAAATATCTGCACACCATGGTCCGCGTGCGCGACCTCGACGCATCGCTCGACTTCTACTGCAACAAGCTGGGCCTGGTGGAGGCCAACCGGTTCGACAACCCCGGCGGCCGCTACACCCTGGTGTTCCTCTGCGCGCCCGAGGACGCCGAGCGGGCCAAGGACGACCGCGCCCCCCTGGTCGAGCTGACCTACAACTGGGACACCGAGGACTATGGCGGCGGCCGCAACTTCGGCCACCTGGCCTATGAGGTCGACGACATCTACGCCACCTGCCGCAAGCTGATGGACGGCGGCGTGACCATCAACCGCCCGCCGCGCGACGGCCACATGGCCTTCGTCCGCTCGCCGGACAACATCTCGATCGAGCTGCTGCAGAAGGGCGGCGCCCTGCCGCCGGCCGAGCCCTGGGCCTCGATGCAGAACACTGGCGCCTGGTAGCAGGCGGCGGCGGATAAGGCGGTCCGTCGACCTGTCTCCGCTCATCCCCGCGAAGGCGGGGATGAGCGGGACGGGGATGCTAGCCCGCAGCGCCGGCCATCGTGGAGGCGCCGGTCTTGGCCGCGCGCTGGCGGCGGACCTTCACCGCCTCGGCCAGGCGCTCCAGCACCGCCTCGGAGGTGTCCCAGTCGATGCAGCCGTCGGTGATGCTCTGGCCGTAGACCAGGGGCTGGCCCGGCTTGAGGTCCTGGCGGCCGGCGACCAGGTGGCTCTCGACCATCACCCCGATGACGCGCCGGTCGCCCGCGGCGACCTGACCGGCCACGTCGTCGATCACCCGAGGCTGGTTGGCCGGGTCCTTCTCGCTGTTGGCGTGGCTGGCGTCGACCATCACGCGCGGCGGAACGCCGGCGATCTCGAGCTGGCGGCAAGCGGCGTCGATGCTGGCCGCGTCGTAGTTGGGCCGCGCGCCGCCGCGCAGGATGACGTGGCAGTCCTCGTTGCCGGTGGTCGAGGCGATCGCCGAGCGTCCTTCCTTGGTCACCGCCAGGAAATGGTGCGGATGCGAGGCCGCCTTGATCGCGTCGACGGCGATGCGGACATTGCCGTCGGTGCCGTTCTTGAAGCCGATCGGGCAGGAGAGGCCCGAGGCCAGCTCGCGATGGATCTGGCTTTCGGTGGTGCGCGCGCCGATCGCGCCCCAGCCGACCAGGTCGGCGAAGTACTGCGGCGTGGTCACGTCCAGGAACTCGCAGCCCGCCGGCAGGCCGAGCGCGTTGATGTCGACCAGCAGCCGCCGCGCCAGCCGCAGGCCCTGGTCGATGCGGAAGCTGCCGTCCAGCGCCGGATCGTTGATCAGCCCCTTCCAGCCGACGGTCGTGCGCGGCTTTTCGAAATAGACCCGCATGATGACCTCCAACTCGCCCAGATGGCGCGCGCGGGCCTTGGCCAGCCGGCCGGCGTACTCCATCGCCGCCTCGGGGTCGTGGATCGAGCAGGGGCCGATGACCACCGCCAGCCGGTCGTCAGCGCCGGTCAGTATGTCGTGCATCGCCAACCGCGTGGCGGTGACGGTGGTGGTCGCGGCGTCGGTGCGGGGGTGCTCGGCGATGACCTCGGCCGGGGTGGCCAGGGTCTTCAGCTCGCGGATGCGAAGGTCGTCGGTGGTGTTCAACACGGGTTGCGCTCCTGGGGTCTTCAAGGGCTCCGGCGGCGCATAAAAAAAGCCGCCAGGTTGCTGGCGGCGGTTTGGGGACTGTTACGGTCTCGTCAGATCGAGCGCACCCCTACCTCCGCCAGCGGCGTGGGATAGCTGGTAAACCAGAAACCGTAGGGGGCGGCGGCGCGGATCATGACGGCGGCCACGCTACAGGATATGCCCGCGCCTGTCACGGGGGGACGTGCTGGTGTACGTCTGCCCGCCATCAGATCGTGAGGCGTCCTTGATCCCCTGGTCCTGTCTAGACACCGCGAAGATCCCCGGCGGGGAGGACGAACTGCGCCTCATGCAGCGGGGCGCGGAGTTCTCGATCATGTCCGGTTCCACCGAGCTGATGAACAGTCGGCGCAGCGGCTCGGAGAAGGACCTCGCCCGGCTGGCCTGCGCCCGCATCGCGGGCCGGCCGTCGGCCCGGGTGCTGATCGGCGGGCTGGGGATGGGCTTCACCCTGAGCGCCGCGCTCGCCGAGCTGGGGCCGCGCGCGCAGGTCGTCGTCGCCGAGCTGTCGCCGGCCGTCGCAGCCTGGGCGCGCGGGCCCCTGGCCCACATTGTCGGCGACAGCCTGTCGGACCCGCGCGTCGCCGTTCACGAGGCTGACGTCGCCGACCTCATCGCCTCGCCGGGGGCCGGATACGACGCCATCCTGCTGGACGTCGACAACGGGCCGGGCGGCCTCAATCGCGAGGCGAACAACCGCCTCTACGCCGCGCCCGGCCTGGGCGCCAGCCGCCGCGCCCTGCGGCCCGGCGGGGTCCTGGCGGTCTGGTCGGCCGGGCCCGACCGCGATTTCGTCAATCAGCTGCGCCGGACGGGCTACGCCGTCGAGGAAGTCCAGGTGCGCGCGAACGGGAACGGCAAGGGCGCCAGGCACGTCATCTGGTTGGCGACGCCGACCTAGATTGAGGTCGCCGGACGCTCAGACGAAGGCCTCGGCCATCAGAGTCTGGGTGATCGCCTGCAGGTTGGGCGAGCCGGGCAGGGCCATGCGCTGGATCAGGCCGACGAACAGCAGGTCGTTGACCGGATCGACCCAGAACCAGGTCCCGGCCGCCCCGTCCCACTGGTAGGTCCCCTTGCCGACCGGTGCGCCGGCGAGCGCCGGATCGGTGAACACCGCCCCGTCGAAGGCGTGGCCGTAGCCTGGGCGGATCTGCTGGAAGCCGACGCCGAAACCGCCGGCCATGATCGCGTCGGACAGGTGGTTGCGGGTCATCAGGGCCACGCTCTCCAGCGCCAGGATGCGCACGCCGCCGAGTTCGCCCTTGTTCAGCAGCATCTGGGCGAAGCGGGCGTAGTCGGCCGCGGTCGAGAAGAGGCCGCCGCCGCCGAGCGCCATGGCGGGCGGGGCGTCATAGTCCGCGCCGAGCAGGGGGCGATCCAGCGGCACGAGCCCGCGCCGCGCGCTCATCCGGTAGCAGGTCGCCAACCGCTCGCGCTTGCCGGGCGGGACGTGGAAGGCGGTGTCGGCCATGCCCAGGGGATCGAAGATCCGCGTGCGCATGAACTCGGGCAGGCTCTGGCCGCTGAGCGCCTCGATGATCGCGCCCTGGATGTCCATCGACAGGCTGTAGCGCCACTCGGTCCCCGGCTGATAGTGCAACGGCAGCCCCACCAGCCGCTCGACCATCTCGGCCAGGCTGGCCGCGCCCAGGGGATTGGCCTCCCGGTAGAGGGCGTCGACCGGGTCCATCGGGTCGAAGCCGTAGCTGAAGCCGGCGGTGTGGGTCATCAGCTCGGCCATGGTCGGCGGATGGTCCGGCCCGACCCGCACCAGGTCGCCCCGGATGTCGCGCGCGGCGACGTCCAGGTCCGCCAGCGCCGGCAGGAAGCGGGCCACCGGGTCCTCGGGCCGCCACAGGCCCTGTTCGTAGAGGATCATCATCGCCGCGCCGGTGACCGGCTTGGTCATCGAGAAGATGCGGAAGATGTCGTCCGTCTTCAGCGGCTCGCCGGTGGCCACGTCCTTGCGGCCCATGGCCTTGGCGTGGGCCAGCCGTCCGCGCCGGCCGACCAGGGTGACAGCCCCGGCGAGCTGGCCCTCGTCGATCATCGCCTGCAGCGCCGCGTCGATCCGCTCCAGCCCGGCCCGCGACAGGCCCACCGTTTCCGGCTCGGCCGGGCTCAGAATTCGATCGGTCCCCGACACCCTCGTCCTCCCGTGGTTTCGCCGCAGATTGCGGCGCGCGGCGCCGCAGAGCAACCGGCGGCGCCGCAAGGCCGGGCGATGGGGCGGGAGACAAGCTCTTGGGCGCCGGCGGACAATTCCGCCGTGGGCCGGCGCGGCTAGAGTGAGGCCTGCGCCATGAAGGAGGCCCGGCCTTGGCTGCCCAACCGTTCGTTCGATCCCTGCCGGGGCGGCTCTGCGTCGCCCTGGCGCTGAGCCTGGGCGTGGGCCTCGCCGCCCGCGCCGGCCCGCTCGTCCAGCTCGACGCCGGACGGATCGAGGGCGCCGAGGAGGGCGGGGCCGCGGTGTTCCGGGGCGTGCCGTTCGCCGCGCCGCCGGTCGGGCCGCTCCGCTGGCGCCCACCCCAGCCCACCGCTGGCTGGAGCGGGACGCGAGAGGCCGTCGCCTACGGTCCGGACTGCCTGCAGCCGCCGATGAGCGCCATCCCCGGTCCCGGCTTCACCAATCCGCAGAGCGAGGACTGCCTCTACCTGAACGTCTGGGCGCCGAAGGCGAGGCCGGCCGCGCCGATGCCGGTGATGGTCTGGATCTATGGCGGCGCCTTCATCATGGGCTCCGGCTCCTATCCGGACTACGACGGCGCTCATTTCGCCGAGCAGGGCGTGGTCCTGGTCACGATCAACTATCGGGTCGGGCTGTTCGGCTTCTTCGCCCATCCGGCCCTGACCCGCGAGGCGGCGGGGGCCCCGGTCGGCGACTACGGCTTCATGGATCAGGTCGCGGCGCTGAAGTGGGTCCAGCGCAATATCGCCGCTTTCGGGGGCGATCCGTCCAACGTCACCATCTTCGGCGAGTCCGCCGGTGGCTTCGCGGTCAACGCCATGCTGGCCTCGCCGGCGGCGCGGGGCCTGTTCGCCAAGGCGATCTCGGAATCGGGCGGCGGACGCAGCATCAGCGGCGGCCTGGGCTGGCCGACGCTCCAGACGGCCGAGGCGCGGGGCAAGGCCTGGGCGGCGTCGGCGGGCGTGAGCGCCGACGATCCGGCCGCCCTGCGCGCCATCCCGGCGGACGTCGTACTCAAGGCCAGCAGCGGGCCGGCGCTGCCCGGTCCGATGGTCGACGGCCAGATCGTGCCCGAACCGATCGAGACGGCGCTAAGGGACGGCCACCACGCGGTGGTTCCCTACCTTGTCGGCGCCAACTCCTACGAGGAGAGCCTGCTGCAGTGGCTGCCCAGGGCGCTGGCCGAGCACGAGCGCGGCCTGGGCGGACGCCGCGACGAGGCGATGCGGCTCTACGGCGAGGACGGCAAGGTCGATCCGGACACGGCCGCGCGGCGGCTGTGGGGCGACGACTTCATGGTCGCGCCGGCTCGCTTCCTGGCGCGCGGGATGTCCGCCTCGGGCGCGCCGACCTACCTCTACCACTACGCCTACGCGCCCAAGGCCATGCGCGGCAAGGTTCCCGGCGCGCCGCACAGCGCCGAGATCAACCTGGTGTTCGCCAACCAGGACCGGGTCTCGATGTTCGGCGAGGGGCCCGACGATGCGGCGATGGCCGATCTGATGCACGCCTATTGGATCGCTTTCGCGCGCACGGGTGATCCCAACGGTCAGGGGCGGCCGGTCTGGCCGGCCTATTCGGCGTCCGGCGACGTCCTGATGGACTTCACCAACGAGGGCCCGGTCGCCGTCAAGGGGTTCGAAAAGGCCAGGCTGGACCTGCTCGACCGGATCTACGAAGCGGGCCGCTGACGCGCCGCCCCGGCGCGATGGCCGGGGCGGCGGTCTCACTCAGTCCAGGGTCTTAGGCCGCCTTGGCCAGGGGCGCGGGAAATTTATAGGCCTCGCCCGAGCCGGTCGCCGCGGCGAACTGGGCCTCGGCGAAGCTCCAGTTGGCGAGCTGGGCGATCCAGGCCTTCAGGAAGCCTTCGCGGTCGTTCTTGTGGTCGAGGTAGTAGGCGTGCTCCCACAGGTCGCAAAGCAGGATCGGGGTGGCCGACGGGTCGGGCAGCAGGGTCTCGCCGTCGTGGGTCGAGGTGATCGACAGCTCGCCGCCGCGGGCCAGCAGCCACACCCAGCCGGAGCCGAAGTGGCCGACGCCTTCCTTGACGAAGGCCGCCTTGAAGGCGTCCAGCCCGCCGAAGGCCTTGTCGATGGCCGCGGCCAGGTCGCCCGACGGCGCGCCGGGCTCGGCGCTCATGGCTTCCCAGAAGAAGGCGTGGTTCCACGCCTGGCCGCCGTTGTTGATCAGCTTCTTGTCGCCCTTGGCGACCGCTTCGCGCACGACGTCCTCCAGGCTCGACGGCTTGGCGCCGCTGTCGGCCAGGGCCTGGTTGAGCGTGTCCACGTACTTGGCGTGGTGCTTGTCGTGGTGGGTGTGCATGGTGAGCTCGGACAGAACCGGCGACAGCGCGTCATAGGCGTAGGGGAGGTCGGGGAGTTTGAACATGGAACTGCTCTCTGGGGGAGGTTGAGGGAAGAGGGATGTCGGCGCCGAGGCGTACGACTTGAACGGCGCCCGGTCGGGCGCGGTTCCGGCTAGGGCGGCTCGAGCGAGCGGCCGGCGGCCGAAACGGGAGGGATCACTGGCCGCGGGCCCGGCGTGGCGAAGGCGTTCGCGGCGATGATGCGCCCTGTCCGCTCCACGCTACGCTGCATCACAAAGCAACCCCAACCTGCGCCGCCGCGGCCTTTCCCATTTGGGGGCGGGCGCGCCGGTCGCCAAGCGCCGCCATCGGCCTTTCCGAAGGAAAACTCAAGTCCTCGCGGCCGTGGCCCGGGCGGCCGCAGCCAGCGCGCAGCCGCAATCGACACGCGATTGCGCGCCTGAAATCACCGATAGTAGTATGGGCGTCGATGTATGACTCCGGTTGAGTCGGTGTTGAAGGCGGGGGCGTCCGATGACGGTCAGGGCCAGTGGGCGCGTGTCCCTCGACGGAAGCGAGCATCGCCGCCCGCAGGACCATGTCCTGCTCGGGCCGACCGACGCCGACAGGCTGATCACCGTCATCCTGATCCTGCGGCGGCGTCCCGGCGGGCCGGCGCTGCGCGGGACGGACGATTTCGCCCCGGGCGCCGGGGCGGGGCGGGCTGCGCCGACGCGTGAGGCCTTCGCGCGCGACCACGGCGCCGACCCGGCCGAACTCGCACTGGTCCAGGCCTTCGCCGGCGCGCACGGGCTGGAGGTGGTCGAGGCGCACCAGGCCCGCCGCTCGGTGGTGCTGCGCGGGCCGGCGGCGGCCGTCAACGAGGCGTTCGAGGTGACGTTGCTGCACTACGGCTCGGCGCGCGGCTGCTATTACGGTCACGAGGGTCCGCCGAGCCTGCCCGAGGCCCTGGCCGACGTGGTCGAGGCGGTCGTCGGCCTGACCGACCGTCCGGTCCCGGCCCAGCACCATGCAACGCCGCCGCGGGGCGGCCTGACGGACCCGCCCGGCATCCGGCTGCTGACGCCCCAGCGGGTGGCCGAGCTGTACGACTTCCCGCCGGGGGACGGGGCCGGCCAGACCATCGGCGTCTTCGAGATGCAGACCCAGGATGGCGCCGCGGGCTATGCGGCCGTGGATCTGGCCCACACGGTCGGCGCCTTCGGCGACGGCCTGAGGCCGCCGGCGCCGATCGACGTCTCCATCGACGGCGTGACCAATTCGGGCGTTTCGGACGGCGAGACGGGGCTCGACATCGCCATCGCCAGCGCGATCGCCCCGGCGGCGCGGATCGCGGTCTATTTCACCGGCGATTCGGCTCAGGACGTCATCCGCGCGCTGCAGCGGATGGTGCATCCGGACGCGGACGATCCGCAGCCGGCCATCCTGTCGATCAGCTACGACTGGGGCCCCGACGACGCCGGGGACGACGGCTTGTCCGAGCATGAATACGTCGCGATCGGCCAGCTCTTCCAGGACGCGGCGAACCTGGCGATCACGGTGCTGGTCTCGTCGGGCGACACGGGCGCCTTCGTCCAGGACCGGACCCAGGCCCAGACCGCCTATCCGGCGAGCGAGCCGTGGGTCATCGCCTGCGGCGGCACGACCATCGGCGCGGTCGGCGAAGCCGGCTTCGAGGAATACGTCTGGAACGACACCGGCCTGATCGGACCGGGCGCCGGCGGGGGCGGGGTCAGCGCCCGGTTCCCGGTCCCCAGCTACCAGGCCGCCGCCGCGCCGCCGCTGCGCAACGGGACCCGCACGCCGGGCCGCGGCGTTCCCGACGTCGCCGGCAACGCCAGCGAGAACAGCGGCTATGTCCAGTTCGTCGCCGGCCGTCCGAGCGCGGCGGGCGGCGCCAGCGCGGTTCCGCCGCTCTACGCCGGCCTGATCGCGCGGATCAACGCCAACCTCGGCCGGCCGGTCGGCTTCATCAACCCGATCCTCTACAGCCTCGCCGGCCAGGCCTTCCGCGGCATCGTCGCGCCGCCGGGACCGACCAACAACAGCTTCGGCCGCGTCGCGGGCTATCCGGCGCGCGACGGATGGGACGCCTGCACCGGGCTCGGCAGCGTGATCGGCCGGGCCCTGCAGCAGGGGCTGCGGGCGGCGTTGGGCCAGGACCCGGCCGCCTGACCCGGGTCGCCCGGCGCCCGGGCGCAAACCCGCCTTAGTCCGACGCCCGGTTGTCTCCAGGCTGAAATTCTTTCGTCATCTCCCCATACTATCGGTCCGCGCTGCGCCGCGACGCGTCTAGGAACCGCCGGCGCGCCTGAACAGAAGGAACGACGGATGACGCCACCCCGACGGTTCCGGTGGGGATTCGCCGTGTTGGGCGTTCTGCTGGTCGCCCTGATCGCCTGGGCGGCGTTCGGCCATCGCAAGCCAGCCAAGCGCCCCGCCCCGCCGCCGGTGGCGGTCGCGGTGGCCCGGGTGCAGGTGCAGGACGTGCAGCTCGCGCTGACCGAGCTCGGCGCGGCCCAGGCCTGGCAGGGGGTGACCATCAGTCCCCAGGTCAGCGGCCGGCTGACCTATGTGGCGCGCGAGGGCGCGGACGTGGCGGCCGGGGACGTGCTGGCCGAGATCGATCCGACCCCCTACCGGGCGGTGCTGACCCAGGCGCAGGGCTCGCTGAGGCGCGACCGGGCGCTTCTGCAGCAGGCCCGCGTCGACCTGGCCCGCTACCAGGCCCTGGGCGCGCAGGACTCGATCGCGCGCCAGCAGGTCGACAGCCAGGCCGCCCTGGTCAAGCAGGACGAGGGGGTCGTCCAGACCGACGAGGGGACCGTGGCCGCCGCCCAGGTCAACGTGAACTTCTGCCGGATCACGGCCCCGGTCTCGGGACGGGTCGGCGTCAGGCTGATCGACGTCGGCAACGTGGTTTCCAGCGGCGCGGCCTCGGCCATCATCTCGGTCAACCAGATCGTCCCGATCGCGGTGACCTTCACCGTCCCGCAGAGCGAGTTCCAGCGTCTGTCCCAGGCCTCGAACGCCTTCACCAGGCCGCTGGGCGTCGAAGCGCTGAGCCAGGACAGCGGCATATCGCTGGGGACCGGCGAACTGAGCGTGGCGGACAACCACGTCGACGCCTCGACCGGCACGGTTGAGCTGAAGGCCCGCTTCCCCAACGCCTCCAGGCAGCTCTGGCCCGGCCAGTTCGTCAACGTCCGCCTGGGGCTGCAGACGCTGCCGCAGGTGATGACCGTGCCGGCCGCGGCGGTGAACCGCGGGCCGAACGGGCCGTTCGTCTATGTCGTGGGGCCGGGGAACGTCGCGGTGGTGAAGCCGGTGGTCGTGGCCGCGATCCAGGACGCTGTCGCCGTCATCCAGTCCGGCCTGGCGCCGGGCATGACCGTGGTCACCGACGGCCAGATGTCGCTGAAGCAGGGTTCGGCGGTCGCCATCCATCCCAGCGCCCCGGCAAAGAAGCCCGCCGCGTGAGCATCTCCAGTCCGTTCATCCGGCGGCCGGTCGCCACCTCGCTGATCGCCGCGGCCTTCCTGGTCTTCGGGATCATCGCCTTCCTGAACCTGCCGGTGGCCGCCCTGCCGCAGGTGGACTTCCCGACCATCCAGGTCAGCGCCAGCCTGCCGGGCGCGAGCCCGGAGACCATGGCCTCCAACGTCGCGACCCCGCTCGAGCGGCAGTTCTCGCTGATCGCCGGCATCACCCAGATGACCTCGGTGAGCTCGTCGGGATCGACCGCCATCACTCTGCAGTTCGACCTGTCGCGCAACATCGATGCGGCGGCCGAGGACGTGCAGGCGGCGATCAACGCGGCCAGCGCCCAGCTGCCGACCAACCTGCCCGCCGCGCCCAGCTTCCGGAAGGTGAACCCGGCGGACGCGCCGATCATGGTCCTGTCGATGAGCTCGGACACGCTGCCGGTCGCCACCGTCAGCGACTACGCCGACAACATCATGTCCCAGCAGATCTCGCGCATCCAGGGCGTGGGCCAGGTCAACATCGGCGGCCAGCAGAAGCCGGCGATGCGAATCCAGATCGATCCCAACAAGGCCGCCTCGCTGGGCCTGCAGCTCGACACGATCCGCGCCAAGATCAGCAGCAACACGGTCAACGCGCCCAAGGGGACGATCACCGGCGCGCAGAAGAACTACACGGTCTACGCCAACGACCAGGTGATGGACGTCTCGGTCTGGAAGAACCTGGTGGTCGGCTACCACAACGGCGCGCCGATCCGCGTGCGCGACCTGGGGACCGCCGTCGCCGACGTCGAGAACAACCAGATCGGCGCCTGGACCTTCGCCGGCAAGGCCAACAAGGACCCGGACCTGGAAAACGGTCAGTCGGTGATCCTGGTGGTGTTCAAACAGCCCGGCGCCAACGTCATCCAGACCGTCGACCGGATCGAGAAGGCGCTGCCGGGGCTGCAGGCCAACATCCCGCCGTCGATCGGCGTGCACATCATCTCGGACCGCACCCAGACCATCCGCGCCTCGGTCAAGGACGTGGAGATCACCCTCCTGATCACCATCGCCCTGGTGGTCGGCGTGATCTTCGTCTTCCTGCGCGACGTGCGGGCCACGGTGATCCCCAGCCTGGTGATCCCGATCGCCCTCCTGGCGACGGCGGGGGCGATGCTGGCCCTGCACCTGACGCTCGACAACCTGTCGCTGATGGCCATGACCATCGCGGTCGGCTTCGTGGTCGACGACGCCATCGTCATGGTGGAGGCGATCTGGCGACGGATTGAGGAGGGCGAGAAGCCGTTCGACGCGGCGCTGAAAGGCGCTAGCGAGATCGGCTTCACCATCCTTTCGATCTCGGTCTCGCTGATCGCGGTGTTCACCCCGCTGATGTTCATGGGCGGGGTGGTCGGCCGGCTGATGAGCGAGTTCGCCATCACCCTCAGCGCGGCGGTGATCCTGTCGGTGGGGCTGTCGCTGACCCTGACGCCGATGCTGTGCGGCCGGTTCCTCAAGGCGCCCGCGCCGCCCAAGAGCGCGATCATGCGCGGGCTGGAGACCGGCTTCACCCGGATGGAGCGGGCCTATGCGCGCTCGCTCGACGTGGTGCTCAGGCACATGCGCCTGACGCTGGCGGTGTTCATCGCCACGGCGCTGGCGGCCCTGGCGCTCTACGCCACCGTGCCGACCGGCTTCTTCCCGCAGCAGGACACCGGCTTCATCCAGGGGGTGATGATCACCTCCCAGGACGCCTCCTTCGCCAAGACCCGGGAGAAGGTCCAGCGGGTCGCCGACGTGCTGCGCCAGGACCCGGCGGTGGCCTCCATCGCCATGAATGTCGGCGGCACCAGCGCCAACCAGTCCAACGTCATGCTGTCGCTGGCGCCCAAGGACGAGGGCCGCAAGGAGACGCCGGACCAGATCATCGCGCGCCTGCGTCCCAAGCTGAACCGGCTGGTGGGGGTGCAGACCTTCCTGCAGTCCCGCCAGGACATCAACGTCGGCGGCCGGACCGGCCAGGCCCAATACCAGTACACCCTGTCGGACGCCGACCTGGGCGAGCTGAACGCCTGGGCGCCGAGGCTGCTTACGGCGCTGAGGGGGCTGCCGCAGCTGACCGACGTGAGCTCGGACCAACAGTCGGACGCAGCCGCCGTGATGCTGACCATCGACCGGGACGCCGCGGCCCGGTTCGGCATCCTGCCGTCCGACATCGACACGGCGATCTACAACCTGATCGGCCAGCACCAGGTGACCCAGTACTTCACCCAGATGAACAGCTACCACGTCATCGTGGAGGCCCCGCCGGGGGCGCAGGCGACGCCGGCGATGTTCAACTCGGTCTATCTGCTGTCGCCCCTGACCGGGAAGAACGTGCCCCTGTCGTTCTTCGTCAAGGTCGACCCCACCGCCTCCGCCAGCCTGCTGATCAGCCACCAGGGCCAGTTCCCGGCCGCGACCCTCTCGTTCAACCTGGCGCCGGGGGTCTCGCTAGGCCAGGCGACCAAGCTGGTCGAGCAGGCGCGCGAGCGGCTCGGCGCGCCGGCGACGCTGACCGGGGCCTTCCAGGGCACCGCGCAGGCGTTCCAGGATTCGCTGTCCAGCGAGCCGATCCTGATCGCGGCGGCCCTGCTGGCCGTCTACATCATCCTGGGCGTCCTCTACGAAAGCTACATCCACCCCCTGACCATCCTGTCGACCCTGCCGTCGGCGGGGCTGGGGGCCTTGCTGGCGCTGCTGGCCGCGGGCCAGAACCTGAACGTCATCGGCATCATCGCCATCATCCTTCTGATCGGCATCGTGAAGAAGAACGGCATCATGATCGTCGACGTGGCGCTGAGGCTCGAGCGCGACCACGGCATGAGCGCCACCGACGCGGTGCGCGAGGCCTCGCACCAGCGGCTGCGGCCGATCCTGATGACGACGGCCTGCGCCCTGCTGGGCGGGGTGCCGATGATCCTGGGCAGCGGCACGGGCTCGGAGTTCCGCCAGCCGCTGGGCTGGGCGATCGTCGGCGGCCTGACGGTCTCGCAGATCCTGACCCTCTACAGCACCCCGGTGATCTACATCTATCTCGACCGGCTGCGCCGCCGGGGCGAGGCGCCGCGACCCCAGGGGCCGCAGCCCGAGACCGCGTCCGAAGCGGTGGCCTGACGGCCGGCCCGCCGCCGCGTCAGCGTGGGCCTAAGCCATAGCGTGCGGCCCAGCCCAGGCCGGCGGCGGTGTCGCCGCGCGGGAGGTACTCGCAGCCGACGAAGCCCTGGTAGTCGCGGCGGTCCAGGGCGGCCAGGAAGGCGTGGGCGGCGTCGCTGTCCGGCTCGCCGCGGTCGGCGGCGTCGGCGATCTGGACGTGGCCGGTCGCCGGCAGGTGCTCGCCCAGCAGGCCGACGGGATCGAGGCCATCGCGCGCGGCGTGGTAGGCGTCGAACTGCAGCGCCACATTGGGCCTGGCCACCGCGCGGCGCAGGCGTTCGGCCAGGGCCAGGTTCGGCAGGGCGTAGCCTGGGCGGTCGATGCGGTTCAGCGCTTCGAGCATCAGGCTGACGCCGTGCGGCGCCAGGGCGTCCGCCGCCCAGCGGAGGTTCGCCGTCAGCCGCGCCCAGGCCTCGGCGTCCGCCGCGACGTCGGCCATGCCGGTCAGGACGTGCAGCCGCGGGCAGGCGGTCTGGTCTGTGTATTCGAGCGCCCGGCGGATCGAGGCCTCGAACCGCGGGCCGCCCTCGAGGGCCAGACCCCATTCGCCCGCAGCGGCGTCGCCGGCCGGCGCGTTCATCAGCACCAGCTCCAGCCCGGCCGCCCGCAGCGCGCGGGCGAGGGCGTCCGGCGGGACCTCGTAGGGGAACTGCAGCTCGACCCACCGGAAGCCGCAGGCCGCGGCGCGCGCGAACCGCTCCAGCAGGGGCGTTTCCGTGAAGAGCGTCGACAGGTTCGCCGCCAGCTTGGGCATCTCGCAGGTCCCGTCGCCTGGGGGGTTGGTGGGGCAAGAGCGCACAACTAGGCTGCGGGCGAGGCCGACGCCATAGCTGTCGCCCGCCGGATCAGCGGCCGGCCGGGAGCCGGGGCCAGGCGTCAGACGGCGCGCACGCCGGGCCTCAGCCGCCGATAGGCCGACAGGTCGATGCGGCAGGCGTGGGCGCCGGGCGCCTCGACCAGCAGGATGGCGGCGGCGATGGGCTCGAAGTCGGTGCGGAAGTGGACCGTGCTCTTGACCACCAGCACCGCCTGGTCGCGCGGCTCGACGCCCAGGCCGCGGAACAGCGCCTGGTCCAGGCACTGGAAGCGGACGCTGCAGACCACCACCCGCACGTCGGCCTCGCCGTCGAGCACCCGCAACTGCGCCATCGGGCCGAGTGACATCTCGGCCCCGCCGACGACCAGGCCGTGACCGACGATCGGGGTGTCGCGGATCGCCTCGACCTGGAAGCGGGCGACGAACGGGGTCGAGTCATAGCCGTAGCGGCCGCCCAGCTGGGCCTCGAACACGCCGCCGACGCCGACGGCGTGCGCGGCCCGCGCCGCCTCCGGGTCCCACAGCACCGAGACCGCCGCCTTCTGCGCGCCGGCCTCGATCAGGGCGCGAAGGATGCCGGTGGTGTCGGAGCTGCCGCCGGCGCCGGGGTTGTCCTGCACGTCGGCGAGCACCACGGGCCGTCCCGGCCGGCCGATCTCCAGCGCCCGGGCGACGGCTACGTCGATCGGCAGCAGGTCGTTGCTGAACGCCGGCTCGGCGGCGACGATCCGGGCGTAGACCTCGTCGACGCAGCGGTCGACGCTGGCCTGGTCGAAGCCGTAGCCGATCACCGCCGGGCCGCATTCGTAGATGTCGGCGGCGGGAAAGCCGGAGGCGATGTCGATGCTGAGCACGGTGTCCGACGCAAGGCCGGGCAGGCTCGCATAGATCGACTTGAACGGCTCCATGTCGGTGCACTGGGCGCTCAGCGGGATCAGGAACGGCAGCTTGCGGAAGGCCTTGTACAGCCGCCGACCGGCCAGCAGCGTCCGCATCAGCGGCGCGCAGCGCTCGCCGGTCGCCGCCATGTCGACGTGCGGATAGGTGCGGTAGACGGTCATCGCGTCCGTCTGCTCGGTCATCGCCGCGGTGATGTTGGCGTGCATGTCCAGGCTGACGACGATGGGGACCGCCGGGCCGACGATCTTGCGCACCCGGGCCAGCAGCACGCCCTCGCCGTCCTCGTGCGAGGCGGTGACCATGGCCCCGTGCAGGTCGAGGTAGACCCCGTCAACCGGCCCGGCCTTGGCCAGGGCGTCGCAGATCAGGTCCGAAACCCGCGCGAAAGCCTCGTCGGACACCGGGCCCGACGGCTCGGCGCTGGCCCAGGCGAGGGGGACGTAGTCGAAGTCGGCGGCTCGCAGAAAGCCGCCGAGCGGGATGTTGAGTGGCGGGAACTGGTCGAGCAGCGCCTGGCCGGTGGTCAGAGCCGGCCAGCCGTCCGCCATGGCGAAATCGGCGTAGGTCGCGCCGAACGGCGAGAAGCTGTTGGACTCGTGCTGAAAGCCGCCGACGGCGATGCGGGGACGATGGGTCATGGGGTCTTATGTCCCGGATCCGGCGCGAGGGCGAAGACGCGCGACAGGAGGGGGTTGAAAATCATCACCAGCACCGCGCCAAAGCCACCGATGCCCGCGTGCAGCAGCCAGAATCCGGCCGGCGTGAGCCTCTCGTAGAAGCCGCCGACCCAGCCGACCACGGTGTAGCTGACGAACAGGGTCAGGAAGGCCACGCCCATCATAGTCGAATTGACCGCGGCCGGGGCGATGCGCGAGACCAGGGTCAGGGTCGTCGGCCACTGGTAGACGAAGGCCGTGCCGAGGACGGCGGAGAACAGCAGCGGCCAGAGCATGTTGACCTGGCCCGGCCCGAGGCTGAGGGCCGCCAGCATCAGATAGGCCACAGCCACCGCCGCCGAGGCGATGCCGATCTTGACCAGGTCGCTCGGCTCGCGCCGGCGCCCGGCCTGCCAGCGCCACAGGCCGATGAGGAGCGGGGTGCTGGCGATGGTGAAGAAGGAATCGATGCCGCCGAACCAGGTCACCGGGACGGTCAGGCCGAACAGCCGCCGGTTCACCGTGGCGCGCACCCAGAGCATGTAGACGTCCGACAGCTGGTAGTAGGCGATGGAGAAGAACAGGCCGATGAACAGCATCAGGAACAGCGCCGCGATCAGCCGCCAGTCGCCGCCGTTCAGCCTGGGGTGCGGTGGGTGGGGGTCGTGGGGCCGGCGCAGGCTGTCGGGCGGCATCCATCGCTGGCCCGCGGCGTAGGTGATCAGGCCCAGCACCATCAGCACCCCGGCCACCGCGAACCCGTAGCGCCAGCCATAGACCTCGCCGATCGCGCCGCAGACGAACGGCCCGAACAGGCCGCCGACGTTGATGGCCACGTTGAACACCGCAAAGGCGCGGGTGCGCCGCGGGTCTCCCGGCTGGTAGAGCTTGCCGACCTGGGCCGAGATATTGCCCTTCAGGCAGCCGCAGCCGACGATCAGGAAGCCGAGGGCGATCAGGAACGACCGGTCGAAGGCCATCAGCAGGTGGCCGATCGACATCAGCGCCGCGCCCAGCATCACCGTGCGCCGCTGGCCGAGCAGCCGGTCGCCGACCAGGCCGCCGAACACCGGGGTGAAATAGACCAGCCCGCCGTAGAGGCCGAAGATCTCCGAGGCGAAGGCCTGGGTCGACAGCGGGCCCAACACGCGCTCGACGCCGGTGCGCAGGGCGACCAGGCCGGCGACGCGGCCGATGTGGTCCGGCCGCAGCAGCGTGTCCACCAGGTAGAGCACCAGCAGGGCCTGCATGCCGTAGAAGGAGAACCGCTCCCAGACCTCGGTGAAGGCCAGGAAGACCAGGCCGCGCGGATGGCCGAAGGCCGTCGCCTCGCGCTCGGGTAGGGCGGCGACCGGCACGGCGATCGCGCTCTCGCTCACGCGGGGGCCTTGGCGGCGACGACCTCGATCTCGACCAGCAGCCGCGGGTCGATCAGCTGGGCGATCACCAGGGTCGAGGTGGGCCGGGTGTCCCCGAGGCGCGCCAGGAACACCTTGCGGTAGGCGGCCACGTGGGCGCGGTCGGTGATGTAACCGTTGACCTTGACCACGTGCGCCAGGGTGAGGCCGGCGGCGCCCAGGATCGCTTCGATGCGGTCGAAGGCCTTGCCGACCTGGGCCTCGAAGTCGTCGGCGGCGATCTGGTCGAACCCGTCCCCGGCGACCTGGCCGGAGACGAGGACGAGGTCCAGGCCGGCCGGGGCCAGCACCGCCTGGCTGAAGTGGGCGGCGCGGGTGAAGCCCTCCGGATCGATGCGTCTGGGGCTGGGCGCGGTCATGGCGGAAGTCTCCGTTCAGGCGACGGGCGGCAGGGGCGCGGCCGGGGTGGGCGCGCTCCGCCGTCCGGGGAAGGCGAACCAGAAGCCGGCGCCGGCGATCGACCAGACGATGACCAGCCGCCACTCCAACGGCAAGCCCGCTTCGCCGCGCCAGAACGGCGAGACGAAGGCCGCGAGCGCCATCACCGCCGCGCCGACGAGGCCGAGCCAGACCAGCAGGTCGCTACGGGGCGCCGCGCCGCCGGCCCGCTCGCGCCGTCGCAGCAGCAGCACGGTGCAGCAGCACATCACGTAGGTCAGGGTCAGCACCATGGCGCACATGTCGGTGATCGGCTCGACCGCGCCGCGGCCGAGGAAGACGCCGGCCAGGTTCAGCCCGCCGATGGCCAGCACCGCCAGTCTCGGCGACTGGAACCGCGGGTCGAGCCTGGCCAGTGCGCCGGGGAACAGGCCGACCCGGGCCATGGCCAGCAGCAGCCGGACCGCCATCATGAAGATGCCGTTCCACGCCTTGAGCAGGGACGCGGCGGTGGCGCACAGGAGGGCGGCGGCGACGTAGCGGCCGAAGGGGATGGACCGGGCGGCGGCCGCCGCGGCCAGCGGCGAGCGGATCGAGGTCGTCCACGGCGCCGCGAGGCTGACCGCCAGGATGACGAAGCCGTAGAACAGCGCCGCCGCGCCGATCGAGATCACCAGGATCTTGGAGATGGTCGCCAGCCCGATGCGATGCGAACGCTCCTCGATGGTCTGGGGGATGGCCTGGAAGCCGTTCAGCCCATAGGCGCAGAAGGCGAACAGGCTGCCCGCGCCCAGCCACCAGGGGCGGCCGTTGGCGCTGGCCAGCAGCGGCATGGCGTTGGCCGGCTTGCCCGAGGCCAGCATGGCGCTGAGCGCCAGGAGGGCGATGGTCAGAAAGCCGAAGGTCAGGAGGCTATGGACCCGCACGGCGGTCTTCACGCCCATCAGGTTCAGGCCGATCACGCCCAGGCCGATGGCCAGGCTGACGGCGAGGGCGTCGGTGGTGATCGGACTGCCGAACGAGGCGTAGAGGTCCGCGCCCTTCAGCGGCGGGATCAGCACCTCCAGCACCCAGGGCAGGGCCAGGGCCTCGTACACCGTCACCCCGACCAGATAGAGCAGCAGGAACCAGCCGACGATGAAGCCGACCGCCGGGCCGAACACCCGGTAGGCGTAGATGAATTCGCTGCCCGCCTCCGGGATGCGGCCGACCAGCTCGGCGTAGCAGTAGCCGATGACCATCATCACCAGGCCGCCGGCGGCGAAGCCGAGGATGGCGCCGCCCGGTCCCGCCTCGGTCAGCCAGTCGCCGAGCAGCACCACCCAGGCCGAGCCGATGATGGTGCCGAAGCCCAGGGTGAAATACTGGACCGCGCCGATGCTGCCGCGCAGGGCGCCGTCGGCGGCCGGCGGGGGCTCAGCCAAGGTCGACCGCCCCGCGCCGCCAGGCCTCGGCGAAGTCGGCCAGGGCCTCGGCGATGGCCGGGCCGACCGTCGCGTCGGCGGTCAGGCAGGGGAAGAACTTGACCACCCACGGGGCGATCTCCGAGGCGCTGTGGCAGAGCACGTTGCGGCGGAACAGCTCGCGCTTGACGACCTTGGCCGCGGCCGCGTCCCTCAGGCCCAGGGCGGCGATGCCGCCGGTCACCCAGGCCGGGGCGAACACGTCCTGATAGCGCGTGCAGAGCTCGGCGAAGGCGTCGGTCAGGTCGCTTTCCAGCCGGGCGATGTTGGCCAGCGTCGCCGGCCGCTGGGCGATCTCGACCACCTTGGTCGCGACCAGGGCGCCGATCGGGCTGCCGGCCATGCTGCTCATGAACCCCCAGTGGGTCGAGTTCATGCAGGCGTCGTAGACCCGCTTGGTCGCCACCAGGGCGCTGACCGGATAGAGGCCGGCCCCCAGGCCCTTGCCCAGGATCAGGATGTCGGGCTCGACCGAATAGTGCGAGGTCATCCACAGCTTGCCCGAGCGGCCGAGGCCGGTGCGGGTCTCGTCGATGATCAGGAGGGCGCCGCGCCTGCGGCAGATCTCGGCCACCCCCTCCAGGAAGCCCGGCGCGGCCGGCTGGAAGGTCTCGTAGTTCATCGGCTCGAGGATGATCGCCGCGCAGTCCTCGTCCAGGCTCCGTTCGATCGCGTCCAGCACGCCGTATTCGGGGAAGAAGGCGCTGTACTCCGTCGGCAGCAGGTAGTGTTCGAGCAGGCCCTCGGCGTCCGAGCCGGTGACCATGGCCGCAAAGCCGCTGTGGCCGTGGTAGCCGTAGCGATAGGCCAGGGCCTTGCGCCGTCCGGTCACCCGGAACGAGAACATGACCGCCAGGTCGATGGAGTCGGTGGCGCTCAGGGTCAGGACGCTGCGGCAGATGGCCGGCGTGGGGGCGCTGGCGGCCACGATGTCCTGGAAGGCGAGGGCCTCGGCGGTCGGCATGGTCCACATGCCGGCGTCGAACACCTGCAGGGCGTCCTGCACGGTCTTCAGCACTTCCGGATTGCGGTGGCCGAGCGAATGGACCCCGCCGGAGTTGCCGCATTCGAGCACCCGGCGGGTGTCCTCCAGGTTCCAGATGTAGGGCCCCTCGCGGCGGCCGACGACGAACTCCATGTCCAGGCTGCGCTGGAGTTCGGCCAGGAACCGCCAGCCCCGATCGATATAGCCGTCGAATACGTCTGCGGACGTCATCAGTGACCTGTGTGAAGCTGGTGTGGGGCGGGCGGCGGCGATCAGAAGCTGCGCTTGACGTCGAGGCCGATGGTCCGCGGCTGGGCGATCAGATAGCGCGGCCGGCCGGGCATCTCGCTGATCTCCGACTGTTCGTCCCCGAGGTCGGCGCGGACGTCGAACAGGTTCTTGGCGAACAGCGAGGCTTCCCACGGCCCCTTCGAGGCGCCGACGCGCAGGTCGACCATCGAATAGGCCTTGCGCACCCGCCCGGCGGGATCGTTGTTGTAGCTGATGCTCTGGCCGGTGAAATTGTACTGCCCGCGCACGAAGACGGCGCCGAAGCTGGTCGGGATCTCGTAGTCGCCGAGCAGGGAGGCGGTCCACCGCGGCACCCCGTTCAGCGGCTGGCCGACGACGAAGTTCGACCCGGCCGGCGACTTGGTGATCTTGGCGTCGTCGTAGCCGAGGCTGAAGCTCAAGGTCAGGTTGTCGATCGGCACGACGTCGGCTTCCAGCTCGGCGCCGTCGCTGGTCGCGGCCCCGGCGTTGAGCGTCAGGTGGTAGGTGCAGGGCAAGAGGATCACCTGCTGGATGTTCGACCAGTCGATGTGATAGGCGGCCAGCCGCGTCTTCATCCGGCCGTTGAACCAGCTGTCCTTGGCCCCCAGCTCGTAGCTCCACAGCGAGTCGCTGCCGTAGGAGACTGATCCGTTCGGAAGGCCGGCGGCGGCCAGGTCAGCGTCGCACATCGAGGGCAGGGTCGCGTTCTGGCCGCCGACCCGGTAGCCCTTGGCGACGTTGGCGTAGATCATGTCGCCGTCGGTGATCTGGTACTTGGCCGTGAAGCGCGGGGTCAGGGCGTCTTCCGAATGGCTGGTCGGCGAGTTCGACGGGCCGCCGTTGATCCAGCCGTCGGCCACATAGGCGTAGTGGTACTCCAGGTGGGCCTCGCGCACCCCGGCCGACAGCTCGATCGCCTTGGTCGGGGCGAAGGTCAGGTTGGCGAAGCCGGCCAGTTCGCGATTGAGCCGCGGCACGTCCTCCTCGAAGGCGATGTCGCCGGCGCCGTCGATGGGGGTCAGCTCGCGCTGGATCGTGTGGCTGCGGGTCTCGTTGTAGTAGCCGCCCACGATCACCTGCAGCGGCCCGTTGAACTTGGACTGGAAGCGCAGTTCCTGGGTGTAGGCCACGGTGTTGACGTAGCTGGGCGAGGGCGAGGCCTGGTAGACCGTCGACAACGGCGGGGTGGCGTAGGCGCCGAACAGCACCGTGGCCGCCTCGGTCCCATCCTCGTTGTCGAAGGCCTGGCGGTGGAACAGGCTGGAGGACGAGATGAACTCGCCGAAGCCGGCGTCGTACTTGGCCGTCAGCGCGGCGAACACCCATTGGTCGCGCACGCCCTCGGAGACGTTCAGCGGGCGGATCTGCACGAGGTTGCGCGGGTTGAAGTCGGCCAGCGGCAGGCCGTTGCCCTGCATGTGCTGGTAGATCAGCATCGGCGTCACCGTCAGGCCGGGGACGGCCTTGGGGGTGAAGGTCAGGGTGGCCAGGCCGCCGTACTCGCTGTCGTCGCCGAGGTGCTTCTTGTAGCCGACCGGCTGCGAGGACGGGACCGTATAGCCGGGCGTGGTGGCCACGCCGTATTCGCCGGTGAAAATGCCCGGGGTGTACGAGCTGTAGGCGCTGACCTTGAGGCCCAGCTGGTCCTCGATGATCGGCGTGTTGAACGTGCCCGAGACGTCGTAGCCCGCGCCGCCCTTGTTGACGTCGAATCCCTGGACGTCGATGTAGCCGTGGGTCTCTCTGGAATCGGCCTGGCGGGTGATGATCCGCACCGTGCCGCCCATGGCCGAGGAGCCGAACAGGGTGCCCTGCGGGCCGCGCAGCACCTCGACGCGCTGCAGGTCCAGCACCCGCGGGTCGAGCGACAGCGGCACCGGGGTGTCGTTGATGTAGAAGTTGGTGGTGTTGGCGCCGGCGATGCCGCGGATGGTGACCTCGCGCGCGGTGGTCACGCCGAAGCCGTTACCGGTGCCGAACGAGAGGTTGGGAATGGTGTGGGCGTAGTCGGTGAAGTTCACCGCGCCCTGTTTCTGCAGCGTCTCGCCCGTGATGGCGCTGACGCCCAGGGGCACCGTCTGGATGTTCTCGCTGCGCCGCTGGGCGGTGACGACAATCTCGCTGACGGCGGCCGCCGGCTGGGCCGGGGCCTCGGCGGACCAGGCCAGGGCGGGACCCGCCAGAACGCCCGAGGCGACAGACACGAGATAGAAGAGTTTGCCGAACCTGCGCCGTGCGGCCGTACTATCTTGGCTTCCGGCCTCACCACGAGCGGTCGGATAGAGCATGTTCGTCATCGATATCCCCCGATATCATTGAGAGCGCAGCATTTGGCCAAGACTTTCCGCGCTCCACGCACGCATGATGCGCATGGATTGCTTTGGTCGAGGTGGATTGTCCCCTTGTGATCTCCGCAATGCTGAATCGATCGCGGCGATTTAACTCGAACGCATATCAGCGCAGGGTCTGGCGAAAATCAACCTGTGCGAAACAAATTGTGTGAGAAGCAATTTCTGTGCTGAGGATTGAGGCGCCGCTGCATGCCCTTGGCCCAGCACGCCGAGCCCTGGAAGCGACGGCGTTTCGTGGTCCTGGCCAGCCAGGACCGTTGCGGTCTAGGGCTGGCGCGGCCAGCAGACCACCGACAGGTAGGACGAGGTCTTGGTCAGCAGTTTCGCCGGTCCGTGGGCGGACGTAGAATCGAACATCAGCGCGTCGCCGGCCTTCATGGTGAACTCCCGGTCGCCCCACCGGTAGACCACCGATCCGCTGAGCATGTAGATCAGCTCCTGGCCCGGATGGCGGAACTCGGTGTAGGTCGTCGAATGCTCGTCCAGGGTGATCAGCAGCGGCTCGATCACCAGCGGCTGGCCGACCATGGAATGGCCGATCAGGCTGTAGTTGTGGCCGGACTTGGTGCCGCGGCGCTCGACGACCAGCCCCTTGCCGGCCTCGACGAACGAGCAGTCGCTGTTGTCCTCGATGCCCGAGAACAGCTGGGTGATCGGCACCTTCAGCGCCCGGGCGATGGCCTGCAGCGTCGACAGGGACGGCGAGATCTGTCCGGTCTCGATGCGCGAGATCATGCCGCCGGAGACGCCGGCGGCCTGGCCGAGGTCGGCGACGGTCAGGTCGGCCTGGCGCCGCAGGCTGCGGATGGTCGCGCCGATCGCCCGTTCCAGCTCCCGTTCGACCGCGCCCTCGGCGCCCTCGGACGCGGAGCCGACGATCCTGGGCTGTGTCCTGCGCGCGCTCACCTCGTCCTCGACCTCGTCAAACCTGTCCCGCGCCCCGGTG
>JARLIQ010000078.1 GCA_031291645.1 Caulobacteraceae bacterium | reverse complement strand
CCGCACCAGCACCGGCGCCGCCAGCCCGGCGCGCGCGACGGCGCCCGCCAGGCCCGCCTGCGCGATCTCGGCGGCGGCCAGGCGCAAGGTCTGCGGCGTCGTCACGTCGGCGAGGCCGGCCAGGGTCTGCGGCAACAGGTGGCGGAAGGTCGCCCTCACCCGCTCGGGCCGGTTCATCACCGGCCTGGCGCAGCCGGCCAGCACCTGATCGACCACCTCCTGCGAGGCGATGGCCAGGTCCGGGTCGCCGATGGCGTTCAGCACCACCGCGTGCGCGGGGATCTCGGCCAGCTGCTCGGGGCGCGCGTGCTCCATGTACCAGACCACGCAGTCGCTGCGCAGCGGCGGCAAAAGGGTCTTGTAGGGGATGTTGCCGGCGCTGCGGGTGACCAGCACCAGGGTGGTGAAGGCACAGCCCGAGACCTGCTGGCGGAAGAAGCTGCGGCGGGCGTAGGCCTGGTCCAGCTCGGCGGCCGCCGCCGCGGGCTCGCCGCGCGCCTCTAAGAGGCTGGCCAGGGTCTGGTGGGCCATGGCGACCACCAGGTCGTCGGCCGGCCCGGCGTCCTCGGCCCCCAGCACCGCGCGGGCGTAGTGCTCGGCCGCGTCGGGCATGCCGACGGCCAGGTAGAGGGTGGCGAGGTCGGCGCTGGCGTCGCGCACCCGGCCCAGGGCCAGGGCGCGCTTGAAGCAGCGTTCGGCGTCGTGCGGCCGGTCCAGGGCGGCGTAGGCCTCGCCCAGGGCCAGCTGGGCCTCGGCGTCGGCCGGCGCCAGGGCGGCGGCCAGCTCCAGCCGGACCAGCTCGGGATCGCCCGCCAGGACGGCGGCCAGCACCGCCTCGCGGACCTGGAGGGCGGCGGGGACCTGGGGCGCCAGGGCCACCGCCTGTTCGGCCGGGACCACCGCCTCGGCCGCGCGGCGGGCGTTCAGCAGGGCGCGGGCCAGGCGGATGCGGGGCTGGGCCTTGTCCGGCTCGCGCTCGCACTGGGCGCGCAAGGCTTCGATGGGATCGTCGCCCGCCCCGCCCGCCGGCGCGAGCGCGGTCGGCGCGAGGGGGCTCAAGGCCGGCTCCGAAGGCTGGACGTGGGAATCATGCGCCAGCCTAGACCGGCGCGTGTTTCGGCTCCATGTCCGGCGCGGCCCTACCCTTCCTCGTCATCCCGGCCGGAGCAAAGCGCAGAGCCGGGACCCAGGCGACTGGGCTGTGACCCTGGGCCCGGATCGCCCCCAAGGGGGCGTCCGGGATGACGCTGAGGATACGGTTCAGCCTTTTGCTGACCCGAGTTCGGCGCCTCTTCCCTAGACCACGGACTGTCCGCGCAGCGCCCGCATGACGAAGCTGGCGACCAGCAGGACCAGGAAGACCAGGAACAGGATCTTGGCGATGCTCGCCGCCAGGCCGGCCAGGGCGAAGAAGCCCAGGACCCCCGCGACGAGCGACAGGATCGCAAACGTCAATGCCCATCCGAGCATGATGACCTCCTTACATCCGGCCGCGGTGGGGTCGCGGCCCAGCAAGGTCAACGCGGCCCGCCGCCGGGCGTTCCGCACGCCGGGGCGAGCCCGCGCCGCCGCGCGCGCCCCGCGCCGATGGCGTTTTATCCGGCGATCCGGCCGCGCCGGCGCCCCGCGCCGTCTGAGGCTTTGACAGGGCCGCCGCGATGGTCTGCCCTGGCCGCGCCGTTGGGGAAGGTCGCGCGATGTCCGAGTCCGAGAGTGAGGCCGCCGGCCGCTCCGCCCTGCGCAAGGCGAGCCTGAGGCTGCTGCCGCTGATCGGGCTGGGCTACGGCCTGGCCTACATGGACCGCATCAACATCAGCTTCGCCGCCCTGCAGATGAACCAGGACCTGGGGTTCAGCGCCGCCATCTATGGCGTCGGCGGCGGAGTGTTCTTCCTGTCGTACGCCCTGTGCGAGATCCCCTCGAACCTGCTCTTGGTGCGGTTCGGCGCGCGGCGGTGGATCGCGCGGATCATGCTGACCTGGGGCCTTCTGGCGGCGGGCATGATGTTCGTGCGCACGCCGCTCGAGTTCTACGTCATGCGCTTCCTGCTGGGCGCGGCCGAGGCCGGGTTCTTTCCCGGCGCCGTCTACTACCTGGCCCAGTGGTTCCCGGCCGAGCATCGCGGGCGGGCGATCAGCCGCTTCTATGTCGCCTTCCCGCTGTCGACCATCGTCATGGGCGCGGTCGCCGGGGCGCTGTTGAACCTGAAGGGCGTGCTTGGCCTGGCCGGATGGCAGTGGCTGTTCCTGGCCGAGGGCCTGCCGGCGGTGCTGCTCGCCGGCGTGGTCCTCGTGACGCTGCCGGACCGGCCGGCCGACGCGCCCTGGCTGGACCCGGCGGAAAAGCGCTGGCTGGCGGCCAGGCTGCCGGCGCAGACGGCGGCCGGCGCGGCGCATATCCAGGGCGACGGCGGCGTCCTGGCGGCGCTGCGCAATCCGCTGGTGCTGCTGCTGGGCCTGGTCAACCTCTGCTTCATAGGCTCGTCCTACGCCTTCACCCTGTCGGCGCCGACGATCCTGAAGGGCGCGACGGGCCTCGGCGTCACCGGCGTCGGCTATCTGGTGGCCGCGGCCGGGGTCGTGGGCGCGGTGACCATGATCGCCAACGGCTGGCTTTCCGACCGGCGGCGTGAGCGCTTCGTCCACACCGCCGTCCCGCTGGCGGTGGTCGCGGCCGCCTACCTGGCCCTCGCCCGCGCAGGCCTGCCGCCGGGCCTGGTCATGCTGGCCTATGTCGCGGTCGTCGCCGGCACCACCGCCATGCAGGGGGTGTTCTGGGCCATCCCCAGCAGCCTGCTGCACGGCCGCGCCGGCGCCGTCGGCATCGCCGCGATCAACACCATCGGCATGATCGGCTCGTTCGTCAGCCCGATGATCTGGGGCGTGCTGCGCGACCGCACCGGCGGCTACGCCCTGGGCCTGACCCTGCTGCCCATCCCGGTGCTGGCGGCGGCGGGGATCGTGCTGATGCTGGGGCGGAGGGCGCGGTTGGTGGAGGGGGCGGCGGTGGTGGCGGGGGTGGATTAGGAGGGCCATCTGTTGAATAGCCGCGATCAGCGGAAGCAGCCCTTGCGAAGGACGGTTCCGGGTGGAAGGCGGCCGTTGGCTTAGCCGCCTTGAGCGGACATAGGAAGGACTCCAGCCGCCGATCAATCCCGTTCGCTGTCGACTTCAGCTACACGAACATCCGCTTCGTGCCGGCGTATTAGCGCGCGGAGTGTCGCAGACGGCTCAGCTGCCTGCTGTTGCGAGTCGCCACGCTGCGTTCGCTTAAACATAAGCCGCCAAGGAGAAGCATGCAGTTCATAGCCTGCCGCAGCAGTTATGATCATAGCCAACAGAACAAATACGAACAACATCGCCAGTATCGGCACTGGGGGCCAGCTGAACAAACTTTCACCCTCCTCAAGCGGTTCAGTTCACCTGCAACATGAAAGTTATAGTTGTTTGCAGGCACACTCGATCGTTTCCGAACACCGCCATTTCTGGGCGATCGGGTCGGCGCGAATCACTTATAAATCCAGGCAAATACGCACTGATATTCGAAGTGATTCGGCAATCCGGTCAAGTCAAGATCGAGCTCCGCCCCGGGTGTTCAAGGGTGCCGGTCCCGAAGGCAGACCCTCCCCACGTTTCAAAAGGGGTCGCGAACTGCCATCGCCCCCATTCCGGAAACCGGCCCTTACATCTGATCGCGACTGCCGCGAGGCTTGCGCTTGTCTACGAAATCGGCGGGTGGGGGCAACCGCAATCGCCCATCCGGCCGCCGTCGACAAGGATGGCGTACAGCGACCGCCGTCGCTATCATGTGGTGTATGTGGTGGCGCAAGAAGCCTGTCTCCGAGAAATCGCTTCGCGAGCAGCTAATTGACGCTCGCGATGCCCTTGAGAGCCAAATCGCGATCCTGGAGGCCGGCCCTAGCTACTTGATCACGCCAGACGCGATCAACGGACGCCTCATGCGAGCAGCCCCGCTGAAAGTCACGCTCGCCGAGATCAAGGAGCAGATCGCTTCACTGGAAGCGGACGACGCCCAAGGGTCCTAGGGGCGAGCATCCTATTGCAATAGGGGCCGGAGGCGCTTGGCCTTCTCCCTACGCGCGCAGTTGAGGAGGTCGGCGACAGGTCAGGCCCTCGCCGTAACAGCAGCGGCTCCGCTCTCTCCCCTTGACATTTCCGCGACTTCATGTTCCCTGTTTGTTCTTGACCGACACGCCCTCGCCCGTCGAAACGCCTGCCGCCGATCCCCCCTGGGAGCGGGCCAAGCGGCATATGGGGGCGCTGGCGGAGCTGGGCGAGATCGGGATGGCGCTGGCGCGGGACTTGAGGGACCGGGCGCTGGAGCGGACCGCCGAGGCCCCCGCCCTGGCGGCCGGCGACGTGGGGCTGGCGTTTTCGCGCATCGCGCGGGCGGTGCGGCTGACGCTGGCGCTGGAGGCCAGGATCGGCGAGGGCCAGGCGGCGCGGGCGCGCGAGGCCGAGGCCGGCGCGGCCGCCGAGGCGGAGTGCGGGAAGATCGATCGCATGCGGCGCTACATCCACACCGAGGTGGTGCGGGACGTGGTCGAGGAAGCCATCGAGGCCGAAGCCGACGAGGGCGACGCCGAGCGGCTGCTGGCCGACCTGTACGAGCGCCTGGAGGACGAGGACGAGACGGCCGACTTCGGCGAGCGCCCGGTCGGCGACCTGATCGACCGCATCCGCCACGACCTGGGCCTGCCGCCCGACCCCCACGCCTGGGACGACGACGAAGAGCCGCCGCCCGGTCCCGTGTTCGGCCGGCCGCCGCCGCGGGGCTGGTATCCGGGCCGGGACGCGGGCCCTGCCCGGCCCGCCCGGCCGCGGGGCGGCGGGGAACGGGGCGTCCCCGTGCGTCCCCAGGGCCGAACACCGAAAAAGCCTGGGTTCCCGCCTTCGCGGGAATGAGCGGGGGGTGCGCTGGTGCGGACGGAGGGACTCGAACCCTCACTCCTTGTGGGAAACGGATTTTAAGTCCGCTGCGTCTACCGGTTCCGCCACGTCCGCGCCTGGAAGCGCCAGGGTTACAGGCATGGGGCGCCTACATCCAGCCCCGCCACTTGAACCACAGCAAGGGCAGGATGGTCGACGCCACGATGGCGGCGATGCCGTACTGGTAGCCGAAGGTCCAGCCGTATTCCGGCATGTTGCGGAAGTTCATCCCGTACCAGCCGGCGACCAGGGTCGGGAAGATGCCGACCACCGAGGCGATGGTCAGCACCTTGAAGATGTCGTTCTGCTCGATGCCGATGAAGCCCAGGACCGCGTCCAGCAGGAACTGGACCTTGTTCGACAGGTGCTCCTCGAACAGGTTCAGCGACTCGATGTCCTGGCGCACGGCCGAGAGGCGGTGGGCCAGCGCCGGGTCGAACCAGTCCTTGGTCGCCTCGAGCGCGAAGGGGATCATCCGGTCGACGGCCAGCAGGCTTTCGCGGATGATCGAGATGCGCTCGCCGACGCCGCCGATGGTCTGCAGCTTCTTGCGCATCACGAGGTTGGAGCGCGAGACCCGCCGCAGGCTGGTCGCCGAGGGGCGGAAGACCATGTGCGAGACCTGGTCCAGCCTGGCGCGGGCGATCTCCAGAAGGTCGGCCTGGCGGTCGACGAAGGCCTCCATCAGGGTGGCGAACACCTGGGCGCTGGTGGTGCCGGCGCCCGGCTCGCAGGCCTTGGCCACGGTGAGGTCGAACATCTTCAGCTGGTCGAAGCGGACGGTGATCAGCACCCGGCCGGTCAGGATCACGCCCACGTAGGACAGCTTGGGATGGTCGGTGTCGGCCTGGGCGACGATCGGGGCGGCCAGGCGCAGGACGCCGTCGGCGAACGACTGGCGGCTGGACTGCTCGATCTCGGCCAGGTCGTCCAGGGTCGGCAGGCGAAGGCCGGTGTGGTCCTCGATCAGCTGGATCTCGGCCTCGGAGCCGTTCAGAAGGTCGATCCACACCGCGTCCGTGGGCGGGGCGCCGTCCCGTTCGGCCGGTGTCGGGTGGAAGGTCAGCATGGCTCAGCCCGCCGCGGCCTGGGGCGCGTCCGGGGTGATCCTGTCGATCCCCGCGGCGGCCAGGGCGGCGATCAGCTCGGCCACCGTCGCCTCGACCTCGGCCGCGTCGCGCCCGCGCACGACCAGGTTGGAGCCGTAGCCCTCGGGCCCGAAGAAGGGATAGCTGCCCAGCGACAGGGCCGGATGGGCCTGGGCCACGGCGGCCAGGGGGTCGGCGATCACCCCCTCGCCCGAGCCGTCGACCCGCACGTTGCGCGCGATGACCACCGCCCCGCCGCGCAGGCGCCAGCCCACGTCCTCCAGCATGCCGCGCATCACCTGGGGCACGCCGGCCAGGACGAAGACGTTGCCGATCTGGAAGCCCGGCGGGCCGGCCACCGGGTTCTTGACCAGCGAGCCCCCCTCGGGGACGCGCGCCATGCGCCGGCGCGCGGCGTTCAGCTCGCCCTGCCAGCGGGCGGCCATCATGGCGATGATCTCGGGGTGCTCGTACAGGGCCACGCCGAAGGCCTCGGCCACGCAGTCGGCGGTGATGTCGTCGTGGGTCGGGCCGATGCCGCCGGTGGTGACGACATAGTCGTAGCGCTCGCGCAGGACGTTGAGGGCGGCGACGATCTCGTCCTTGACGTCGCCCACCACCCGCGCTTCGGCCAGGTCCACCCCGTGCGCGCCGAGGTATTTGGCGATGGCGTTGAGGTTGGTGTCCTGGGTGCGGCCCGAGAGGATCTCGTCGCCGATGATCATGACCGCGGCGGTCACCCGATCTTTGCTCGCGTCCACGCCCAAGCTTCCCTATCTGTGCGCCTGCCAATCCCCTTACCGAGTAGGCTTCCGATGCAGTTCCCGCAACCGCTGGAGCGCGGCGTTCTGGTCCGGCGCTACAAGCGCTTCTTCGCCGACGTCGCGATGGACGACGGGCGCGAGATCACCGCCCATTGCCCGAACCCCGGCGCGATGCTGGGGCTGAACACGCCGGGCCTGACCGCCTGGGTCTCGCGCTCGGACGACCCCAAGCGCAAGCTGGCCCACACCCTGGAGCTGGTCGAGGTCGAGGGGACGCTGGTCGGGATCAACACGATGCACCCCAACCGCATCGCCGCCGAGGCCATCGCCGAGGGGCTGGCGCCCGAGCTGGCCGGCTATCCGGTGCTGCGGCGGGAGGTGAGGTACGGCGAGAACAGCCGCGTCGACCTGCTGCTGGAGGCGCCGGGCCGGCCGGCGTGCTTCGTGGAGGTCAAAGGCGTGACACTCCACAGGGGCGGCGGGGGGCTGGCCGAGTTCCCCGACTGCGTGACCAGCCGGGGGCTGAAGCACCTGGGCGAGCTGGCGCGGGAGGCGCGCGACGGGGCGCGGGCGGTGATGCTGTTCGTGATCCAGCGCACCGACTGCACCGCCTTCGCCGCGGCGGGCGACATCGACGCGGCCTATGCGGCAGGCTTGAGCGCCGCCGCGCGGGCGGGCGTTGAAGTTCTGTGCTATGATTGCGACATTAGTCCCAGCAGCATCCGTCTGAACCGCCGCCTGCCGTGGCGGGCGGGGCTGGAGCAATAGAGCGCTTTTCATGGCCGAGACCGACACCCTCGAGACGCCCGTCCACCGTCGCACGTCGATGATCAAGATCCACGACGCCGAGGGTTTCGAGGGCATGCGCCGCGCCGGCAAGGTGGCCGCCGAATGCCTGGACATGCTGACTGAGCACGTCCGGCCCGGCGTGGTCACCGACGCCCTGGACCGGCTGGCGCGCGAGTTCATCATGGACAACGGCGCGGTTCCGGCCTGCCTGTTCTACCGCGGCTATCCCAAGACCCTGTGTATCTCGCCCAACCACGTGGTCTGCCACGGGATTCCCGGGCCGCGCCCCTTGCGCGACGGCGAGATCGCCAACATCGACGTGACCGTGATCGTCGACGGCGGCTGGCACGGCGACACCAGCCGCATGTACATGGTCGGCGACGTACCCACCCGCGCCCGCCGGCTGGTCGAGGTGACCTACGAGGCGCTGGACCGCGGCATCGCCCAGGTGAAGCCGGGCGCGCGGCTGGGCGACATCGGCCATGCGATCCAGTCCTACGTCGAGAGCCAGCGCTGTTCGGTGGTGCGCGACTTCTGCGGCCACGGGGTGGGCCAGGTGTTCCACGACGCGCCCAACATCCTGCACTTCGGCCGCAAGGGCGAAGGCGAGGTGCTGCAGCCGGGCATGTTCTTCACCATCGAGCCGATGGTGAACCTGGGCAAGCACCAGGTGAAGCTGCTGGCCGACGGCTGGACGGCGGTGACCCGCGACAAGTCGCTGTCGGCCCAGTGCGAGCACTCGATCGGGGTGACCGAGACCGGGGCGGAGATCTTCACCGCCTCCCCCGCCGGCCTGTTCCGGCCCGCCGGCGTCTGACCGGGGCGGCTTGAGCGAGCCCGACGCGCCTCACCAGCACGGCCACCGCGAGCGGCTGCGCGCCCGCGCGAAGGCCGGCGGGCTGGAGGCTTTGCCGGACTATGAGCTCCTGGAGCTCTACCTCTTCCGCGCCATCCCGCAGAAGGACGTCAAGCCGCTGGCCAAGGCGCTCTTGGCCCGGTTCGGCGGGCTTTCGGGCGTGCTGGGCGCGACGCCGGCCGAGCTGTGCGCCGTCAAGGGCGTCGGCGAAGGGGTGGCGCTGGACCTGAAGCTGGCCCACGAGGCGGCGATCCGCATCGGCCGCGAGAGCGTCGGCAAGCGGACGGTGATCACCGCCTGGAGCCAGCTTCTGGACTATGTCCGCGTCGCCCTGGCCAACGAGGCGCGCGAGCAGTTCCGGGTGCTGTTCCTCGACAAGAAGAACCAGCTGATCGCCGACGAGGTGATGGGGCAAGGCACCATCGACCACGCCCCGGTCTATCCGCGCGAGGTGATGCGCCGGGCGCTGGAACTGTCGGCCGCGGCGGTGATCCTGGTGCACAACCATCCCTCGGGCGACCCGACCCCGTCCGGGGCCGACGTCGAGATGACCCGCCAGGTCGCCGAGGCCGGCAAGGCCCTGCGGATCACGGTGCATGACCACCTGGTGGTCGGCCGCGAGGGAATCGCCAGCTTCCGGGCCCTGGGCCTGCTTTGAGGGGAGACCTAGACCGAGGCGCGCTTCTTCAGGTCGAGCGCGACGTCGACGATCATGTCCTCCTGCCCGCCGACCATGCGGCGCTGGCCCAGTTCGACCAGGATCTCGCGAGTGTCGAGACCATAGTCCTCGGCGGCCTTCTCGGCGTGGCGCAGGAAGGAGGAATAGACCCCGGCGTAGCCGAGGCTGAGGGTTTCGCGGTCGACCCGCACCGGGCGGTCCTGCAGCGGCCGGACCAGGTCCTCGGCGGCGTCCATAAGCTTGTAGAGGTCGACCTCGTGGTTCCAGCCCTTGCGGCCGGCGGCGGCGATGAACACCTCCAGTGGCGCGTTGCCCGCCCCCGCGCCCATGCCGGCCAGGCTGGCGTCGACGCGGATCGCCCCGCTCTGCACCGCCACGATGGAGTTGGCCACGCCCAGCGACAGGTTGTGGTGGGCGTGGATGCCGCGCTGGGTCTCGGGCTTCAGCACCCGGTCGTAGGCCTGCAGCCGGTCGCGCACGCCGTCCATGTCCAGCGCCCCGCCGCTGTCGGTGACGTAGACGCACTCCGCGCCATAGCTCTCCATCAGCCTGGCCTGCTGCGCCAGCTGATCGGGCTCGATCATGTGGCTCATCATCAGAAAGCCGACCGTGTCCATGCCGAGGGTGCGGGCCGCCTCGATGTGCTGCTTGGCCACGTCGGCCTCGGTGCAGTGGGTGGCGATCCGCACCGAGCGCACCCCCAGGCCGTAGGCGTGCTTCAGCTCCTCGACCGTCCCGATGCCGGGCAGCAGCAGGGTGGTCAGCCTGGCGTGGCGGACCACGTCGGCCACGGCCTCGATCCACTCCCAGTCGGTGTGGGCGCCGAAGCCGTAGTTGAAGCTCGAACCGTTGAGCCCGTCGCCGTGGGACACCTCGATGGCGTCGACCCTGGCCTCGTCCAGGGCCTGGGCGATCCTGCGCACGTGGTCGAGGCCGTACTGGTGACGGATGGCGTGCATGCCGTCGCGCAGGGTGACGTCCTGGATGTAGAGCTTGGTCTGGGTGGGATCGAAAGCCATTTACGCCGCCGCCTTCTGAAGCTTGCGCTGGGCGATCTTCTCCGCCGTGCGCAGGGCCGCCGAGGTCATGATGTCGAGGTTGCCGGCGTAGGCAGGCAGGTAGTGGGCCGCGCCCTCGACCTCGAGGAAGACGCTGGTCTTGAGGCCTTCGAATACGCCCAGCCCCGGGATGCGGACCGGGTTGTTCGAGCCGAACCGCTCGAACTGGACCTTTTGCTTGAGGCGGTAGCCGGGGACATAGGCCTGGACCTTGGCCGCCGCGGCCTCGATCGCCGCCTCGATGGTCGCCTCGTCGGCGCCGGACGAGAGGGTGAAGACCGTGTCGCGCATGATCATCGGCGGTTCGGCCGGGTTGAGCACGATGATCGCCTTGCCGGCGGCCGCGCCGCCGACCTCCTTGATGCCGCGCGAGGTGGTCTCGGTGAATTCGTCGATGTTGGCCCGGGTGCCGGGACCGGCGCTCTTAGAGGCGATCGAGGCCACGATCTCGGCGTAGTGGACCGTCGCCACCGACGAGACCGCCGCGACGATCGGAATGGTCGCCTGGCCGCCGCAGGTGACCATGTTGACGTTCGGCGCGTCCAGGTGGGCGTCGCCGTTGACCACCGGCACGACATAGGGGCCGATCGCCGCCGGCGTGAGGTCGACCATCACCTTGCCGGCCGCCGCGCAGAGCTCGGCGTGGCGGCGATGGGCGCCGGCCGAGGTGGCGTCGAAGACGATGCCGATCTCGGGCCAGACCGGCAGGGTCACGAGCCCCTCCATCCCCGCGTGGGTGGTGGCGACGCCCAGCCGCTGCGCCCGCTTCAGGCCGTCGGAATCCGGATCGATGCCGACGAAGGCGCCCATCTCCAGCACGTCCGAGGTGCGCATGATCTTGATCATCAGGTCGGTGCCGATGTTGCCCGACCCGACGATCGCAACCTTGACCTTGCCGCTCATGCGCGGTCCTCCTTGCAGGTGAAACGGGCCCGCCCCAGGCCGCCGATCTTGGCCTCGACCACGTCGCCGGGCTGGACGACGGCCATCGGGCCGAGCGCGCCGGTGAGCAGGACGTCGCCGGCCTTCAGCCCCTCGCCCATCCGGGCCAGGGTCCGGGCCAGCCAGGCCGCGGCGTTCAGAGGATGACCGAGACAGGCCACGCCGACGCCCATCGAGGCGACGGACCCGTTGATCTCCACCACCATGCCGCAGGTATAGAGGTCGAGGCCCGCCAGCGGCTTGCGATCGGCGCCGAGCACGAAGTGGGAGGACGACCCGTTGTCGGCGACGGTGTCGGCGAAGGTGATCTTCCAGTCGGCGATGCGGCTGTCGACGATCTCGATGGCGGCGACCGCGCAGTCGGCGGCGGCTTCGACGTCCGCGGCCGTGGCCTCGGGGTTGTCGAGGTCGCGGGCCAGGATGATCGCCACCTCGGCCTCGGCCTTGGGCTGCAGCACCTTGGAGGCCAGCAGCACGCCGCTGTCGGCGATCGCCATGTCGTCGAACAGCACGCCGTAGTCCGGCTGGTCGACGCCCAGCTGGGTCTGCACGGCCTTGGACGTCAGGCCGATCTTGCGGCCGACGATGCGCCGCCCCTGGCCCTGCCAGAACCGGGTGTTGATCTGCTGGACCGCGTAGGCGCCGGCGCCGTCGGTGGGATCGAGGCTATCGCGCAGTGGCGCGACCGCGCCCGTCCGATAGGCCTCGCGCAGCCGCCTGGCCGTGTCCTCGAGGGCTTGAGACATCCCAGGTCCGCTCCCGTTTTTCATGTTCGCTGGCGCCGATGTAGTCGGCCTTCGCGCGCCAAGGCAATTTACAGGCGATCGCTTTGCTCACATTGTGAGGTGATGAAGAACGAGCCGTCGCGCGGCGTCGCCGCGATCGAGAAGAGCCTGGAGCTGTTCCTGTCCCTGCTCGACGACGCCGGGCGGACCCCGTTGTCGGCCCAGGCCAAGCGCCTGGGCCTGCCGATCTCGACCGCGCAGCGCATCGTGGCGGCCTTCGTCCGCAGCGGCCTTCTCAGCCGCGTCGAACGCGGCCGCTACGCCGCCGGCCTGCGGCTGGCGGGCATGGCCAGCGCGGGTGACGTCCGCCAGGTGCTGGTCGCCGCCGGCCGGCCGCTGCTGCGCCGCCTGGCCCGCGAGATCGGGACCACCGTCCACCTCGGCGTACTCGAAGGCGACATGGTCACCTATCTGGTCAAGGAGCACGGCGGCGGCCCGCCGGTGCTGACCCGCGAGATGATCCAGTTGGAAGCCTATTGCTCGGGCATCGGCAAGGTGCTGCTGGCCCACCTCGACGATGCGGCCAGGGACGCCTACCTGGCGGCAGGGCCGTTCGTGGCCCTGACCGACAAGACGACGACCGACCCGGACGCGCTGCGGGCGGTTCTGGGGCGCATCCGCGCGCAAGGCTATGCCGTCGACGACGCCGAGCTTGAGGACGACCTCTATTGCCTGGCGGTTCCCGTGCGCGGCCCTGGCGGCGAGGTGCTGGCCGCGCTCTCGGCCTCCAGTCGGTCGAACGCGCCGATCGACCCGGCCCTGCTGGGCCGCCTGCAGACCTGCGCCACCAGTGTCGAGCGCCGCCTGGGACGGCCAGGCCCCCGCCCTACTTGAACTGCTCGACCATCCAGGCCGGCACGCGGGTTGGGCGGCGGGTGGCCGCGTCGATCAGGCACCATTCCGAGGCGGCCTGGGCGCAGACCTCGCCGTCGGGGCCGTCGATGCGGACGTAGCGGATGAACCTGGGGCCCTTGTGCGCGCCGACCCAGGTGCGGGCCTGGGCGGTCTCGCCGGGCAGCAGCGGGCGGCGGTAGTCGATCTCGTGGCGCAGCAGCACCCAGGCCCAGGCGCGCTGGGCCTCGTCCGGCGTGCGCGAGCGCCAGTGAGCGGTGGCGATGTCCTGGATCCAGCGGACATAGACCACGTTGTTCACGTGGCCGTTCTCGTCGAAGTCCCCGGGCGCGGGGGTGATCGCCTGGGCGAAGACCTGCTGGCCCGCGGGCGGTTCGAGCGGCGTCACCGGAAGGGCTTAGGGGGCCGCGATCAGGCGGTCGCCACGCCCTGCTCGGTCAGGAGGGTCTTCAGCTCGCCCGACTGGAACATCTCGCGGATGATGTCGCAGCCGCCGACGAACTCGCCGTTGACGTACAGCTGGGGAATGGTCGGCCAGTCGCTGAAGGCCTTGATGCCCTGGCGCAGCGCCTCGCTCTGCAGCACGTCGACGCCGGCGAACTCGACGCCCAGGTGGTCGAGGATCTGGACCACGGTGGCGGAGAAGCCGCAGCGCGGCTGGTCAGGCACGCCCTTCATGAACAGCACGACCGGGTTCTCGGCGATCGACTTGGCGATGAAGCCGGCGATGGCGTCGTCGATCTGCTGCTGCTGGGTGGCGATATCGGTCAAGGTCGGGCTCCGCCGAACAGGGGTGTGGCCATCAGCTAGGAAGACCGGGGCGGCAGGTCAAGCGCTGCGCGCCTTCTGGCCCTGGGTCGGCGGCGGCGAAAAGCGCGCCATTTCGATCTGGGCGGCCACGCCGGCGGGCAGGTCGCGCTCGGGCACCTTGGACATGCCGTCGATCCGCTCGGCCCGGTCGGCGACGATCTGGACCGTCGCCAGCGCAGGCTCGGTCAGGGCGTAGGCCAGGCAGAGTTCCTCGCCGGTCCAGTTGGGCGTGCGGTCGAGGAAGGCGTAGGTGCCCACGCCCGCCAGCGGGTTCGACGGGCCGCCCCACAGGCCCTTCCTCTGCTGCGGCGCGCCGCCGCCGCCGTGGAACTGCTGGGGAAAGAAGTCGTAGCCGACGACGGCCATGTCGCGTTCCATCGCCGCCTTCAGGCGCAACCGCTCGCGCCAGCCCGAGATCAGGCTGAAGGGGGTGCACAACAGATCGAAGGCGCCCGTGCTGATGTAGGCGTCGATGGCCGCGTCCTCGCCGGCGACGCCCAGCATGCGCGACCGCCCCGCCTCGCGCATCGCCTTGAGCCCGTCCAGGGCCTGGGGCGACAGCTCATCGCCCTGGGGGTCGTCCAGGATGACCGCGTCGACGTAGTCGAGGCCGGTGCGGCTGAGGAAGGACTCCAGCTGCAGGAGCAGGCTGTCGGGGGTGAAGTCGCGCAGGATCGCGCCGGCGGCCGAGACCTTCAGCCCCAGCCTGAGGGCGACGAACACCAGCCGGCGCTCGACCGCCTGGATCGCCTGGCCGAAGCCTTCGACCAGCGCCGGCTGACGACCGACGACCTCGAAGGTGTTGATGCCGTTCTCGAACGCCGAATAGATCAGCGGGACCCAGGCCTGGGGGGTGTTGCGTCCCTGGTTGTCGACCAGCTTCAGCGACACGGCCGAAACCGCCATGCCCGAACCGCCGAGAGGACGGAACCGCATCCTAGCGCCCCCCGGCCCCGGGCGCGGCGGTCTCCAGCGCCAGCGCGTGCAGTTCGCCGCCCACCTTGCCCTTCAGCGCGGCGTAGACGAGCTGGTGCTGGCGCACGCGCGTCAGCCCCGCGAACGCCGGCGAGATGATCCGTGCACGGTAGTGGTCGCCGTCCCCGGCGAGGTCGTCGATGGCGATCTCCGCGTCCGGAAAGGCGGCGCGAAGTTCGGCCTCAAGAGCGGCGGCGGGCATAGGCATGGTTCGGGCGTCGTCGCTGACTGCTAAGCTGAGCCATTTCAGCACATCAAATGCTTAACAATTGCCAACGACCGGGACGCCGAAACAGGCCCCACGGGGCCGGCTTCACGCGTTCGTGACCCCGGATTCGCCGAAATAAATCAACCCCGACAAGGGGAAAGGCGGGGCGCCGCCTTAGCCCATGTAGCGCGGCATCCAGCCTTCGTTGGCCTGGGCCAGGACGTCGAGCGGGATGTCGAACAGGCCGGCCTCGGACGCGAACGCCGTTCCGCCCGCGAGCCCGGCCACGCTGGCGTGCACGCCGGCGGCGTGGGCCTTCGAGATGATCACGCCCGGATCGTCCGTACCGATCAGGTAGCGGGCCTGGTCCTCGCCGAACAGGTAGTAGTGCGCGTGCGGATGGGAGGTGGCGTTGAGCGTCACCCCGACCTGGGCCGCCATCGCCATTTCCGCCGCCGCGGCGACGAGACCGCCGTCGGACAGGTCGTGCACGACTCTAACGGTCCCGTCGCGGATCAGGCCGCGCACGAAGTCGCCGGTCTTGCGCTCGAGCGCCAGGTCGACGGGTGGCGGCGCGCCCTCCTCGCGGCCGAACAGCTCGCGCAGATAGAGGCTGGCGCCCATTTCGCCGTGGGTCTCGCCGATCAGGACCAGGGTGTCGCCGGCCTTCAGCCCGCCGAAGCCGGCGCGCCGGGCGTAGTCCGGGATCAGGCCCACGGCGCCGACCGTCGGCGTCGGCGGAATGGCCGCCCCGTTGGTCTCGTTGTAGAGGCTGACGTTGCCGCTCACGACCGGGAAGTCCAGCGCGCGGCAGGCCTCGGCCATGCCGTCGATGGCGCGGACGATCTGGCCCATGATCTCCGGCCGCTCGGGGCTGCCGAAGTTCAGGTTGTCGGTGATGGCGATGGGATCGGCGCCCGCCGCGGTCAGGTTGCGCCAGGCCTCGGCCACGGCCTGCTTGCCGCCCTCGTAGGGGTCGGCCTGGACGTAGCGCGGGGTGCAGTCCGAGGTCATCGCCAGGGCCTTGCGCGAGCCGTGCACGCGCACGATGCCGGCGTCGCTGGCCGTGCCGCTGTCGGCCAGGGTGTCGGCCATGACGTGGCGGTCGTACTGCTCCCACAGCCAGCGCTTGGAGGCCATGTCCGGACAGCTCATCAGCTTGACCACCGCCGCGCCGTAGTCCTCCGGCGCGGGCGCGTCGTGCGGCTCCAGCCGGCGGGGCGGCGTGGGCGCGGTCCAGGGCCGGTCGTAGAGCGGCGCGTCGTCCGACAGCGGCGCGAGCGGCAGGTCGCAGACCACCTCGCCCTTGTGCTTCAGCACGATCCGCCCGGTGTCGGTGGTGCGGCCGATTGTGGCCGCGTCCAGACCCCATTTCTCGAAGATGCGGCGCCCGTCGCCCTCGCGGCCGGGCTTGAGGATGGCCAGCATCCGCTCCTGGCTCTCCGACAGCATCATCTCGTAGGCGCTCATGCCCTCTTCGCGCTGGGGCACGGCGTCGAGGTCGAGCTCGATGCCCACCCCGCCCTTGCCGGCCATCTCGACCGAGGATGAGGTCAGGCCCGCCGCGCCCATGTCCTGGATCGCCGCCACCGCGCCCGAAGCCATCAGCTCTAGCGTCGCCTCGATCAGGAGCTTCTCGGCGAAGGGGTCTCCCACCTGGACGGTCGGGCGCTTCTCGTCCGAGTCCTCGTCGAATTCGGCCGAGGCCATGGTCGCGCCGTGGATGCCGTCCCGGCCGGTCTTGGAGCCGAAATAGACCACCGGCAGGTCCGCGGCGGGTGCGGCCGAGTAGAAGATCTTGTCCGCGTCCGCCAGCCCCACGCACATGGCGTTGACCAGGATGTTGCCGTCATAGCCGTGGTGGAAGTTGGTCTCGCCGGCCACGGTCGGCACGCCCACGCAGTTGCCGTAGCCGCCGATGCCGGCCACGACGCCCGCGACCAGCCGCCTGGTCTTGGGGTGCGACGGGTCGCCGAAGCGCAGGGCGTTCAGCAGCGCCACCGGCCGCGCCCCCATGGTGAAGACGTCGCGCATGATGCCGCCGACCCCGGTCGCCGCGCCCTGGTAGGGCTCGATGAAGCTGGGGTGGTTGTGGCTTTCCATCTTGAAGACGCAGGCCTGGCCGTCGCCGATGTCCACCACCCCGGCGTTCTCGCCCGGTCCCTGGATCACCCTGGGCCCCTTGGTGGGGAACTTGGCCAGGTGCTTGCGCGAGGATTTGTACGAGCAGTGCTCGGACCACATGACGCTGAAGACGCCGAGTTCGACCGCGTTGGGCTCGCGGTTCAGGCGGCGGACGATCACGTCGTATTCTTCGGGCTTGAGGCCGTACTCCTGCGCGAGTTCGGCCATGGATTTAGCGGTGGCGGTCATGGGCCGCTTCTAGCGGGACTCGCGCGTGCGAGCGAGAGGGCGCCGCGTTTTCCCGCTCAAGGCTCGAAGTGTTTGGCGATCCAGCCCTCGAAGGTTTCGGCCGGGACCTTGGTCTTGGCCGCCGTCATCGCCAGCTGGTCCTCGGACCCGACGGCCAGGCGCACGGGCGGCTCGTCCGTCTCCAGCAGCGAGCGCACGGCGGGACCGATCATGGCCGGGTCGGCGCCGGTGACCTCGTCGTGCTCGATGACCTTGAGCGCGTGTTCGAAGGCCGCGTGGTAGGCCGAGGCGGGGCCGCGGGCGGCGATGGTGCGGCGCGCGGCGGTGAAGCCGGTGGCGAAGTCGCCAGGCTCGACGACGGTCACCTTGACGCCGGTCCCGCGCAGTTCGATCCGCAGGGACTCGCAATAGCCCTCGAGCGCGAACTTGCTGGCGCTGTAGATGCCCTGGAAGGGGATGCCGAACACGCCCGCGATCGAGCCGATCACCACGATGCGCCCCCGCCCCCGCGCCCGAAGATGCGGCAGGGCCGCCCGGCAGACCCGATGGACGCCGAAGAAGTTGGTCTCGAACTGCTGCTTGGCCTCGGCGGTCGTCGTCTCTTCGATGGCGCCGGCGACGCCCATGCCGGCGTTGCAGACCACCGCGTCCAGCCGACCCTCGCGCGCGAGGACCCCGGCCACGCCCGCCTCGACCGAGGCGTCGTCGTCGACGTCCATGGCGATCGGCTCGAAGCCGTCGCCCAGGCTCGCGCGGCGGCTGGCGCCATAGACCCGCCAGCCGGCGGCATGCAGGTCGGCGGCGATGACCCGGCCGAAGCCCGAGCTGGCGCCGGTCACCAGGACGACGCGCCCGGCGCCGGGCGAAACCGGCTCACTCATAGTCGATCTGCATGGTCAGCGTCGGGTCGGCGTGCAGGGCCCAGTAGCGGTCCCAGATGGCGCTGGTGACCGGCCCCACCTGGCCGCCGCCGACCGGCTGGCCGTCCAGGGTGGTGATCGGCATGATCCCGCCGGCGGTGGTGCACATGAAGATCTCGTCGGCGTCGTAGAGGCCGCCGATCGGCACGTCGCCCAGGTGGGTCTTCAGGCCCGAGGCCTCGGCGATCTCAAGCACGGTCTTGCGGGTGACGCCCTCCAGCACGCCGCGGCCGGGGGTCATGACCGTATCGTCCTTCACCATCACGATGTTGTAGCCGATGCCCTCGGTCAGGTTGCCGTCGGCGTCGGGCAGGAAGGGCCAGTTCGCGCCACGGTCCAGCGCCTCGAAGATGCCGCGGGTGAAGTCGCCCCACTGCAGGTTCTTGACCGTCGGGTCCACGGCGCTGACCGGAATGCGCCGCACGTTGCGGGTGACGATCGCGCTGCCGCCGGCCTGCTGCTGGTCCAGCGGCATGACCCAGATGTAGGGGATGACGAAGGCGTAGAGCGCGGTCTCAGTGTTGCGCGGGTCGCGCGTGCCCGGCTTGAACCGGCCGCGGGTGACGATGATGTCGACATAGGCGTCGCGCAGCTGGGTCTTGCGCACCAGCTCGACCAGTATGCCGCGCAGCTCGTCGCGGCTGACCGGCGGCGCCATCCGGATCTTGGCCAGGCTGCGCTCCAGCCGGTCCAGGTGGTCCTCCAGCCGGAAGTAGCGGCCGTCCCACACCGCCGGCACGTCGTAGGTCAGGTCCGAGCGCAGGAAGCCGAGGTCGAACAGCGGCACCTGGGCCTCCTCGGCCGGCACGTACTCGCCCCTGACCCAGGCGCAGCCGCCGACAAAGGGCCCGGTGCGCCGGGCGTGCTCGGCCACCCGCGCCTCATAGGCCGCCCGCATCGTCGAATAGGTCTGCATGTCCCGCTCCCTGGCCGTTTCGGACACGGTAGCGATGACTAGCGTCGGACGGAAGCCGTCTACCCGGAAATGGAGACATTCAAGACGCGCGGCCGGCTATTGCGGCGCCTGGACGGGACCGTCAGGCCGAGGCGAGCGCGCTCTGGAACAGGGTGGCGCCGTCGGCCGAGCCCAACTCCGGCTCGAACGCGCGGTCCGGGTGGGGCATCAGGCCCAGCACATTGCCCTTGATGTTGATCACGCCGGCGATGTCGCGGGCCGAGCCGTTGGGGTTGTCGCGATAGCGGAACACCACCTGGCCCTCGCCTTCCAGGCGGTCCAGCGTGGTCTCGTCGGCGAAGAAGTTCCCCTCGCCGTTGCCGACCGTCATGGTCACTTCGCGCTGGCCCGCGTAGCCGGCGGTGAAGCGGGTCTGGCCATTGACCACGTCTAGGCCCACCGCCCGGCAGACGTATTTCAGCGCCGCGTTGCGCAGCAGCGCGCCGGGCAGCATCCCCGCCTCGCAGAGGATCTGGAAGCCGTTGCAGATGCCGACCACCGCCGTCCCGCGCTCGGCGGCGGCCGCCACCTCGCGCATCACCGGCGACTGGGCCGCCATCGCCCCGCAGCGCAGATAGTCGCCGTAGGAAAACCCGCCCGGCAGCACCACCAGGTCCAGGCCCTCGGGCAGCGCCGTCTCCTGGTGCCAGACCATGTCGACCTTGGCGCCCGTCGAACGCTCGATGGCGGTCTTGCAGTCGCGGTCGCAGTTGGACCCGGGGAAGACGATGACGGCGGCCTTGGTCATCAGGCGACCTCCACCCGGTAGCCTTCGATCACCGTATTGGCCAACAGCCGGTCGCACATGGCCTTGACCTCGGCCTCGGCCGCGGCGGGGTCGGCGCCCTTCAGGTCGAACTCGATGGTCTTGCCGACCCGCACGTCCGAGACGTCGGCGAAGCCGAGCCCGTGCAGGGCGCCCTCGATGGCCTTGCCCTGGACGTCCAGCACGCCGGGCTTGAGGAAAACTTCGACCTTCGCCTTCACGCGCCCTTGCCCCCCTGAATGACGGTCGGCATCTCGTTCATGATCCCGAGGCGCCGGGCGACCTCGGTGTAGCTTTCGATGACGTTGCCCAGGTCGCGGCGGAAGCGGTCCTTGTCCAGCTTCTCGTTGGTCTGGGCGTCCCACAGCCGGCAGCTGTCCGGGCTGATCTCGTCGGCCAGGATCACGCGCGAGAAATCGTTCTCCCACACCCGGCCGAATTCGATCTTGAAGTCCACCAGCACGATGCCGACCGCGCTGAACACGCCGCAGAGGAAGTCGTTGATCCTCAGCGTCATGGCCATGATGTCGTCGATCTCCTGGGGCGAGGCCCAGTTGAACGCGGTGATGTGCTCCTCGGCGACCTGGGGATCGCCCAGCTTGTCGTCCTTCAGGCAGAATTCGATGATCGAGCGCGGCAGGGCCTGGCCCTCGGGCAAGCCGAAGCGCTTGGACAGCGAGCCGGCCGCCACGTTGCGGCAGATCACCTCCAGCGGGATGATCTCGACTTCCTTGATCAGCTGTTCGCGCAGGTTCAGCCGCTTGATGAAGTGGGTCTGCACCCCGATCGCGCCCAGGCGCGTCATCAGGTATTCGCTGATCCGGTTGTTCAGAACGCCCTTGCCGTCGAGCGAGGCCTTTTTCTTGCCGTCGAACGCGGTGGCGTCGTCCTTGAAATACTGGATCAGGGTGCCGGGCTCCGGCCCCTCGTAGAGGATCTTGGCCTTGCCTTCGTAGATTTTCTTGCGGCGGGTCATGGTTCCGGTGCTTCCCCTACGGGGCTCCGGTCGGGCGAAATGCAAAGCGCGCGAACTTGGCCTTCGCGCGCTGTCCGACTCGGCCTTTGACAATGTAGGGCGTGCGGGACCCTAGCGGAATGGCCGGCTTGGCGCAAACTGGCCGTGGCGGCGCAGGCGATTCCGCTTCGCGCGGCGGGGCGCAGGACATGGACGAGAAAGCGGCGGGCCATGCGGCAGAAAGCCATGCGGCGGCGGGAAAGACGGCCAGGCCCCGCGTGCGGATCACGACGCGCCGGCCCGCCCTGCCGCGCGGCCCCCGGCGGCTGGTGGTGGTCGGCGGGCGTCGCGGCGGGCTGAGCGACCTCTACCACGGCCTTCTCGGCATACCGCTCTGGGGCCTGCTGATCATACTGGGCGTGGTCTACGTCGGGCTGAACCTGGTCTTCGCCGCCCTCTACATGGTCGATCCGCAGGGCGTGACCGGGATCAAGCCGGGCGATTTCGCCGACGCCTTCTTCTTCAGCGTCCAGACTCTTTCGACCGTGGGCTACGGGCTGATGGCGCCGGCCAGCCTCTACGCCAACCTGGTCGTGACGCTGGAGTGCTTCCTGAACCTGGTGATGCTGGCGGTGACCACCGGGGTGATCTTCGCCCGGGTGTCCAAGCCGACCGCGCGGGTGATGTTCAGCAAGGTCGCGACCATCGCCATGTTCGAGGGCCTGCCGCACCTGATGTTCCGGGCGATCAACGAACGCTCGAACCAGATCCTCGAGGCCGAGGTGACGTTGAACCTGGCCCGCCAGACCATCACGGCGGAGGGTCGCAGCTGGCGACGCTTCCAGGACCTGGAGGTCACCCGCCGCCGCTCGCCCCTGTTCGCCCTCAGCTGGACGATCATGCACCCCCTCGACGAATCAAGTCCGCTGCACGGCGCGACCGCCGAATCGCTGAAAGCCGAGCAGGCGGAGATAATTGTGGTCATCAGCGGCGTGGACGACACCTTCGCCCAGCGAATCCACGCCCGGTATGCCTACGGGGCCGAAGATATCGTGTGGGACAAGGAGTTCGAGAACGTCTTGAGCGTTGAACCGGACGGCCGATGGGTATTGGATTACCGGAAGTTTCATGACGTACGGGACGGCTCGCCAACTTCGCCGCATTGATCCCGGCCGCGAGGTCCCCTATTGGACGCAGCGAGTATCCACGGGGCTTGCGCATGACGACCTTTGACGAACGCGAACAGGGCTTCGAGGGCAAGTTCGCCCATGACGCCGAGCTCGAGTTCAAGGCGACCGCGCGGCGCAACCGCCTGCTGGGCCTTTGGGCCGGCGGGCTGATGGGCCTGGAGGGCCAGCACCTCGAGGACTACGCCGCCGCCGTGGTGCGTTCCGACTTCACCCAGCCGGGCGACGAGGACGTGCTGCGCAAGGTGGCCAAGGACCTCTCCGGTTCGGGCCTGAAGACCACCGAGGACCAGGTCCGCGGCAAGATGGACGAGCTGATGGCCGTCGCGCGCGGGCAGATCCAGGACGGCAATTAGGGGCAGCCGGGCGGGCCAGGCGCCCGCCGCTCCCCGATCAGATGAGATCAGGTCACCCGAGATCAGGTCAGGTCCGGCCGAACACCCGGTCGAACACCGTGTCGACGTGCTTGAAGTGATAGCCGAGGTCGAACAGCTCTGAGAGCTCGGCGTCGCTCAGGTGCGGGCGCACGTCCGGGTCGGCCTTCAGAAGCTCGATGAACGCGCCCTCCCCGCGCCAGACCTTCATGGCGTTGCGCTGGACCGCCGCATAGGCCGTCTCGCGGCTGACGCCCTTCTGGGTCAGGGCCAGCAGCACCCGCTGGGAGTGGACCAGGCCGCCCAGCCGGTCGAGGTTCTTCAGCATGTTCTCCGGATAGATCACCAGCCGCTCGACCACGCCCGCCAGGCGGCGCAGGGCGAAGTCCAGGTGCACGGTGGCGTCCGGAGCGATGCCGCGCTCGACCGAGGAATGGCTGATGTCGCGCTCGTGCCAGAGGGCGACGTCCTCCAGCGCCGGCGTCACCGCCGAGCGGACCAGGCGCGACAGGCCGGTCAGGTTCTCGGTCAGGATCGGGTTGCGCTTGTGCGGCATGGCCGACGAGCCCTTCTGGCCCGGATCGAACGGCTCTTCCGCCTCCAGCACCTCGGTGCGCTGCAGGTGGCGGATCTCGGTCGCCAGCCGCTCGACGCCGGCCGCGACCACCGCCAGAGCGGCGAAATAGGCCGCGTGCCGGTCGCGCGGGATCACCTGGGTCGAGACCGGCTCGACCGCCAGGCCCATCTTCTCGGCCACGTGGGCCTCGACCCGCGGGTCGACGTTGGCGAAGGTGCCGACGGCGCCGGAGATGGCGCAGGTGGCGATCTCGAAGCGGGCCATGGCCAGCCGTTCACGCGCGCGGACGAACTCGGCGTAGTGGCCGGCCAGCTTGAGGCCGAAGGTGGTGGGCTCGGCGTGGATGCCGTGGCTGCGGCCCACGGTCGGGGTCATCCTGTGCTCGAAGGCCCGCCGCTTCAGCGCCGCCAGCACCAGCTCGACGTCCTCGAGCAGGAGGTCGGCGGCCCGGGCGAGCTGCACCGCGAGCGTGGTGTCGTTGACGTCCGACGAGGTCATCCCCTGGTGCAGGAAGCGCGCTTCCGGCCCGACGATCTCGGTGACGTGGGTCAGGAAGGCGATCACGTCGTGCTTGGTCACGCGCTCGATCTCGTCGATCCGATCGACGTCCCAGACCACGTCGCGGCCCTTCTCCCAGATGGTCTGGGCGGCCAGCTTGGGAATCACCCCCAGCTCGGCCATGGCGTCGGCCGCGTGGGCCTCGATCTCGAACATGATGCGGAACTTGGTCTGGGGGGACCAGATCGCGGCGGCCTCGGGGCGGGCGTAACGGGGGATCATGCGGCGGGTTCTAGACCATTTTCCGCAAGAGGAAAGCCGGCCGTCGTCCGCGCCATCAAGCCGCCGCCCGCGCCTCGGCCGCGGCCAGGTCCTGACGGATGCGGATGGCGCCGAGGAAATAGTGGAGCGCGCCCCAGACCCCGAAGGCGTAGGTGGCCAGGATCGCCCAGCGGGTGGCGTGGGCGCTGGTGGCCAGGCACAGGGCGTGCAGCGCCGCCGGCGAGCCCTTCGGCGCGACGCCGCCCAGGCAGACGCTGAGGAACTGGCCGAGGCCCGCGGCCGTGAAGGCGTGCTGGGCGAGGATGTCGCTCATCAGGCCGGTGAAGAACGGCCCGCCGCCCAGGGCGATGAAATTCAGCACGAAGAACAGCAGCGCCGTGGCCGTCGCCCGCATGCGCGGCTCAACCAGGTTGTGCATCACCCCGAAGGTCGGGCCGAGGTAGGTGTAGCTGAACACCCCCGGCAGGACGAGGCAGAGCGCCGCCAGCTGCCAGGACGGCGCCAGATAGGCGGCGACGTAGAAAGGCGTGGCGATCAGGAAGCCGATGCCGGGCACCAGGGAATACCAGCGCCGGTCGCGCCGGCCCGCCCAGTCGGTGACGAAGCCGCCCAGGAGTGTCCCCAGCCCGGTCGAGACCCCGGTGATCACCCCGAACACCAGGCCGACCTCCGCCAGGCCCAGATGGAACTGGCGGATGAAATAGGGCTGGGCGAAGCCGCCGACGCCGTAGCCGGCGAAGGAGACCAGGGTCACGCCCGCGGTCATGTGCCGGAACGAGGGGGCGCCGAACAGCCGCTTGGCCACCGCGATCAGCGACGGCGTCGGCGCGGTCTCGCCCGCCGGACCGGCGATCTCGGAATGGCCCCTGGGCGGCTCGCGCAGGACCAGGCGTGCGATCAGCGCCAGGACCAGGCCCGGCGCGCCGACGATGAAGAAGGCCACCCGCCAGGACATGTGCTCGGCGATCCAGCCGCCCGCCACCGCCCCGATCATGCCGCCCAGCGGTATGCCGAACGAATAGACCGCCAGCGCGCTCGACCGCCGGGCCGAGGGGAAATAGTCGGCGATCAGCGAATGAGCCGCCGGCGAGCAGCCCGCCTCGCCCACCCCGACGCCGAAGCGGAACAGCAGCAGCTGAAGAAAGCTCTGTGCAACGCCGCACAGCGCCGTCATGCCCGACCAGACCACCAGGCAGACCGACAGGATCGTGACCCGGCTCCTGCGCTCGGCCAGCCGGGCGATCGGGATGCCCAGCACGGTGTAGAAGATGGCGAAGGCGAAGCCCTGCAAGAGGCCGAGGCTGGCGTCGCTGATCTTCAGGTCGACCTTGATCGGCTGGCCGAGGGTGGCGAGGATGGTCCGGTCGATAAAGTTCGAGGTGTAGACGAACATCAGGAGGACCAGGGCCCAGCGCGTGTAGCGCTCGGAAAACAGAGGCTTCGCGCCCGCCTCGACCCCGCCGTACGCCACCGCCTGCGCCATGCCGTTAAACCTCCCCGCACTGCATTTGTTGTGTTCGTTGCGGCCATCTAGCCAGAGGCCGCGCGGGAAGGCCATAAGCCATCCGTCGTGAGGCCAGCCGCACCTCACAGGCCAGCAAGGAGCCGTCATGGAAATCGTCATCGGAACCCGCAAGTGGTCGACCTGGTCCCTGCGCCCGTGGCTGGCGCTCAAGCGGACCGGCGCGGCCTTCACCGAGACCCTGGTCACCCTGCGCGAGGTCGGCGTCAGCGAGGAGATCGCCAAATACTCCCCCTCCGGCCGGGTGCCGGTGCTGAAGGACGGCGAACTGCTGATCTGGGACTCGCTGGCGATCTGCGAGTACCTGGCGGAGACCTATCCCGAGGCCGGGCTGTGGCCGGACGACAAGGCCGCCCGCGCGCTCGGCCGCGCGGCGGTGGCCGAGATGCACTCGGGCTTCCCCTCCCTGCGCGGCGAGTGTCCGATGGACCTGACGCTGACCCCGACCATCCTGGAGCTGTCGGAGGCCACCGCCGCGGACGTGCGCCGGATCGTGCGGGTCTGGAGCGAGCTGCGCGGCCGCTTCTCGGCCGGCGGGCCGTTCCTGCTCGGGCCGTGGTCGATCGCCGACGCCTTCTTCACGCCGGTGGCGACGCGCTTTCGCACCTACGGCGTGCGCCTGAGCGACTATGGCGACACCGGCGCGGCCGGGGCCTATTGCCAGGCGCTGCTGGAGACGCCGGAGTTCCTGGAATGGGAAGCGGCCGCGCGCGCGGAGCCCTGAGACCCGCGCCGATCCGAACAATCACCTGAACAGGGCCGTTCATCCCCGTTCATGTTGACTGGGCTATGCATCAGTCCTCGTTTTTTGCGGACCCAAGGATTTTCCAATGCGCACCAAGCTTCTCGTCGCCGGCCTGATCGCCGCCGCCGCCCTGCCGGCCATGGCGATGGCCCAGCCCTATGACCCGGGCTGCGTCCGGTCCAACCAGGACAACCACGCCACCGGCACGGTGCTCGGCGCGATCGGCGGCGCCCTGATCGGCGGCGCGGTGGCCGGACACCACGATCGCGGAGCCGGCGCGGTGGTCGGCGGCGTCGCCGGCGCCGTGGCGGGCAACGCCATCGCCCGCTCCAACGACCACCCCTGCCCGGCCGGCTACTACTACGCCCCGCCGCCCCCGCCGCCGAACGGCTTCTGGGCCGGCGCGCCGGGGGGCATCCACGAGCGGATCGACTTCATGCAGTCGCGCATCGACCGCGCGGCCGGCAGCGGCTGGATCTCGCCGCGCGAGGCGCACCGCGCCTATGACGATCTGAATTTCATCCGCTCCGAGGACCGGCGCCTGCGCTACCAGGACGGCGGCCACCTGCGGCCGATGGACCGGGACTACCTGCAAGGCCGGCTCGACTCCCTCAGCCAGCGCCTGCACTGGGCCGAGCACTACGGCCGCTAGGCATCATATCCGGGGCCCTGGCCTCGATCGCCGCGCAAACAAAAACGCCCCCGCGAGGGGGCGTTTCCATTTGGTCCGACGATGATCGGCCGGGCGCGGCTTACGACGCGTAGAATTCGACGATCAGGTTGGGTTCCATCTTCACCGGATAGGGCACTTCGGCCAGTTCCGGCAGGCGGATGTACTTCGCCGCCAGGCCCTTGGCGTCCATTTCGATGTAGTCGGGAACCTCGCGCTCGCTCGACTGGATGGCTTCCAGCACCAGGGCCATGTTGCGCGAACGCTCGCGCACCGAGACCACGTCGCCCGGCTTCACCCGGTAGGAGGCGATGTTGACCCGCTTGCCGTTGACCAGCACGTGGCCGTGGTTGACGAACTGGCGGGCGGCGAACACGGTCGGCACGAACTTGGCGCGATAGACGATCGCGTCCAGCCGGCTTTCCAGCAGGCCGACCAGGGCCTCGGCGGTGTTGCCCCGCTTACGCGCCGCGTCCTCGTAGGTCCGCGCGAACTGCTTTTCGGTGAGGTTGCCGTAGTAGCCCTTCAGCTTCTGCTTGGCGCGCAGCTGCAGGCCGAAATCGGAGACCTTGGACTTGCGGCGCTGACCGTGCTGGCCGGGGCCGTAGGTGCGCTGGTTGACCGGCGACTTGGGCCGGCCCCAGATGTTTTCGCCCATACGGCGGTCGATCTTGTACTTCGCCGACTGACGCTTCGACATGATTCTATCTCTTCACTTCGACGCGGGCCGGCCACTCCCCATCTGGAGCGGCGATCTCAACGGCGGCGCACGCATCACCCGTCATGTATTTTCGCGCCGCGCGGGCTGGCCCGGCGGCGGAAAGGCGGCTGTATGACGATCCGGGGCGGGAAAGTCAATGCGGGGAGGCTCGGGCTTGGCGCCCTACCGTTCCGTGCGCGCCGCCAGAGCCTTGGCCACGGCCTTGGCCTCGTCCCACCAGCGCCGGACGAGCTCGCCGGCCTCGCCCGGCCCGGTGAGCTTCACCGCCTGGCCGGCCCAGAGGGAGATGACCTCCGGGTCGCCCATCCGGCCGGCCGCCGCGCGCAGGGGCTGGGTCAGGCGGTTCTGCACCGGATAGGCCGGAACCTCGGCCTCCACCGGCCGCATCCGGCGCATGAAGTCGTTCTCGACGCCGCGCGCGTGGCGGCCGGAGAAGGCGCGGGTCAGGCGGGTGGCGTCGTCGCCGACGGTCTCGAGCGCGCGCCTCCACGGCGGCGAGACGCCCGTCTGGTCGCTGAGCAGGAAGGCCGTGCCCATCTGGACCGCCGCCGCGCCCAGGGCCAGGGCCGCGGCGACGCCTCGCCCGTCCATGATCCCGCCGGCCGCGATCACCGGGATGTCGACCGCCTGGCGCAGCAGCGGGACCAGGGCCATGGTTCCCACCAGGCTCTCCTCGGTGGGCGCGAGGAAGCTGCCGCGGTGCCCGCCGGCCTCGAATCCCTGGGCGCAGACCGCGTCGGCGCCGACCTCGGCCCAGGCCCTGGCCTCGGCCACGGTGGTGGCCGTGCCAACCACCAGGATGTCGCGCTCGCGCAGCGCCCTCACCTGCTCCGGCGTCAGGATCGAGAAGGTGAAGGAGGCGGCCGGCGGCGCGGCGCGGACGATGGCGGCGAGCTGGGCCTCGAAGTCGGGCGCGAAGTCGTTGGGCGCGGCCGGGACCGGCAGGCCGCGCGCCTCGTACCAGGGCGCAAGCCGCGCCAGGGCCGCGTCGACCACGGACGCGTCAGGACTGGCCGGCTCGGTCATCAAGAGGTTGACCGCGAACGGCCGGTCGCCTTCGGCCTTGAGCGCCGTGATCTCGGCCTCGATCTCGGCCGGCGCCATGGCCCCGGCGGCGAGCGTGCCCAGGCCGCCGGCCTGGCTGACCGCCAGCGTCATCGCCGGCGTGGAGGCGCCCACCATCGGCGCCTGGATGATCGGGATCGGGAGACTTTCGAAGAAGGCGCCGGCGCGGGTCATTCGCCCTCCCCCTTGGCTTCCGCCGCCGCCCGCTCGCGCGCCAGCCGCGCCAGCACCCGGCCGCGGCCCTTGGTCAGGGCGGTGATCACCCCGCGCAGGGTGCGGGTCTCCTGGCTGGAGAGACCGGAGCGGGCGAAGATCACCCTGAGGTTCCGCACCATCGACGGGCGCTTTTCCGGCGGGAAGAAGAAGCCCGAGGCGTCCAGCTCCCGCTCCAGGTGTTCGTAGAAGCCGACGAGCTCGGCCTGGCCGGCGGGCGGATCGTCCGGCCGGAAGGCCGGCGGCGGGCGGTCCAGCACCGTCATGCGCCATTCGTAGGCGTTGATCGCCACCGCCTGAGCGAGATTGAGCGAGCGGAAGCGCGGGTCGATCGGCACGGTGACGATGGCCTGGCAGAGCGCGATGTCCGCCGTCTCCAGCCCCGCCCGCTCGCCGCCGAACAGCAGCCCGCAGGTCAGGCCCTGGCCGGTCGCCGCCGAAAGCTCCCCCGCCGCCTCGCGCGGGGTCAGCACCGGAAGGCGCGTCTCGCGCGGCCGGGCGGTGGTGGCGTAGAGCCGCTGAAGGTCGCCCGTCGCCGCCTCGACCGAGTCGAAGATCCGGGCATTGTCCAGCGGCCAGTCCGCGCCCGAGGCGCTGGCCCAGGCCCGCTCCTGCGGCCAGCCGTCGCGCGGGCGCACCAGCCGCAGGTCCGAGAGGCCGAAGTTGGCCATCACCCGGGCGACCGCGCCGATGTTCTCGGCCAGTTGCGGCTCGTTGAGGATCACGCAGGGGGGCTGTGCGGCGGCGTCCATCGGGCTCGAATACCGGGTTTCGCGCGGCGTCGCGAGCGTCTATAGCGAGGCCGAACGCGCCCGCGACGGCCCTGTGAGCCGCCGCCCGGTGACGCGCGCCCAGAGGCCTTCAGGCTGGAGTGAGCATGGCCAAGATCAAAGTGACCAACCCTGTCGTCGATCTCGACGGCGACGAGATGACCCGGATCATCTGGAGGATGATCAAGGACAAGCTGATCTTCCCCTTCCTCGACCTGACCATCGACTATTACGACCTCGGGATCGAACACCGCGACGAGACCAACGACCAGGTCACGATCGATGCGGCCGAGGCGATCAAGCGGCACGGCGTGGGCATCAAGTGCGCCACCATCACCCCCGACGAAGCGCGGGTGAAGGAGTTCCACCTCAAGCAGATGTGGAAGTCGCCCAACGGCACCATCCGCAACATCCTGGGCGGGGTGATCTTCCGCGAGCCCATCATCTGCAAGAACGTGCCGCGCCTGGTGCCCGGCTGGACCAAGCCGATCATCATCGGCCGCCACGCCTTCGGCGACCAGTACCGCGCGACCGACTTCGTGGTGCCCGGCGCCGGCAAGCTGACGATCAAGTTCGAGGGCGCCGACGGCCAGGTGATCGAGCGGGAGGTGTTCAACTTCCCCGGCGGCGGCGTCGCCATGGCGATGTACAACCTCGACGCCTCGATCCGCGACTTCGCCCACGCCACCTTCGTCTATGCGCTGCAGCGCAAGATGCCGGCGTACCTGTCGACCAAGAACACCATCCTCAAGGCCTACGACGGCCGCTTCAAGGACATCTTCCAGGAGGTGTTCGACGCCGAATACGCCGAGAAGTTCAAGGCCGCGGGCCTGACCTACGAGCACCGGCTGATCGACGACATGGTCGCCTCGGCGCTGAAGTGGTCCGGCGACTTCGTCTGGGCCTGCAAGAACTACGACGGCGACGTGCAGTCCGACACGGTGGCGCAGGGCTACGGCTCGCTGGGCCTGATGACCTCGGTGCTGATCACCCCGGACGGCGGGATCATGGAAGCCGAGGCGGCGCACGGCACGGTCACCCGCCACTATCGCCAGCATCAGCGCGGCGAGAGCACCTCGACCAACTCGATCGCCTCGATCTTTGCCTGGACTCAAGGCCTCAAGCACCGCGGCAAGCTCGATGGCAATGCAGACTTGGTGCATTTCGCCGAGACGCTGGAAAAGGTCTGCGTCTCGACGGTGGAATCGGGCTCGATGACCAAGGACCTGGCGCTGCTGGTGGGCGACCACCAGGGCTGGCTGACCACGGAGGGGTTCATCGACAAGGTGGCCGACAACCTGACCAAGGCGCTCGCCGCCTGACGCCCGTCTCGCCAGCGTGAGCGGCGCGCCGACGGCGGACGCGCGGCCGGCCAGCCTGCCCTTGCGGCGGGTGGCGGCCGTCGTCGTCGGCAACGCGCTCGAGTTCTACGACTTCCTCACCTACGCCTTCTTCGCCGTCCAGATCGGGCAGTGCTTCTTCCCGGCCTCGACGCCGGGAGGCCAGCTGCTGCCGAGCCTGGCGGTGTTCGGCGCCGGGTTCCTGACCCGGCCGCTGGGCGCGGTGGTGATCGGCGGCCTGGCCGACAGGATCGGCCGGCGGCCGGCCATGCTGCTGAGCTTCACCCTGATGGGCGTGGCGATCGCGGGCCTGGTCCTGACCCCGCCGTTCAGGACGATCGGCGTCGCCGCCCCGATCCTGGTCATCGCCTGGCGGCTGCTCCAAGGCTTCGCCCTGGGCGGCGAGGTGGGGCCCACCACCGCCTATCTGGTCGAGGCCGCGCCGCCGCACCGGCGCGGCTTCTACGCCTCGCTGCAGTACATGACCCAGGACCTCTCGGTCCTCGCCGCGGGCCTGGTCGGCGTCGGCCTGGCCGATGTCCTGAGCCCGCAGGCCCTGACCGACTGGGGCTGGCGCGCGGCCATGGCGGTGGGCGTGATCGTGGTGCCGATCGGCGTGGCGGTGCGCCGCAACCTGCCCGAGACCCTGTTCGAGACCGGGCCGGACGCCGCGCCGGCGCCGGGCGGCATCGGGCCGCACCTGCCGGCGATCGGCATCGGCCTGCTGGCGCTCGCCGGGGCGGGGATCGCCAACTACACCCTGGACTACCTGACCACCTATGCGGCGACCACCCTGCACATGCGCGCCGGCCTGGCCCTGGGGGCGACGGTGGTGCTCGGGGTGTTCGGCACGCTGAGCGACCCCGTCGGCGGCCTGCTCTCCGACCGGTTCGGCCGCAAGCGGGTGATGATGATCCCCTGGGCGATGCTCTGCTTGGCGGCCATCCCGACCTTCGTGGTCATCACCCGGGTCCACAGCGCCGCGGCGCTCTACGGCGGCGCGGCCCTGCTGCAGGTCCTGCTGGCGCTGAGCGCCCCGGCGGTGCTGATCGCGGTGACCGAGACCCTGCCCCGCCACGTGCGCGCCGGCGCGGTGGCCCTGGCCTACGCCCTGGCGCTCTCGGTGTTCGGCGGGGCGACCCAGTTCATGATCCGCTGGCTGATCCAGCTGACCCGCGATCCGCTGGTCCCCGCCTACTACCTGACCGGCTTCGCCGTCCTGAGCCTTATCGCCATGGCGGCGCTGAAGGAGAGCGCGCCGGCGCGAGCTTCAGCCAAACGGGAATAATATCAATGCATTACTCCGCTCATCCCGGCGAGCGGTGCAGAGGCGCCGAGCCCCCCTACGCGCTGCCCTGGGCCACCGCGTTCAGCCGGGCGTAGGCGCCGCCCTTGGCCACCAGTTCGCCGTGCTGTCCCTCCTCCACGACCCGGCCGTCCTGGAACACCAGGATGCGGTCGGCGTGGCGGATGGTCGACAGCCGGTGGGCGATGATGATGGTCGTGCGGCCCTTCATCAGGGCGTCGGTCGCCGCCTGCACCTCGCGCTCGGTCTCCACGTCCAGCGACGACGTCGCCTCGTCCAGCACCAGGATCGGCGCATCGGCCAGGAAGGCCCTGGCGATGGCCACCCGCTGACGCTCGCCGCCCGACAGCTTGACGCCCCGCTCGCCGACCAGGGTGTCGTAGCCTTTGGGCAGGCGCGCGATGAACTCGTGCGCCTTGGCCCGGCGGGCCGCCAGCATGACCTCCTCCAGCGTCGCGCCGGGCCGCGAATAGCCGATGTTCTCGGCGATCGAGCGGTGGAACAGCGCCGGGTCCTGCGGCACCACGGCGATCGAGCGGCGCAGCGAGCCCTGGGCCACGGCGGCCACGTCCTGGCCATCGACCCGGATCTGGCCGCCCTCGATGTCGTAGAGCCGCTGGATCAGCTTGACGAAGGTCGACTTGCCCGAGCCCGTCGGCCCGACCAGCGCCACCCGCTCGCCCGGCGCGATGCGCAGGCCGAAGGCGTCGTAGATCGGCGTCTCGGCGGTCTTGTAGCGGAAGGTGACGTCCTCGAAGACGATCTCGCCCACCTCGCCGACGAACGCCGGCGCGCGAGGGCGGTCGGGCACCTGGGGCGCAAGCCGGGCGTAGCGCGCCACGTCCTCGACGTCGGCCAGGGCTTTCTGGGCCATGCGGATGTTGTCGCCGATGTTGCGCAGGTAGCCGCTCATCACCAGGAAGGTGGTGATGACGAAGGCCACATCGCCGGCGCTGGCCCGCCCCTGGGTCCAGCGCAGGACCAGAAGGCCGGTCAGCCCGCCCTGCAACAGGGCCAGCATCAGGCTGTGGACCAGCCAGACGTTGGTGTAGCGGGTCCAGGTGAGCAGGGTCGCGTCGCGCCACTCGCGGGCGACGCGGGCGATGCGCGCCTCTTCGCGCGGCTCGGCCCCGAAGCCCTTCACCGTCGGGTTCGAGGTGATGGAATCGGCCAGGGCCGCGCCGAGCCGCGAGTCCAGCGCCACCGAGCGCATGTTGGCCTCGCGCACATAGAGGTTGGAAAACAGGATGTTGGAGGTGACGTAGATCGCCACCATGGCCAGCGAGAAGGCCCCGATCATCGGCCAGCGCAGCATCATCTGGATCGTCAGGCCGAGCAGCACCAGCAGGGCCGGCCCGATCCACCAGACGACTGCGTCGGCCACCATGTCGTAGCCCCACATCGCCCGCGTCAGCTGACGCACGGTCGCGCCGGCGAAGGTGTCGCCGTGCCAGTCGGCCGAGAAGGACTGCACCCGCTGGAAGGCCTCGTTGATCATGTCCTCCATGGTCCGCGCGGCCAGCGGGTTCCAGAACCGGTTCGCCAGGTTCCGGATCGCCGAGAAGGCGATGTAGACCCCGACGAACACCGCCCAGGCGCGCCAGGCCCCGTGGACGTTGGCCCGGCCGGCGACGATGGCGTCGACCAGCGCCTGCGAGGCGCGCGGCACCATCACCTCGACGCCGATGGCGACCAGCGTCAGGCCGATGGTGGCGCCGAACAGGCCCCTGCGGCGTTTCCAATAGTGGGCGATGAAGGCCAGCACCTGACCGTTGGTCAGGGTTCGTTTCCGGAACTCGCCGGTCTCTTCGTCGAAAATGTCGCTCATGACTTCGTTTCCCCGGCCCGCATGCAGGCCGGGTCGAACCCGGGAGCGAGCCTATCGATTCATTTTCTGATGTACGGGGCGCCGAAGTCGGCTTGACCCGCATAGCCCGTCAGCGCCGAAAGCACGGCGTCGCGGGTCCGGAAGGAGCAGGCGTGGGTCATGTCGCCATCGTCTCCCTCAACGCCGCCGTGGTCAACCGCAAGGCTGGCGTCGAGCGGATCTGCACAATCGGGTGTCGCCAAATAGACACGCTCGTCCTTCACCACGACCACCGCGTAGACGAAGCCGTCGTCGGTCTCCTCGGCGACCGCGAAGGCCTTCAGCCCGTCCAGCGGCAGGGGATTGAACAGCGCCCGGCGGGTCTGGCCGATGGCGCCGCCGGCATCGATCTTCTCGACCCGGTACCAGCCGTCGGGGTCCAGCCCGATCCGAAAGCGGTCGTGGTCGCCGCCGTCGCGCTCATAGATTCCGTCGGCCAGCGGATGAGCCGCCGTGTCGCTGTCCAGCAGCAGCACCTTCGAGATGTAGCAGCCGCCGAGCGTCAGGGCGGCGAGCGCGGCGAAGGCGCCGATCAGCAGGGCTTTCACAGGCTGAGCCGCATGGCGCACCGGCGCTCGCCCGGCAGGCCGCGGACGACCTCGCCGCGCAGGATGTCGGACAATCGGTGCGCCAGCGTCCGCTCGTCCGCGATCTCGAACCCCAGGCTCTCATAGAAGGGCGCGTTCCAGGCGACGTCCCGGAAGGTGGTCAGGGTCACGGCCTCCAGCCCCAGCGCGCGGGCGTGATCCACCGCCGCGGTCATCAGCCGGCGGCCAAGGCCGCGCTGCTGGAACGCGCCATGCACCGCCAGCTCCCAGACATGCAGCACGCCCAGGACCGTCTCGGCGGCGACGAAACCCACCAGCCCGGCGTCCGGGCTCTCAGCCACCCAGACCGAACCGGCGACGATCAGCGGGCCATAGAACTCCGCCGGCGTCAGCTCGTGCCCGGCGATCCAGGCCAGGTCCGGCAGGCTTGCGAACAGCGCGCCGGCCGACCGTTCGATCGCGGGCAGCGCCCCAGCCTCGTGCGGCCGGGCCGGGCGGATGCGCACGGCGACGCAATGGCAGGCAGCTTCGATCATCGGCGTCCGACTCCCCGAAGCGTCACTCTAGCACCCAGGCGGGCCGGCGGGAGCCGGCGGCGAACAGGCCCTTCCCCGCGCGGCGGCGAAGGGCTAGAGGCGCTTTGACCATGACCACCGCCCCCCTGCCCGACGCCGCTCCGACCAACTGGGTGGACCGCCACGCCCCGGCGGGCCTGCGTCCCTGGCTGAAGCTCGGGCGTTTCGACCGGCCGGCGGGACTCTGGCTCCTGTTGCTGCCCGGCTGGCAGGGGATCGCGCTGGCGGGCGCCGAACAGGGACGCTGGCCGGACCTGCGGCTGCTTCTGGCCTTCCTGGTCGGCTCGGCGCTGATGCGGGCGGCGGGCTGCGCCTTCAACGACATCGTCGACCGCGACATCGACGCCAAGGTCGCCCGCACCGCCTCCAGGCCCGTGGCCTCGGGCCAGATCAGCGTGCGCCAGGCCTGGGCGTTCATCGTGGCCTGCAGCCTGGTCAGCCTGGCCATCCTCGTGACCCTGGGCCCGCTCGCCATCGGCCTGGGCGTCCTGTCGCTGGCGCTGGTCGCGATCTATCCGTTCATGAAGCGGATCACCTGGTGGCCCCAGGCGTGGCTGGGGCTGACCTTCAACTGGGGCGCGCTCCTCGGCTTCGCCGCCGCGACCGGCCGGCTGGACGCCGCCGCGGGCCTGCTCTACGCCGGCGGCCTGTTCTGGACCCTCGGCTACGACACCATCTACGCCGTCCAGGACCTGGAGGACGACGCCCTGGCCGGGGTCAAGTCCTCGGCGCGCCGACTGGGCGACGCCGCGCCGCGGGGCGTCCTCGTCTTCCACCTCCTGGCCATCGTCCTGGCCCTCGCCTCGGGGGCGGCCGGCCGACTGGGGGCGCTGTTCCTGCCGCTGGCGGGGCTCTACGCCATCCACCTGGTGGTCCAGGCCCGCAAGCTGCGGATCGACGATCCGGCGGGCGCGCTCGTGCTCTTCAGGTCCAACCGCGACGCCGGCCTGATCCTGCTCCTGGCCATCGTCGCCGGCCACTGGGGCGCGCCGGCCCCATTCTTCGGCGCGGCGCCGTAGAGCATGTTAGGGTCAGATGGAATCATCCGACCCGTTTAAACATGCTCTAATTCAAACGTTTAGAGCGTGTTGGACGCCGAAGCCGCATACACTTTCGGCTAACACGCTCTAAGCGCGCCGTTGCGGCCCGGACGCCAGCGGCGCATTTTAGGGCCATGCCCGCCGTCGCCCGCCTCAACCCCAAGGACTTCTTCACCGCCGAGGAGTGGGAGCGGCTGTCCGAGCACTCCTCGTGGAAGGGGTTGCTGCTGGTCGCCCACTGCTGGCTGGTGATCGCGGCGGCCTTCGCCATGGGGGTGGTCTGGCCGGTCACCATTCCGCTGGCGGTGATGGTCATCGGCGCGCGCCAGCTGGGCCTGGCCATACTGATGCACGACGCGGCCCACCGCGCCCTGCACCCCGACGCCCGCGTCAACGACATCGTCGGCGAGTGGTTCTGCGCCGAGGGACTGGACCGCTACCGCCCCTATCACCTGAACCACCACCGGCTGGCCCAGCAGACCGACGATCCCGACCTCGTCCTCTCCGCGCCCTTCCCGGTCAGCCGCACCTCGCTGCGCCGCAAGATCGTGCGCGACCTGACCGGCCAGACCTTCTTCAAGCAGCGCTTCGGCCCGCTGATCGCGCGGCTAAAGATGCGCAAGCCCGGCGAGTCGGCCTGGTCCTGCGTCGCCGCCGAGGCCCATCGCCAGCGCCGCTTCCTGATCGGCAACGCCGTCATGCTGGCGGCGCTCAGCGCGTTCGGCCTGTGGTGGGCCTATTTCGCCCTGTGGCTGCTGCCCCAGGCGACCTGGCTGCCGATGGTCACCCGGCTGCGCAACATCGCCGAGCATGCCTGCCTGGCCGAGAACGAGCCCGATCCGATGCGCCAGGCGCGCACCACCCACGCCAACCTGATCGAGCGGGCGCTGATCGCGCCGTACTTCGTCAACTACCACTGCGAACACCACATGTTCATGCACCTGCCCTGCTACAGCCTGCCCAGGGCCCACCGCCTGCTGACCCGGAAGGGCGTAACCGCGCGGATGGAGGTGCAGCCGGGCTATCTGACGGTGATCGGCCTGGCGTCCGGGGCGTGATCGCCGACCGACGGGGCTTCATCCTCGCCAACACCCGGCCCCAGCGGCCACCGCACACGCCCGAGATCGTGTTGCGCCTGGCCGACGAGGTCACGCCGATCTGGCGGATGACCGAGGAGGAGCTTGGCCGCATCGGCCTGCCGCCGCCGTTCTGGGCCTTCGCCTGGGCCGGCGGCCAGGCCCTGGCGCGCTACATCCTGGACCATCCGCACGAGGTCGCGGGCAAACGGGTGCTGGACTTCGCGGCCGGCTCGGGCCTCGTGGGCATCGCCGCGATGAAGGCCGGCGCGGCCAGCGCGCTCTGCGCCGACATCGACGACTTCTGCGCCGCGGCGGTCGCGCTGAACGCCGAGGCCAACGGCGCGCCGGCGGACTTCACCGACCGCAACCTGCTGGACGCACCGCCGCCCGACGTCGAGGTGATCGCCGCCGGCGACATCTGCTACGAAAAGCCCTTGGCCGAACGGGTGCTGGCCTGGCTGGCCGAGGCCCGCGCGCGCGGGACAAGGGTGCTGATCGGCGACCCGGGCCGCGCCTACTTCCCCCGCCAGGGGCTGGAGAAGCTGGCCGAATACCAGGTCCCGACCACGCGCGAGCTGGAGGACATGGAGGTCAAGAAGACGGCGGTCTACGCTCTGCCTGGGTGAAGCCGAAGGGGAGCGTCATGACCGAAGACGAAGTCCGAGACCTGGTGATGTCGTTCCCGGAAGCCAGCGAGGGCGTCTCCTACGGCAAGCCGGCGTTCAAGGTCGCCGGCAAGTTCTTCACCCGCATCCGGGCCGAGGACCAGAGCCTGGTGCTGACCGGCGTCAGCTTCGACGAGCGCGAGATGTACATGGAGGCCGAGCCGGCGACCTTCCACATCACCGCCCACTACAAGGACTATCCCGCCGTCCTCGCCCGCATCGCCAGCGTGGACGCGGGCACGGTCAGGGTCCTGCTCGAACGCCGCTGGCGCGAGATCGCGCCCAGGAAGCTGGTCAGGGCGCGGGACGCAGAATCGTCTATACGTTGAGCATCGGACAGTTTGAACCGGCCGTTGCCTTCGCGGCCTCCGCGAGGACCTTCGATGAACAAGCTATTCGCCCTGCTGGCCGCGATGGTCGTCTGCTGCCTGGCGCCGGTGGCGCACGCTCAATCCGCCGATCCGGGGCCGCCCAGTCCTCGCCAGGTCGAACTCGCTCACCAGGTGCTCGTCGTCACCGGCATGCGGCAGACCTACGAGAAGATGTTCCAGATGATGGTGGACCAGTTCGCCGCAAGCGCGAACACCGGCTCGTCGGCGGAGTCGACGCGCGTCGCCGCCGCGCTCAAGGGGGCGATGGACGATGTGGTCAAGAAGATGGTCCCGCGGATGATGGACATCTCCGCCGACCTCTACGCCCGCAATTTCAGCGAACAGGAACTCACCGACCTGTTGACCTTCTACAATAGCCCGTCCGGCAAATCGATGCTGGCGAAGACGCCGTTGATCATGCAACAGGCCCAGGCCGCGATATTCCCGATGATCCCCGACATGCAGCACGAAATGGCCGAAGACTTCTGCGATCGGCTGTCGTGCACTCCGCCGATGAGGTCCGCACTCATGGCCCGCATGCCGGGCGCGCATTCGGGGAAGTGACCAGGACGGAGCCGTCCTCAGAAGCTGTCGTTCATCTGGGCCTGGAACATCTCCATGACCTCGCGCGCCTCGCGCTCTTCCGGGGTCAGGCCGTCGTCGGGCGCCTCGGCAGCCTGCGCGGCGAAGGCGCTCTCGGGCACCAGCCGGGCGATCACCTCGCCGCCGCGCCGGATCAGGACGCCATAGCCCGCGTCGATCGTCGCGATCAGCTCGGCGAACCGGGCCGGGCCCTCCTCGATGTCGATCTCGAACAGCATGGGCCGAGCTTATGCCCGCGAGGCCGCGACGGCAAAGGCGTGACAGGACCCGAACCTGGCCTTAAGGCAGCACCAACCTTCCTCCCTTGCGGGGCAAGGTGTCGGCGGAGCCGGCGGATAGGGGTTGCGCGGCGCCGGCCGCGACGGACGCTCCGGAAACACCCCCACCCGACCCGCTCCGCGGGCCACCCTCGCCGCAAGGGGGAGGGATGGCGAGAAACGCAGCCCGTTCGGAGTCAATCATGGCCTATCGCTCGCTGAGGGACTTCATCGCCAAGCTGGAGGCGGCGGGCGAGCTGGTGCGGGTCGCCGAGCCGGTCTCGACCGTGCTCGAGATGACCGAGATCTGCACCCGCCTGCTGGCCGAGGGCGGGCCGGCGGTGCTGTTCGAGAACCCGATCCGGGCCGACGGCGAGCCCTCGCCCATCCCCTGCCTGGTCAACCTGTTCGGCACGGTCAAGCGGGTGGCCATGGGCGTCACCCTGAACGGCGCCGAGCGCACCACCGCGGCCGAGCTGCGCGAGGTGGGCGAACTCCTGGCCTTCCTGCGCCAGCCGGAGCCGCCGCGGGGGCTGAAGGACGCCATGGAGATGCTGCCCCTGGCCCGCACGGTGATGGGCATGCGGCCCAAGACGGTGAAGTCCGCCCCGGTGCAGGAGGTGGTGCTGACCGGCGAGGACATCGACCTGGGCAAGCTGCCGATCCAGACCTGCTGGCCGGGCGAGCCGGCGCCGCTGATCACCTGGCCGCTGGTGGTGACCAAGGGCCCGTCGGACGCACGGGAAGACGATTTCAACCTCGGCATCTACCGCATGCAGGTGGTGGGGCGCGATCGCGCCATCATGCGCTGGCTGGCGCACCGCGGCGGGGCCCAGCACCACCGGCGCTGGAAGGCGGCCGGCAGGCCCGAGCCCCTGCCCGCCTGCGCGGTCCTGGGCGCCGACCCGGGGACCATCCTGGCGGCCGTGACGCCCGTGCCGGACACCCTTTCGGAATACCAGTTCGCCGGCCTGCTGCGCGGGGCCAAGGCCGAGCTGGTCCCGGCCAAGACCGTGCCGCTGATGGTCCCGGCCGAGGCCGAGATCGTGCTGGAGGGCCACGTCCTGCTGGACGAATACGCCGACGAGGGCCCCTACGGCGACCACACCGGCTATTACAACTCGGTCGAGCGCTTCCCGATCTTCCAGATCAGCGCCATCACCATGCGGCGCAATCCGATCTACCTGACCACCTTCACCGGCCGTCCGCCGGACGAGCCGAGCGTGCTGGGCGAGGCGCTGAACGAGGTGTTCATCCCCCTGTTCCAGCAGCAGTTCCCCGAGATCGTCGACTTCTGGCTGCCGCCCGAGGGCTGCAGCTACCGCATCGCCGTGGTGTCGATGAAGAAGGCCTATCCCGGCCACGCCAAGCGGGTGATGCTGGGCGTCTGGTCGTATCTGCGCCAGTTCATGTACACCAAGTGGGTGATCGTCGTGGACGACGACATCGACGCGCGCGACTGGAAGGACGTGATGTGGGCGCTGTCCACGCGGATGGACCCGGCGCGGGACATCACGGTGATCGAGAACACCCCGATCGACTACCTGGACTTCGCTTCGCCCGAATCCGGCCTCGGTTCCAAGATAGGGCTCGACGCGACCAACAAGTGGCCCCCGGAGACGAGGCGCGAATGGGGCGCGAAGATTTCCATGGATCCCGACGTGGTGCGGGACGTGAGCGAAAAGTGGAGCCGGCTCGGGCTGCCTGGCGCGGGCCGGCCGATCTGGCGCTGATCGCCGCGGCCCTGCGGCTGTGGCTGGCGGCCTGAGCCGCGGCGCAACGTCCCTGGAACGGACGAAATTCGATCGCCAGGTTGCGCTAATGGCGCGCCATCGCCCATATGGCGGCCATGAGTGAAGCCCTGTTGCACGACGTCATCGCCGCCGCGCTGAAGGCCGGCGCGGACGCCGCCGAAGCCGTCATCGCCGAGCGCCGCTCGCTGTCCGTCTCCGTCCGCCTGGACGCGCTGGAGGAGGTCGAGCGCGAGGAGGCGCGCGACCTGGGGGTGCGGGTGTTCATCGGTCGCCAGCAGGCCTCGGTCTCGGCCTCGGACATCTCCGCCGACGCCCGCGCCAAGCTGGTCGAACGGGTCGTGGCCATGGCCCGGCTGGCCCCTGAAGACCGCTACGCGGGCTTGGCGCCGGAGGATCGGCTGGCCAAGGGCCCCTTCCCCGACCTCGAACTGTTCGACCCCACCGAGCCCGGCGCCGACGCCCTGGAGGCCGAGGCCCGCACCGCCGAAGCCGCCGCGCGCGCGGTCGACGGCGTGACCAACAGCGACGGCGGATCGGCCGCCTGGTCCGCCTCAACCTGGCTCTACGCCACCAGCGCCGGCTTCCTCGGCCGCCACCAGGCGTCCGGCTTCTCCCTGTCCGCCTCGGCCATCGCCGGCGAGGGCTCGTCCATGGAGCGCGGCGGCGAAGGACGCAGCCAGCGCTGGCGCGCCGACCTGCCGGCGGCGGACGTGATCGGCGCCGAGGCCGGCCGCCGCGCCGTCTCGCGCCTCGGCGCGCGCAAGATCGACTCGACCACCGCCCCGGTGATCTTCGAGAACCGGCTGGCCGCGTCCCTGCTTTCGCCGCTGATCGGCGCCATCTCCGGCCCGTCGATCGCGCGCGGCACCTCGTTCCTGAAGGACAGGCTGGGCCAGGCGGTCTTCGCCGACAACATCACCCTGACCGAGGACCCGCACCGGCGGCGCGGCCTGGGCTCCAGCCCGTTCGACGACGAGGGCGTGGCCAACCGGCGCCATGCGATCATCGACAAGGGCGTGCTGACCACCTGGCTGCTCAACAGCGCCTCGGCCCGGCAGCTGGGCCTGGAGACCACCGGGCACGCATCGCGCGGCCTGGCCGGCCCGCCGGGCGTCTCGCCGACCAACCTGACGCTGGAGCCGGGCGAGCGGACCCTGGCGGGACTGATGGCCGACGCCCAGGCCGGGCTGCTGGTGACCTCGATGTTCGGCCCCTCGCTGAACGGCAACACCGGCGACTGGTCGGTCGGGGTCTCCGGCTTCTGGTTCGAGAACGGCGAGATCGCCTATCCGGTCACCGAGATCACCGTCGCCGGCAACCTGATCGACATCTACCGGCGCATCGTGGTCGGCTCGGACCTGGAGCTGCGCGGCGCGGCCAACGCGCCCTCGCTGCTGATCGACGCCCTGGCCATCGCGGGTCGATGACGACGGTCGACGACCTCGAGCTGATCCGCGACGCGGCCCGGGCGGCGGGCGAACGGGCCCTGGCGGTGCGCGAAGCGGGCCTGACGACGGTCTCCAAGTCCGACGGCACGCCGGTGACCAACGCCGACCTGGAGGTCGACGCCCTGCTCAAGGACTGGCTGACCCGCGCGCGGCCGGACTATGGCTGGCTGTCGGAGGAGACGGCGGACGATCCCTCGCGCCTGCAGCGGCGGCGCCTGTTCGTGGTCGACCCGATCGACGGCACGCGCGCCTTCCTCAAGGGACGGCCCTGGTGGGGCGTCTCGATCGCCGTGGTCGAGGACGGACGGCCGATCGCCGGCGTGATGCGCGCGCCCGACGTCGCCGAGACCTATGAGGCCGTCGCCGGCGGCGGCGCCAGGCTCAACGGCCGGCCGATCTCGGCCAGCGCCACGGCCAGCCTCGAAGGCTGCGCCATGCTCGGCGACAAGCCGATGTTCGTCCATCCGGCCTGGCGCGAGCCCTGGCCGCCGATGCGGATCGAGAGCCGCAACTCCATCGCCTACCGGATGTGCCTGGTGGCCTGCGGCGCGTTCGACGCGGCCCTGGCCCTGTCGTCCAAGGCGGAGTGGGACCTGGCCGCCGCCGACCTGATCGCCAGCGAGGCCGGCTGCATGGTCACCACGCACAAGGGCGGCCGCCTCGCCTACAACCGCGCCGATCCGAGGGCCGCCAGCCTGGTCTGCGCCGGACCCGCCCTACACCGGTTGATCTTGAGGCGCGTCGAGCCTATCGAGCTTGCCGTTCCAACCCAGGCGAACTGATTCATGCCCGACCGTCAGCTCCTTCACATCGTGATCGGCGGCGAACTCAAGGATATCGGCGCGACCGAGTTCCGCGACCTGTCCAAGGTCGAGCTCGTGGGCGCCTATCCGAGCTACGCCGAGGCCCACAAGGCCTGGAAGGCCCGCGCCCAGGCCACGGTCGACAACGCCCTGATGCGCTACTTCATCATCCACGCCCACAAGCTGCTCGACCCGTCCGAGGAAGAGCACAGCCACTGAGGCCCCGCGCGGCGGCTCAGCCCTCGCGCGCCGCGATCAGCCGCTTCTGGAGCTTGAAGCGCTCGACCTTGCCCATGTGGTTGCGTGGCAGCCGGGCGATGAAGTGGAAGCGCGCCTCCGGAAAGCCCCGCGGGATCGCCCGGGCCGCCTCGCGCAGCCTGGCCTCGTCGATCGGCGCGGCCGTCTCGACGATCACGTGCAGTTCCTCCGCGCCCTGGGGCCCCTGGCCCGAGAGCAGGCAGACGCCTTCGACCCCCAGGCGCTCCTGCAGCGCCTGTTCGAGCGGCTGGGTGGGGACCTTGTCGCCGAGGACGTTGAGCATCTCGCTGACCCGGCCGTAGAGGGCCAGCCGCCCCTGCTCGTCGAGCATCCCGAGATCGCCGGGATAGAAATAGCCGTCGCGGAAGGCCTCGGCCGTGGCCTCGGGCGCGTTCAGATAGCCGGTCAGGCCGTTGTCGAGCAGGACGCGAACCTGGCCGAGCTCCCCGGCTGGCAGCGGCCGGCAGGCCTCGTCCACCACCTCAACCATCCGCCGGGGATGCAGGCGGTGCCAGCGCAGGTCCTCGGCGGTCTCGATCGGCGTGATCGCCCAGACCCCGCTCTCGGTCGAGCCGAGCACGGTGGCGACGTGGCTGCTGAGACTGGCCCTGGCGCGGCTGGCCAGGGCCAGCGACAGGGCGCCGCCCGCGACGACCAGCCGCAGCGCGTCGTTGCGCGGCACGCGCGTCGGCGCATCGAGCATCTGCGCCAGGGCGGCGGGCGTGGTCACGGCGTGGGTCAGGCCGGGGACCGCCAGCGAGCGGACGGGGTCGGCGCCCTGGTGGAAGACCACCGACCCGCCGGCGGCCCACCGCCGGATCGGTATCGAATAGCCGGCGATGGTCCAAAGGCCGAAGCTGAACAGATTGACCCTCACCAGCGCCTCGTCGATCGCCGGCCGGAGATCGCCGCCCCGCAGGATGTCGGTCAGGGCGGCGCTGTGCGCGGCCTCGAAGGCCTCGCCGATGAGGACCATCTTGTACTGGCCCGTGGAGCCCGAGGTCAGCAGGACGTGGCCGCCCGAGGGGCCCTCGGGCGGCGCCTCCAGCTCGGCGCCCTCGCCGGGGATGTCCCAGTCCGCGGCCTCGACCGTGATCGCCAGCACGCCGGCCGGCAGGGCCGCGGCCGCCCCAGGCCGCGACTCGGCGGCGAAGGTCACCAGGGCGACGACGTCCAGGCCGGCGACGTTGGCGATCTCGGCGATGGAACGGATCGCCATGGTCGTCAGGCCCAGGGTGCGAAGCGCCAGGTCGACGCTCCAGGCGACCGGGATCTCGTCGATCCACACCAGGACCACGCCGCCCCGGCGCAGGCCTTGCGACGCCAGCCGGCGGCGCATGCCGGTGATCATCCCGTGGAAGACGCGGTAGGAGACGGGCTGCAGACCGGCGACGAAGGCCGGCGCATCCGGCGTCAGACGGGCGAAGTCGAAAATCCTGCGGACGGCATGCATGGTCCCGAACCCGGCTGGACGCGCGCCGGCGGCGACTCGGCGGCGCGGGGCAGCCTAGGGCCAGACGCGAGGAAGGACGAAGGGTTTCCCGCCCGACGCCTATTCCCGCCGCAGCAGCCGCTCGTTGAGCAGCGTGCCCCACCAGTTGGCGCGGAAGTCGGCCTTGATCTTCACCGGGTCGTAGGCCGGGCTCTGCACCCAGTCGACGAAGCTCAGCCCCTTGGCCTCGCCCTCGGCCAGGTAGAGCTCAAAGATGTAGTCCAGGACGCCGGTCTTGCCCTGGCGCACGTGCATGTAGCGCGCCGAAAGCTGCTCGACCGCCTTGCGGATCGGCTGGCCCAGGCGGAAGTGGGCGTAGAGCACGCTCATGATCCCGGCCCGGTCCGCACCAGACTTGCAGTGCATCACCGCCGGGTATTCCACCGTGTCGAACAGCTCGCGCGCGGCCAGCACCTGATCCTTGGACGGCACGTCGCGCGAGGTGACGGTGAAGTTGACCAGCTTCAGCCCGATCTGCTCGCAGGCGTGGCGCTCCAGCGCATAGAAGCTGGCGTCGAAGCCGCCGCGCAGGTTGATGATGGTCTTGATGCCGGCGCGCTTCCACCGCTCGAGCTGGAACGGCCAGGGCTGGTTGGTGCGGATAAGCTCGGGGCTGATCCAGTGGGCGTTCTGGAAGCCCAGCCGCAGATAGGCGTGGTCGTTCCAGAGGTAGTCCAGATAGGCGATGAACCGTCCGGCCGGCTTGGTCAGGTCGAATGTCGTCACGAGCGATCCCTTGGCGCGGCCCCTACCTAGGGCGCAGCGTACGCGATGTGAAGCGCCCCCGAGGTCGCGGGCGCGCACCGCTTGACACCGATCCGCCGAAAGCCGACCGATCCGCCGATGACGAACGCCCAGCCCGCCCCCGAACAGAGCGACCGCGCCCTCGCGGGCCGGCTGCTGTCGACCTATCTGAGGCCGCGGTGGAGAAGCTTCACGGTCTCGCTGGTCTGCGCGGCCGTGGTCGCCGGCCTGAGCGCGACCCTGGTGCGCATCCTCGACCCGGCGATCAACGACCTGATCGTCAAGCACAAGGCCAGCGCCCTCACCTCCATTCCGCTGACCATCGCCGCCCTGGCGATCGGCCGCGGGGTCGCCCAGGTGCTGCAGGCGACCCTGGTCAACCGGATCGGCAACGCCATCGTCGGCGACATCCAGGTCCAGCTGTTCGGCAGGCTGGTGCGGGCGGACCTGGCGCGGCTGCGCGCCGAGCATACGGGCGCCTATGTCGCCTCGGTGCTCTACGACGCCGGCCTGATCCGCGAGGCGGCGACCACCGGCGTGGTCAACTACACCCAGAACGCGCTGATCGTGGCCGGGTCGCTGGCGGTGATGTTCTACTACGACCCCTGGCTGGCCGGCGCGGTGGTGCTGGTCGGACCGATAGCCGGGGCGGTGATGGGCCGCTACTCCAAGCGCACGAAGAAGGCCGCGAAGGGCGCGATGGCCGAGACCTCGGCCCTGGCCTCGGCCATCATGGAGAGCCTGGACGGGGTCAAGATCGTCAAGATCGAGAACCGCGAGGCCTATGAGGAACAGCGCGTCGCCGCCGTGGTCGAGCGACGTCAGGGGCACCTGATCCGAGGGGCCAACGCCAAGGCCACCGCCGCGCCCGTGAGCGAGTTCCTGATGACCCTGGTCACCGCGCTGGTGCTGGCCTACGCCGGCTGGCGGGCGAGCCACGGGGGCATGAACATCGGGGCCCTGGTCGCCTTCATGGGCGCCCTGGCCATGGCCGGCCAGTCCCTGCGCCTGCTGGCCAACCTTTCGACCGTCATGGGCGAGGGCCTGACCGCCGCGCGGCGGCTGTTCGCGGCGATGGACATCGTGCCGGAGGTCGGCGACGCGCCCGGCGCCGCGGCCCTGGCCGAGCCGGCGCGCAACGTGCGGTTCGAGGAGGTCAGCTTCTCCTACGGCGACGAGACACCGGCGCTGGACCACGTCAGCCTGGAGGCCGCGCGCGGCGAAACGGTCGCCCTGGTCGGCCCCTCGGGCGGCGGCAAGAGCACCATCCTCAACCTGATCCCCCGCTTCTACGACGTCACCGGCGGCGTGGTCAGCATCGACGGCCGCGACGTGCGCAGCCTGACGCTCGCCTCGCTGCGCCGCCAGATCGCCCTGGTCACCCAGGAGCCCTTCCTGTTCGACGACACCGTCCGCGCCAACATCGCCTACGCCCGCCCCGACGCCAGCCAGGCCGAGATCGAGGAGGCCGCGCGCCAGGCCGCGGCGCACGACTTCATCGGCGAACTGCCCAAGGGCTACGACACCCTGGTCGGCGAGGCCGGCGCGCGCCTGTCCGGCGGCCAGCGCCAACGGATCGCCATCGCCCGCGCCTTCCTGAAGAACGCCCCGATCCTGCTGCTCGACGAGGCCACCAGCGCCCTCGACACCGAGAGCGAGGCCCAGGTCCAGGCGGCGCTGGAGCGGCTGATGGCGGGGCGCACCACCCTTCTGATCGCCCACCGCCTGTCCACCGTGAAGGGCGCCGACCGGATTTACGTCATCGAGCGCGGCCGGGTGGTCGAGACCGGAACCCACGCCGGCCTGATGCGCGCGCGCGGCCTCTACGCCCGGCTGGCGCGCAGCCAGGACCTGGAAACGGCGTCGGAGGCCGCCGAGTGAAATTCCTGTTCCGGTCCGCGCCGGTGCAGTGGCTGCTCGGCCTGTTGTTCGCCGCCTATCTCGGCGTGACGCTGAAGACCCTGCGCTGGCGGCGCGACGGCATGGCCGACGCCGAGGCGGTCTGGGACGCCGGCGGGCCGGTGATGGTCTGCTTCTGGCATTCGAGGATCTCGCTGTCGCCGGCCTCCTGGCCACTGGAGCGGGCGCAGGAGCCGCGCGCCCTGATCTCGCTCTCGCACGACGGCGAGGTCGTCGCCCAGGCCATGGAGCGGCTCGGCTTTCCGGCCATCCGCGGCTCGGCCGCCAAGAAACAGCACCAGGTCCGCCAGAAGGGCGGCGCGGCGGCCTTCCGCGAGATCGTCCGTTGGCTGAAGGACGGCAACTGCATCGCCATCCCGCCCGACGGGCCGCGCGGCCCGGTCGAGACGATGACCAACGGCCCGGCCATGCTGGCCCGCAGGTCCAAGGCCCAGGTGCTGTTGCTCGGCCTGGCCACCAAGCCCTGCGTGACGCTGAATTCCTGGGACCGCGCCGTCTTCCCCCTGCCCTTCGCCCGCGCCGCCCTGATCTGGGAGCGCCAGCCGGACGTCGCCGACGACGACGACATCGAGGCCGTGCGCCAGGCCTGGACCGAACGGCTCAGCGCCCTGACCCGCCAGGCCGAGGCGGCCGTGGAATGAGCCGCCTACCCGCCTCTCTGGTCGCCTATCGCCTGGCCACCGGCCTCGCCGAGCCTCTGGTCCCGCTGCTGCTGGATCGGCGCGCGCGGCGGGGCAAGGAGGACCCGGCGCGCCTGGGCGAGCGCCTGGGCCGCGCGGGCGTCGCCCGGCCGCCCGGGCCCGTCGCCTGGCTGCACGGGGCCAGCGTCGGCGAGGCCCTGTCGCTGCTGCCGCTGATCGACGCCCTGGCCCAGGCCCGGCCGGACCTGACGCTGCTCGTCACCTCGGGCACCCGCACCGCCGCCGAGCTTCTCGGCCGCCGCCTGCCGCCCCACGCCATCCACCAGTACGCGCCGGTCGACGGCCCCGCCGCGACCCGCCGGTTCCTCGACTTCTGGCGCCCGAGCCTCGGCGTCTTCGTCGAGAGCGAGCTGTGGCCCAACCTGCTTTTGCAGGCGCGGGCGCGCGGCGTCCGGCTGGCCCTGCTGTCGGCCAAGCTGTCCGACGCCAGCCTGCGCAACTGGACGCGGTTCGGCGAGGCGGCGCGCGCGCTGCTGGGCGCCTTCGACCTGGTGCTGGCCCAGGACGAACGGGCGGCCGGGCGTCTGGCCAGCCTGGGGATCGAGGCCGCGGGCCTGGCGGACCTGAAGTTCGGCGCGGCGCCCCTGCCGGCCGACGAGGCGGCGCTCGCCGCCCTCCGCACGGAGATCGGCGAACGGCCGGTGATCCTGGCGGCCAGCACCCATCCGGGCGAGGACGCGCTGATCCTGGCCCGGTTCGCCGACGCCATGGAGATCCCGCCCCTCGCCGCGCGCGCGCCGCTGTTGGTCATCGTCCCGCGCCATCCCGAGCGGGGCGCAGCGGTGGCGAGCCTGGCGGCCGACGACGGCCTCGCCGTCTCGCGCCAGGGCGCCGGCGAGCCGATCGGCGAGGCCCAGGTGCGGGTGGCCGACGCCCTGGGCGAGCTTGGCCTCTGGTATCGGCTGGCGAGCCTGGCCGTGATCGGCGGCAGCCTGGTGGACGGGGTCGGCGGGCACAACCCGCTGGAGCCGGCGCGGCTGGGCTGCGCCTTCGTCTCGGGACCCCTCGTGGCCAATTGGCAGAGCGCCTACGCCGGCCTGATCGACGCCCAGGCGACCGTCTTGGTCGCCAACGGCGCCCTCGACCGCTGGCTGGCGGACGGCATCGAGCGCGCGCCCATCCTGCCGGCCATGGCCGCCCGGGCGGCGGCCTTCGTCGCCGCGCGCGACGGCGAGGCCCGCGCCGTCGCTGAGCGCCTGCTGGTGCTGATCCGATGAGGCTGCGCACCCCCCGCTGGTGGTACGACCGCCATCCCAAGGCCTCGGTGACCCGCGCCCTACTGCGGCCCGCGGCCTGGGCCTGGGCCGCCGCCACCGCCCGCCGCATCGCCCGCGCGGCGCCGGCCGACCCCGGCGTCCCGGTGGTCTGCGTCGGCAACCTGACCATGGGCGGCAGCGGCAAGACGCCAATCGTGCGCGAGGTGCGCGCGCGGCTGGCGGCGCACGGACTGCAGGCAGCCGTGCTCTCGCGCGGCCACGGCGGGCGGCTCGCCGGCCCGGTCAGGGTCGATGCGGCCGCCCACCTCGCCGTCGACGTCGGCGACGAGCCGCTGATGCTGGCCCAGGCGGGCCCGGTCTGGATCGCCCGCGACCGGCTGGCCGGGGCGCGCGCGGCGGCGCAGGCCGGCGTCCAGGCGCTGGTGATGGACGACGGCCACCAGAACATGAGCCTGCGCAAGGCCCTGTCGCTGGTGGTGGTCGACGGCGAAACGCGCGACGGCGAATGGCCGTTCGGCGACGGCGCGGTCTTTCCCGCCGGCCCGATGCGCGAGCCCCTGACCGCGGGCCTGGCGCGCGCGGACGCGGTGGTCCTGCTGCTGCCGGCCGACCTGCCCGAGCCCGACCCGGCGCTCGTGCGGCTGTTCGGTCAGACGCCGGTGCTGGTCGCGCGGCTCGAGCCCCTGGCGGCGCCCCCGCCGGGGCCCCAGCTCGGCTTCGCCGGCGTCGGCAAGCCCTGGAAGGTCGAGCGGGCGCTGTGCGCGGCCGGCTGCAACCTGGTGGACTTCGTCCCCCTGCCCGACCACGCGGCCTATGACGAGGGCGTGCTGAAGCAGCTGAACGACCAGGCCGAAGAGTTCGGCGCGGGCCTGGTCACCACCGAGAAGGACTGGGTGCGGCTGCCGCCCGCCTGGCGCGCGCGCGTCGCCGCCTGGCCCGTGCGCGCCCGCTTCGAGGACGAGGCGGCGCTGGACGCCCTGCTGGCGCGGGCGACCGGCTAGGTCGTGGTGCCGATTTAGGGATTCCGGTGGATCGCGAGTTCTGATTCAAGGCTGCTTTTTGGAGGCGGCCTTGGAAGGTGAAGTTCTTCGTGACGATCAGTGGGAGCGGATCAAGCCGTTCGTTCCGGGAGGGCTG
>JARLIQ010000007.1 GCA_031291645.1 Caulobacteraceae bacterium | reverse complement strand
GCGACCGAATGGACCATGGAGGTTTCGAGCAGTTCCGCCGGCGAGAGCGGCGGCAGGAGGCCGGCGAGGCGCTGGGCCATCATCGACTTGCCCGAGCCGGGCGGGCCGACGAACAGGAGGTTGTGGCCGCCGGCCGCGGCGATCTCCAGCGCCCGCTTGGCCCCCTCCTGGCCCTTGACGTCCTTCAGGTCGGGAACCCGGTCGCCCTCGACCACCGGGCCGGGCGCGGGCTGGCCCAGCACCTGCAGGCCGCGGAAATGGTTGACCAGCGAGATCAGCGAGCGCGGGGCCAGGACGCGGCAGTCGCCGACCCAGGCCGCCTCGGGCCCGCAGGCCTCCGGGCAGATCAGGCCGAGCCCCATGGCGCTGGCCGCCACCGCCGCCGGCAGGGCGCCGACCACCGGGGCGATCTGGCCGTCCAGCCCCAGCTCGCCCACCGCCGCCCATTCGTTCAGGCTGTCGGGCGGAATGACCCCCATGGCCGCCATCATGCCGAGCGCGATCGGCAGGTCGTAGTGGCTGCCCTCCTTGGGCAGGTCGGCGGGGGCCAGGTTGACCACGATCCGGCGGGCCGGAAGGGCCAGGCCTAGCCCTGCGAAGGCGGCCCGCACGCGCTCGCGGCTCTCGGCCACCGCCTTGTCGGCCAGGCCTACCACCACGAAGCGAACCTCGCCGCCGGTGAGCTGCACCTCGACGTCCACGCGGCGCGCCTCGACGCCCTCGAACGCCACCGTGACGACGCGCGCGACCATTAGGCCTCAAACCATTCTAAAGGTTGGACTTATCCACAAGCTGAGCATGGCCCGCGGGGCAGATCAAGAACAAAAATGGAACTTTATGAGAAATCGTAAAAATTCAGACACTTAACCGACACAATTCCGACACGGTCAGGCGGCCGCGCGAATGGCTTCGATGCGGTCCCACAGCGCCGCGGCCGCATCGGCGCCGCCGAACCGCTTGAGCTGCTGGGCGCCGGTCGGCGAGGTCACGTTGATCTCCGTCAGGTAGTCCCCGATCACGTCGATGCCGACGAACAGCAGGCCCCGGCGGCGCAGTTCGGGCCCGATGATGGCGCAGAGCTCGCGGTCGCGGGCGGTCAGCTCGACCGCTTCGGCCCGGCCGCCGCGCGCCAGGTTGGAGCGGACCTGGCCCTCGGCCGGCACGCGGTTGATCGCCCCCACAGGCTCGCCGTCGACCAGCAGCACGCGCTTGTCGCCCTTGGAGACGGCCGGAATGAACTTCTGGGCGATCACCGGCTCGCGCCCGATCATGGCGTGAAGCTCCAGCAGGGCGTCGAGGTTGGGATCGTCGGCCTTGAGCCGCACCACGCCCGAGCCGCCGCCGCCATAGAGCGGCTTGAGCACCATGTCCCCATGGCGGGCGCGGAAGTCGTAGATGGCCTCGGCGTCGGAGGTGATCAGGGTCGGCGGCTGGACGCCCGGAAAACCGGTGACGAACAGCTTTTCCGGGGCGTTGCGCACCTCGAAGGGGTTGTTGACCACCAGGGTCCCGGGATGGATCGTCTCCAGGAAGTGGGTGGCGGTGATGTAGGCCATGTCGAACGGCGGGTCCTGGCGCATCAGGACGACGTCCATCTCCGACAGGTCGCGCACCTCCATCTGGCCCAGCCGGTGATGGTCGCCCTTGACCGCCTGCAGGTTCAGGGCGTGGCCGCGGGCCGTGACCCGCCCCTCCTCCAGGGCGATGCGCTCGGGCGTGTAGACCCAGAGGGCGTGATCGCGGGCCTGGGCCTCCAGCATGAGGAAGAAGGTGGTGTCGGTCTCGATGTTGATCCCCTCGATGGGATCCATCTGGATGGCGACCTTCAGGCTCATGGACCGGACTCCGGGGCGGACAGGGGAAGTTGGCAGATGGGAAGCGGCGCGCCGCGAAGCTAGTGTGCTGGATTTGAAGTTCGCCGTACCGCGGGATCGAGCGTTGAGCGAACTTCAAATCCAAAAAAGCACACTAGAATCACTAACTTCCTAGTGTCCTTATCGATTCCGAAGTTCGTCCGAACCTGCCATCGGCGCTGGCGAACTTCGGAATCGGGACACTAGTTCAACTTGAGCCTGACCCGCTCGCGCGCGGCCCGGGCGGCGATGGCGGCGCCGCCATCCAGCTGCTGGGCCCGGGTCAGGGCCTGCAGGGCCCCGGCGAGCGCGCCCAGGCCTTCGCGCGCGGCCGCGACGTCGAGCCAGGGATGGTGGTCGGCCGGATTGAGCAGCGCGCGGCGTAGCGCCGACCGCTCGGCGCGCGCGTGGTCGCCGACCCGGCTGGCCCGGGCGAAGATGTTGTTCTGCAGCCGCGTCAGCACCGCCCGGTCGCTGACCGGGGCCATCAGCAGGTCCAGCCGGTCCGCCACGTCCGGGGTCAGGCCGGCCAGAAGCGCGCGGCGCGACAGCTCGGACGGCAGCACCACCCGGCCTTCCGAGAACGGGTCGATGGCGATCGGCCCTTCCTCGGTCTCGACCCTGAGCAGGAAATGGCCGGGGAAGTCGACTCCCTGGGCCGCCACGCCGCAGCGCCGCGCCGCGTCCAGGTAGAAGACGCCCAGCGCCACCGGCAGGCCCCGCCGCCGCTCGCACACGGCCAGGAGGTCGGCGTTGTCGGGATCGTCATAGGTCATCAGGTCGCCGGTCAGGCGCAGGTCGCCGGCCAGGGTCTCGGCCAGGGCCTCCTCGGGCGACTCGTTCTCCAGCCTCTGGCTCAGCCGCTGGGCCGCTCCGGCCGCCATCTCCCGGACCGGCGCCGCGTCACGCGCCGGATCCTCGTGCAGGGCGCAGGCGATCGCCGCCTCCAGCAGCGGAAAGTCCGCGTCCGAAGCCTCTCCCGCCGCCGCCAGGATCTCCTCTGTCTCCTCACGCGTCATGGCGGCTCGCCGTCCTCCGTCCAGGCGCCGGGAATATGCCGTGGGAAGCGGCCCGGCGCGAGGGCCATCAGGTCGAGCCGGATGTCCGCCTGGGCCAGGGTCTTTCGCCGCGCCGCAAAGGCCGAGACCGCCCGCCGCAGGCGCTGGCGCTGGCTCAGGCTGACCGCCTCCAGCGCCGCCTCCAGGCTGGTCCGGGTCTTGACCTCGACGGCCGCCAGCACCCGCCCCCGGCTGACCAGAAGGTCGATTTCGCCCTGCGGCGTCTGCAGGCGGAAGCCGAGGATGCGGTAGCCCTTGGCCATCAGCCACAGCGCCGCCAGGACCTCGGCCCGGCGGCCGGAAAGCCGGGCCGCCGCGCCCCGCCGGCGACGGATCTCGCTCACCGCACCCCCTTCAGCGCCAGCGCCCGTCGATAGAGGTCCCGGCGGTTGAGGCCGAGGGCGGCGGCCACTTCGGAGGCGGCCTCGGCCGGACCGACGCGCGACAGGGCCTCGGCCAGGGCGGCGTCGGCGTCCTGGGCGCTGGCGGCAACGGCCTCGCCGGGCGCCACGATGATCACCACCTCGCCCTTGGGCGCGGCCAGAGTCGGATCGGCGGCCAGGGCGTCGAGGCGCCCGCGCGACAGGGTCTCGTAGAGCTTGGTCAGCTCGCGCGCGACCACCGCCTCGCGCGGGCCGAAGACGACGGCCATGTCGGCCAGGCTGGCGCCGAGGCGCGAGACGCCCTCGTAGAACACCAGGCTGGCGTGGATCGGCGCCAGTTCCTGGAAGAACCGCCGGCGCCCGGCGCTCTTGGGCGGCGGGAAGCCCGCGAACAGGAAGCGGTCGGTCGGCAGGCCCGCGACGCTGAGCGCCGCCAGGCTGGCCGAGGCGCCGGGAATGGGGATCACCGCCGCCCCCTGGGCCGCCGCCTCGCGCACCAGGCGGAAGCCGGGGTCGGAGATCAGGGGCGTGCCCGCGTCGGAGACCAGGGCGATGCGCCGCCCCTCGGCCAGGGCCGCCAGGATGCGCGGGCGGGCGCGCTCGGCCGCGTGCTCGTCATAGCGCTCCAGCTTGGCCGAGATCCCGTAGGCCGCCAGGAGCTTGGCCGAGACGCGGGTGTCTTCCGCCAGCACCAGGTCGGCCCCGGCCAGGACGTCGAGCGCGCGCAAGGTGATGTCGCGCAGGTTTCCGATCGGGGTCGCGACCACGTAGAGCCCCGGCGCGAGCGGCGCGGCGCTGAGCACGGGCGGCGGAAGCTTCTCTGCCAAGAGCGGTCGGGTCCCCAAAGCCCCATGCGGAGCAACGCCTTAGCGCGGGTTGAGGAAAAGTGCGAAGCGGTTTTCCGCCCGCAACCCGCCCTCATTTTTTTAGGATCGATCACGTAGGGCGCGCCGCCGCCAGTTCCAGCTTCAGCCGGCGAGCTCGGCGGTGAGCCGGTCGAGCACCCGCCGGCCGGCCGCGGTGGCGATCAGGCGGGTCTCGCCTGGGACCAGCAGCCCGGCCTCGGCGAAGGCCAGGACCCGCGGATCGGACGCGGACAGGCCGAGCGGGGCCAGTTCGGCGAAGCCGACGCCCTCATGGATGCGCAGACCCATCAGCAGCCGCTCCAGCGCCGCGTCGCGCCCGCTCAGCGCCTCGCGCTCGGCGAATCCGACGCCCGCCGCCTCGACACTGGCGATGTAGTCCCTGACCTGGCGGGCCGCGACCGTGGCCGTGCGCCCGGCATCGAGGGTCAGCCGGCCATGCGCGCCCGGGCCGGCGCCGACGTAGTCGTGGCCGCGCCAGTAGGCGAGGTTGTGGCGCGAGCGGGCCCCAGGGCCCCGCGCGTGGTTGGAGACCTCGTAGGCTTCGAAACCGGCGTCCTCGAGTACGGCCTGGGTGGTCTCGTACAGGGCCGCGGCGGCGTCCGCGTCGGGCGGGACCAGGGTTCCGCGGCCAACGGCGCGGTCGAAGGCGGTGCCCGCCTCGATGGTCAGCTGATAGGGCGAGACGTGCTCCGGGCCGAAGGCGAGGGCGGCGGCCAGCTCGGCCCGCCAGGCCGGCGCCGTCTGGCCGGGCCGGGCGTAGATCAGGTCGATCGACAGGCGCGGGAAGGTCCGGGCGGCCAGGATCGCGGCCCGCCGCGCCTCCGCCGCGTCATGGTTGCGGCCGAGCGCCTTCAGCGCCGCGTCGTCCAGCGACTGGACGCCCAGCGACAGGCGGCGGACCCCCGCGTCGGCGAACGCCGCGAACCGTCCGGCCTCGGCGTCGGTCGGATTGGCCTCCAGCGAGATTTCGAGATCTTCGTCCGGCGTCCACAGCCGCCGCGCCGCCGCGATGATCGCCGCCGCCCAGGCCGGATCCATCAGCGAGGGCGTGCCGCCGCCGAAGAAGATCGAGCCCAGCCGGCGCGGGCCGGTCAGGGCCGCCTGGCCCTCCAGGTCGCGGACGATGGCCAGGGCCAGGGCCGCCTGCTCGGCCTGGCCGCGGTCGCGCACCACGTTGAAGTCGCAATAGGGGCAGATGCGCGCGCAGTAGGGCCAGTGGACATAGACGGCCAACGGGGCCGCCGAGCCGGCCGGCGGCGCGGCCGTCGTCAAAACAGGGCGGCCTTCAGCTTGGCGAAGGCGCGGGCGCGGTGGCTGAGCCGATCCTTTTCGGCCGGCGGCATCTCGCCGAAAGTCCGGCTTTCGCCCTCCGGCGCGAAGATCGGATCGTAGCCGAACCCGAGCGTCCCGCGCGGCGGAAAGACCAGGGTCCCGTCGACCCGGCCCTCGACCACCACCACCGGCCCGTCCGGCCAAGCGACGGCGAGGGCGCAGCTGAACCAGGCGGCGCGGTCCTCGCCGTCGGCCGCCTCCAGCCGCGCCTCGACCTTCGCCATGGCCATGGCGAAGTCCCGGTCCGGTCCGGCCCAGCGTGCGGAATAGACGCCCGGCGCGCCATCCAGCGCCCGGACCGACAGTCCGGAATCGTCGGCCAGGGCGATCATCCCGCTGGCGTCGGCGGCGTGGCGCGCCTTCAAGAGGGCGTTGCCGGCGAAACTGGTCTCGGTCTCCTCCGGCTCGGCCAGGCCGAGGGCGCCGGCGGCCACCAGGTCGAATCGCCCGTCCAGCAGCTCGACCAGTTCGCGCGCCTTGCCGGGATTGTGCGTCGCCGCCACCAGCCTGGCGCCCGGCTCAAGTTTCAGCGTCATCAAGGCTCCTCGCCCGCCCGCGGCTTCCGTCCGCCCCTCCATCGCCCGGCGGCCGCGCGCCCGCAAGCGGCTTGCCTTGCACGATGCTGCATTGCGAAAAGTTCATGTTGTTTATCGATATGTTCATTTGATCGAAAAACGATAAGGCCGTATCGAATACCGCCATGAACGAGCCGCGAGCACAAGACTACGGCCAGTTCACATATTGCACCGCACAAAATCACGGAGACCCACAATGACCTTCTCGTTCAGCAACCTGCTCGACCGCCTGTCGATGACCGCCGGCCAGCTGGCCCTTCTGGCGGCCCTGCCGCTCGCCGCCGTCATCACCCTGACCCACGCCCTCTGAGGCGCGCCGCTTTCATGCGCGCCGCAGCGGGGGCATGCTCGCCACCGGTCCGGCCGCGCCCGGACCGGTGGCGCAGCCGGGCGCCGAGACCCGGCCGATAGGGGGACCTGATTTCCATGCGAGCCCTGGGGCCAGGCTCGGTTTCGAGCTTTCTGAAGATCATCCTGGACGTCGTCTTCGTCGCGCTGGCGATCGGCGTGGGCGTCGCCGTCCTCCTGGCCATCGCCGCCGCCGTGGTGATCGCCTATCCGGGCCTGCTGGAGGCGCGGGCCGCGGCGGACCTGAAGGCCCAGGGCCTGGCCGGGCCGGGCCTGGTGGTCGGCCTCTGCGCCGCCGCCCTGTACCTGACCGGCGTTCTGGTCATCGTCGGGCGGCTGAGGCGCATCTTCGCCACCCTGACCGCCGGCGATCCGTTCCACCCCAGCAACGTCTCGCGCCTGCGGACGATCGGCCTGATGCTGGCGGTGCTCGAACTGGGCCGCTATCCGGTCGCCGCCCTGACCGCCTGGCTGGCGCCGAGTTCGCCCCTGGCCCACATGCCGTTCAATCCGACCGCCTGGTTCGCCGTCCTGGTGGTGTTCGTGCTAGCGGAAGTGTTCCGCGAGGGCGCGCGCCTGCGCCGCGAAGCCGAACTGACCATCTGAGCGCGAGCGCCCGCATGCCCATCCGCGTCCGCCTCGACCGGATCCTCCTGGAGCGACGCATGTCGCTGACCGAACTGGCGGACCGGGTCGGGGTGACCATCGCCAACCTCTCGATCCTGAAGACCGGCAAGGCCCGCGCCATCCGCTTCTCCACCCTGGAGGCGCTCTGCCGCGAGCTGAACTGCCAGCCCGGCGACATCGTGGCCTACGAGCCGGGCCCGCCCGTCGACCCCGACGAGGACGACGACCTGGCCTGACTCTCGGCTTCGGCGGCGGGGTGGTCGGCGGCGGGCTCTTGGCCGACCGCGCCAGGGCGCGTTCGGCGCCAGTGGAACCGGCTTTGCGGCGAGACCGCGCTCAGACCCTTGAATCTAGATCGCCGCCTTCTGCAGCTCGATCAGCTCGCCGACGCCCTTGCGGGCCAGGGCGAAAAGCTGTTCGAACTCGGCGACGGAAAAGCCGCGCTTCTCACCGGTCGCCTGGATTTCGACGATGTCGCCCGCGCCGGTCAGCACGAAGTTGGCGTCGGCCTCGGCGTTGCTGTCCTCCTCGTAGTCGAGGTCGAGCACGGCCTGGCCCTCGAACACGCCGCAGGAGATGGCCGCCACGTGGTCGAGGATCGGGTCGGCGCTGATCACCCCCTCGTCCATCAGGTAGCGGGTGGCCTGGCGCAGGGCGACCCAGGCGCCGGTGATCGAGGCGGTGCGGGTGCCGCCGTCGGCCTGCAGCACGTCGCAGTCGACCGAGATCTGGCGCTCGCCGAGCGCCTTCAGGTCCACCACCGCCCGCAGGGAGCGGCCGATCAGCCGCTGAATCTCCTGGGTGCGGCCCGATTGCTTGCCCTGGGCGGCCTCGCGCCGGCCGCGGGTGTGGGTGGCCCGGGGCAGCATGCCGTACTCGGCCGTGACCCAGCCCTGGCCCTTGCCACGCAGGAAGGGCGGGACGCCCTCTTCCAGGCTCGCGGTGACCAGCACCTTGGTGTGGCCGAACGAGACCAGGCAGGAGCCTTCGGCATAGCGGTTGATCCCGGTTTCCAGGGTCACGGCGCGCAGGACGTCGGCTTGGCGTTCGGATGGGCGCATGGTTTCCTCTCGGACAAAAGGCCCCAGCTTGCGCCGCGGCGTCGCGCGCTTATCCTAGATCGGATCGGGGCCGTCCACGGCCCAACAGCACCCGTGAGGCCCACCCACCCCTCCATGGCCAGTCTGATCCACCCTCCCGTGCGGACGCCCAACCTGATGGAGCTGGACGAGCGGGCCCGCGACATCTTCCGGCGGGTGGTCGAATCCTATCTGGAGACGGGCGAGCCGGTCGGCTCACGCACCCTGTCCAAGGGCGGCGTCCACCTTTCGCCGGCCTCGATCCGCAACACCCTGCAGGACCTGGCCCAGCTCGGCCTTTTGGGCTCGCCCCACGTCAGCGCCGGCCGCCTGCCGACCCACGCGGGGCTGCGGCTGTTCGTCGACGGCCTGTTGGAAGTCGGCGACCTTTCCGAAAACGAGCGGCGCGACATAGACGCGCGGCTGTTCGCGCGCGGCCGCGGCCTGGAAGAGGTGATGGGCGAGGCCTCGGCCCTGCTTTCCGGCCTCGCCGGCGGGGCGGGCGTGGTGGTGACCCCCGTGCGCGACGCGGGCGTCAAGCACGTCGAGTTCGTCGCCCTGGGCTCGGACCAGGCCCTGGCGGTGATGGTGTTCAACGACGGCTCGGTCGAGAACCGGCTGATGCGCCGTCCGGCCGGCCTGACCCCCTCGGCCCTGCAGGAGGCGTCGAACTTCCTCAACGCCCGCCTGGCCGGGCGGACCCTGAGCGAGGCCCGGGGCGAGATGGGCGGCGAGCTGGAGCGGGCGCGGCGCGAACTGGACGAGGCGGCCGCCCGGCTGATCGAGGACGGCATGGCCGCCTGGAGCGGCGGCGAGGGCGCCGAGCGCAGCCTGATCGTGCGCGGCCGCGCCAAGCTGCTCGACGAGCGCTCGGCGCTGGAAGACCTGGAGCGCGTGCGCATGCTGTTCGACGACCTGGAGCAGAAGGAACAGCTGATCGGCCTGCTGGACGACGTGCGCGAGGCCGAGGGCGTGCGCATCTTCATCGGCGCCGAAACGCGGCTGTTTTCGCTTTCGGGTTCCGCCGTGATCGCGGCGCCCTATATGTCGGGCCGACAAAAGGTGCTGGGCGCGATCGGCGTGATCGGGCCCACGCGCCTCAACTATGCCCGTGTCATTCCGTTGGTGGACTATACCGCCCGGGTGCTCGGGCGCCTGTTGGACGCCTGAAGGAAGAGAGCCATGACCGACGACCAACCGCCGGCCGAAGCGCAAGACGAAGCGGCCGCCACTTTCGAAGCCAACGAGCCGGAGCCTTCGATCGAGGCGCTGAAGGCCGAGATCGCCCAGCTCAAGGACCAGATGCTGCGCGTCGCCGCCGATGCGGAGAACGCCAAGCGCCGGGCCGAGCGCGAGGCGAACGACGCGCGCGCCTATGCGATCAACAAGTTCGCCAACGACCTCCTGGGGGTGGCCGACAACCTGGCCCGCGCCCTGCAGCACGCCCCGCGCGACGCCGAGGACGCGGCGGTCAAGAACCTGGCCATCGGGCTGGAGATGACCGAGAAGGCGCTGCTGACCGCCTTCGATCGCAACGGGCTCAAGCGCGTCGAGCCCGCGCGCGGGACCCGGTTCGACCCGCACCAGCACGAGGCGGTGATGGAGCAGCCGGCCGACGACGTCGGGCCGGGCGCGGTGCTGCAGGTGCTGCAGGCCGGCTACGAGCTGTTCGGCCGGCTGGTGCGTCCGGCCATGGTGGTGGTCTCGTCAAAGGCCTCGACCGGCGCGGCCCCGTCCGATCCCGCGCAGGGGGCTAACCCCTACGCCCACGCCGACGGCGAGTCCGATGCGGGCGCGTCCGTCGACCAGACCGCTTAGCCGCGTGGTTGTGCGGGTCGTGGCGTGAGACCGCGCCGTTGATCGCGAAGTGCGCCAGCATGCGCATCCAGCCGTCCTGGGCGTCGGCGGGGTTGTAGCTGTCGCGGTAGTCGGCGTGGAAGCCGTGCTGGGCGTCGGGATAGATGATGATCTCGGTGCCCGTCTGGTGCGCGGCGCCCAGCGCCTCGCGCATGGCCGGCACCGCGTCGGCGAGCGGGTCCTTGCCGGCGTAGAGGCCGAGCACCGGGGCGTGCAGGTTGGCGACGTTCTGGATCGGCCAGAGCTTGTTCGGGTCGGGCGCCGCGCCCGGCGGCGGCGCGAGCCGGCCGTACCAGGCGACCCCGGCGCGGAAGTCGGTGAAGGTCTCGCAGGCCAGCCAGACGATGCCCCCGCCCCAGCAGAAGCCGGTGATCGCCAGGGCGTCGGGGATCACATAGTCCTGCGCCTTCAGGAAGCTTAAGGTCGCGCCGACGTCGCCCAGCACCTGGCGGTCGGGCGTGGCCTGGACGATCTTCTGGATCGCGGCCATGTCGGTCATCGGCGCCGGGTCGCCCGCGCGGACGAAGAAGGCCGGCGCGATCGCCACATAGCCCAGCTTCGCCAGGCGCCGGCAGATGTCGCGGATGTATTCGTGCACGCCGAAGATCTCGGAGACCACGATCACCGCCGGGAACGGGCCATGGCCCGAGGGCCGGGCGAGATAGGCCGGGATCTGCCGGTCGGCCGCGGAGACCTGCACCGTCTCGACAGTCAGGCCGGTCGCGTCGGTGACGATCGGCTCGGCCCTGGCCGAGAGCGCCGCCGCGGCGTAGCCGGCGAAGAAGAGCCCGGCCAGGGCGCGCCGGGAGAGATGGAGATCCTGGGGTTCCGAGCCTTCGGGACGGGTGAGATTCACCATGAGGCACTCCAGGTCGAGCCTGGCGGCGACTTCGCGTCAGGCTGCAATAAGGATCGGACTTGATCGGGCGCGGCATCCTGCGTCGAGGCGGGCGAGCCTGTCAAAGCGCATCGGCGCCGTTGCGGGAGGGCTGGGCCACGTCAGGGCCGGGCGCGCCGCAGCGTCAGGTTGATCCGTCCACCGCCGGGCACAAGCCTGGACGAGCCGGCAAGGATGCGGTCGACCCCGTGGTAGGCGCGGCGCGAGGCGCCGGCGAGCACGCAGACGTCGCCCGAGGACAGGCGCACCGTCCGCGTCGGATCGCCGCGCCTCGGCCCGCCGAGCCGGAAAATCGCCGTGTCCCCGAGCGAGATCGAGACCACCGGAACCGCGTCGTCCGCCTCGTCGGCGTCGACGTGCAGCCCCATCCGCGCGCCCTCCCGATAGAGGTTGGCGAGGCAGGAATCCGGCGCCGGCGCGCCGTCCGAGAACCGCGCCCAGAGCTCTAGAAGCGGGGCCGGCATCGGCGGCCATGGCTTGCCGGTCAAGGGATGCAGGGGCTCGTAGCGGTAGCCGGAGACGTCGCTGACCCAGCCGAGCGGCCCGAAGCTGGTCTGGCCGACCGACATGGACTTGCCCCAGGGCGTCGTCGGCGCATGGAAGGGCGCGGTCTCGGCGGCCGCCATCACCGCCGCCACGAGGCCCGCCTGGGCGGCCGCGTCCAGCGCCTGGGGGATCAGCCGAAAGCCGTTGAAGGTCATGGCCTTGATATAGGTTTAGCGACCGCGCGAATCACCGGCCCGCGGACGGCCCTGCGACCGTCGGCGCCCCTTGCGGCGTCGCCCAAGGTTCCCATATCGGCTGCAACGCAGGTCCTTACCGCAAGGATAGGCTTGCATAGTAGCCGGGCCCGTCTACGACGGGGCCTATGAGAGACGAAACCCCTAGGGGGCAGGCGAAGGCGGCGCTTCATGGAGGCCGCGAGGGCCGGCCCGCCAAAGAACGGAGAGTTTGAGCTCAAATGAGCAAGATCATCGGCATCGACCTTGGCACCACCAATTCGTGCGTCGCCATCATGGACGGCAAGCAGCCGAAAGTGATCGAGAACGCCGAGGGCGCCCGCACGACCCCCTCCGTCGTCGGCATCATGGAGGACGGCGAGCGGCTGGTCGGCCAACCGGCCAAGCGGCAGGCGGTGACCAACCCCACCAACACCTTCTTCGCCATCAAGCGGCTGATCGGCCGGCACTTCGACGATCCCGTCGTGGCCAAGGACAAGGGCATGGTGCCCTATGAGATCGTCAAGGGCCCGACCGGCGACGCCTGGGTGCGCGCCCACGGCAAGGACTATTCGCCCCAGCAGATCTCGGCCTTCATCCTGCAGAAGCTGAAGCAGGACGCCGAAGCCCACCTGGGCGAGAAGGTCGAAAAGGCGGTCATCACCGTCCCGGCCTACTTCAACGACGCCCAGCGTCAGGCGACCAAGGACGCCGGCAAGATCGCCGGCCTGGAAGTCCTGCGCATCATCAACGAACCGACCGCGGCGGCCCTCGCCTACGGGCTCGAGAAGAACGACGGCAAGAAGATCGCCGTCTACGACCTCGGCGGCGGCACCTTCGACATCTCGATCCTGGAGATCGGCGACGGCGTCTTCGAGGTGAAGGCGACCAACGGCGACACCTTCCTGGGCGGCGAGGACTTCGACCTGCGCGTGGTCGACTACCTGGCCGAGGAGTTCAAGAAGGAGACCTCGGTCGACCTGCGCAAGGACAAGCTGGCCCTGCAGCGCCTGAAGGAAGAGGCGGAAAAGGCCAAGAAGGAGCTCAGCTCCACCAGCCAGTACGAGGTCAACCTGCCGTTCATCTCGATGAACGCCTCGGGCCCGCTGCACCTGAACATCAAGCTGTCCCGCGCCAAGCTGGAAGCCCTGGTCGAAGACCTGATCACGCGCACCATCACGCCTTGCGAACAGGCGCTGAAGGACGCGGGCCTGAAGAAGACCGACATCGACGAGGTCGTCCTGGTCGGCGGCATGACCCGCATGCCCAAGGTCATCGACGCGGTGAAGACCTTCTTCGGCCGCGAGCCCCACAAGGGCGTGAACCCCGACGAGGTGGTCGCGCTGGGCGCCGCGGTGCAGGCCGGCGTGCTGCAGGGCGACGTCAAGGACGTGCTGCTGCTGGACGTCACCCCGCTGACCCTGGGCATCGAGACCCTGGGCGGGGTGTTCACCCCCCTGATCGAGCGCAACACCACCATCCCGACCAAGAAGAGCCAGACCTTCTCGACCGCGGACGACAACCAGTCGGCCGTGACCATCCGGGTCTTCCAGGGCGAGCGTCCGCTGGCCGTCGACAACAAGCTGCTCGGCCAGTTCGACCTGGTCGGCATCCCGCCGGCCCCGCGCGGTGTGCCGCAGGTCGAGGTCACCTTCGACATCGACGCCAACGGCATCGTCAACGTCGGCGCCAAGGACAAGGCGACCAACAAGGAGCAGTCGATCCGCATCCAGGCGAACGGCGGCCTCTCGGACGCCGACATCGACCGCATGGTGAAGGACGCCGAAGCCCACAAGGCCGAGGACGAGAAGCGCAAGGCCGGGATCGAGGCCAAGAACCAGGCCGACGCGGTCATCCACTCGACCGAGAAGGCCCTGGCCGAGCATGGCGACAAGGTCTCCGCCGACGAGAAGTCGGCCATCGAGACAGCCCTCGCCGACCTGAAGGCGGTGGTGGACGACGGCGACGCCGAGGCCATCTCGACCAAGACCCAGGCCCTGATCCAGGCGTCGATGAAGCTTGGCGAGGCCATGTACAAGGCCCAGCAGGAGGGCGGCCAAGCCGCCGGCGACGCGAACAAGGCCGACGACGTGGTCGACGCCGAGTTCGAGGAAGTCGACGACAGCCACAAGTCCGCATGATCAATGCGCGTGCAATCGGCGCCTCGTCCCGAAAAGGGGCGAGGCGCCTGTCGCCAAGTCCGACCAACTCACCCATATCCTTGGCGCCAGGCCGGCGCGGGGGCGGGTCATCAGGGGCCGACGCTTAGATGCAGCGTGACTATTACGAGGTGCTGGGCGTAGCCCGTTCGTGCAGCGAGGCGGAGCTGAAAAGCGCCTTCCGCAAGCTCGCCATGGAGCACCATCCCGACCGCAACGGCGGCTGCGAAGAAGCCGAGGGTCGGTTCAAGGAAATCAACGAAGCCTATTCGGTGCTGTCCGACGCCCAGAAGCGCGCGGCCTATGACCGATTCGGCCACGCCGGCGTGAACGGCATGAACGGCGGCGGCGCGAACGGCGCGGGCTTCGCCGACGTGCACGACATCTTCAACGAGGTCTTCGGGCAGGCGTTCGGCGACATGTTCGGCGGCGGGCGCCAGCGCCAGAGCGGCCCCGCGCGCGGCCAGGACCTGCGCTACGACCTGGAGATCACCCTCGAGCAGGCCTACGCCGGCGCCGAGGTCGAGATCAGCGTCCCTGCGGCCCTGACCTGCGAAGCCTGCGAAGGCTCCGGCTGCGCCCCGGGCTCCAGCCCCACCACCTGCAACGCCTGCCACGGCGCCGGCCGGGTCAGGGCCAGCCAGGGCTTCTTCTCGATCGAGCGCACCTGCCCGCGCTGCGGCGGCTTCGGCAAGCTGGTGCTCGACCCCTGCCACGAATGCCGCGGCAACGGACAGGTCCGCCGCGAGCGCACCCTGCAGGTGCGCATCCCCGCCGGCGTCGACGACGGCTCGCGCATCCGCCTGGCGGGCGAGGGCGACGCCGGCCCGCAGAGCGGCCCGCGCGGCGACCTCTACATCTTCCTGTCGGTCAGACCCCACGACCTGTTCGAGCGCGACGGGCTGGACCTGCTGTGCACCATGCCCGTGCCGATGGCGACGGCCGTCCTGGGCGGCGAGATCGAGGCGCCCTGCCTGCTCGGCGGCGAGAACTGCGACGGCAATTGCAAGATCAAGGTCAAGGTCCCCGAAGGCGCCCAGACCGGCAAGACCGTCCGCCTGAAGGGGCGCGGCATGCCGTCGCTGCGCTCGCGCGAGCGGGGCGACCTGGTGGTCGAACTGTTCGTCGAGACCCCGACCAAGCTGACCACCCGCCAGAAGGAGCTGATGCGCGAGTTCTCCGGCCTTTGCGGCGAACAGCAGCACCCGCAATCGACCGGCTTCTTCAAGAAGGCCCGCCGCTTCTGGGAAGACATCACCAGCGGCGAGGCGCGGGCGTAGGCCTAGAGCACGTTAGGCGAAAGTGTGGGCGGTTTCGCCGCTCGAACGTGCTCTAAACGTTTGATTTAGAGCCCTTTTAAACGGGTCAGATGATTCCATCTGACCCTAAAGGGCTCTAGGCGTCTAGCCCGCCCACCAGCGTCGCGATGTCCGTCCACCGGTAGGCGACCGCCGCGACGGTCCCGCCGGCGATCGGCTCGGGCCGCTCGCCTTCGCAGGCCCCGCCCAGCCGCTCATAGAACCGCCGCGCGCCGGCGTTGTCGCGCAGCACCCAGATGACCAGCGAGGTCGCGCCGCGGGCGGCCAGGGCGCGCGCGGTCGAGGTCAGGAGACGCCGGCCGAGGCCGGCGCGCTGGGCGGCGCGAAGCACATAGAGGGTGGTGATCTCGGCCTCGCCCGCCGCCTGGCCCCCGGCGCGGCTCCAGTCCCCCGAGCAGTAGCCGACCAGGCCCTCGGCGTTCTCCGCCGCCAGGGTGATCTCGGCGCTGTGCATCAGCCGCGTGCGCCAGCGCCGCGCGTGCGCCGCCATCGACATGCGGTCGAGATAGGGCTGGGGCAGCATGCCCGGATAGGTCTCGCGCCAGGCTTCGACATGCACCCGCGCCAGGTCCACGGCGTCGCCGGGACCGGCGGGAACGACAACGACGGTGAGCGCACTCTGCACAGTTCAGACGTCGCGCCTCGACGAGCCGAGGTCAAGGCCCCACGCTCGGGGCTGACGCATCGGCCGCATCCCGCTAGCCTTCGCGGCGATGAACGCCCCGACCGCACCGATTCCCTCCGAAGGCCTGCCTGACGCCGCCGGCGCCAGCCCGGTGATGACCCAGTTCTTCGAGGCCAAGGCGCGCCAGCCGGACGCCCTGGTCTTCTTCCGCATGGGCGACTTCTACGAACTGTTCTTCGACGACGCCCAGAAGGCGGCGGCCGCCCTCGGCATCCAGCTCACCGCCCGCGGGGCCCATGGCGGCGAGCCGATCCCCATGGCCGGCGTGCCGGTGCATGCGGCCGAGGCCTACTTGGCCAAGCTGATCCGCGCGGGCTTCAAGGTCGCGGTCTGCGAACAGCTGGAAGATCCGTCCGAGGCCAGGAAGCGCGGCTCCAAGTCCATCGTCCGGCGCGACGTGGTGCGGGTGGTCACCCCCGGCACCCTGACCGAGGACGGACTGCTCGACGCGCGCGGCGCCAACCGGCTGGCGGCGGTGGCCCTGCGCGCCGGCCAGGCGGCGGTCGCGTCGGTGGAGCTGTCGACCGGCGAGGTCGAGGCCATGCTGGTCGGCCGCGACGGCGTGGCCGCGGCGCTCGCCGCCCTGCAGCCGTCCGAGATCCTGGTCCCCGACCGCCTGTTCGCCGAGGCCGACATCGCCCAGGCGCTGAAGAGCGCCGGCGGCCTGGTCCAGCCGATGGCCCAGGCCCTGGCCGAGCCGGCGGCGGCCGAGGCGCGGCTCAAGCGGCTGTACGGGGTCCAGACCCTGGACGGCTTCGGCGCCCTGAGCGGCGCCGAGACCGCCGCGCTCGGGCTGATCGCGGCCCACCTGGAGACCACCCAGGCCGGCCGGCTGCCGGCGCTGAGCGCGCCGCGCCGGGCGGGCGAGGCCGACGCCATGGCGATCGATCCGGCCACCCGGGCGAGCCTGGAGATCGAACGCACCCAGGCGGGCGGGCGGGACGGCTCGCTGCTCGGGGCCATCGACCGCACCGTGACCGCCGGCGGCGCGCGCCTGCTGGCGGCGCGGCTGGCCAGGCCGCTGCTCGATCCGGCGGCGATCGGGCGTCGGCTGGACGCGGTCGAGTGGCTGCTGGGCGAGCGGGACCTGCGGCACGACCTGCGCGCCGGGCTGAAGGGCGCGGGCGACATGGCCCGGGCGCTGTCGCGCCTCGCGCTCGGCCGCGGCGGGCCGCGCGACCTCGGCTGCCTGAGGGACGCGCTGACGACGGGCGAGGCCATGGCGCGGCTCGTCGCCGCCCTGCCCAATCCGCTCGACGCCGCGCCGCCCGAGATCGGCGAGGCCCTGGCGGCGGCCGATCCGGCGAACGGCGCGCCGCTGTCGGCCTTCCTCGCCGCGCTCAAGACCGGGCTTGGCGCGGACCTGCCGGCCCAGACCCGCGATGGCGGCTTCGTCGCCTCCGGCGTGCGGCCCGAGCTGGACCAGGCGCGGCTGCTGCGCGACGACAGCCGCCGGGTGGTGGCCGCGCTCGAAGGCCGGCTGCAGACCGAGACCGGCCTGCCGCTCCGGGTCAAGCACAACGCCGTGCTGGGCTATTTCGTCGAGATCGGCGCGGCCAAGGCCGATCCCCTGTTCGCCCCGCCGCACAACGCGGTCTTCATCCACCGCCAGACCCTGGCGGCGCAGGTCCGCTTCACCACCGTCGAGCTCGCCGAACTGGACGCCAGGATCGCCCAGGCGGCCGAACGCGCGCTGGCCATCGAGGCCGAGACCTTCGAGGCCTGGCGCGGCGAGGCGACGGGCCTGGCCGCCCCGATCCAGGCGGCGGCCGAGGGCCTGGCCCGGCTCGATGTCGCCGCGGGCCTGGCCGAATGGGCCGAGGAGGCCGACGCCTGCCGGCCGGACATCGACCGCTCCCTGGCCTTCGAGGCCGAGGGCGCGCGCCACGTGGTGGTCGAGGCCGCCGCCCGGCGCGAGGGCCGCGCCTTCACCCCCAACGACTGCGCGCTCGACGGCGCGGGCGAGGTCGCGCCGCGCCTGGCCATCGTCACCGGGCCGAACATGGCCGGCAAGTCGACCTTCCTGCGCCAGAACGCGCTCTTGGCGGTGCTGGCCCAGGCCGGCTCCTTCATCCCGGCCCGCAGGCTGAAGCTGGGCGTGGTCGACCGCCTGTTCAGCCGCGTCGGCGCCTCCGACGACCTGTCGCGCGGGCGCTCGACCTTCATGGCCGAGATGGTCGAGACCGCGGCCATCCTGACCCAGGCCACGCCCCGCTCCTTCGTCATCCTGGACGAGATCGGCCGCGGCACGGCGACCTACGACGGCCTGGCCATCGCCTGGGCCTGCGCCGAGGCCCTGCACGACGTCAATCGCTGCCGCGCCCTGTTCGCCACCCACTACCACGAGCTGGCCAGGCTCGAGGACCGGATGGCGCACGTCGGAAACCTGTCGATGCGGGCCAAGGAATGGAACGGCGACCTGGTCTTCCTGCACGAGGCGGGCGCCGGGCCGGCCGACCGGTCCTATGGCGTCCAGGTGGCGAAACTGGCGGGCGTGCCGCCGGCCGTGGTCGCCCGGGCCCGGCAGGTGCTGGACCGGCTGGAGGGCGAGGCCGCCTCGCCCGCCCGGCTGGACGAACTGCCGCTGTTCGCGGCCGCCGCGCCGGCGGCGCCGGCCGCAGCGATGGGCGTCGCCGAGCCCAGCGCCGTCGAAGCCGGCCTGCAGGCGCTGGACCTGGACGGCATGAGCCCGCGCGAGGCGATGGACGCGCTCTATCGGCTCAAGGCGATGCTGGGCTGACGCCTACCGCGGCGGCTTGGCGGCCGTGGTCTCGATCTCGACCAGCAGGCCGGGCAGCACCAGGCCGGAGACCTGGACCGTGGTCCGCACCGGGCGGTTCGGCTGTTCCGGCGTGCCGAAATGGCGGGCGAAGGCCGAGGTCAGGCCGGCGAAGTCCATCTGGCCGCCCTTGGCCGGGTCGCCGACCAGGTAGACCCGCATCGAGACCACGTCGCCCATGTCCAGGCCCTGGGCCTGAAGCGCCGCCTGGATGCGCCGCAGCGCCGATTCGGTCTGGACCGAGGTCGAGCCGTACGAGGCGATCGAGCCCCGGGGCGCGGAGGGGTCGCTGATCCCGGCGGTCATGCCGCTGATGTAGACGGTCGAATAGCCGGGCGGGACGACCGCCGAGGCGGCGATCGGCGAATCCGGCGCGGCGTAGTTGTGGACCACCGGGTCCGGCGCGGCACTGGCGGCGCCGGCGGCGAGGGCGAGCGTTGCAAGCACGCAAAGGGCGAGACGACGCATCGGTGAATCTCCATCGGAATCAGGCTCGGCGGCGAGCATAGCGCGCGCGGCGACCCGCGCCGATGCGGCGCCGGACAATCGGCTCCGGCGTCGCTATATAGGGCCCATGCCGCCTCGCCTTCGTCCGACTCGCCTGGAATACGTCGTCGATGGGGTCAAGCTGCGCTCCCAGCTCTCGGCCGCCGCGCTGGACGCGATCGGCGACGAGGCCGAGCAGCGCCGCCGCGCCCTCGACATCCTCAAGGCCGCCCTGTTCCGCGGCCGGATGATCGCCAAGGAGCGGCTGGAGAACGGCGCCGGCGGGATCGAGACCGCGCGCCTGCTGTCGGGCGTCACCGACGAGGTGGTCTCGGCCCTCTACGACTTCACCACCGTCCACGTGTTCCGCGCGCGCAACCCGACCGAGGGCGAGCGGCTGGCGCTGATGGCCGTGGGCGGCTACGGCCGGGGCACGCTGGCGCCCTTCTCCGACCTCGATCTGCTGTTCCTGCGGCCCTACAAGCAGACCGCCCACGCCGAGAGCGTGATCGAGTTCATGCTCTATGCGCTGTGGGACCTGGGCTTCAAGGTGGGCCACGCCTCGCGCACGATCGACGAGTGCGTCAAGCTGTCGAAGGAAGACTACACCATCCGCACCTCGATCCTGGAGGCGCGGCGGCTGACCGGCGACGAGCGGCTGGCCGAGGAGCTTAGGCGCCGCTTCCGCGAGGAGGTGATCAAGGGCACGGGCTCGGAATTCGTCGCCGCCAAGCTGAAGGAGCGCGACGAGCGGCAGGCCCGGGCCGGCGCCAGCCGCTACATGGTCGAGCCCAACATCAAGGAGGGCAAGGGCGGGCTGCGCGACCTGAACACCCTGTTCTGGATCGCCGAGTACCTGCACCCGATCGACAATCCCGAGCAGGCGCTGAGCCTGGAGCTGTTCGAGCGGCGCGAGGTGGCGGCCTTCATCCGCGCCTTCGACTTCCTGTGGGCGGTGCGCTGCCACCTGCACTTCGTCACCGGCCGGCCGGAGGAGCGGCTGACTTTCGACCTGCAGCCCGAGATCGCCCGGCGGATGGGCTACAACGACCGGCCGCGCAAGGACGGCGACAACACCCCCGCGGTCGAGCGGTTCATGCGCCGCTACTTCCTGATCGCCCGCGAGGTCGGGGTCCTGACCCGCGAGTTCTGCGCCAAGCTGGAAGCCGAGGAGGCCAAGAAGAAGCCCCAGGGCCTGTCGCGCTTCCTGCCCGGCCGCCGGGGCGGGCGCCGGCCGCTGGACGTGCCCGGCTTCCTGGTCGAGGGCGGACGGCTGACGGTCGATGGGGCCAAGGTGTTCGAGCGCGATCCGGTGAACCTCTTGCGCCTGTTCGTGGTCGCCGACCGCCGCGACCTCGACCTGCACCCCGACGCCTTCACCGCGGTGACCCGCTCGCTGCCGCTGATCACCTCCAAGGTGCGGCGCGACCCCGAGGCGGCCAAGGCCTTCCTGGACGTGCTGGCGCGCGGGCGGCGGACCTACCGCACCCTGACCCTGATGAACGAGGCCGGGGTGCTCGGCCGGTTCATCCCCGAGTTCGGGCGCATCGTCGCCCAGATGCAGTTCAACATGTACCACTCCTACACCGTCGACGAGCACACGCTGCGCGCGGTGGGGATCATCGCCGACATCGCCAACGGCGAGCTGGTCGGGGACCACCCGCTGTCGGTGGCCATGTGGCCCCTGATCAAGGACGCCGAGGCCCTGTTCCTGGCCATGCTGCTGCACGACACCGGCAAGGGCGGCGCCGGCGGCCAGGAAAAGGCCGGCGCCCGCGCCGCCCGCGCGGCCTGCGAGCGGCTGGGCCTGGAGCGCGAGCGGATTGAGCTGATCGCCTGGCTGGTCGAGCACCACCTGGTCATGAGCGACTTCGCCCAGAAGCGGGACGTGACCGACCCGGGCACGGTGCTGGCCTTCGCCAAGATCGTGGAGAACCCCGAGCGGCTGAGGATGCTGCTGATCCTGACCGTCGCCGACATCCGGGCCGTGGGGCCCGGGGTGTGGAACGGCTGGAAGGGCCAGCTGATGCGCGAGCTGTTCGGCGCCACCGAGGCGGTGTTCCGCGGCGGGCGCGGCGCCGATCCGGCCGCCGCCTTCGCCCGGCACCTGGAGGCCACCGCCTCGGAGGCGCGCGCCGCCCTGGTGCAGGCCGACCCGCAGGCCGAGGCCTGGGCCAATTCGATGGAGCCGGCCTATTTCACCGGCTTCTCGACCGAGGATCTGGTCGGTCACGCGGCCCTGGCCCGGCGGGCCCTGGCCGAAGACGGCGCGGCCGCCCAGGGCCGCGTCCGCGGCGAGCTGAACGCGGCGGAGATCACCGTCGCGGCCAAGGACCGGCGGGGCCTGTTCGCCGACCTCGCCTCGGTGTTCGCCGGCTTCGGAGCCAATGTGGTGGGGGCCAAGGCCTACACCTCGTCGACGGGCCAGGCGCTGGACGTCTTCTTCGTGCAGGACGCGTCGGGCGCGCCCTACGGCTGCGACAGTCCGCGGGCGCTGGAGCGGCTGGTCGGGCTGATCGAGACCGCCGCGCGCGGGCAGTCGGTCGGGATCGAGCCCAAGCGGCCAGCGGACCTCGGCCGCATGGCCGCCTTCGCCATCACCCCGACGGTGGCCGTGGACAACGACGCCTCGGCCGACGCCAGCGTGGTCGAGGTCTCGGGGCGCGACCGCTCGGGCCTGCTGGGCGACCTGGCCCAGACGTTGGCCGAGGCGGGACTTTCCATCCAGTCGGCCCACGTCGACAACTATGGCGAACGGGCGGTCGACGCCTTCTACGTCTGCGACGCGGACGGGCGCAAACTGACCAGCGCGCGCAAGATCGCAGCCCTGACCTCGGCCCTGGCCGAGGTGCTGGAGGAAGAGAGCCCCGAGACGCCGGCCGGCCGCCTGCGGCTGCAGCGCGCCCGGGCCAGCGTCGGCCGGTAGCTTGACCCGCGGAACGACGCGTCGTACCGCCCGATGGTGACCAGCGAGCCCGCCGGCGATTCCGCCGCCCCCAGCCAAGCCTCCGCGCCCCGCAGCGAGCGCTCGGGCATGATCCGCTCGTCGATGATCTATTCCGGCTTCACCCTGATCAGCCGGATCATGGGCTTTCTGCGCGACCTGGCGGTCAGCTACTACATGGGCGCGAGCGCGACCTTCGCCGCCGACGCCTTCAACACCGCCTTCGCCTTCCCCAACCTGTTCCGCAGGGTGTTCGCCGAGGGCGCCTTCGCGGCGGCCTTCGTTCCGGCCTACGCCAAGTCGCTGGCGCACGAGGGCGAGGAGAAGGCCGACACCCTGGCGGCGGACGCCATGGCCACCCTGGCGACGGCGACCCTGGCCATCACCCTGGTGGCGGAACTCGCCATGCCCTGGGTGATCATGCTGTTCGCCCCGGGCTTCAGGGCCAACCCGGCCAAGTTCGCCCTGACCGTCACCCTGACCCAGATCACCATGCCCTACCTGCCGTGCATGGCGATCTACGCGCACCTGTCGGGGGTGCTGAATGCGCGCAACCGCTTCATCCTGTCGGCGGCGGCGCCGATCCTGCTGAACCTGTGGACCCTGGTCACCGTCCTGCCGTCCCACTCGCCGGTGGGCGCGGCCGAGGCGGCCTCCTGGGGCGTGCTGGCGGCGGGCGTCTCGCAGGCCGCCCTGCTCTGGTGGGGGGTGCGCAAGTCCGGCGCGCGGGTGGACTGGCGCTGGCCGCGGCTGACGCCCCAGATCCGCCAGCTGATCGCGCTCGCCGTGCCCGGGGCGGTGGCCGCCAGCGCCAGCCAGATCAACGTCTTCGTCTCCCAGATCCTGGTCTCGCCGATCAACGGCGGGCGAAGCTGGCTGGCGGTCTGCGACCGGCTCTACCAGCTGCCGCAAGGCCTGGTGGGCGTGGCCATCGGCGTCGCCCTGCTGCCCCGCCTGTCGCGCGCCGTGCACGCCGAGGACCATCCGGGCGCGCGCCGGGCGCTGGACGAGGCGATCACCTTCGCCATGGCCCTGACCCTGCCGGCGGCGGCGGCCCTGTTCTCGATCCCCTTCTTCCTGATCGACGCCCTCTACACCCGCGGCGCGTTCAAGAGCTTCGACGCCCACCAGACCGCGCTGGCCCTGCAGCAGTACGGCTGGGGCGTGCCGGCCTTCGTCCTGGCCCAGATCACCGCCCGCGCCTTCTTCGCCCGCCAGGACACCCGCACCCCGATGCGCTACGCCATCGTCTCGGTGGTGGTGAACATCGTCGCCGGGGTGATCCTGTTCCGCCTGGTCGGCGTGCCGGGCATCGCGGCGGCGACCAGCCTCGCCTCCTGGCTGAACGTGATCATGATGGCCACGACCCTCGCGCGGCGCGGGGATTACGCCCTGAGCGCCAAGGCGACGTCCAAGCTGCTCAGGATCCTGGCCGCCAGTATCGCCCTGGGCGCGCTGCTGGCCACGGCCTCGCACTTCCGCGGGGCCATCGAGGCGCCGCTGGCGCACGTCCGGCTGGGGCCCCTGCACGCCAAGGAGATGGTCATCCTGGCGCTCACCCTGCTGGCGGGGCTGGCCTATCCGGTCCTGCTGCTGGCCAGCGGCGGGGTCACCCGCGCCGAAATCCGGGCGGCCCTGCGGCGCTCGCCGGCGGCGAACGGCGGCGACGCCCCGACCGCGCTCTGAGCGTGCTGCAGCCTTGCCCCGGCGAGCGCTTCGGGCTAAGTCGCGGCCATGGCGCAAGCTCTGGGACATCGATGGCGGGCAAGGCCGTTCTAGCCGCCGCCCCCTTTGGCGGGCGGTCCGTCCGCACGTTCAGCTAGCCCCAGAACCCCAGGTCTTCCGATGACCCAGTCCACCCCCGCCGCCTATCAGGGCCCCATGCGCGTCGTCTCCGGCGTCCAGGCCTCCGGCGCCCTCCACCTCGGCAACTACCTCGGCGCGCTGCGCAAGTTCGTGCCGCTGCAGGACGAGGCCCAGTGCTTCATCTTCGTGGCCGACCTGCACGCCATCACCGTCTGGCAGGACCCGGCGATCCTCGCCGCCCAGACCCGCGAGGTGGCCGCCGCCTACATCGCCTGCGGGCTCGACCCGAAGCGCGCGGTGATCTTCCCGCAATCGGCCGTGCGCGCGCACCTCGACCTGGCCTGGATCTTCAACTGCGTCGCCCGCATCGGCTGGCTCGACCGGATGACCCAGTTCAAGGAGAAGTCCGGCAAGCACAAGGAGCGCGAGAGCGTCGGCCTCTACACCTACCCGGTGCTGCAGGCCGCCGACATCCTGGTCTACCAGGCGACCCACGTCCCAGTCGGCGAGGACCAGAAGCAGCACCTGGAGCTGACCCGCGACATCGCCGCCAAGTTCAACAACGACTTCGGCGCGCCGGGCTTCTTCCCGCTGACCGAGGCGCTGATCGAGGGACCGGGCGCGCGGATCATGAGCCTGCGCGACGGCCGCTCGAAGATGTCCAAGTCCGACCCGTCGGACTATTCGCGGATCAACCTGCTGGATGACGCCGACACGGTCGCCCAGAAGGTGCGCAAGGCCAGGACCGACCCCGAGCCGCTGCCGGAAACCGTCGAAGGCCTCGCCGAGCGGCCCGAGGCGGACAACCTGGTGGGCATCTACGCCGCCCTCTCCGGCCAGGCCAAGGCCGAGGTGCTCGCCCGCTACGCCGGCCAGGGCTTCGGAACCTTCAAGCCGGCCCTGGCGGACCTGGCGGTCGCGGTGCTGGGGCCGATCGGGACCGAGATGCGCCGGCTGATCGGCGATCCGGCCGAACTCGACCGCATCCTGCTGGACGGGGCGCGGCGGGCGGCGGAAACGGCCGAGCCGGTGGTCGAGGCGACCAAGCGGCTGGTGGGCTTCTGGCAGGCCGAGGTCTAGGCCCCGGCCGGCGCGACGTTGAAAGGAGGCCGGCGATGCGGGCTTTCACCCTGGTGCTGGCGAGCGCGCTCGCCCTGGCGGCGACCGCGCCGGCCCTGGCCCGCAAGGCCGGACCGATCACGGTCAGCGACGCGGTGGTCCGCGCCAGCCTGGGCGATTCGCCCAACAGCGCGGCCTATATGGTGATCACCAACGCCGGCGCCCGGCCCGACCGCCTGGTCTCGGTCAGCTGCACCTGCGCGGCCGAGGCCCAGGTCCACGTCACCCGCAACACCGGCGGGGTGATGAGCATGGAGCCCGCCGGCCCGGTGGTGGTGCCGGCCCACGGGCGCGTCGCCTTCGGCCCCGACGGCATGCACGTGATGCTGATGGGACTGAAGGGCCGGCTGGTCGACGGGGCGCGCCAGCCCATGACCCTGCGCTTCGAACACGCCGGCCCGGTCACCGCCAGCTTCCAGGTCCGCGCCCGCATCACCGGCGGCGGGATGGGCGCCATGCCCGGCATGAACCGGTGAGCCGCTTGCGCGGGACCGGCGGACGGGCCATCTGAGGTCCGCAAGCGGCCCCCGGCCGAAAGATCGTCCGGAAAGGACTGTCCGATGTTCATCCAAACCGAAGCCACGCCCAATCCCGAGGTGCTGAAATTCCTGCCCGGCCGCGATGTGCTGGGCGAGGGCACGCGCGAGTTCCGCTCCGCCGAGGAGGCCCAGGTCTCCCCGCTGGCCGGCGCGATCTTCGCGCTGGACGGGGTGAGGCGGGTCTTCTTCGGCCCCGACTTCGTCACCGTCACCCGCGACGAGGACGCGCCGAGTTGGCCTCAGATGAAGCCCGGCGTGCTGGCCGCGATCATGGAGCATTTCACCTCGGGCGCGCCGCTGCTGGCCGAGTCCGCGGTCGAGCAGGGCCATGACGAGGGCGCCTACGAGGGCGACGCCGCCCAGATCGTGGCCGAGATCAAGGACCTGCTGGACACCCGCATCCGCCCGGCCGTGGCCCAGGACGGCGGCGACATCATCTTCAACCGCTTCGAGCCCGAGACCGGCGTGGTCTGGCTGCACATGCGCGGCGCCTGCTCGGGCTGCCCGTCCTCGTCGGCCACGCTCAAGGCCGGGGTGGAGAACATGCTCAAGCACTACGTCCCCGAAGTGACCCGCGTCGAACAGACGCTTTGAGCTTGCACGGCCAAGGCGGCGGACTATACCGTAACCGTAACTGTTACTAATAGCGGAGCTCGCCGTGAGCCAACCTCTCTCAGATCCCGCCCTCGACCTGCTGTTCCGCGAAGCGCGCACGCGCAACGGATGGACTCAGGAGACCCTTCCCGAGTCGTTGTTCCGGCAGGTCTACGACCTGGCGAAGTTCGGCCCGACCTCGGCCAACGCCAGCCCGGCGCGGTTCGTCTGGGTGGCCTCGCCCGAAGCCAAGAAGACCCTGGCGGGCCTGGCCTCCGGGACCAACGCGCCGAAGATCCTGGCCGCGCCGGTCACCGTCATCGTCGGCTACGACCTCGACTTCGCCCAGCACATGGCGCGCCTCTTTCCCCATGCGCCCGGCGCCAAGGACTGGTTCGCCGCGCCCGAGGTCGAGCAGGCCACCGCCTTCCGCAACGGCAGCCTGCAGGGCGCCTACCTGATGATCGCCGCCCGCGCCCTCGGCCTGGACGCCGGCCCGATGTCGGGCTTCGACAACGCCGGAGTGGACGAGGCCTTCTTCAAGGGCACGCGGATCAAATCCAACTTCATCGTCTCCTTCGGCCACGGAACCGACGAGAACCTGTTCCCCCGCAATCCGCGCCTCACGTTTGAAGAGGCCAACCAGATCGTCTAATCGGAGACGATGAACCGTCCGATCACGGCGATAGTCGTGCTCGCGGCGCTGGTCTCGGGCTGCACGCGCGGTCCGAGACCCGAGCCGCCGGAGCCCGCGCCGAGCCCTTATCTCTCGGGGACGATCCAGATCGGCCGCTGGGGCGTCGGGCCGATCCGCGCGGAGACCTTCTTCGAATCGCCGCGAATCCGCGAGCTGTTCCCCAGGGCCAAGGTCGAGGACGGCGTGATCCGCATCGCCGAGGACGAGACCATGGCGGTGATCACCGTCGAACAGGACGGCCAGAAGATCCTCGAGATCGATGACGGCGTCCGCTATGCGCCGGGCACGGACGATCCCCTGATCGGCCAGGTGCGGGCGGTCGGCGGCCCGGTTCGCGGACCGGGCGGCGAGCGCCTCAATCTCAGCTGGAAGGACGCCGGGTTCGATCTGTCGCAATGCGAGATCGGCTCCGAGCACGACGCCAACGCCATGGTCTGCGCCCGGTCGGGCGACGGCCAGGTGACCTATGTCTTCGCCGTGCCGGGCTGGGATTCCGAGGAGGTCCCCCCCATCTCCCTGTTGCGCGCCAAGGCCTATCTGAGCCAGATCGTCTGGACCCCGCCGCCGCCGCACCGCCGGTCCTAGAGTGGGCCCTCGGAAAAGTGCGAAGCGGTTTTCCGCCCGCAACCTACTCTAACTCTTTAGAAGCGATCACGTTTATGATTTTGGATTAGTTCAATCCGAAATCATCGTGATCTAGGAAACCCATCTCCGTTGAACATCCTCGCGCTCGACACCTGCGTTGACGCCTGCTCGGTCGCGGTCTGGGCGGAGGGGCAGGCGCTCGCCTCGCTCAGCGAGCCGATGGTCCGCGGCCACCAGGAGCGGCTCGCGACCATGGCCGCCGAGGCGCTGGGCGCGGCGCAGATGACGCCCGCCGCCCTCGACCGGATCGCCGTCACGGTCGGCCCCGGGTCCTTCACCGGCCTGCGCGTCGGCCTGGCCTTCGCCAAGGGGCTGGGGCTGGCGCTCGGCCGCCCGGTGATCGGGGTCGGCGCCCTTGAGGCGATGGCGCACGGCCGTACGGGCTTCATCGGCGCATGCGTCGATGCGCGGCGCGGCCGGGTCTACCTGCAGGCCTTCGCCGACGGCCGGGCGGTGATGGCCCCGGACATCCTCGACGTCGACGTCGCCGCCGCGCGGATCGCCGAGTTGTGGAACGGCGGTCCGGCCCGGCTGATCGGGTCGGGCGCGCCCCTGCTGGCGCAGGTGCTGCCGGCCGCCGAGATCGAGGCCGCCGCCACCCCCGACCCCGTCGCGGTCGCGCAGATCGCCGCCGGCCGCGAGCCCGGCGCCGCGCCGCGGCCGCTCTATCTGCGCGCGCCCGACGCCAAGATCCCCGGCTCATGATCCTGGAGCCGGTCATCCTGGAGCCGGTCAGGGCCGAGGACGCCGCCGCCCTGGCCGCGGTCCACGCCCGCGCGTTCGAGGCCGGCTGGAGCGCGGCCGACATCGGCGCGCTGCTCGCCGCGCCCGGCGGCTTCGGCCTGGCCGTGCGCGAGGCCGGCGAGGTCGGCGGCTTCGTGCTGGCCCGCTCGATCGCCGGCGAGGCCGAGATCCTGACGCTCGCGGTGGACCCCGCGGCGCGTCGTCGCGGGCTGGGGCGCGGGCTGTTGGAGGCGGCGGCCGCCGCGGCCCTCGCGAGCGGCGCCGAGACCCTGTTCCTGGAGGTCGCCGCGGACAATGCGGCCGCCATCGCGCTCTACCAGGCGGCCGGCTTCATACGCGTCGGGGCGCGGCCGGGCTACTATCAGCGCGCAGACCGGGCGATCGACGCCCTTGTCTTGCGCCGCGACCTTAACAGCCGGCCGTCTTGAGCCTATCTTGCGCCGACGAAACGGGAGCCCTGTGCTTGGACCGCATTGAAAAGCTCTGCATAGACAAAGGTATGCGCATGACCGATCAGCGCCGCGTGGTCGCGCGCGTGCTGTCGAACGCCCATGATCATCCCGATGTCGAGGAACTCTACCGGCGGGCGCAAGCCGTCGATCCGCATATCTCGATCGCCACGGTCTATCGCACCGTGCGGCTGTTCGAGGAGGCGGGCATCATCGCCCGGCACGACTTCCGCGACGGCCGCTCGCGCTACGAGGAGGCGCCGGACGTCCATCACGACCACCTGATCGACATGAAGAGCGGCCAGGTGATCGAGTTCATCGACTCCGAGATCGAGGCGCTCCAGGCCGCCATCGCGCGCCGGCTGGGCTACAGACTGATCGACCACCGGCTGGAACTCTACGGCGTGCCCTCCGAGGAGAAGAAAGACGGCTGATCCGCGCCCCGGCCAGCGACCCATCCATGATCCGTCTCCCGCCCCCTTACCCGTGTCGCCGATGACCGAGACCGCGCCAAGCCGGCGCCTCTACATCAAGACCTACGGCTGTCAGATGAACGTCTACGACAGCGAGCGCATGGCCGACGTCCTGCGCCCGCTGGGCTATGCGCTGACCGACGAGGCGGAGGGCGCGGACCTGGTGGTGCTCAACACCTGCCACATCCGCGAGAAGGCGACCGAGAAGGTCTATTCCGAGCTCGGCCAGATCAAGCGGATGAAGGCCCGCAAGGAAGCCGCCGGCGGCGCCATGACCGTCGCCGTGGCCGGCTGCGTCGCCCAGGCCGAGGGCGCGGAGATCATGGCCCGCCAGCCGGCGGTCGACCTGGTCGTCGGGCCCCAGGCCTACCACCGCCTGCCCGAGCTGATCGCCCGCGCCCACCGCGCCAGCGGCGAGCGGCTGGCCGCCGACTTCACCGCCGACGAGAAGTTCGACGCCCTGCCGGGCGAGCGGGCGCCGACGGGCGTGACCGCCTTCCTGACGGTGCAGGAGGGCTGCGACAAGTTCTGCACCTTCTGCGTGGTGCCCTACACCCGCGGCGCGGAGTATTCGCGGCCGGCCGAGGCGGTGCTGGCCGAGGCCGAACAGCTGGCGGCGCACGGCGTGCGCGAGGTCACCCTGCTGGGCCAGAACGTCAACGCCTATGCCGGCGAGGGCGGGTTGGCCGGCCTGGTCCGGCGGCTGGCCCAGGTCCCCGGCCTGGACCGCATCCGCTACACCACCAGCCATCCGCACGACATGGACGAGGCCCTGATCGCCGCCCACGGCGAGGTCGAGGCCCTGATGCCCTACCTGCACCTGCCGGTTCAGGCGGGCTCGGACAGGGTGCTGCGGGCGATGAACCGCGCCCACACCGCCGAGAGCTACCTGCGGCTGGTCGAGAAGATCCGCGCCGCGCGGCCGGACATCGCCATGTCCGGCGACTTCATCGTCGGCTTCCCCGGCGAGAGCGAGCGCGACTTCGAGGCGACGCTGCAGCTGGTCTCCGAGATCCGCTACGCCTCCGCCTTCTCGTTCAAATACTCCCGCCGTCCGGGCACGCCCGCGGCCGCCATGCCGGGCCAGGTCCCGGACGAGGTCAAGGACGAGCGGCTGGCGCGGCTGCAGGCGCTGCTGTCGCAGCAGCAGGTGGCGTTCAACGACGCGACCGTGGGACGCACCGTGCCGGTGCTGCTCGAAAAGCCGGGCCGTCATCCGGGCCAGGTGGTCGGCCGCAGCCCCTACCTCCAGGCGGTCCACCTGGACGCCCCCGAAAGCCTGATCGGCGAGATCCGCGCCGTCGACATACTGGCGGCGAGCCGCGGCAGCCTCGCCGGCGCGCTGTCGCCGAGTCCGCGATTGGAGCCCGCTTGAGCCGTCCCCCGCGTGAGTTCATGCCGCTGTCGGACGGCGCCGTGCGCGCCGTCTCCGGTCCGAACAGCCGCCACGCCGCGCTCATCGAGGACGCCTTCCACGTCCTGCTGGAGACCCCCGGCGGCGGGGTGTCGCTGAGCGGCGACGCCAAGGGCCGCGGCGCCGCCAAGCGGGCGGTCCAGTCCATCGCCGCCCAGGCCGATTCCGGCGTCGAGGTGGGCGAGGCCGACGTGCGCGCCGCGGTCGTGGCCGCGCGCAGCGGCGAGCCGGCCGCGGGCGGGGCGAGCCTGCCGCTGGGGCGGCGCGGGGCGATCTCGGCCAAGACCCTGGCCCAGGCGCGCTATCTCGATCTTCTGGCCAACCACGAGCTGGTGTTCGGCGCGGGGCCCGCCGGCACCGGCAAGACCTTCCTGGCCGTCGCCCACGGGGCGGGCCTGCTGCTACGCGGCGAGGTCGACCGGCTGATCGTCACCCGCCCGGCCGTCGAGGCCGGCGAGCGCCTGGGCTTCCTGCCCGGCGACATGAACGAGAAGGTCGACCCCTATATGGCGCCGGTCTGGGAGGCCCTGAGCGACATCCTGGGCCCCGACCAGCTTCGCCGCCGCCGCGACAAGGGCGAGATCGAGGTCGCCCCGATCGCCTTCATGCGCGGCCGCACCCTGAACCACGCCTTCGTCATCGTCGACGAGGCGCAGAACGCCTCGCGCCTGCAGATGAAGATGGTGCTGACCCGGCTGGGCGAGGGCGCGCGCATGGCGGTCACCGGCGATCCCACCCAGGTCGACCTGGTCAACCCGACGGACAGCGGCCTGTCGCACGCGATCGGCATACTGGAAGGGGTCAAGGGCGTCGCCGTGGCCCGGTTCGAGGCCTCGGACGTGGTCCGCCACCCGCTGGTCGAGCGGATCGTCAAGGCCTACGACGCCGAGACGGCCCGGGCCGGTCCCAGGACGCCGCGATGACGGGGCGGCCCGCGCCGGTCGAGATTTCGGTCGAGGTCGAGGACGCCGGCTGGACCGCCCTGCTGCCCGAAGCGGCGGCGCTAGCGGACGAGGCGGCCCGCGCCGCGCTCGCCGCCGACGCTCGCGCCGCCGCCGGCGAGGTGGTGGTGCTGCTGACCAACGACGCGGAGGTGCGCGCGCTGAACGCCCGCTTCCGCGGCAAGGACGCGGCGACCAACGTCCTGTCCTTCCCCGCCGGCCCGCTCGCGCCCGGCGCCCTCGGCGACATCGCCCTGGCGCTCGGCGTGTGCGCCCGGGAGGCGAAGGCGCAGGGCAAGAGCCTGGCCCATCACTTGCAACATCTCGTGGCCCACGGCGTGCTGCATCTTTTGGGCTACGATCACCAGGACGAGGCGGAGGCCGAGACGATGGAGGCGAAGGAGCGGGCGATCATGGCCGAGCTGGGCGCGCCCGACCCTTACCTGACGCGCGAGGATCTCGGGGCGCGGCATGGCGACTGACGACCGGACCGGCGGCGGACGCCGCGCCGACCATACCCGGCGAAGCAGCCGCGGGCTGCGCGCCCTGTGGCGGCGCTGGCGGCGCGGCGCGCCCCCGGGCGAACGGCGCGAGGAGGCCCATCCCTCCGAGCCCGACATCGTCGACCAGGCCGAGGCCTTCAAGACCCTGAGGGTCGACGACGTGATGACCCCGCGCGCCGACATCGTCGCGGTCGAGATCGCCAGCCCGTTCGGCGACCTGCTGGCCCGCTTCATCGAGGCCGAGCACACCCGCATGCCGATCTATCGCGAGACGCTCGACGACCCGGTGGGCCAGGTCCACATCAAGGACGTGTTCCGCATGCTGGCCGACGAGGCGCTGCGCCCGGCGGCGGACGAGCCGGTGCTGCGGCGGCTGAGGCGCGAGATCCTGTACGTACCGGGTTCGATGCGGGCCGCCGACCTGCTGGTCAGGATGCAGGCGAGCCGGGTGCACATGGCCCTGGTGATCGACGAATTCGGCGGCACCGACGGGCTGGTCACGCTCGAGGACGTGATCGAGGCCGTGGTCGGCGACATCGACGACGAATACGACGAGGTGGCGCCCGCCCAGGTGGTCGCCCGGGCCGGCGGGGTGTTCGACGCCGACGCGCGCGCGCCGCTGGAGGACCTGGAGGCGGCGCTGGAGACCAGCCTGGCCCCGCCCGACCTCGAGGAGGACATCGACACCATCGGCGGCCTGGTCGGCGCCCTCGCCGGCCGCGTGCCCCAGCGGGGCGAGGTGATCGCCCATCCGGAAGGCTTCGAGTTCGAGATCACCGACGCCGACCCGCGCCGGGTCAAGCGCGTGCGCATCCGCAAGGTCGAGCCGCCCGAGGACCCCACGACGGCGGACGAGGCGCCCGCCGCCAAATGACCACCGCGGTCCGGCTGCTGGAACCGCGCGGGGTGAGCGCGATCGCCGCCGTTCTCGCCGGCGCCGGCGCCGCCCTGGCCTTTCCGCCGTTCGGCTTCCTGGTCGGCCTTCTGGGCTATGGCGTCCTGATGAGCCTGCTCGACGCGGCCGACCCGAACCGGCCCCTGCGCAGCGCCTTCTGGCGCGGCTGGCTCGCGGGCGCGGTCTTCTTCCTGATCTCGACCTGGTGGATCAGCGAGGCCTTCTTCGTCGACGCCGAGGCCCACGCCTGGCAGGCGCCGTTCGCCATCGCCTTCCTGGCCGGCGGGCTCGGCCTGTTCTGGGGGCTGGCCGGCCTGGTCTATCGCGCCCTCAAACCCAAGGGGCCGCTGCGCGTCCTGGTGTTCGCGGGCGTCTTCTGCCTCGTCGAATGGCTGCGCGGCCACGTGCTGACCGGCTTTCCCTGGGACCTGGCCGGCGAGAGCTGGCGGGCGGGCACGCCGGTCTCCCAGCTCGCCGCCCTGGTCGGGGCCTATGGCCTCGGCTGGATCACCGTGGCGATCAGCGCCGCGCCGGTCCTGCTGCTCGACGAGGGCGACCGGCGCCTCCGCTTCGGCGCGGCGGCCGTGGCGGCCCTGACCCTGGCCGGCGCCTACGCCTACGGCGCCGCGCGCCTGGCCGCCGCTGCGCCCATCCCCGCCACGGCCCCGGTCGTGCGCGTGGTCCAGGCCGACATCGACGAGGAGCCGGACTACAGCCAGGCCCGGCTGCAGCAGATCGTCGACCGCTATGTCCGCCTGACCGCCCAGCCGGCGGCACGGACGCCCGACATCGTCATCTGGCCCGAGGGCGCGATTCCGGCCGCCGCCAACGACTACCTGGCCGAAGGGAGCTGGACCCGGGCGGCCATCGAAGGCGCCCTGCGGCCCGGCCAGAGCCTGATGGTCGGCGCCTACCGGGTGGCCGGCCCGCCGGACGCGCCGATCTTCTTCAACACCCTGCTGGCCCTGCGCGAGGAACCCGGCGGCCTTCGGCTGACCGGCCGGTACGACAAGTTCCGCCTGGTGCCGTTCGGCGAATACCTGCCGCTGGCGCGCGTGCTCAAGCCGCTCGGGATCAACAAGCTGGTCAATGTGAGTGACGGCTTCACGCCCGGCCCGCCGCCCCGCCCGATCGCGCCGGAGGGCATGCCGCGGGTCCAGCCGCTGATCTGCTACGAGAGCCTGTTCCCCGGCTTCACCCGCGCCGGCGCCAGGGCGGGCGGGCGCCCGTCCTGGATCGTCAACGTCTCGGACGACGCCTGGTTCGGCCGCACCTACGGCCCGCTGCAGCACCTGAACCTCGCCAGCTACCGGGCGATCGAGGAGGGATTGCCGATCGTGCGCGCCACCCCCACGGGCGTTTCGGCGGTCATCGACGCCTATGGCCGCATTCGTCCGGGCGCCAAGCTCAATCATGGAGAGATTGGAAACATCGACTCCCCCTTACCGGGCGCTTTGGCGCCTACGCCTTACACGCGAATTGGAGAGATGATCTTCTGCGCGTTTCTAATCGTATCGCTTTTGTGCGCGATGATTGGCCGCATCTGCTTGCGTCAAGCCTGAAACAAGGGGTGACACTTTGTCCGTTTGACGTTTTGCACGGCGGCAGGGCCTAACCGGGGGAACCGCAAGGTCAGCGAGAAAGAGAAGCGCCCGCGATGCAAGATAAGCCGGAATTGGAACGTTCGCCGAATCCCATCGACGTCCATGTGGGCCTGCAGGTGCGGCTGCGTCGTAAAGAGCTGAAGATCAGCCAGGAGAAATTGGCCGAGGCTTTGGGCCTGACGTTCCAGCAGGTTCAGAAATACGAGCGCGGCGCGAACCGGATCAGTGCTTCTAAGCTTTACGAAATCGCTCGCGCCTTGCATGTGCCGATCGGTTGGTTCTTCGAAGGGTTGAGCGACCCCACCCAGGAAGGTCCCCACGCCGACGACGAGGCGCCCACGGCCCACAACTTCCTGATGACCCAGGAAGGGATCGATCTCGCCAACCTGTTCCCGAAAGTGGGCCAGCGCCGCGTGCGCCGGCGCCTCGTCGACCTGGTGCGGGCCATGGTCGAGGAAGAGGCCGAGGCGGAAACCGTCGCCGCAGGCTGACCGCGCGACCGAGGCGCGCCGCGATCACTTGCAGATATAAACATAGCTTTATATGGTGCTCCACCAACCGCTCGCGCCGGCGTGCGCGGGCCTTGTCGTGGGAGTTCGCCGGCCGATGCGCGAGTCTTATCTGTTCACCAGCGAGTCGGTCTCCGAGGGCCATCCGGACAAGGTCGCGGACCGCATCTCGGACACCGTCGTCGACGCCTTCCTGAGCGCGGATCCGTACGCCCGGGTGGCGTGCGAGACCCTCGTCACCACCAACCGGGTCATCCTGGCCGGCGAGGTCCGCGGGCCCGAGGGGCTGATCGACACCCTGGAGGACAAGGTCCGCGGCGCGATCCGTGACATCGGCTACGAGCAGGACGGCTTCCACTGGAAGAACGCCCACTACGAATGCTGGCTGCACGCCCAGTCGGCCGACATCGCCATGGGCGTCGACGCCGCCAGCAACAAGGACGAGGGCGCCGGCGACCAGGGGATCATGTTCGGCTACGCCACCAGCGAGACGCCCGAACTGATGCCGGCGACGCTGCAGTACTCGCACAACATCCTGAAGGTGCTGGCCGACGCGCGCCATTCGGGCGAGCGGCCCGAGCTGGAGCCGGACGCCAAGAGCCAGGTCACCCTGCTCTATGAGAAGGGCCGGCCGGTCCGCGCCACCTCGATCGTGCTGTCGACCCAGCACAAGGCGGGCCTGACGCCCGACGACATCCACGCCATCGTGCGGCCCTACATCCTCGACGTCCTGCCCGACGGCTTCGTCACCAACGAGACCGAGTGGCTGGTCAACCCGACCGGCAACTTCGTCATCGGCGGACCGGACGGCGACGCGGGCCTGACCGGGCGCAAGATCATCGTCGACACCTACGGCGGCGCCTCGCCGCACGGCGGCGGCGCCTTCTCCGGCAAGGACCCGACCAAGGTCGACCGCTCGGCCGCCTACGCCTGCCGCTACCTGGCCAAGAACGTGGTGGCCGCCGGCCTGGCCGACCGCTGCACCATCCAGATCGGCTATGCGATCGGCGTCTCGCGCCCGCTCAGCTTCTACGTCGACCTGCACGGCTCGGACCGGGTCGACCCGGCCAAGCTGGAAAAGGTGCTGCCGGAGATGATCGGCGGGGCCACCCCGCGCGCGATCCGCGAGCACCTGCAGCTGAACCGGCCGATCTACGCCCGCACCTCGGCCTACGGCCACTTCGGCCGCAAGCCGGACGACGAGGGCGGCTTCTCCTGGGAGAAGACCGACCTGGCCGACGAACTGCGCGGCCTGGCCTGAGGCCTCACGCCCCTCTCGCGCGCGGCGCAGCCATCGGCTAAGCCGCGCGCATGCCTGCTTCCGACCCCCCCCCCGGCGCGCTGCGCAGCTATGGCCGCATCAAGGCGCGGCCGATCAAGCCGCGCCAGGCGGGTCTGCTGGACAGCCTGCTGCCGCGCCTGCAGATCCCCGAGGGCGCCGTCGATCCGAGCGCCCTCGCGCCGGAGGCGCGGGCCGTCTGGCTGGAAATCGGCTTCGGCGGCGGCGAACACATGGCGGCCCAGGCCGCCCGCCATCCGGACGTGCTGGTCCTGGGCGCCGAGCCCTTCCTGAACGGCATGGCCAGCGCCCTGCGCCACATCGACGAGCAGGGCCTTCAGAACATCCGCCTGCGCGCCGGCGACGCGCGCCAGCTGCTGATCGACCTGCCGGACGGCTGCCTGGCGCGGGTGTTCATCCTGTTCCCCGACCCCTGGCCCAAGACTCGCCACAAGAAGCGGCGGCTGATTCAGGCCGAGACCGTCGCCGAGCTGGCCCGGGTGATGGCGCCCGGGGGACGGCTGCGCTTCGCCACCGACTGGGCCGACTACGCCGCCTGGACGCTGGAGCGGATGCTGAAGGCCCCCGCCTTCCGTTGGACCGCCGAGCGGGCCGACGACTGGCGCACCCCGCCCGCCGACCACGTGACTACCCGTTACGAGGAGAAGCGCCTGGGCGACTGCGCGCCGGTGTTCCTCGAGTTCGAGCGGGTCTGACCGCCGGCCGTGCAAGGGGGCTGACAAGCCGCCGCGGACGTATTACATTCAGGTCACATCGATCGTCAGCGCTGGATGGTGCTTTCGAGCGGCGGCCCAAAAGGCCAGCCGCTTTTTTGTTGGTTCGGAGACGCCGTGCGCGGCAAGACGCAGGAAGACCGAAGGCTTTTGGAACTGCTCGACCCCGTGGCCGAGGCGGCGGGCTACGAGATCGTCCGTCTTCGGCTGATGGGCGGCGGCGGCAAGGCGCGCCGGCTGCAGATCATGGCTGAGGACGCCTCGGGCGACATGAACGTCGAGGAGTGCGCGCGTTTGTCACGGGCGGTTTCCGACGTGCTGGACGCGGCCGATCCGATCGACGGCGACTATCTGCTGGAAGTCTCCAGCCCCGGCATCGACCGGCCGCTGACCCGGCTCAAGGACTTCGAGGCCTGGACCGGCTACGAGGCGCGGATCGAACTGGATCGGCTGGCCGACGGCCGCAAGCGCTTCAAGGGCGAACTGGCCGGCGTCGAGGACGACAATGTCGCGATCAACCTCGAGGGCGAGGAGGACACCGCCCTGGTTCCCTTCGCCTGGATCATCGAAGCCAAGCTCGTCCTGACCGACGAATTGATGAAGCGCGGCGCCGAGGCGCGCGCGGCCCGACTTGAACACGAAAGCGCGTCTGACGACGCGGACGAGGAGTAACCCATGGCCCTGACCGGCATTTCAGCCAATCGGCTCGAACTGTTGCAGATCGCCGACGCGGTCGCCCGCGAGAAGTCGATCGAGAAGGAGATCGTCATCGAGGCGATCGAGGAGGCGGTGCAGAAGGCCGCCCGGTCGCGCTATGGCGCCGAGCACGACATCCGGGTGCACATCGATCCCAAGACCGGCGAGACTACCATCAAGCGCGTGGTCACCGTGGTCGACGACGAAGAGCCGATCGAGAACGAATACGCCTACCAGCGTCTCTCGGACGCCAAGCGGGACGACAAGGACGCCTTTGTCGGCAAGACCTACGAAGAGATCCTGCCGCCCTTCGAGTTCGGCCGGGTGCAGACCCAGATGGCCCGCCAGGTGGTGACCGGCAAGGTCCGCGAGGCCGAGCGCGAGCGCCAGTACGAGGAGTTCAAGGACCGGGTCGGCGAGATCGTCAACGGCGTGGTCAAGCGGGTCGAATACGGCAACATCGTCGTCGACCTGGGCCGCGGCGAAGGCATCGTGCGCCGCGACCAGGCGATCCCGCGCGAGAACTTCCAGGTCGGCGACCGCATCCGCAGCTACATCTACGAGGTGCGCCGCGAGGCCAAGGGCCCGCAGATCATGCTCAGCCGCGCCCACGGCGGCTTCATGGCCAAGCTGTTCGCGCAGGAAGTGCCCGAGGTCTACGACGGGGTGATCGAGATCCGCGCCATCGCGCGCGACCCCGGCAGCCGCGCCAAGATGGCGGTGGTCTCCAACGACAGCTCGATCGACCCGGTCGGCGCCTGCGTCGGGATGCGCGGCAGCCGCGTCCAGGCGGTGGTGGCCGAGCTGCAGGGCGAGAAGATTGACATCATCCAGTGGAGTCCGGACGAGGCGACCTTCCTGGTCAACGCCCTGGCCCCGGCCGAAGTCACCAAGGTGGTGATGGACGAGGAGGACGAGCGCGTCGAGGTGGTGGTGCCCGACGAGCAGCTGAGCCTGGCCATCGGTCGGCGCGGCCAGAACGTGCGCCTCGCCTCCCAGCTGACCGGCTGGCAGATCGACATCATGACCGAAAGCCAGGAGAGCGAGCGCCGCCAGCGCGAGTTCTCCGAGCGCACCGCCCTGTTCCAGGAAGCCCTGGACGTCGACGAGGTCATCGCCCAGCTGCTGGTCACCGAGGGCTTCGCCAGCGTCGAGGACATCGCCTACGTCGAGGCCGACGAGATCGCGGCCATCGAGGGCTTCGGCGAGGAGACCGCCGAGGAGCTGCAGGCCCGCGCCCGCGAGTTCCTGGACAAGGAAGCCGCCGAATACGACGAGAAGCGCCGCGCCCTGGACGTCGAGGACGAGCTGCTGGAGGTCGAGGGCGTGACCCTGCCGATCGCCGTGGCCCTGGGCCAGGGCGAGGTGAAGACGGTCGAAGACCTGGCCGGCCTGGTGCCGGACGACCTGCGCGGCTGGTTCGAGACCAAGGACGGCGAGCGCGTGCGCCAGTCCGGCATCCTGGAATCCTTCAACCTGTCGGCGGACGCCGCCGAGGCGCTGATCATGCGCGCCCGGGTGGCGATGGGCTGGGTCGAACCTGAGCCCGAGCCCGAGCCTGAGGTCGAAGAAGAGGCGGAAGCCGCCGAGGGCGAATTCACCCCCGATGGCGAGGACGGCGCCGCCGAAACCGTCGGCGAGGAGGGCTGAGGCCAGTTTGCCGACCGGATCGGACGCCGCCATCGCCCCGCGCACCCTCGCAGAGGCCGAACGCCAACGCCGGGACATCGTCTCCGGCGAGGTGATGGACGAGGCGCGGCTGATCCGCTTCGTCGCCGGCCCCGACGGGGTGGTCACCCCCGACCTGGCGCGCAAGCTGCCCGGACGCGGCCTGTGGGTGGCGGCCGACCGCGCCTCGGTCGAGACGGCCGCCCGCAAGGGCGCCTTCTCCCGGTCCGCCAAGACCAAGCTGACCGCGCCGGCGGACCTCGCCGAGCGCGTCGAAACCCTGCTGGCCAAGCGGGTTTTGGCCGGGCTCGGCCTTGCGCGCCGCGCCGGCGAACTTACCTTTGGGTACGAGGCGGCGCTGGCCCAGATCCGGGCTGGCAAGGCGGCCTGGATCATCGACGCGGCCGACGGGGCCGCCGACGGGCGCCGCAAGTTGCTGCATGCCGCCAAAGGCCTCGCCCAGCCCCCCCGGCTCCTGGGCGCATTCGATTCGGACGAATTGAGTTTGGCCTTGGGCCTGGGAAATGTGATACACCTCGTCTTCCTTGCGGGGCGAGGGGCCGAGCGCTGGACGGGCGATGTCGAGCGGCTATCGGGCTTCCGTCCGCTCCTTCCAGAGAGTTGGCGCGAGGAGCCTTAGGATCGCGCGGGGCGGCTGCGGCCGCGCCGTCGCGTTCGGCTATGGAACGAAAAGACAGAAAGGCCGGTCCAATCGGGCCGGCGATTGAGTAAAGCGAGCGGATGAGCGACGCGAACGACAACGACAATGGCCGAAACTCAGGGGGCCGCGCGCCTCTGAGCCTGAAACCGCGCCAGGGCGCCGTCAGCGCCGGCACGGTCAAGCAGAGTTTCAGCCATGGCCGTTCGAAGACCGTGGTGGTCGAGACCAAGCGCCGTCGGGTCGAGGGCCCAGGCGCGCAGGGCGGCGGCCTCGGCGGTCCGTCGGCGGCCGAAAAGCGCGCCACGCTCGACACGTCCAAGCCGCGCGAAGCCCAGGGCCGTCCCGCGTCGAGCGGCGGCGGCGCCAATCTGAACCTCTCCGCCGAGGAACTGCGCGCCCGCCAGCGGGTGCTCGAGACCGCGCGCGCCGAGCAGGAGCGCCGCGAGGCCGAGCGTCGCGCGCAACTGGCCCGCCAGGCCGAGGAAGAGGCGCGCCGCCGCCAGGAGGCCGCGGCCGCCCAGACGCCGCCGCCGGTCCCCGCCCCCGCGCCGCCGCAACCCGTGGCCGAACAGCGCCCGGTCGAACGCGTCGCCGCCGAGGCTCCCGTCGCGCCGCCGCGTCCAGCCCCTGCGCCCGAACGTCCGGCGCCGGTGGTGCGGCAGGCCGCTGAACGCCCCGTCGAACGGGCCGCCCCGGAACGGCCGTCCGAGGCCGCACCGACCCGCCCCGCTCAGACCCAGGCGCCGCGCCAGGAGCGCGAGCGCGGCGAAGGCGCCCCCCGCCGCGACGACCGCGCCTCGACCACGACCTATCGGCCGGAGCGCGGGCCCAGCGTCGCCTATGGCCAGCGCACCCCCGACAATAACCTCCGCAACGACCGCCCCCCTCCGCGCGAAGGCGGCTTCGCAGGCCGTCCGCCGCGCGAGCCCCGTCCCGAGGGCGCCCGCCCGCAAGGCGATCGGCCGGCCCGCCAGGGCGAGACCGTGCGCTACTCCGCGCTTGCGCCCCGCCCCGCCGCGCCGCGTGGCCCCGGCGGCGCGCGACCCGGCGGCCCGCGCGGCCCCGGCGTCGGCCGCCCCGAGGCGCCCGCCGGCCCCGAGATCCAACGTGCGACCCGCCAGGCGCCCCGCCCCGGCGGCGTGGTCGACCGGCGTCCGGACGACGAGGAAGACGCCGCCGCCCGCCGCGGCAAGGCCGCCCCGAACAAGGCGGTCAGCCGGGTCAAGGGCGCGCCCCAGCGGCGCGAAGGCCGCCTGACCATCCAGGCCATCGCCGGCAGCGACGACGAGGCGGTCGAACGCATGCGCTCCCTCGCCTCGGTGCGCCGGGCGCGCGAGCGGGAACGCGAAAAGCGCAAGGGCGGCGCCCAGGAACAGGCCCGCACCGCGCGCGAAGTGGTCATCCCCGACGTCATCACGGTGCAGGAACTGGGCAACCGGATGGCCACCCGTGGCGTCGAGATCATCAAGTTCCTGATGCGTCAGGGCCTGATGCTGAAGATCAACGACGTGATCGATTCCGACACCGCCGAGCTGGTGGCTACCGAATTCGGCCACACCGTCCGCCGCGTGTCCGAATCCGACGTCGAGGAAGGCTTCATCGGCGCCGAGGACATCGACGACCATCTGCTGCCGCGCCCGCCGGTGGTCACCATCATGGGCCACGTCGACCACGGCAAGACCAGCCTGCTGGACGCGCTGCGCTCGACCGACGTCGCCGGCGGCGAACACGGCGGCATCACCCAGCACATCGGCGCCTATCAGGTGCGGCTGGAGAACGGCGAACGGGTGACCTTCCTGGACACGCCCGGCCACGCCGCCTTCTCGGCGATGCGCGCCCGCGGCGCCAACATCACCGACATCGTGGTGCTGGTGGTGGCGGCCGACGACGGGGTGATGCCCCAGACCATCGAGGCGATCAACCACGCCCGGGCCGCCGGCGCGCCGATCATCGTGGCGATCAACAAGATCGACAAGCCGGACGCCGATCCGACCCGGGTGATCAACGAGCTGCTGCAGCATGAGATCGTGGTCGAATCCCTGGGCGGCGAGACCCAGGTGGTCGAGGTATCGGCGACCCAGAAGATCGGCCTGGACCACCTGATCGAGGCGATCCTGCTGCAGGCCGAACTGATGGACCTGAAGGCCAACCCCGACCGTTCGGCGGACGGGGTGGTGATCGAGGCCAAGCTCGACCGCGGCCGCGGCGCCGTCTCGACCGTGCTGGTCAAGCGCGGCACCCTGAAGCGTTCGGACATCGTGGTGGCCGGCGCCCAGTGGGGCCGGGTGCGCGCCCTGATCAACGAGCGCGACGAGCAGGTGCCCGAGGCCGGGCCGTCCGAGCCCGTCGAGATCCTCGGCCTGGACGGTCCCGCCTCGCCCGGCGAGCCCTTCGCCGTGGTCGAGAACGAGGCCCGCGCCCGCGAGCTGACCGAATACCGCATCCGCCAGAAGCGCGAGAAGACCATCGCCCCGGCGGGCGCCACGGGCGCCTCCCTGGCCGACATGATGGCCAAGCTGCAGGACAAGCGGGTCAGCGAGCTGCCGCTGGTGATCAAGGCCGACGTCCAGGGCTCGGCCGAGGCCATCGTCACCTCGCTGGAACGGCTGTCGACCGACGAGGTCCGCGCGCGGATCATCCTGTCGGGCGCCGGCGCGATCAACGAGAGCGACGTGATGCTGGCCAAGAGTTCCGGCTCGCCGGTGCTCGGCTTCAACGTCCGCGCCTCGCGGCAGGCCCGCGACCTCGCCGAGCGCGAGGGGGTGGAGATCCGCTACTACGCGATCATCTACGACCTGCTGGACGACATCAAAGGCGTGCTCTCGGGCATGCTGGCGCCGATCCAGCGCGAAACCATGCTCGGCAACGCCGAGGTGCTGCAGGTGTTCGACATCACCAAGATCGGCCGGGTCGCCGGCTGCCGCGTCACCGACGGCGTGGTCCGCAAGGGCGCCAAGATTCGGACGATCCGCAACGACGTGGTGATCCAGGAAATGGGCACCCTGCAGACGCTCAAGCGCTTCAAGGACGAGGTCAACGAGGTCCAGTCCGGCCAGGAGTGCGGCATGGCCTTCGCCAACTTCCAGGACATCAAGGTCGGCGACGTGATCGAGTGCTTCACCGTCGAAGAGGTCAAGCGGAGCCTGTAGCCGCAGCGTCCCCTCCCCACGTGGGAGGGGCGAGCCGCTACTCCCCGAAGCCCTCGCCGGGCGTGACCGGCGCGAAGCGGATCAGCCGCGAGTCCTCGACCGCCGCGCTGCGGTGCTGGACCAGCGCGCGGTACTCCGGGTCGGTGACCATCGCCAGGAAGGCGCCGGCGTGCGGATATTCGGCGATGAAGGCCAGGTCCCAGCGCTCGTCGGCGGGGCCGGTGACCACCCCCTCGGGCCGCCCGACCCAGACCTGCCGGCCGCCCACCCGGGCGAAGATGTGCGCGGTGGTGCGGCCGTAGGCGCGATAGGCGTCCAGGCCGCTGAGCCCCTTGCCGTGGTCGGGGTGGCCCTCGGGATAGTCGGCCAGGGGCTTGAGCCGGATCAGGTTCAGCATCTGGATCGGGGTGTCGCGCGGCAGCGCCTTGAAGGCGTCGAACTGCTCGCGAAGGGGGTCGACCGAACCGGTCATGGCGCGCTCCTCGGATTTTCTTCGACCCTTAGCGCGTCGGCGGCTCCTCCGGCCAGAGGTCCTGGACCGAACCCTTGCGGTTCAGCATGTGGGTCGCCCGCTTGATGACCGCCAGAAGCCGCTGGACCCGCCCCTCCGCGTCGTAGGTCAGGGTCGCCCGGGACAGGCCCTCGAGCATGAAGCGCGCGAGGTCGCGGCTGGCCTGGAAGCGGGGGCCCACCCCGGCCGAAAACAGGCCGAGAAGCTGCTCGCCGACCTGGGCGCGGTCGAAGGCCTCGCGGTAGGGCGCCAGGCGCTCGGCGACCGCCGGATCGGTGCGGGCCACCGCCTCCAGTTCGGCGAAGGCGACGAACGGCGGGGTGTTCAGCATGGCCCAGTAGACGTCGATCGCATGTTCGGCCCGGTCCGCGCCCGCGGGCGCCTTGGCCGAGGCCTCGGCCATCAGCTTCGAGCGCGCCGCGTGGATGTGCTCGGCGGCCGCCTCGACCAGGGCCTCGCGGGTCGGGAAGTGGTAGAGCATGGCGCCGCGCGTCAAGCGCGCCTCCTCGGCGATCCGGGCGTTGGTCGCCTCGCCGTAGCCGATCTCGACGAACAGACGCATGGCGCAGTCCAGTATCCGCTTGCGGGTGCGGACGGACTTGGGCGTGTCGCGGGCGGAGATCGGGGCGGGGGCGTCGCTCATGGGCCTGGCGGGTTCGCCTGAAAGCGGCTCTAGGTAAAGCCTCGGACGCCGCTGCGAAAGGGCGCCACCCCAGTGTTTCACAAAAGCGACATGCAATCAGCATATCCGGCGCGGGACGCCGCCAGTTTGGGCAGGCCGTGACCCCCTCGAGGTTCGACGCCGATGAGCGCCGATATCCCCGCCCTGCGATTCCGCACCGTCTTCCTGTCGGACATCCATCTGGGCACGCGCGGCTGCCAGGCCGAACTCCTGCTCGATTTCATCCGCGAGATGGAATGCGAGACCCTCTATCTGGTCGGCGACATCATCGACGGCTGGAAGCTGAAGGGCGGCTGGTGGTGGCCCCAGAGCCACAACGACGTGGTGCAGAAGATCCTGCGCATGGCGCGCAAGGGCTGCCAGGTCATCTATGTGCCCGGCAACCACGACGACATGGCCCGCGACTACTGCGGGGTGCACTTCGGCGGCGTGGTGGTGGCCCGCGACGCCATCCACGAGACCGCCGACGGCAAGCGCTACCTGGTGCTGCACGGCGACGAGTTCGACGGCGTCACCCGCCACGCTCGCTGGCTCGCCTTCCTGGGGGATTGGGCTTATAGATTCGTGCTGGCGCTGAACACGGTGTTCAACCGCATCCGGCGCCGGCTCGGTTTTGGCTATTGGAGCCTCTCGGCCTATCTGAAGGTCAAGGTGAAGAACGCGCTGCAGTTCATAGAGAACTTCGAGGCCGCCGTGGCCGAGGAGGCCCGTCGGCGGGGCGTCGACGGGGTAATCTGCGGCCACATCCACAAGGCGGAGATGCGGGACATCGACGGCGTGGCCTATGTCAACGATGGTGACTGGGTCGAGAGCTGCACCGCCCTGGTGGAGCATTTCGACGGCCGGCTCGAGATCCTCGAGTGGGCCAAGATGCGCTCCTGGTCGGTGATCGACCGCCTGCGCCGCCTACCGGCCAAAGCCGAGGAGCCGGCCGCGGCCTGATGCGTATCCTTCTGGCCACCGACGCCTGGGAGCCTCAGGTCAACGGCGTCGTCCGCACCCTTACGCGAACGGTCGCCGAATGCCGCGCCATGGGCCACCAGGTCGAGGTGGTCTCGCCGGACCAGTTCAAGACCTTCCCCCTGCCGACCTACCCCGAGATCAAGCTGGCGGTCGGGGCCTACGAGCCGGTGCAGGAACGCTTCAAGTCGTTCGAGCCCGAGGCGATCCACATCGCCACCGAGGGGCCGATCGGCCTGGCCGCGCGGCGAATCTGCGTGGACTGGAAGCTGCCCTTCACCACCAGCTACCACACCAAGTTCCCGGAATACGTCTCCGCGCGCCTGCCGCTGCCGCTGTCGGCCGGTTACGCCTACATGCGGTGGTTCCACGGCCCGTCGGGCCGGGTGATGGTGGCCACCCCCACCATGCGCGACGAGCTGGCCAAGCACGGCTTCCGCAACATCTCGCCCTGGTCGCGGGGCGTCGACACCGAGATGTTCCACCCGTCCAGGGCGGTCCCCGACGTCTACGAGGGCCTGGCCCGGCCGATCTGGCTGAACGTCGGGCGCGTCGCCGTCGAGAAGAACATCGAGGCCTTCCTGGCGCTGGACCTGCCGGGCACCAAGGTGGTGGTCGGCGACGGCCCCCAGCGCGAGGAGCTGGCCGTCAAGCATCCCGAGGTGCAGTTCCGGGGCGCGCGCTTCGGCGACGAGCTGGCCGCCCATTTCGCCGGGGCGGACGTCTTCGTCTTCCCCTCGCTGACCGACACCTTCGGCCTGGTGATCCTGGAAGCCATGGCCTCGGGCACGCCGGTGGCGGCCTATCCGGCGGCCGGGCCGGTGGACATCATCCCCAACTCGGGCGCGGGCGCGCTGGCCGAAACCCTGACCGAGGGACTGCGCGAGGCCTGCCTCGACTGCCTCAACCTCGACCGGGCCGAGGTGCGGCGCTTCGCCGAACGCTTCTCCTGGCGCGCCTCCTCGGAAGAGTTCGTGCGCAACCTGCAGCCCTATCCCGAGCCCGAGAAGACCCGCTTCTGGCGCCGGCTGCGGCGCCTGGCCCGCCTGCGCCGCCGCCCGGCCCAGGTCTGACGCCGCTCACATCAGCCGGCTGCGCATCGCCTGCGACAGCAGGTCGATCAGCGAGACCGCCACGATGATCACGATCACGATCGCCGAGGTGGCGCTGTAGTTGAAGGCGTTGAGCGAGTCGAACAGCGCCTGGCCGATGCCGCCGGCCCCGATCAGGCCCAGCACCGTGGCCGAGCGGGCGTTGGATTCGAACCGGTAGAGGGCGTAGCTGGTCCAGAGCGGCGCCACCTGGGGCAGGACGCCCCAGACGATCTCGTGCAGGGGCGCCGCGCCGGTCGCCCGCACCCCCTCGACCGGGCGCGCGTCAATGGTCTCCACCGCCTCCGAGAACAGCTTGCCGAGCACGCCGCCGGTGTTGACCGCCAGGGCCAGCACCCCGGCGAAGGGGCCAAGACCCACGGCGACGATGAACATGGTGCCCATCACCAGGTCCGGCACCGCGCGCAAGAGGTCCAGGAACCGCCGGACCGGCTGCTGGATCCAGGGCGGCGTGACGTTGCGGGCGGCGGCCAGGCCGAGCGGAATGGCCAGCACGATCGCCCCCACCGTGCCCCAGAGCGCGATCTGGATGGTCAGCCACATCTGCGCGACGTAGGTCTTCCAGTCGCCGAAGTCGGGGTGGGCGAACGACTGGGCGAAGGCCTGCATGTTGGCCGATCTGGTGAACAGCCGGCCGAAACGGTTGAGCTCGACCGGGCCGAAGCTGGCCACCAGGAGCAGGGCGACCCCGCCCCACACGACGAGGTCGACCAGCCGCTGGGTCAGCGGGCGGACCGGCGGCGGGGGGATCGGTTCGGCGAGACGGCTCACGGCTTGGCGGCGTGGTGGGACGCGACCTGGGCCATCGCCGAGTCGTAGACGCTCTGGGCCGCGGCGATCTTGCCCGCGTCGCCCGAGCGGCGGGCCTCGTAGAGAGCCTGGCTGGCGTCCATCTGGATGACCGGGTCCAGGTAGCCCGGGTCGGCGGGGCGGAAACCGCCATAGGCCAGGCCCTTGAGCACCGCCCGTTCGTGGTCACCCTGCGGCCCCGGCTGGGTCCCGTACTGCAGGAAGAAGGTCTTCAGCTTGGCCTTGACCGCCGGGTCAAGGTCGTTGCGCACGACGATCGAGGACTCCGGCAGCGGCGGTGAGGTCCAGATCACCTGGATCTTGGATGCCAAGTCCGGGTTCTCCCGCTTGGCGAACAGCAGGCCGACGGTGTTGTTGGTGGCCACGTCCAGCACGCCGTTGGCGACCGAGAACAGGTTCGACTGGTGGCTGGCCGAGCGGACCACCTTGAAGCAGTCGCTGGGCTCGATCTTGTGGGGAATGAACACATAGGCCATCGGAGCCAGGGTGCCCGAGGTCGAGCGGGCGTCGCCGATGCCGAAATTGTAGCGCTTGCCGCACTTGAGCACGTCGTCCAGCGTGATCCCCGAGCCCTTGCGGGTGATCAGCACCGACTCGTAGACCCCCTCGCCGCCGGGATCGACCACCCGGGCCATGACCTCGGCGTCTGCCCGGCGCACCGCCTCCAGCGTCGGCAGGGCCGAGAACCAGCCGATCTGGACCTGCTTGAACCGCATGGCCTCGATCAGCGAGGTGTAGTTGGTGGCGTAGAAGGCCTTCACCGTCAGGCCGGTCTGGGCGTGCATGTCGTCCAGCAGCGGCTGCCAGACCCTGGACATCGATCGCTGGTCCTCGGCCGAGAGGATCGAGAAGTTGATCACATTGGCGTCCGACGCCGGCGCCTTGGAGCAGCCGGACATCAGGGCGGCGGCGGCCATCGCGGCGGCGGCCAGGGCCTTGCGGATCATTTCTGTCCCCCTTCCCAGAAGACCTCTTCGATCTCCGGGCCATAGATGTCGACCAGACGCTCGTGGCTGAGGCCGCGGCTCGGCCCGTCATAGACCACCTTGCCGGCCTTCAGCGCCACCACCCGCGGGCAGTAGCGCATCGCATAATCGACCTGGTGCAGGCAGACGACCACGCTGATCGCCTCGTCGCGGTTGAGGTCGCACAGCAGTTCCATCACCCGCCGCGCCGAGACCGGGTCGAGCGAGGCGACCGGCTCGTCGGCCAGGATCACTTCGGCCTTCTGGACCAGGGCCCGGGCGATGGCGGCGCGCTGCTGCTGGCCGCCGGACAGGGTCGCGGCCCGCTGGCCGGCGTAGTCGGCGACGCCCACGCGCACCAGGGCGGCCATCACGCCGGTCTTCTCGGCGGCGGGCCACAGGCCGAACAGCCCGCGCCAGAACCCCAGTCGGCCCAGCATGCCCAGGGCGACATTGGTGAACAGGCTCAGCCGGCCCACGAGGTTGAACTGCTGGAAGATCATGCCGATGCGCGCGCGCACCTGGCGGACCCTGTCGCTGACCCGGCCGTGGGCCTGGACCACCTCGCCGAAGGCCTCGACCGTCCCCTCGCCGGCGTCGATGCGGCCAAGGCCGGTCATGGCGCGCAGCAGGGTCGACTTGCCCGAGCCGGACGGGCCGATCAGGGCGACCATCTCGCCGCGGCCGACGCTCACCGAAACCCCGTCGAGCGCCTTGCGGGTCCCGAAGGTCTTGGAGGCCGCGCGAACCGAAAGGACGGCGTTGGACGTCATCTCCTGGTCGGGCTCCGTGTCCGGCGGGGGCTTGGGGTCGGCATCCCATGCGCAATGGCCGAGGGATGCGAAACTTTGATGACCGGGGCAAGTCGCACTGTCACACTAAAACCCTTTACATTGCGGGCCGCAGACCCTATCTCGCGCGCTCCGGCGGACCCGTTGTCCACTATCACGCTGCTAACGCCGGCCTGGGTTCAACAATCTGCAGGGGGTTACGTGAATTGCACACGTACCATTCGCCCCTGGACCTGGTCCGTGAGCGGTCGCCGGAACGTCCTGTCGCACTCGTGCGACCGGACGCCGTAGCCCTAGCGGCCCGCTGGTTCCAGTCCAACTTCAAAGGCGACGTCCTCTACGCCGTCAAGGCCAACCCATCGCCGTGGGTGATCAAGGCCCTGGCGGAGAACGGCATCACCAACTTCGACGTCGCCTCGCTGCCGGAGATCGAACTGGTCGCCGAGCACGCGCCAGGCGCGCGCATGGCCTTCATGCACCCGGTCAAGAGCCGGGCGGCGATCTCGGCCGCCTACTTCGACCATGGGGTCCGGACCTTCTCGTTCGACACCCATGAGGAACTGGCCAAGATCCTCGACGCCACCGGCAAGGCCCGCGACCTGAACCTGATGGTCCGGCTGGCCGTCCAGGCGGACGGCTCGTCCTATCCGCTGGCCGGCAAGTTCGGCGTCGAGGCCCACGACGCGCCCGCCCTGCTGCTGGCCGCGCGGCGCGCGACCCAGGACCTGATGGGCGTGGCCTTCCACGTCGGCAGCCAGTGCATGCGCCCGACCGCCTACCAGGCGGCGATGGCCCAGGCCTCGCGCGCCCTGGTCCGCGCCGGCGTCTTCGCCGACGTGGTGGACGTGGGCGGCGGCTTCCCGTCGGTCTATCCGGGCATGGTCCCGCCGGCGCTGACCGACTACATCGACTCCATCGACCGCGGCTTCGCCGAGATGATGGTGCACGAGACGACCGAGCTGTGGTGCGAGCCCGGCCGCGCGCTGGTGGCCGAGTCCTCCTCGGTGCTGGCCAAGGTCGAGCTGCGCAAGGGCGACGCCCTCTATCTGAACGACGGCTCCTACGGCTCGCTGTTCGACGCCACCCATTCCAAGTGGCCGTTCCCGGTGAAGCTGGTGCGCGACGGCGCGCCGTCCGTGGCCGCCCTGAAGCCGTTCCGCTTCTACGGGCCGACCTGCGATTCCATCGACCACATGCCCGGGCCGTTCTGGCTGCCCGAGGACGTGGGCGAGGGCGACTATGTCGAGATCGGCATGCTGGGCGCCTACGGCGTGGCCATGACGACGCGGTTCAACGGCTACGGCGACCTCGACGTCGCCGAGGTCGAGGATGCGCCTATGGCCTCGACCTACGGCCTGGCGCCGCGTTCGATCGCCACGCCCCGGCTGGAAGCCGCCACGGTCGTTAAACTGTCGCGGGCGCGGAGCAAGAAGCGCCGACGGCGGTAGCAAACCTTTGCGCGGACTCGTCGCTCCGTCCGAGTCCGCGCCTCCATCATGGACGGGCGCTCAGATCGAAGGGAAACCTCCCGATGAACGCTCCCGCGCCGAACACCAAGGCCGAGCTACTTTCCAAGACCGTCGAGCATGTCGACATCGCCGCCTATGACGCGCGGCCGGTGATCGACGCCATGCGCAAGATGAGCTTCACCTCGCGGGACACCGCGCGGGCGGCCGACATCCTGTCGATGGCGATCGAGGACAAGGACTGTTCGGTGTGGCTCACCCTGGCCGGCTCGACCAGCGCCGGCGGCTGCATGCACGTCTACCGCGACATGATCGCCTACGGCATGATCGACGCCGTGGTCGCCACCGGCGCCTCGATCATCGACATGGATTTCTTCGAAGCGCTCGGCTTCAAGCACTATCAGGCCGCCGCCGAGGTCGACGACCGCGACCTGCGCGCGCTCTACATCGACCGGATCTACGACACCTACATCGACGAGGAGGAGCTGCAGGCCTGCGACCACGCGATCAAGGTGATCGCCGACAGCCTGGAGCCGCGCCCCTATTCCTCGCGCGAGTTCATCCACGAGATCGGCAAGTGGCTCGCCGCCGGCAACGCCAAGAAGCCCGGCTCGCTGATCCAGACCGCCTACGAAGAGGGCGCGCCGATCTTCTGCCCGGCCTTCACCGACTCGTCGGCCGGCTTCGGCCTGGTCAAGCACCAGGCCGAGCGGATCAAGGCCAAGAAGCCCTATCTGACCATCGACTCGGTGGCCGATTTCCGCGAGCTGACGGACGTCAAGATCGCCGCCGGGACCACCGGCCTGTTCATGGTCGGCGGCGGGGTGCCCAAGAACTTCGCCCAGGACACGGTAGTGTGCGCCGAGATCCTCGGGCTCGAGGCCGAGATGCACCGCTACGCCGTCCAGATCACCGTCGCCGATGTGCGCGACGGGGCCTGTTCGTCCTCGACCCTCAAGGAGGCCTGCTCCTGGGGCAAGGTCGACGTGACCTACGAGCAGATGGTGTTCGCCGAGGCGACCACGGTCGTGCCGCTGATCGCCTCGGACGCCTATCACCGCGCCGGCTGGAAGGCCCGCGAGAAGCGCCGCTGGGCGAAGCTGTTCGCCCCCGTAGCGGCCTAGAACTCCTCCCGGCCGCGGCCGGCCGAGGCGCTCGCCGGCCGCGCGCCGAGGCTGGCCGACAGCTTGCGGTTCATCGCATGGACCGGCGAGCGGACCGGCCGGGCGGCCGCGTCCACCGGCCGCGGCGCGCGCACCGCGGCCGGGTGCTCGTCGTCGATCCTGAAGACCGAGACCGCCCTGGCGAGGTCGTTCGTGTCGGCCTTGAGCGAATGGGCGGCGGCGGTGGACTGCTCGACCATGGCCGCATTCTGCTGGACCACCTGGTCCATCTGGTTGATCGCGACGTTGACCTCGCCGAGCCCGCTCGACTGTTCGTTGGCCGAGGCGGCGATCTCCGAAACCAGGCCGTCGATCTGATCGACGCTGGCGACGATCGACTCCAGCGCCTCGCCCGTCTCGCGCACCAGCGAGACGCCCTGGTTGACGTGCTGGGACGAGGTCGAGATCAGGGTCTTGATCTGCTTGGCGGCGTCGGCCGAGCGCTGAGCCAGGGCCCGCACCTCCTGCGCCACCACGGCGAAGCCGCGGCCGGCGTCGCCCGCGCGCGCCGCCTCGACCCCCGCGTTCAGCGCCAGAAGGTTGGTCTGGAAGGCGATCTCGTCGATCACCCCGATGATCTGGGTGATCTGCTGCGAGGAGTGCTCGATCTCGCCCATGGCCGCGACCGCCTTGGTCACCACCTCGTGCGAGCGGCGGGCGGCGCCGCTGGCGGCGTGGACGGCGTCGTTCGCCTGGCGCGCGCCGTCGGCGGTCTGCCTCACCGTGGCGGTGATCTCGTCCAGGGCGGCGGCGGTCTCCTCGAGGCTCGCGGCCTGGTGCTCGGTGCGCCGCGAGAGGTCGTCGGAGGCCTGGCTGATCTCGTCGGTGCTGGCGTTGATGCCGCCGGCGCTGGACTGGATGACCGCCACGGTCCCGGCCATGCGCGCGAGCGCGGCGTTGAAATCGTCCCGCAGGCGCCCGTACTCGTCAGGCAGCTCGTCGCCGATCCGATGGGTCAGGTCGCCTTCCGCCAGGGCGGACAGCGCGTCGCCGATGGCGTCGATCACCGCCGCGCTGGTCGCCTTGGCCCGCTCCTCGGCCGCCTTGCGCGCGCTCTCCGAGGCCTCAAGATAGACCGAGATCGACAGGTCCATGTCCAGCAGGGTCGCCTTGACCACCGCGCCCAACTCGGCCGCGACCTGCTTGACGCCAGGCCCCTTGGCGCCGAAGCCGCCCTTCGGCCAGCGCGCCTCCAGCACCGCGCCGACCAGCGCCTCGAGCATCAAGGCGTAGCCGCCGATGTACCACCGCGGCTCGAGGCCGACGCGCGCATGGGTCTGGCCGACCTTGGTGACGGCGCTGAGGTAGGCCTGGTCGAACTGGCCGCTGGAGACCCGCTCCCAGTGGGCGAGCTGGCGATCCTTGGCGGCGGCCATCCTGGCCGGGTCGGGGAAGAAGGCCCGCGTCTGCGGGAAGGCCCGGACCTGGTCGTAGAAGGCGTCGAGCACCGCCGGCAGCTCGCGCATGATCATCGGCTTGACCGCCCGGATCCTGGCCTGCGCCTCGGCGTCCAGCCGGATGAAGTTCAAGCGCTCGTCCAGCACTTCGTCTTGGGCCATGGGGCTCGACTGCTCCGATTCCGGCCTGCGCCCAGAGCGGGCGCCAGCCGGTGCAAGTGGATTGTTGTCCGCTCGCAGCGTGGGCGCTCCGGCCCGAGCCCGCCCCTTCGTCGCCGCCACCGCGGCGCCGCCATCGAGCTTTGATTCGCTGCGTTCTCCGGAAGCCACGACTAGGTCGGCCTGGTTAAGAGTTCCAAAACGGCCAAGCTGAAAGCAGCGTTCGGATCATTGTCGATGCGGCCGGGACGGCGCACGCCGACGGTTTGGCTCGCCGGGCCGCGCGCGGAAGTGGTAGAGGGCTGGTTTGTTCGCGTAGCGGAGCCTCCCGTGAAGTCCTCGTCCCGTCTGTCCGCCGCCAGCGCCGCCGCGGCGCTCGCTTTCGCCTTCGGCCCGCCGGCCGCCGCCCAGAGCCTGCCCCAGCCGGCGACGCCCGCGCCGGCCATCGCCGCGCCCCAGGACCTTCCCTATCCCGGCGCCTTGCAGCTGTCGGTCGATGCGACCGACCTGACCCATGGGATCTTCGCGGTGCGCGAGCGCGTGCCGATCCAGGCAGCGGGCCCGATCACCCTGCTCTATCCCAAGTGGCTGCCGGGCAATCACTCCCCGACCGGGCCGATCGACAAGCTGGCCGGCCTGACGATCACGGCCAACGGCCAGCCGGTGGCCTGGCGGCGCGATCCGGTCGACGTCTACGCCTTCCATGTCGACGCGCCGGCGGGCGCCAGCGCCCTGGACCTGGTCTTCCAGTTCCTGTCGCCCGTCTCCGCCCGCGAAGGCCGGGTGGTGATGACCCCGGCGATGCTGAACGTCGAGTGGAACGCCGTCGTCCTCTATCCCGCCGGCTATTTCGCCCGCCAGATCCCGGTCGAGGCCAGCGTCAGGCTGCCCGACGGCTTCAGCTACGCCACCGCCCTGGAGACCGCCTCGGCCGCCGACGGCTCGGCGAGCTTCAAGCCGACCCCCCTGGACACCCTGGTCGATTCGCCGCTGATCGCCGGACGCAACTTCAAGCGCTTCGAGCTCGATCCGGGCGGCCCGGAGCGGGTGAGCCTGGACGTGATCGCCGACCGGCCGGACGAGCTGGCCGCGACCCCCGACCAGATCGCCGCGCACAAGGCCCTGGTGCAGCAGGCCTACCGCCTGTTCGGCTCGCACCACTACGGCCACTACGACTTCCTGCTCTCGCTGAGCGACAAGATGGGCGGCGCGGGGCTGGAGCACCACCAGTCGAGCGAGGACGGCACGACACCCAGGTACTTCATCGACTGGGACAAGACCGTCGCGGGCCGCGACCTCCTCGCGCACGAGTTCACCCACAGCTGGAACGGCAAGTTCCGCCGGCCGGCCGACCTGTGGACGCCGAACTTCAACGTGCCGATGCGCGATGGCCTGCTGTGGGTCTACGAGGGCCAGACCCAGTACTGGGGCTATGTGCTGGCGGCGCGCTCGGGCCTGATGACCCGGCAAGAGACCCTGGACGCGATCGCCGAGACGGCGGCGACCTATGACCACCGGGTGGGGCGCAGCTGGCGCCCGCTCGAGGACACCACCAACGATCCGATCATCGCCATGCGCCGCCCGCTGTCCTGGCTGAGCTGGCAGCGCAGCGAGGACTACTATTCGGAGGGCCAGCTGGTCTGGCTCGACGCCGACACCCTGATCCGCCAGCTATCGGGCGGCCGGCGCTCGCTCGACGACTTCGCCAGAGGCTTCTTCGGCGTCCACGACGGCAGCCTCGTCACCGACACCTACACGTTCGACGAGGTGGTCGCGGCGCTGAACGCGGTCCAGCCCTACGACTGGGCCGGCTTCCTGCGCCAGCGGCTGGAGGGTCACGGGCCGGGCGCGCCGCTGGACGGCCTGGCCCGCGGCGGCTACCGGCTGGTCTACACGGACGTCGAGACCGACTTCATGAAGAGCGCCGAAGGCTTCCGCGGGGGCACGGACCTGCTGTTCTCCATCGGCGCCAATGTCGGCAAGGACGGCGTGCTGGGCCAGGTCCTGTGGGACGGGCCGGCGTTCAAGGCCGGGCTGACCGAGGGGACGCAGATCGTGGCGGTGAACGGCGACGCCTATGACCCCGACGGGCTGAAGGACGCGATCAAGGCGGCCAGGACCAGCGCCGCGCCGATCGCCCTCTTGGTCAAGGACAAGAACCAGTACCGCACCGTCACCGTCGACTACCACGACGGCCTGCGCTACCCGCACCTGGAGCGGATCGCCGACCAGCCGGCCCGGCTGGACGACATCCTGGCCGCCAAACGCTAGGCCGCTTGCGCCGGGCGCGGTTCGGCCGTAGGTGCGGGGCATGGTGAGCCCCTGCGCCCACACATCGGAGCCCAGCCGCGGTCTTTCCGGCGCCAGCCTGACGGCCGAACTGACGGCCGCCGAACGCCGGTGCGAAGCCGCCAGCGAACGGCTGACCGCGCCGCGCCGGCGGGCGCTGGAGCTGTTGCTGACGGCCGGCCAGCCGGTGAAGGCCTATGAGCTGCTGTCGGCCTTCCGCGCCGGCGGCGGCGACCCGGCCAAGCCGCCGACCGTCTACCGGGCGCTGGAATTCCTGGAACGCCAGGGCTTCGCCCACCGCATCGAGAGCCTGAACGCCTATGTCGCCTGCCGCTGCGGCGCGCGGGCGCATCCCACGGCCTTCCTGATCTGCGACTGCTGCGGCGCGACGGCCGAGGTGGAGCAGCCGGCCGAGCCGCTGGCCGGCGCCCTGGGCGCGGCGTCCGGCTATGCGCTCTCCAGTCTTTCGATCGAAGCCCACGGCCTGTGCGCCGCCTGTCGAGGATGACCATGGCCGGGGGGGACGCGGACAAGCTGGGGATCGAGGTCTGGCGCGGCGGCGTCAACACCTGGGAATGCGACGAGATGGGGCACATGAACGTGCGCTTCTATGTCGTCCGCGCGCTGGAGGGCCTGGTCGGCCTGGCCGCGGCGCTGGGGATGCCCAAGGCCTACGCCCCCGAGGCCGTCGCGACCCTAATGCTGCGCGAGCAGCACATCCGCTTCCTGCGCGAGGCGCGCCCCGGCGCCCTGCTGCACATGCGCGCCGGGGTGGCGGAGATCGGCGAGAGCGACCTTCGCCTGGTCCAGGCGCTGTACCACTCGGGGACCGGCGAGCCCGCGGCGACCTTCGTCAGCCGCCTCAGCCACGTCACCGCCGCCGACGCACGGCCCTTCCCCTGGCCGCGCCAGGTGCGCGAGCGCGCCGCGAACCTGATGGTCGAGGTCCCCGACTACGCCGCGCCGCGCGGGTTGGACCTCGGCCCTGTGGACAGCCAGGCGAGCCTGGAGCGGGCCAGGGCGCTCGGCATCGGGCCGATCGCCTCGGGCGCCTTCGCGCCGCAGGACTGCGACGCCTTCGGCCGGATGCGGGCCGAGCAGTTCATCGGCCGGATCTCCGACGGCATTCCCCAACTTGCGGGCGAGATCCGCGCCATCATCGCCGGCGGCGCGCCCAATCCGCCCGAACGGTTCGGCGGGGCGGTGCTGGAGTACCGCCTCATCCATTTCGACTGGCCGAGGGCCGGAGGCCGTTTCGCCATCCACTCGGGCCTCGCCGGCGCCGACGCGCGCACCCAGCGCATCGTCAACTGGATGCTCGACCCCGACACCGGCAAGCCGTGGGCGACCTCGATGGCGATCGCCGCCACCTTCGACATCGACGCGCGCAAGATCGTTCCCGCCTCGCCCGAGGCGCTGGCCAGGCTCGCGGCCTTCACCACCGACGGCCTCAGCCTTTAGCTGAGCGCCAGCAGCGTGTCGCGCACCAGGTCCGGCCGCTCGATCGGCAGGAAGTGGCTGGTTCCCGCGATCGTCTCGATCCGCACCCGGTAGTTCCCGAGCGGGAAGGCCTCAGGCGAGGTGATCTGGCAGGTCGAGCCGTGCTCGGCGCGCAGGATGGTCACCGGAACGTCGATCCGGGCCATCGCCGGCCAGGGATCGTGGCCGTGGGCGGCGAAGTTGGAGGCTTCCCATTCGGGCGCGCAGGCCAGTTCCACCGAGCCGTCCGGCCGGTCGCGGAAGCCGTCCTGCACATAGTCGGCCAGGGCCGCCTCGGGCCAGGTCTTGAACGCGCCGCGGCCGCGGTAGCTGTCGAGCGCCGCCTGCCGGCTGGCGAACACCGGCCGCCGCCGCCGCGCCCCGGCCGCCAGGGGATTTTCCGCGATGGCCGGCCGATCGCCGTGGGCCAGCTCGCCGGCCATCTGGCGCGACATGATCACCGGATCGAACAGCGCCAGGGCCTTGACCCGCGCCGGCCGCTCGGCCGCCGCCAGCACCGAAGCCGCGCCGCCCATGGAGTGGCCCGACAGCACCACCGGCGGCCCGTCCAGGGCGTCGAGCAGGCCGATCAGGTCGTCGCGCAGGTCGAACCAGTCCGTTCGTCCCTCGGCCGGAACGCGCTGGGCCGAGCGCCCGTGGCCCTGCTGGTCGACGGCGAGGATCCTGAGCCGATCCGCGAGCGGAGCCAGGGCCGAGCGATAGGTCAGGGCGTTGAAACCGTTGGCGTGGAGGAAGACCACGTCCACCGGCCGGCCGGCGTCGCCAAAGTCGAGGGCGGCGAGGGCGGCCGGGCCACGGGGCGTGGCGATGTGGAAGGTCCGCCGGCGCGGCTCGCTGGAACAGGCGGCGCGGGACGGCAGGTCGGCGTCTAGGGTCATGGCCGCAAGCTAGAGCGGGTTGAGCAAGCGTGTGAAGCGGTTTTCCGCGTGCAACGGTCCAGCCTCGCGGGCGCGGTCAGGCCTCCGAGCGCCCGCTGAGGGTCTCGAAGAAGGCGCGGGCGACGGCGGCGAGCGACCTTGGGCTGCGCATCAACACGACGCCGAGCGCCAGCGCCACGCCGACCGCGATCACCGGCCGCTCGCGCGCCAGGTCCATCAGCCGCTCGGCCAGGCTCATGGCGTCGCCGTCGCTGGCCTGGGCGGCCTGGCCGAACCCGCCGCCAGCGCGCTGGGCGGCCAGGAAGCCGATCAGGCCGACGATCACCGCGAACGCCGCGGCGACGATCGCCGAGGCGTTGGCCGGTCCGACATAGGGCCGCAGGAAGGCGAAGATGGCGAACGCCAGGGCGATCAGGGCGATGGCCACCGCCGCGGCTATGGCCGCGGCCGCCGCGACCGTCATCAACACCCGCTGCAGGATCACCGATTGCGGCCGGACAGCAGCAGGCCGAGCAGCACGCCGACGCCGAGCGCCGCGACCGTGGCGGTCAGCGGCCGCTCCTGCACCCGTTCGGTCACGTACTTCTGCGCGGTTTCGATCTGCTCGCCGGCGCCTTCGGCGTAGACCTTGGACCGGGTCTTGGCGATATCCAGCGCGTCCTGGACGACATGCTCCAGGCGCTCGATCAGGGCTCGAAGGCTCTTCTCCGCGTCCTTTATCGTCTTGTCGGCCGACTTCGCGGTCTCGGCGACGTCTGATTCAACGGTCATGCAATCCTCCGAAAGGCCCTAGCCTAGGACGTGATGGTTATACCGCCGCAAACGTGAAAGCACTGGCCTAGTTCCTCGCGCCGGTGTGATCAATGGTCATTCACGACCGGCCGGCCAAATTGATGGATCGCGCTTTCCTTGCGCGTCCGCAAGGTGTTCTCATGCGGCGATGACTATGTGTCGGTTCGGCGACAAGGCAAGCCGGGGTTCAAAGGCCGTCGGAGCGCTCGCATGACGAGCGCCGATCCCGGCTTGTCGGCCGCCGCTTCCCCTCCGGCCGGCCCCGCCGCGGACGAAACGGCCCGCCTGGCCGCCCTGCACGACCTGCGCGTGCTGGACACCGCGCCCGATCCCCGGTTCGACCGGATCGTCCGCCTCGCCGCCCTTCTGATGCGCGCGCCCCGCGCGGCGATCGTCATGATCGACGAGCACCGGCTCTGGATGAAGGCGCGGGTGGGCTTCAAGGACGGCGAATGGCCGCGCCGCTCCACCCTGGTGGAGAGCATGCTGCTCAACGGCGAAGCCCTGTTCTCGCCCGACGTGCGGGCGGATCCGCGGTTCGCCCAGGCGGCGGCCGACAGCGCCCTTGGAACCCGTTTCTACGCCTCGGTGCCGCTGGTCGCGCCGGGCGACCAGATCGTCGGCACGCTGAGCGTCGGCGACGTCGAGCCCCATCCCATGCCGACCCCGGCGGAGCAGGCGGCGTTGACCGACCTGGCGACACTGGTGATGGAGGAGCTGGCCCGCGACGCCGAGGCCGCGATCGCCCGCGAACGCAGCGCGGTCGACCAGGAGCGGGTCGACCTGGCCCTGACCGCGGCCGGCCTGGCTCCCTACGAATGGGACATCGACGGCGACCGGCTGATCATGAGCGAGCGGCTGCGCGCCATGGTGGGCCTGGAAGGCGAGAGCATGCCGATCGACGGTGGCGCGGTGGTGATGGCCATGGTCGCCGACGAGGACCGCGAGCAGGCCCAGGCCGTCGTGCGCGAGGCCCTGGCCGGGTCCGGCCGCTTCCACCACGAGCATCGCATGGTGCGTCCCTCGGACGGCCGGACCATCTGGGTCGCGAGTTCGGGCGTGCTGGTTCGCCACCCCGACGGCTCGCCCAAGCGGCTGATCGGGGTGCTGCAGGACATCACCGACCGCAAGATCGCCGAGGAACAGCGCGAGACCCTGGTCGCCGAGCTGGACCACCGGGTGAAGAACGTGCTGGCCGCCGTCCAGTCCCTGGCCGCCCAGTCGGCGCGCAAGGCCTCCTCGCTGGACGGATTCCTCAAGACCTTCGCCGGACGGCTGAAGTCGATGGCCTCGGCGCACGAGCTGCTGACCGCCACTCGCTGGCGCGGGGCGGGGATGCAGAACATCGCCGCCGCGGAGCTGGGCGGCCTTGCGCCCGGCCAGACCCGCTGGGAAGGTCCGGACGTGCTGCTGACGCCGCGCGCGGCCAACGCCCTGTCGCTGGCCCTGCACGAGCTGGCCACCAACGCCGTCAAGTTCGGGGCCCTGTCGAACGACGCCGGCCGGGTCGAGGTCCGCTGGCGGCGCTCGGACGATGGCGGGCTGAACCTTCAGTGGACCGAGACCGGCGGGCCGCCGGTCGCGCCGCCGACGCGCCGCGGCTTCGGCGCCACCCTGCTGCAGAAGGTGACCGGCCGCGAACTGGGCGGCGAGGCGCAGGTCGACCACCGCCGCGACGGGGTGCGGGTGGTGCTGACAGCCGGGCCGAACGCCATCGCCGCCTCGCCGGCCATCGCCGAGGCGGCCGAAGCGCCCCTGCCGCCGACGCGCTCGGGCGCCTCCGGTGGGCCGTCGCGCGCGACCCCGCCCGTGCGGATCGAGGGCATGAAGGTGCTGATCGTCGAGGACGCCCTGCTGCTGGCGCTCGAGCTGGAGGCCGGCCTGACCGAATCCGGCGCCGTGGTGGTCGGCTCCGCCGGCGACCTGGAGGAGGCCAAGCGCATGTGCGCCATGGACATCGACGCCGCGGTGCTGGACGCCAATCTGAACGGCGAGTCCGTCCAGCCGGTGGCCGCTGCCCTGGCGGCGCGCGGGGTGCCGTTCGTCTTCGCCACCGGCTATGGCGACGACAAAGCGATGCCCCAGAACTTCAACGCCCCGGTGATCCGCAAGCCCTATGACGTGACCCAGGTGGTCGCCGCCCTGGCCGAGGTCACTGGCCGGGCCTGAGGACGAGGAGGAGCCTAGAGCACGTTAGGCGAAAGTGTAAGCGGTTTCGCCGCTCGAACGTGCTCTAAACGTTTGATTTAGAGCCCTTTTAAACGGGTCAGATGAGTCCATCTGACCCTAAGGGGCTCTAGGGCCGTCCCGCCCAGCGCGCCGCGGCCTGGCCGAGGCGGTCCGAGATCAGCACCGCCACCACCGCCAGGACGGCGGCGACGCCGCACAGCGCCAGGGTGCGCGCCTCCCCGCCCGGCGACTGGGTGGCGATGTAGATCGCCGAGGGCAGGGTCAGGGTGGCCCCAGGGATCGCGCCGACGAAGGTGATCGTCGCGCCGAACTCGCCCAGCGCCTTGGCGAAGCCGACCACCGCCCCGGCCGCCAGACCCGGTCCCGCCAGCGGAACCGTGATCCTGGCGAAGCGGACCAGGGCCGGCGCCCCCAGGGTCAGGGCCGATTCGAGCACCTCCTTGTCGATCGCCTCGATCGAGAGGCGGATCGGCCTGACCATCAGTGGAAAGGCCATCACCGCCGCCGCCAGGGCCGCGCCCGTCCAGTGGAAGGCGAAGACCAGGCCGAGCGGCGCCAGCAGCCGACCGATCGCGCCGGCCCGGCCGAACAGCACCAGCAGGGCGTAGCCGGTCGCCACCGGCGGCAGCACCAGCGGCAGGTGGACCAAGGCGTCCAGCAGGCCCCGCCCGACGAACCGGCCCCGTGCGAGCGCCAGGGCGCAGACCAGGGCGAACGGCAGGCTGACCAGGGTCGCGACGGTCGCGACGCGCACCGAGAGGGCGACGGCGGCAAGGTCTGCGGCGGTCAGAAGGCTCAAGGCGCGGCCGGGGCGGAGGCGAGGATCTCCACCTCGACGCCGCGCTCGCCCAGGGCCTGCAGCGCGGCGGCGGACGGCGGCGGGACGACGACGATGCAGAGCCCTTCGCCCGCCAGGGCCAAAAGGTCGGCGTCGGCGGGATCGATCCGGCGCGCGTCGCGCCGCGCGAGCTCGGCCACGTCGCGTCCGACAGCAGGGCCGAACACCAGCACGTCCGCCTCGGCCAGCCGGCGGGCGGCGCGCAGGCTGACGAGATCGGCCGGCCCGCCGTGGGCGATGGCGCAGACCCGGCCGGCGGGGCGGCCGGCCGCGTGGTCGGCCAGGGCCGAGCGCAGCAGCCGGCGGGCGTCCTCCATCTCCCCGGCCATGGCCGCGCGGGCCGCCGGACCCTCCAGCACGGCCTTGAGGAAGGCGCGGCGGGGGACGATGTCGGGCAGGGCGGCGCGGACCTCGTCCTGCAGGTTGCGCAGCAGGGCGGCGATGCGGCCCGCGCCTTCCGGCACCCTGGCCTCGATGTCGCGGCGCAGCAGAGCCGCCAGCAGGGGCGCGGCCCCGCCGGTCCCGACCGCCGCCACCACCTCGCCCCGGTCGATCACCGCCGGCGTGGTGAAGTCGCAGAGCTCGGGGTGGTCGACCACGTTGACCGGAACGCCATTGGCCTTGGCCGCGGTGAGCGCCGCGCGGCGAAAGGCGGCGTCGCCGCCGGCGATGAAGGCGAGCGCGGCGCCGGCGTAGGCGGCCGGATCGACGGCGGCCTCACCCTCGGCCCGCACGACCTGCGCCGGTGAGCCCGCAAAAAGCCGCGCCTTGGCCTCGGCCGCGTCGCCCGAGCCGGCGATGACGATCTTGCGGCCGGCCAGGGGAAAGAAGGCGGGAAAGGCGTCCATGCGGCGAGAAGCTAGAGCGCGGTCCGCAAAAGTGGAACCGGTTTTGCGACGAGGACGCGCTCAAACTTTTGAATCTAGAGCACGATTCAACGATCAAACGATTCCGTCTGATCGCATCGTGCTCTAGACTGGCCGGCGCGCGCCGTCAGCTTTTCCCTGGCGTCGGCGCGCTTGAGCGATGTTAGGATGGCCGCTTCGCGCCGGCCGTCAGTAGGGCCCGCGACGCGCGACGGCATGTGTTTAGGGGGAAGGTCGCAGCCCATGAGCATCACACTCACCATCAACGGCCAGGCCTATCCGGTCGCCTCGCCCCCCGACACGCCCCTGCTGTGGGTGCTGCGGGACGAGCTGAAGCTGACCGGAACCAAGTACGGCTGCGGCATCGCCCAGTGCGGCGCCTGCACCGTGCACCTGAACGGCCTGGCTGTGCGGTCCTGCCAGACGCCGATCGAGGCGGCCCAGGGCGCCCAGATCACCACCATCGAGGGGCTGGGCGGCAACCATCCGATCCAGGCCTCCTGGGTCAGGCTCGACGTGCCGCAGTGCGGCTATTGCCAGTCCGGCCAGATCATGTCGGCCACGGCCCTGCTGGCGACCAGGCCCAAGCCCACGGACGACGACATCGACCAGGCGATGGCGGGCAACATCTGCCGCTGCGGCGCCTACCAGCGCATCCGCGCGGCGATCAAGGACGCCGCCGGCGAGGCTCCGCCGCCCGCCGCCGCGGACGCGGCGCCGCAGGGCGCGCTCGAAGGCGCCGCCGAATGAACGCCTTCGCCAAACCGGACACCGCGCAGGCCGGCTCGGCCACCCGCCGCGGCTTCGTCGTCGGCGCCACGCTCGCGGGCGGCGCCCTGGTGGTCGGCTGCTCGCCAGCCGACATCGTCGGCTTCCACGCCCAGACGCCGCACCTCGGCGCCTTCGGCCCGTTCATCAAGATCACCCCGGACAACTGGGTGACGGTGATCAACAAGCACCAGGAGATGGGCCAGGGCAACCACGCCGGCCTGGCGGCGATCGTCGCCGAGGAGCTGGACGCCGACTGGGACAAGGTCAGGGTCGAGGCCTCGGTGGCCAACGCCAAGCTCTACGCCAACACCCTGATGGGCGTGCAGGGCACCGGCGGCTCGACCGCGATCAACAACTCCTGGGACCAGCTGCGGCTGGCGGGCGCCAGCGCCCGGGCCATGTTCGTCCAGGCCGCCGCCACCCGCTTCGGCGTGCCGGCCCACGACCTGGTGGTCAAGGACAGCATGGTCAGCCACGTGCTCTCGGGCCGCTCGGCCAGCTTCGCCGACCTCTTGGCCGACGCCAGCAAGGTGGCCCCGCCCAAGTCGCCGACCCTGAAGCGGCGCAGCGACTTCACCCTGATCGGCACCGACCGGGTGCGGCGCAAGGACAGCCTGGCCAAGTCCACCGGGACGGCCCGCTACACCCAGGACGTCCACCTGCCCGACATGCTGACCGCCATGGTCGCCCACCCGACGAAGTTCGGCGCCAAGGTGAAGGACTTCGACGCCGACGCGGCCAGGAAGGTCCCGGGCGTGGTGGACGTGGTCCGCATCCCGACCGGCGTCGCGGTGATCGCCCAATCGACCTACGCGGCCAAGCTGGGCCGCGACGCCCTCAAGGTGACCTGGAACGAGGACAAGGCGGAGAAGCGCTCCACCGACCAGATCCTGGCCGACTACAAGGCCATCGCCGCCGGCCAGGGGCATGAGAAGGCCTATGTCTTCCAGACCGCGGGCGACGCGACCCACGCCTTCGACGGCCAGCTGTTCGAGGCGACCTACGACTTCCCCTTCCTGGCCCACGCGACCATGGAGGCGATGAACTGCGTCGCCCAGGTGCACGGGAACAAGGTCAAGCTGACCTTCGCCTCCCAGATCCCGACCCTGGACCAGCTCAACACCGCCATGGCCGTCGTGACCCTGCCCGGCACGGTGGACATCGAGATCCTGCCCGCCGGCGGCTCGTTCGGCCGGCGGGGCAATCCGCTCTCGGACTATGTCGTCGAGTGCGTGCATATCGCCAAGCACGTGGGCGGCGGTCGGCCGGTCAAGCTGGTCTGGACGCGCGAGGACGACATGACCGGCGGCCTCTATCGCCCGCTGACCCACCACGCCATCGCCGTCAAGACCGACGCGGAGGGCTTCCCGGCCGCCTGGCGCCACCGGATCGTCACCCAGTCGACCGAGAAGGGCCTGCCGGGCTCGAAGCCGCCGGACGACAGCGCCTACGAGGGCGCCCAGGGCTCGCCCTACCTGAAGGCGACGCCGGTGGTGGACGGCCAGGCCTATCTGCCCGACAGCCCGGTCACCACCCTCTGGTGGCGCTCGGTGGGCGCGACCCACACGGCCATGGCGATGGAGCACACCATCGACCAGCTCGCCCGCCGCGCCGGCAAGGACCCCGCCGACTATCGCCGCGCCCTCTACCGCAAGGCGGGCGCCGGCCGTCACCTGGGCGTGCTCGATCTCGCCTGCCAGAAGGCCGGCTGGGGCCAGCCCCTGCCCGCCGGAACCGCCCGCGGCCTGGCGGTGCACGAATGCTTCGGCAGCGTGGTGGCCCAGGTGGCCGAGGTCAGCCTGAAGGACGGCGTTCCCAGGGTCGGCCGGGTGGTCACCGCCATCGACTGCGGCGTCGCCATCTCGCCCGACCAGATCGCCGCCCAGATGGAGGGCGGGACCTGCTACGGCCTCTCGGCCGCGCTCTACGGCCAGATCACGCTCAAGGACGGGTTGGTCCAGCAGACCAACTTCGACACCTACCGCGTGCTGCGGATCAACGAGGCGCCCGCGGTCGAGACCTACATCGTCCCGTCCGACAACCACCCGACCGGCGTCGGCGAGCCGGGCACGCCCGTGATCGCGCCGGCGGTGGCCAACGCCCTCCTGGCCCTGACCGGCAAGCCGACCGACAGCCTGCCGTTCGTGAAGGCCTGAGTTCCCAATCCGATCATCCCCGCGAAGGCGGGGACCCAGGTTTTTTATCGTCGAGCGCCGTGCGTTCCAGAAAACGCCTGGATCCCCGCCTTCGCGGGGACAAGCGGACAAGTTGGAAGCACAGCCAACAGGGCAGGGGTCAACCGCCGCCAAGCCGTCCCAGGTCGCCCGGCCGGTCGACGTCGAACAGCACGCCCGCGTCCGGCGAAGGAACCAGGGCCAGCGCCTCGCCGAGGCCGGCCAGCACCGCGGCTGCGCCCCGGTCGCCGTCCAGCGCCAGCAGCTGCGGGAACAGGGCCCGGCCGAACAGCACCGGGTGGCCCCGCCGCCCCTCGAACGTCGGGGCGACGGCCAGCGCGCCGCCGGCCAGCGCCCCGGCCAGGCGGCCCGCGAGGCCCGGCGCGACGCGCGGCATGTCGCCCAGGAAGACGAAGGCGCCCGCGCAGCCGGCCGGCAGGCTGGCGATCCCGGCCCCGAGCGACCAGGCGAGCCCCTCGGCCGCCCGCTCGGCATGGACCAGACGCAGGCGATCGGCCGCGCCGGCCCGTTCGGCGAAGGCCAGCGCCGCGGCCGGGACCCGCCCGTCCGCGCCCCAGACCACGGCGACCGTCCGCGCCGGCGCGGCGAAAGCCGCGGCCAGGGCGGCGTCCAGCAGCACGCCCTCGCCCCACGGCGCCAGCAGCTTGCCGCCGCCGAACCGCGCCCCGGCGCCGGCGGCCAGGACGACGGCGTCGAGCCCTGTGGCGTCCTCCGCCCCCGCCTCGCCGTCCGCCCCTGTCGCCACGGCTTCTTCCCGCCTATGTTTGCACAACCATGACGCCGTACGACGCCTCCAGCCCCGGGTCCACCATCGCCCCCGCCCGGCCCGCCCTGGTCGACGGGTTCGGCCGCACCGTGAGCTACCTGCGCGTTTCGGTCACCGACCGCTGCGACCTGCGCTGCGTCTACTGCATGGCCGAGCACATGACCTTCCTGCCCAAGGCGCAGGTGCTGTCGCTGGAGGAGCTGGACCAGATCGCCTCGGCCTTCGTCGGGATGGGCGTGCGCAAGCTGCGCCTGACCGGCGGCGAGCCCCTGGTGCGCAAGGGGATCATGACCCTGATCGAGCGGCTGTCGCGGCATCTGGCCAGCGGCGCGCTGGACGAGCTGACCCTGACCACCAACGGCACCCGGCTGGCGCAGCACGCGCCCGAACTGGCCGGCCTGGGAATCCGCCGCCTCAACGTCTCGATCGACACGCTGAGGCCGGAGCTGTTCACGCGCCTGACCCGCGGCGGGGATCTGTCCAAGGTGCTGGCGGGGGTCGAGGCGGCCCAGGCCGCCGGCCTGGCGGTCAAGATCAACACCGTGGCGCTGAAGGCCGACAACGCCGGCGAAATCCCCGAGCTGATCGCCTGGGCCCACGGCCGCGACATGGACCTGACCCTGATCGAGACCATGCCGCTGGGCGAGACCGGCGAGGACCGCACCGACCAGTACCTGTCGCTGGACCGGGTTCGGCGGGAGCTCGAAAGCTATTGGACCCTGACCGACCTGCCGCTCTCGACCGGCGGTCCGGCCCGCTATGTCCAGATCGAGGAGACGGGCGGGCGGCTCGGCCTGATCACCCCGCTCAGCCACAATTTCTGCGAGGCCTGCAACCGCGTCCGCCTGACCTGCACCGGGGTGCTGCACAGCTGCCTCGGCCAGGAAGACGAGGCCGACCTGCGCGCCGTGCTGCGCGGCGGCGGCGGTCCGGTGGCGCTGGAGGAAGCGATCCGCGCGGCGATCGACGCCAAGCCCAAGGGCCACGACTTCGTCATCGCCCGCGGCGCCGCGCCGGCCCTGGCCCGCCACATGTCGCGCACCGGAGGCTAGGCCATGGCCCGGGTGCTGCTGTTCGGACGGCTGGCCGACATCGCCGGGTGGCGCGAGCGCAGGCTCGATTCCCTGCCGGCCAGGCTGTCGTCGCTCAAGGCCCTGATCGCGGCGGACGACCCGCGGCTGGCCGAGGCCCTGGCCGCGCCCGGGGTCCAGGCCGCCGTCGACAAGACGCTGGTGCGCGGGGACATGGCGCTCGCCGCCGGCATGGAAATCGCCTTCCTGCCGCCGATGAGCGGGGGCTGACCCCATGATCGTGCGGCTGCAGACCGAACCGTTCGAGCCCGGCGCCCTGCTGACCGACTTCTGTCGGGGACGCAGCGAGACCGGGGCCGTAGTCAGCTTCACCGGCATCGCCCGCGCCTCGGCCGGGGCCACCCAGGCGCTGGAGCTGGAGGCCTATCCGGGCTTCACCGACGCCGAGATCGGCCGCATCGCCGAGGCGGCGCGGACGCGATTCGGCCTGGACGACCTTATGATCGCGCACCGGATCGGCCGGATCGCGCCGGGTGAGGCCATCGTCTTCGTCGCCACCGCCGCCGCCCACCGCCGCGAGGCCTTCGAGGCGGCGGACCACCTGATGGACTACCTCAAGAGCCGCGCGCCCTTCTGGAAGAAGGAGCACGGCCCCGACGGCGCCCGCTGGATCGAACCCACCGCCCGCGACCTGGCGGACGCCGAACGCTGGGACTGAGCCCGACGCCGTGACGTTCGCCGGCCGACGTACTAGATAGGCCCTGTTCCATCGCCGGCTGGAGTCGCCCCATGAACGCCCCCTATCCCGCGCCCGGCGGCAAGATCGACGAGAGCCTGCCGCTCGTTCCCGTGCGCGTGGCGGTGCTGACCGTCTCGGACACCCGCGACGAGGAGAGCGACACCTCCGGCCACCTGCTGGCCGAGCGGGTCACCACAGCGGGCCACGTGCTGGCCGGCCGGGCCCTGGTCGCCGACGACCGCTCGGCCATCCGCGCCCAGGTGATGGGCTGGATCGCCTCGGGCGAGGTCGACGCCATCGTCACCACCGGCGGCACCGGCCTGACCGGCCGCGACGTCACGCCCGAGGCCCTGGAGCCCCTGTTCGACAAGACCATCGACGGCTTTTCGGTGATCTTCCACCTGGTCAGCTACCAGTCGGTGGGCCTCTCGACCCTGCAGTCGCGGGCGACGGCGGGCCTGATCGGCGGGGTCTTCGTCTTCTGCCTGCCCGGCTCGAACGGCGCGGTCCGCGACGGCTGGGACAAGGTGATCGCCGCCCAGCTCGACAGCCGGCACAAGCCCTGCAACATGGTCGAGCTGATGCCCCGGCTGAACGAGGTCTGATCCGGCTTGGCCAGGCTCACCCACATCGACGAGACCGGCCGCGCGCGGATGGTCGACGTCTCGGACAAGCCGGTCACGGCCCGCGAGGCGGTCGCCGCCGGCCTGGTCCGGATGGCGCCCGAGACGCTGGCGCTGGCGCTCGGCGGCGGCGGCAAGAAGGGCGACGTGCGGGCGGTGGCCGAGATCGCCGGCGTCATGGCGGCCAAGAAGACCGCCGAGCTGATTCCGCTCTGCCATCCGCTCGGCCTGTCGAAGGTGGCCGTCGAGGTCGCCGAGGCGGCGGACGGGGCCGGCCTCGCCGTCACCGCGCGGGTTCGGACCACCGGCCAGACCGGGGTCGAAATGGAGGCCCTGACCGCCGTCTCGGTCGCCTGCCTGACGATCTACGACATGCTGAAGGCCGCCGATAAGGCGATGACCATCGAGGCGGTGCGGCTTCTGGAGAAGACCGGCGGCGCCTCGGGCGACTTCCGCCGCGCCGAGCCATGAAGGACCTGCCGGTCGAGGAGGCCCGCGCCCGCATGCTGGCCGGGATCGAGGCGCCGGCGGCCGAGAGCGTCGAGCTGGCGCAGGCCATCGGCCGGGTGCTGGCCGAGCCGGTGACCGCCGTGCGCGCCCAGCCGCCGTTCGACGCCTCGGCCATGGACGGCTGGGCGGTGTCGGGCCCCGGCGAGCGGTTCGAGATCATGGGCGAAAGCGCCGCCGGGCAAGGCTATGGCCGGCGGCTGGAGCCCGGCCAGGCGGTGCGGATCTTCACCGGCGCGCCGGTCCCGCCCGGCGCGACCCGGGTGGTGCTGCAGGAGGTCGCCGAGCGCCAGGACGGCTGGGTCAGGACGCCGCCCGCCGACCACGCCCCGACCCACGTCCGCCCCGCCGGCGGCGACTTCAAGGCCGGCGACGTGCTGCTCGAGGCGGGGCTGCGGCTCGACCCTTGGCGGCTCAGCCTGGCCGCGGCCGCCGGGCGCGCCAGCCTCGCCGTCGCGGCCCGGCCCAAGGTGACGCTGCTGTCGACCGGCGAGGAGATCGTGCCGGTCGGCGGCGCGCCGGCGGGTGACCAGATCTTCGATTCCGGCGGCCCCACCCTGGCGGCCCTGATCACCGGCTGGGGCGGCCAGGTGCGCCACCTGGCCTCGGTCGGGGACGACGCCGACGCCATCGCCGGCGCGCTGGACGGGGCGGGCGGCGCGCTGATCGTGACCCTGGGCGGCGCCTCGGTCGGCGACCACGACCTGGTCAAGCCGGCCCTGGCGCGGCTGGGGCTGCAGCTCGCGGTCGAGACCATCCGCATCCGGCCCGGCAAGCCCACCTGGTTCGGCCGCCTGACCGACGGGCGGCGGGTGCTGGGCCTGCCGGGCAACCCGGCCTCGGCCATGGTCTGCGCCGAGCTGTTCCTGCGCCCGCTGCTGAACGCCCTGCAGGGCGCCGAGCCCGGCCCGGCGACGCTCACCGCCCGACTGGGCGCTCCCGCCGGCGCCAACGGCCCGCGCGAACATTGGGCCCGGGCCCGCACCGAGGTCCGCGACGGCGTGATCCACGCGGTCGCCTTCAGCGACCAGGACTCCTCCCTGGTCAGCGTGTTCGCCAAGGCCGACGCCCTGATGCGGCGTGCGGCCGGCGCGCCGGCGGCGGCGGCCGGCGAGCGGGTGGACATCCTGCCGCTGGAGCGGCTCTAGGCTTCGGCGAGGATTTCAGCGATCGTGCGACGGGCGGCCCCGGCCACGGCCGGGTTGCTTTCCCGATAATAGGAAAGCGCGACCAGGGAAGCCGACAGGGCCCAGCCGCGGCCGCGAGCCCAACTCGCGTCGTCGGCATCCAGCGCCGAGCGGAACGCCGCTCGTCCCTTCGCCGTCAACAGGTTCCAGGCGACGATCAGGTCGCAGGCCGGATCGCCGACGCCGAGGCCCCCGAAATCGATCACCGCGCTGAGCCGGCCATCGTCGCAGAGCAGGTTGCCGCCTTGCAGATCGCCGTGGATCCAAACCGGCGGCCCCGACCAAGCCGGAGCAGCGAGCGCCGCCTCCCAAGCCGCGGTCAGCGCTCCGGGATCCAGGCCGCCCTGAACGGCGGCGATGGCGGCGCGAGTGTGGCGGTCGCGCACCGCCAGCAACGCGCCGCGGTGGAAGTTGTGGGCGCCCGGCGCCGGCCCACCGGTCGCATCGATCTGATGGAGCTGAGCCACAAAGCCGGCGAGGTCGGCGGCGAACGCCTCTTCGTCCGCGACACGTTCGAGACTGACGCTCTCGCCCTCCAGCCAACGACATACCGACCAGGGCCAGGGATAGCCGTCGGCCGGCGCCCCCAGGGCCAAGGGCGCCGGGACCGGCAGAGGCAGACTCGGGGCCAAGACCGGCAACCAGCGGTGCTCCTTCTGCGCCTGGCCCGCAGCCCAGTCGACGCGCGGCAAACGCACGGCGAGGCGCTCGCCGAGGCGGAAGATGACGTTGTCGGTCCCCGTGGATTCGACGTGTTGGAGAGCGAGCCCGGCCCACTGTGGGAATTGCTCGGCCAGCAGCCTGCGCACGAGGCGCTGGCCGATGGCGACATTCGCCGTCTCCACAGGCTCTCCCCTCCAAAACGGCCGCTCGGGCGGCGAGGGTGGGCAGCGCCTCCGCGCCGGTCAAGCCGGGCCGCGCTATGCGGCCCCATCCCGCGCCCGCCCGGCGATGATCTCCGCGATCACCGACACGGCCACCTCCCACGGCGCCTTGCCGCCGAGATCGAGGCCGATAGGGGCCTTCAGGCGTGACAGCGAGGCCTCGTCGAGCCCGGCTTCGCGCAGGCGCATCAGGCGTTCGGGCAGGCGGCGGCGGGCGCCCAGGACCCCGACGTAGGGCGCGGGCGAAGGCAGGGCCTCGACCAGGGCGGCCTGGTCGGTGTCCCAGTCGTGGGTGGCCACGGCGACGGCGGTCCAGGGGTCGAGGCCGACGGCGGCCAGGGCCTGCGCCGGTTCGGCGCGGCTGTAGGCGACGCCGGCCAGGGGCGGCGGGGCCTGCGGCCCCTTCGGCCGGACCAGGGTGGTCTCGAACCCGGCCTGGGCGCCGAGCGAGGCGGTGGCGAGCGCGATGGGGTCGGCGCCGACCACCACCAGGCGTGGGACCGGTTCGTAGAGACGGCGCAGTTCGAACGGGTCGGCGGCGGCCACGCAATCGGGCGGGCGATGGTTGGGGGCCGGCTCGACCCGCCGCGATCGCCCGTCGGTGATCCAGACGACCGGACGGCGGGCGTCCTGCTCGGCCAGCAGCCGGGCCACCGCCGGATCGTCCGGCGCCGTGCGCTCGACCAGGATCTCGATGCGCGCCCCACACAGCAGGCGGATGTCCGGCCAGGGCCCGCCCTCGCCATAGACCAGGCGCCGCGGCTCGCCGTCGGCGATGGTCTCGGCCGCGTGCAGGGCGACGTCCGCCTCGACGCAGCCGCCGGACAGGAAGCCGGACGCCACGCCCTCGGACAGCAGCATCTGGGCGCCCGGCGGGCGCGGGCCGCCGCCTTCGACCCGGTAGAGGGTGACGAGCGCCGCCGCCTCGCCCGCCGCCACCGCGGCCCGAAGCGCCGGGCGCATATCCTCGGCCAGGCCGAACATCGGCCACTCGGGCAGGGTCAGGTCCATCGTCCTCGAAAGTGGGCGGCGCGCGCCTCCGGTCAAGCCCGATCGGCCACCCCGCCGTCGATACCGCTTCCTTAATCGTTTGGCGTGTAGGGTCGGGAAGACAAAGATCAACAAGGTCGGGGTTCTTCGTGAGCGTCCCCCTTTCAAAACTGGGCCTAGGGGCCGGGCAGTTCCGCCTGGAGGGCGTGCACGCGCCCCGCGGCCGCTCGCCCGAAGCCGAGGTCGGCGAAATCCTCGCCGTCGCGGCCCGATCAGGCCTGCGGGTGTTCGACACCACCAGCAACTCCGGCTACGCCGAGGCCGTGGTCGGGGCGCACATGCCCCAGCCGTGCCGCTTCCGCATGATGGTCAAGGCCGGCCGCACCGACCGCGGGCCCGACTTCGTCGAGGCCGAGGCGCGCGCCTCGCTGCGCCGGCTGGGCCTGCAGCGGGCCGACGCGATCATCGTCCAGATGGCCGGCGACCTATTCGGCCCGCACGGCCGCGAGGTCTGGGACCGACTGCTCGCCCTGCGCGACGAAGGCCTGTTCGAGTTCGTCGGCATCTCGGTCTACGCCTCGGACGACCCGCTGGGCGTGGTCAAGCGGTTCAAGCCCGACATCATCCAGGCGCCGGCGAGCCTGTTGGACCAGCGCCTGCTGATCGACGGCACCCTGGCGACCCTGGCCGAATGGGGCGTCGAAGTGCAGCTGCGCTCGATCTTCCTGCAGGGCCTGCTGTTCCTGCCGCCCGACCGGGTGCCGGGCGAGTTCAAGCTGGCCGCCTCGCGCCTGTCGCGCGTGCGCCGGATGATCGCCGAGGGCCGGTCCGACCCGCTGCAGGCCGCCCTGGGCTTCGCCCTGTCGCGGCAGGAGGCCAGCTCGGTGATCGTCGGGGTGACCTCGGCGGCCGAGCTGCAGGCGGTGGTCGCCGCCGCCATGAGCCCGCCGCCGGAACTGGACTGGGACGAGATGGCGCTGGACGACCCCGCCGCCCTGGACCGGCCGGGCTGGGCCGCGGCCTGATCCACGCCGGGAGGGACCACGCCGGCGCCTGAACGGCCCCGGCGCGTCCTTGTCGGTCAGTCCCGCAGATGCAGGCCGACGTAGACCGTCCGGCCCGGCTCGCCATAGCCATAGACCTGCTCGTAGTGGGCGCCCGCCAGGTTCTCGATTCGGGCGGAGATTCGGATATGGCTGTTCAACGCGTAGCCGCCCGCCAGGTCGGCGACCACGAAGCCCGGGCGGGTCACCGAGGTGAAGCCGTCGAGCCCCAGGTCCGGCTGGGTGTCCTCGGCGCGCAGGGTGAAGGCCGCATCGACCTTGCCCCGCGTCCAGAACAGCGTCGCCGAGCCGGTGCTGAGCGGAATCCGCAGCTGGCGCACGTGGGTGTCGGCGTTGATGGCGTAGGTATAGGTGTAGGCCGCCTTCAGCCTGAAGCCCCAGCCGAGCGCCGCCTCGCCCTCGGCCTCGACCCCGTCCGAGCGGCTATGGGCGACGTTGATGTAGTGGCCGTCGACGTACTCGATCTCGTCGGTCACGTTCAGGCCGAAGACGGTCGCGCGGGTGGTGAACCGGCCGTCCGGCGAGCGCCAGCCGAGGCCGGCGTCGTAGCCCACGGCCAGTTCCGGCCGCAGGGTGACCCGGGTGGTGTAGCAGAAGTCGCAGACCGTCTCGCTGATCGTCGGGGTCTTGAAGCCCTGGCCGGCCGAGGCCGACAGGCTGAAGCCCCGCCCGAGGTCGAGGGCGCCGGCGATGCGGCCGGTGGCGCGCGCGTGGTACCTGTCCGGGTCGTCCCAGCGGCCGCTCGCGGTCAGGGTCAGCCGGTCGATCGGCCGCCAGCGGACCACGCCGAAGACCGCGGTCGAGCCCAGGTCGGCCGTGTCCCCGGTCGACAGGCTGGCGCGGCTGTCCTCCCGCTCGGCGCCGGCTTCGAACGAGACCGGATCGGCGGTCGTCCCGCGCGCCACGGTCCAGCGATAGACTTCCCGGTCAGCCCGGTAGCCGTAGTCGCCGCTCACCCCGGAATCGCCGCGATCGATCTTGTAGCCGCTGGCGCTGACCTCGTTGACCAGATCCCAGGGACCGGTGAAGCGCGCGCGCAGAAAGCCGGTCAGGCTGCGGCTGCGGGCCACGTCGTTGGTGTCGCTGAAGAAATAATAGGGCGGCGGATAGCCGTCGATGGCGGCCCGGCTGTCGCTGTAGCGGACCTGGCCGTCGAGCTGGACGAGCTGGCCGATGTCGATCCGGCCACGGGCGCCGAGGGTGAGGTCGCGGAATCCGTCCGGCTCGATGTTGCGCAGGCCGGGCGCGCCGTAGGGCGCGTAGTTGTTGCGCACGTCAGCGGCCGAGACCCCGGTCGAGGCGACGTCCGCCACGTCGACCCCGAAGGCCCAGTCGCGGGTGCTGCGCCCCGCCGCGGCCGAGACCCGGGTCTCGCCGAGCGATCCGGTCTCGACGTCGGCCCTCAGGCCATTCGGCTCGCGCGTGGTGAAGGCGATCACCCCGCCGATGGCGTCCGAACCCCAGAGCGAGCCCTGCGGCCCGGTCAGCACCTCGATGCGCGCGACGTCGGCCAGGTCCAGGCCTGAGAAGTCGTAGTTGCCGGCCGGCTGGGACGGGTCGTTCACGGGCATGCCGTCAATCAGGACCAGGGTCTTGTCGGCCGAGGCGCCGCGGATGGAGATGCTGGTCAGGCTGAACTGGCCGCTGGAGGCGACCGAGACCCCCGGAACCGTGGCGAGGGCGTCGGCCGCGAAGGTGATCTGGCGGGCCTGGATTTCGGACTGGTCGATCACATAGGCGTCGGGCGTCGTATTCAGCGTCTGCGGCAGGCGGGTGGCGGTGACCACCACCTCGCTGACCGGTTGGGGCTGATCCACGGCCTGGGCCGCGGCCGGCAGGGCGGCGCCGAGGACAAGGCCGCCGGCGAGGAAGGCCGGCAGGCGGGTCGAGGTGGAAAGGCGATGACGGCGAGGATGGCTCATGGGCCCAAGGTCCTTCGAAGCGGACCCTCCGGCGCCGTCGGCGAGGTCCAGTGCAGCGATGACCCACGGGAGAAGAGGCGGCTCGGAGACTGGCCCGCGCCGCCCCTCCCCGCCGGCGGCGGGTCGGCTTGGTCGCTGCTGCGGAAGACCGAATACGCCTTCCCGCGCCGATGGCCTGGACCCGGACCTTCGGACGAGCGACGTCGGCGGCAGGTCTCCTGACTTGCGGGTCAACGGGCGTCGCGGCCTCGCCTTCCCGGAGCGCTGCGGCTCCAGTGGCGTCGCCCGGAGGATGATCCGGACGATGCGGCTCGCGGCCCTCGCCGCTCACAGTTGCGGGCACAGCGCGGCCTCGGGGCGAACCCCTCACCGCATTCCCTCTTAGCCCCCCGAGAGGGGAACCACCGGCGCGGGTTATCCGCCAGGCGCTCGCCGCCCGCAACCCCCCGGACGCTACGGCGCCCCGCGCGGCGAGGCCGTCGCAGCAGCGCGATTGACCCAAGGTCCCGCTTGGGCTTCCATCGCTCAACCTCGCCGCGTGGACGGCGAGGGGTCGGGGAGAGGCCGGATGGACCGGAGGCTGGCAGTCGCCGCGGCGATCGCCCTCGCGCTTGTCGGCTTCGGGGTCGGCGCCGGAACCATGCGCTGGCTGGACACCCACCACGCCGGGCAGGCGGGCGGCGCCGTCGCCGAGGCCGCGCGCGGCCTGCCCTGGCCGTTCTTCGGCCATCCGCGGTCCGCCGGCGCGCCCAGGGCCGCCGTCGCCAAGCCCGCCGGCTTCGCCTTCTGGCGCTCGCGGATCGACACGTCCAATCCCGATCCGACCGCCTGCGCCGAACTGACCCGGCCGCTCGATCCGACCAGGACCTACGCCGACTATGTGCTGGTCTCGCCCGACCTCGGCCACCCGCCGGCGGTCAGCGTCAACCCGCGCAACCCCGAGGAGCTGTGCGTCGCCGGCATGGGCCTGGCCGACCACCGGGTGACCCTGCTGAAGGGGCTGCCGGCCCGCAGCGGCGAGACCCTGGCCGCCAACGCCGACGTCGACTTCGTGTTCAGCGAAAAGCCGCCCTACGTCGGCTTCGCCGGCCAGGGGGTGATCCTGCCGCGCGAGGAATCCGACGGCGTCGGCATCGAGACCCTGAACGTCAGCAAGCTGGCGATCGAGGTCTGGCGCGTGCCGGACCGCAACCTGGTGCGCAAGTCGATCAGCGCGCCCGAGCCGACCGGAGAAGGCGACTATCCCGGGGACTACGGCGACGACAGCCCCGACGACGAGGGGACCATCGTCTGGAAGGGCGAGGTGGCCGTCGCCGGCCCCGTCGGCCAGCGGGCGACCACCGTCTTCCCCCTGGGCGCGGTGCTGAAGGAGATGAAGCCCGGCGGCTATGTGATCAAGGCGCGCGACGCCTCCGGCGGGCGCGACATCAAGGGCGACAACGGCCGGCCCCTCGACTCAAATCCGCCGGCCCAGGCGCGGCGCTGGATCATGTTCACGGACATGGGCCTGACCGCCTACCAGGGATCGGACGCCCTGGACGTGGTGGTCCGCTCGCTGAAATCCGCCAAGGTCATGCCCGGCGTGCGCGTGACCCTGGTGGCGCGCAACGGCGAGGACCTGGGCGCGGGGACCAGCGACGCCTCGGGCCGGGTGCGCTTCCCGGGGCCGATGCTGAAGGGCGAGGGCGCGGCGGCGGCCAAGATGGTCATGGCCTATGGCGCCATGGGCGACCTGGCCGTGCTCGACCTGGACCGCTCGCCGGTGGACCTCTCCAGCCAGGGGACCGGCGGGCGCGCGCCGAACCCGGACGACACCGGCAAGCCGACGGACGGCCGGACGATCAAGACCGACGTCGACGCCTATCTCTATGCGGACCGGGGCATCTACCGGCCCGGGGAGACGGCCCACGTCGTCGCCCTGGTGCGCGACCGCGAAGCCAGGGCGCTGAAGGACCGCAAGGGCGCGCTGGTCATCCGGCGCCCGTCGGGCGTCGAGTTCCGCCGCATCGCCTTCGACCACGCCGACCAGGGCGCGGTGCTGCAGGACATCGCCCTGCCCAGGTCCGCGCCGCGCGGCCGCTGGAGCGCCCAGCTGGAGATCCAGGGCATCGACGGTCCGGTCGGCCAGATGAGCTTCGCGGTCGAGGACTTCGTGCCCCAGCGCCTGGCCGTGACCCTGGCGGCCCAGCCGCAGGCGGCGGTCGTCGCCGGCGAGGTGCGCCGCGTGCCGCTGTCGGCCCGCTTCCTCTATGGCGCGCCGGGCGCCGGCCTGCAGACCCAGGGCGAGGTGCGGCTGCGCGCCGACCCCAACCCTTTCCCGCAGTACAAGGACTATCGCTGGGGCGACGACGTCACCCCGTTCGACGAAAAGCTGGTCGACCTCGGCTCGACGGTGACCGACGGCGCGGGCGCGGCGACCCTGGCGGTGGACGCCGGCCAGGCCGGCGATTCCAAGGTCCCGCTGGCCGCGACCCTGACCGCCTCGGTGTTCGAGCCCGGCGGCCGGCCGGTGCGCGAGAGCGCCTTCCTGAAGGTCCGCACCCAACCGGTCTACTTCGGCGTCAAGGTCGACCAGCCGAGCTCCGGCGGCGCCGACGCGACGCCGGTCAGCCTCGACGTCATCGCGGTCGACGCCCAGGGCCGCCGGATCGCCGCCGCCGGGGCGGTCTGGACCCTGATCTCCGAGAACTGGAACTACGACTGGTTCGAGCAGGACGGCAAATGGCAGTGGCGGCGGACCAGCCGCGACGCGGCGGTGGCGCGCGGCGTCACCGAGATCCCCGCGGGAGGCTCCCTCCACCTGAACCGGCGGCTGGGCTGGGGCGACTACCGGCTGGAAGTGACCGGCCCCTCCGGCGCCAGGTCGGTGATCCGCTTCTCCGCCGGCTGGGGCGCGCCGGCCAAGGAGGCCGAGGCCCCCGACTTCGTGCGGGTCAGCGCCGGAACCCGCGCCTGGCGCCAGGGCGACACGGTGCAGGTGGCGATCCAGGCGCCCTACGCCGGCGAGGCCCAGGTCGCGGTGGCCACCGACCGGCTGATCGATTTCAAGACCCTCAGCGTCGGGCGCGGCGGCGCCACCGTCTCGCTCAAGACCAGCGCGGCCTGGGGCGGCGGCGCCTATGTGCTGGTCAGCGTGATCCAGCCGCGCGACCCGTCCGTCACGCCCAAGCCGCGCCGGGCGCTGGGCCTGGTCTACGTCCCGCTGGATCCCAGGGGCCGGAAGCTGGACGTGGACATCGCGACCCCGGCCAAGATCGATTCCAAGGCGACCGTCGAGGTCCCGCTGGCCGTCCGCGGCCTGAAGCTCGGCCAGCGCGCCCACGTCACCCTGGCGGCGGTCGACGAGGGCATCCTGCGGCTGACCAAGCAGCAGAGTCCGGACCCGGCCAAGTGGTACTTCGGCAAGCGCGCCCTGACGCTCGATTACCGCGACGACTATGGCCGGCTGCTCGACCCCAACCTCGGCGCGCCGGCGCCGGTCAACTTCGGTGGCGACGAACTGGGCGGGCAGGGCCTGACCACCACCCCGATCAAGACCGTGGCCCTGTGGTCGGGCGAGGTGGACACCGGCCTGGACGGGCGGGCGGTGGTCAAGCTGCCGGCGGCCGACTTCAACGGCGAACTGCGGCTGATGGCCGTGGCCTGGACCGACGACGCCGTGGGGTCGGGCTCCAAGCCGCTGACCGTGCGCCAGCCGGTGGTCGCCGACCTGAACCTGCCCAGGTTCCTCTCGCCCGGCGACCACGCCCTGGCGACGCTGGAACTGCACAACCTGGAAGGCCGGGCGGGCGCCTATGTCGCCCAGATCTTCAGCTCGGGCGGGGTGCTGGCGCCGTTCAAGAAGCTCTATGACCTGCTGGTCGGCCAGCGCATCGCCGACCATGCGCCGCTGGTGGCGCCGGGAAGCACGGGGGTTTCAACCATCAGCTTCCGGGTCGACGGGCCCGGCTTCAGCACCCTGAAGTCCTATCCGATCGAGACGCGGCTGGGCTGGGGCCCGATCACCCGGACGGACGTCCAGCTGCAACGGCCCGGCGAGGCCTATGTCCCGCCAGCCTCGCTGATCTCGGGCATGGCGGCCGGCGGCGTCACCCTCCAGGTCAGCTATTCGCCGTTCAAGGGCTTCGATCCCGCCGCGGTCGCCCTGTCGCTGAACCGCTATCCCTACGGCTGCACCGAACAGCTGGTCTCGACGGCCTATCCGCTGCTCTACGCCGCCGAGATGTCCAGCGATCCGAGGGCGCGGCGCTCGACCGCGGCGCTCAACGACGCGGTCGGCCGGCTGCTGGACCGCCAGACGCTGGACGGCGCCTTCGGCCTCTGGCGGGTCGGCGACAGCGAGGCGGACGCCTGGCTCGGCGCCTACGCCACCGACTTCCTGGTCGAGGCCCGGGCCCAGGGCGCGCCGGTGCCGGACGCGGCCTACGAGCGGGCGCTGGGCGCCATGCGGCAGATCTCCCGGCCCGAAGGCTTCGCCTCGGTCGCCTACAAGCTGCAATATCCCAAGCCCTGGGCCGGTTCGGAACAGGCGTCGAAGGACGCCACCACCCGCATGCGCAGCCGCGCCTCGGCCTACGCCCTCTATGTGCTGGCCAAGGCCGGCCGCGGCGACCTCGCCCGGCTGCGCTGGTGGCACGACGTGCAGATGAAGAACGAGACCTCGCCCATCGCCAAGGCCCAGATCGGCGCGGGCCTGGCCCTGATGGGCGACCGGGCCCGGGCCCACGACTCCCTGGTCCAGGCGGCCCGCTCGCTCGGCTACCGCGACGAGGCGGATTGGTACCAGAGCCCGCTGCGCGACCTGGCCGCCGTGATCGCCTACGCCTACGAGGCCGGCGACATGGGCGTCGCCCGCGGCCTGCAGGACCGGCTGGACGGGACGGTGCGCGATCCCGACGGCCTGAACACCCAGGAGCAGGCCCGGCTGATGCAGGCCGCCCACCAAATGCTGAAGGCGGCGGGCGCCATCCGCATCCAGACGACGGGCGCCTATCCGATGGACCCGGCGGCGGGCGCGCCGCGCTGGGCGGTCGGACGGCTGCAGGCCGCGCGCTTCGTCAACGCCGGGACGGGCGCCCTGTGGCGGACGGTGACCGTGCGCGGCACGCCGCTCGCCTCGCCGCCGGCGCTGAGCCAGGGGGTCAGCGTCGCGACCACCTTCTGGACCATCCAGGGCGCGCCGGCGGACCTCGCCCACATCACCCAGGGCGCGCGGGTCGTGGTGCGCATCGCCGGCGCATCGCGGCAGGGCCGCTCGACCTCGCTGGTGCTGGACGATCCGCTGCCCGCCGGCTTCGAGATCGAGACCGCGCTCGGGCCGGACGACGGCCGGGGGAACGGTGAGAAGGGTTCGAGCAACGGGCCCTACAGCTTCCTCGGCCAGCTCAATGCGCCGCTGGCGCAGGAATCGCGCGACGACCGCTATGTGGCGGCGCTGAACGTCGACGGCGGCAAGTCCTTCGCCGTCGCCTATGTGGCGCGGGCGGTGACGCCGGGCGAGTTCTACCTGCCGGGGGCCGAGGCGCACGACATGTACCGGCCGGCCATCTACGCCCGCTCGGCCGGCGGGCGCGCCAGCGTCGCCCTCGCGGGACCGTGAGCCGGCTGATCCGGGGGCTGACGTTCGGCCTGATCGGCCTGGTGGCGCTGGAAGCGGCGGTGCTGGCGGCCGACGCGGCCTTGCCGCCAAACCTGACGCGGGCCGAGCGCGCCTCGCCGGTGGCCCTGGACCACGACGGCGGCTGGCTACGGGCCCTGCCCGTCGAGCGCGGCCGCTGGCGCATCCGGGCCGACCTCGAACGCACCGATCCGACGTTCCTGAGGCGCCTGGTGGCGGTGGAGGACGCGCGCTTCTACTGGCATCCGGGGGTCGACCCCATCGCCGTGGCCCGCGCGGTCGGCGCGGCGGCCCTGACCGGCCACGTGCGGTCGGGCGCCTCGACCCTGACAATGCAGACCGCGCGCCTGCTGGAGCCGCGCCGGCGCACCCTCGGCGCCAAGCTGATCGAGACCCTGCGCGCCCTGCAGCTCGAAGCGCGCTTCTCCAAGCGGCGGATCCTGGCGATGTATCTGACGCTGGCGCCCTACGGCGGCAACCTGGAAGGCGTGCGCGCAGCCTCCCTCGCCTATTTCGGCCATGAGCCCGAGACCCTGACCGACGGCGAGCAGGCCCTGCTGATCGCCCTGCCCCAGTCGCCGGAGGCGCGCCGGCCGGACCGTCGGGCGGGTGCGGCCCGCATCGCCCGCCAGGCCGCGCTGGACAAGCTCGTCCGGCTGGGCCTGATCGATCCCGCCCGCGAGGGCGAGGCGGCGGGCGAGCCGATCCCCGGTCGCGCGCCCTTCCCGGCCCTGGCCTGGCAGGTGGGCGGAGAGCTGGCCCGCGACGCGCCGGCCAGCCAGGCCTCGGTGATCACCACCATCGACGGCCCGCTGCAGCGCCGACTGGAGGCCCTGGTCCGCGCCGCCGCCCAGCAGCAGGGCGACCAGGCCCAGGCGGCGCTGGTGGTGGTGGAGATCCGCACCCGGGCGGTGCGCGCGGCGGTGGCCTCGGCCGGCCGCGACCGGCCCGGCGGCTGGGTCGACATGACCCGGGCCCTGCGCTCGCCCGGCTCGGCGCTGAAGCCCTTCATCTACGCCTTCGCCTTCGACGACGGGGTGGCCGCGCCCGACACGGTGATCCAGGACGCGCCGCGCCGGTTCGCCGACTACCAGCCGGAGAACTTCGACCGGGTGTTCCACGGCCAGGTCACCGCGCGGGAGGCGCTGAACTACTCGCTGAACATGCCGGCGGTGGCGACGCTGGACCGGATCGGCCCCCAGGCCTTCCAGTCGCGGCTGGAAGCCTCGGGCGTCCGCCTGGTCCGCCCGCGCGCGGCGACCGTCGATCCGGGCCTGTCCCTGGCCCTGGGCGGCGAGGGGATCACCCTGCGCGACCTCGCCCTGCTCTATGCGGCGCTGGGCGACGAGGGGGTGGCCAAGCCGCTGGCCTTCACCGAGGCCGAGGCGGCGCGGCGGCCGGACCAGCCGGGTGTGCGGCTGATCCGGGCCGAGAACGCCCGGCAGATCCTGGACATCCTGCGCGAGAGCCCGACCCCGGACGGACGCGCGCCGGCGGCCCTGACCCAGGGCGGCCCGCGGATGGCGTTCAAGACCGGCACCTCCTACGGCTTCCGCGACGCCGTGGCGGCCGGGGTGGTCGGCGGCTATGCGATCGCGGCCTGGACGGGCCGGGCGGACGGCGGCGCGCGCGGCGGCCTGACCGGGCGCGAGGCGACCCTGCCGCTGCTGTTCGACGCCGCCGACGCCCTCGGCGCGCCCACCTCGGCGGCCCATCCGATCGCGCCGGCGAACGCGCCGGCGGCGCTGGCGCGGCTGAACGCCCAGGCCGACGGCCCGCAGCTGATCTTCCCGCCGGACGGCGCCAGCGTCGAGGTCGACGGGCTCGGCCCCAAGGCGCGCGGCCTGGTGCTGGCGGCCCAGGGCCAGGCGCTGTCGTGGTACGTCGACGGCGCGCCGCTGCAGCCCGACCCGCTGAGCGGGCGCGTGGTGTGGCGCCCGCCCGCGCCGGGCTTCTATCGGCTGGAGGTGATCGACGACGCCGGGCGCAAGGCCGCGGCGCGGGTCCGCATCAGGGTCGACTAGGAAAGCGCTCGGTGAACTCGGCCTGGCTGGAGACCGTGATGTTCTGGTCGGTGACCAGGCCGTCCCCCAGGGAATAGACCCATCCGTGCACGGACAGCGCCTGTCCCCGCGCCCAGGCGTCCTGTACGAAGACGTCGGAGGCGACGTTGCGAACCTGGCGCAGCACGTTCAGCTCGCACAGCCGATCCAGCCGCTCGCGGCCGTCCGGCAGGCCCTCCAGCTCGTGGACGTGGTCGGCGTAGGTCTCGCGGATCGGATGCAGCCAGTGGTCGACCAGGCCGCGCCGCCGGCCGTCGATCGCCGCCGCCACCCCGCCGCAGCCATAGTGGCCGACCACCAGGATGTGGCGCACCTTCAGCACCTCGACCGCGAACTGCAGCACCGACAGGTAGTTGGCGTCCTGCGGCGGCGCGAGGTTGGCCACATTGCGATGGACGAAGACCTCGCCCGGGTCGAGGCCGATGATCTCGTTGGCGGGCACGCGGCTGTCGGAGCAGCCGATCCAGAAATACTCCGGCGTCTGCTGCCGCTCCAGGCGGCGGAAGAAATCCGGATCGACCCGGGTCTTGCCCTCGGACCAGGCGCGGTTGTTCTCGAGCAGCGTCTTGATCATCCCAGCCTCCGGCTTTGGCCGTGTGCGGTAGTCCACACGCGCTGGATCGCGTCAAGCTGCCGCTGCGTCAACTCTTGAGCGCGTCGGGCTGGCGGTCCGGATGGGCGGCGGCGAAGGCCGGGTGGGCGCCCGCGCGCTCGGCGGCGGCGGCGATCGCCGGGAAGGGTCCGAAGTCCACCCCGAACCGCCGCGCGGAATAGACCTGCGGGACCAGGCAGCAGTCCGCCAGACCGGGCGCATCGCCGAAACAGTAGCCGCCGCCATGGCGCGCGATCATCGGTTCGAGGGCGCAGAAGCCGTCCGTGATCCAGCGGCGGATCCAGCCCAGCTGGTCCGCGTCCGAAACGCCAAGCGCGCCCAGCGCCCGGCCCACCCGGGTGTTGTTCAGCGGGTGGATGTCGCAGGCGACGATGTCGGCCATCGCCCGCACCGCCGCCCGGTCGGCCGGATCGCGCGGCAAGAAGGCCGGCTCGGGGCAGGTCTCCTCCAGCCATTCGAGGATGGCGAGGCTCTGGGTCATCACCCGGCCGTCGACGATCAGGGCGGGCGCCAGGCCCTGGGGATTGATCGCCCGGTAGGCCTCGCCCCGCTGCTCGCCGGCCAGAAGGTTCACCGGGCGGTATTCGTAGGCCAGGCCCTTCAGGTTCAGCCCGATGCGGACGCGGTAGGGCGCCGTCGCGCGCCAGCTCGAGTGAAGCACCAGTTCCATCGGATCCCCGAAGTCGTTTCACCGGATAATCGTATCATTTGAAACTATTGATCTCTAGCGGATGGTGAAGTCGAGCACGCCCACCGACTCGATCTCGCCGTGGACCACGTCGCCGCGGACCAGCGGGCCGACGCCCTCCGGCGTGCCGGTGAAGATCAGGTCGCCCGGCGCCAGCCGCCACAGGCGCGAGGCCTGGGCGATCACCTCGGCGGTGCTCCAGATCATGTCGGCGACCCTGGCGGCCTGGCGGGTCTGGCCGTTGACGGTCAGGCTGATGGCGCCGGTCGCCTCGCCGCACAGGGCCGCCGGGCGGATCGCCCCGATCGGCGCGCCGGCGTCGAAGCCCTTGCCAGCCTCCCAGGGCTGGCCCTTGTCCTTGGCGGCGGACTGCAGGTCGCGCCGCGTCAGGTCCACCCCGACCGCATAGCCGAACACCAGCGACAGGGCGTCCTCGACCGGCACGTCCGCGCCGCCGCCGCCCAGGGCGGCGACCAGTTCGACCTCGTGGTGCAGGTTGGCGGTCAGGCTCGGATAGGGCACGTCCCCGCCCAGGGGGACGATGGCGTCGGCGGGCTTGGCGAAGAAGAACGGCGGCTCGCGCTCGTCGCCGCCCATCTCGCGCCGGTGGGCGGCGTAGTTGCGGCCGACGCAGAGGATGCGGCGCACGGGGAACAGGGCCGTGGTCCCCTCGACCGGAACGGCGGGAACGGCGGCGGGCGGAAAGACGTAATCGGGCATGCGTGAACCTGAACGAACCTGAAGCTAGGCGTCGAGCGGACGGCCGCGGGTCTCCGGCAGGAAGAAGGCCGCGGCCACCACGCTGATGGTGGTGAAGATCACCGGATACCACAGGCCGGCGTAGATGTTGCCCGTCGCCACCACGATGGCGAAGGAGGCCACCGGCTGGAAGCCGCCGATCCAGCCGGCGCCCAGGTGGTAGGGCAGGGAAAGGGCCGTGTAGCGCACCTTGGTCGGGAACAGCTCGGCCAGCGCCGCGGCCATCGGCCCGTAGAGCGCGGTCGCGGCGATGGTGAACACCAGCAGCACCGCCAGCAGCAGCGGCGTGTTGCGCTGGCCCGCGTCGGCCTTGGTCGGATAGCCGGCCTGGACCAGGGCGGCGCCCAGCCGGGCGTTGAAGGCGGCCGTGGTCGACTTGAGGGCGGGCGCGGACAGGCCGCGGCCGTCCGGCGCGGCGAGCCGGGTCTGGCCGATCATGATCGCGGCCGGCTGGCCGGGCGCGCCGGCCCGGCTGGAATAGGAGACGCCGTCGTTGGCCAGGGCGCTGCGGGCGATGTCGCAGCTGGAGACGAACTTGGCCTTGCCGGTCGGGTCGAACTGCACCGAGCAGGCAGCCGGGTCGGCGACCACCACGATCGGGGTCCGCGCGCTGGCGGCGACCAGGGCCGGGTTGGCCGCCTGGCTGAGCAGGTGGAAGCCCGGGAACAGGGTCACCGCGCCGAGAGTCATGCCGAACCACATCACCCACTTGCGGCCGATCCGGTCCGACAGCCAGCCGAAGAAGATGTAGAGCGGCGCGCTGGCGATGGCCGCGATCATGATCATCAGGTTGGCGAACGGGCCCTCGACCTTGAGGAACTTCTCCAGGAACACCTCGGCGTAGAAGAACACCGTGTACCAGTAGGCGCCCTGGGCGCTCATCAGGCCGAAGAAGGCGATCAGCACCAGCTTGAGGTTGGGCCAGCGGCCGAAGGCGTCGGCATAGGGCGCCTGGCTGTGCTCGCCCGCGTCCTTCATCTTCTGGAAGGCGGGGCTTTCCGACAGCTTCATCCGCATCCAGACGGAAATGGCGACGAGGCCGACCGAGACGAAGAAGGGCACGCGCCAGCCCCAGGCGGCGAAGGCCGCCTCGCCGGTCGCCTTGCGGACAAGGAAGATGACCGAGAGCGCCCCGACCAGCCCGAAGGCGGCCGAGGTCTGCACCCAGGCGGTCATGTAGCCGCGCCGGTCCCGGGGCGCGTGCTCAGCGACATAGATGGCCGCGCCGCCGTACTGGCCGCCCAGCGCCGTGCCCTGGATGATCCGCAGCAGGATCAACAGCAGCGGCGCCAGCCGCCCGACCTGGGCGAAGGTCGGCAGGAGGCCGATGGCGAAGGTCGAGCCCCCCATCATGGTCACGGTGATCAGGAAGGCCGCCTTGCGCCCGATCCGGTCGCCCAGGCCGCCGAAGATCAGCGCCCCCAGGGGGCGGAAGGCGAAACCCACCCCGAACAGGGCCAGGGCCGCGATCAGGCCGGCGGCCACGCCCAGCTCGGCGAAGAAGTTCTTCGAGATGATCTGGATCAGATTGCCGAAGATGAAGAAGTCGTACCACTCGAACGCCGTGCCCGAGCAGGAGGCCGCGACGACGGTGCGCATGGATGTCGTGCCGGCGCCTGCGCCCTGCGCTCCGCCCGCGACCGCTTCGGCCATGTTCGTCCTCCCCCTTTTGCTGATCTAGAGCGCGCACGCCGAAAGGGAAAGCCGTTTCGGCGGCGGTGACGCCCTGGATTCAAGGCCTTAAGGCCCTCAGGCGCTGGGCCGCTCAACCGCCGCGGGCGACGAACCAGCCGTTCTTGAACCCCTGGTCGGCCTTGCCATAGACGAAGGGCTCGCCTTCCGGGGTGGTCACCCGCCCGCCCGCGGCGACGAGCACCGCGTGGCCGGCGGCGATGTCCCACTCCATGGTGGTCCCGTGGCGCGGATAGAGGTCGGCGCCGCCCTCGGCGAGGATGCAGAACTTGATCGAAGAATCCATCGCCTGGCGGCGGACGTAGCCGTATTTCGCCCGCAGCGCCTCGTCCTGCTCCGGCTTGAGCGTATGGCTGCTGAGCGCCAGGAGGTCGGCCGGGTGGGGCCGGCGCACGCGAACCGGCGATCCGCCGCGCTCGCCGATCTGGCGCTTCAGGGCGCCGGCGGGGGCGGTGAACCAGACTTCGCCCGTCGCCGGGGCGCAGACCGCGCCGGCCACCGGAACGCCGCGCTGCACCAGGCCGATGTTGACCGTGTAATGGGCCTCGCCGCGCACGAAGGCCTTGGTGCCGTCGAGGGGATCGACCAGGAAGAACCGCTCGGCGATGCTCGCCGGCGCGCCCGAGGCGCTGACCGCCTCCTCGGCGACCACCGGCACGCCCGGGAAGGCCGCCTGCAGCCGCGCGAGGATCAGGGCCTCGCCGGCCCGGTCGGCCTCGGTCACCGGGCTCTCGTCGCTCTTGGTCTCGACGGTCACGCCGGTCCGCCAGAACGGCAGGATCACCTCGGCCGCCGCCTCGACGATCTCGGCCAGGACGGCGCCCGTATCGGCTTGGCTCATCGCAGATCTCCACGCGGAAGGGGTCGGAAAGGGCGGGTCGCAGGGGGCGTGGGGGTCGCGGTCACGCCGCCTCTGTGGCACAGGGGCCTTGTTTGCGAAAGCGCCAAATCAGGCCAACGTCCGGCCCGCAGGAAACGCCCGATACGCTCATGACCGATCCCGATCCCACCCCCGCGGCGCCTGACGAGACGACCGCCCCGGCCGTCCAGCCGGCCCCGGTCACGCCCGTCGAGCTGGCCGCCCACCTGGCCGGCCGCATGTGCCACGACTTCATCAGCCCGGCCGGGGCGATCGTCTCGGGCCTGGACCTGCTGGAGGACCCCAACGCCCAGGACATGCGCGACGACGCCCTGGCGCTGATCGCCGACAGCGCCCGCAAGCTGGTGGCGCTGCTGTCCTTCGACCGGGTGGCCTTCGGCGCCTCGGCGGCGGCCGAGGCCTTCGATCCGCGCGAGCTGCAGGCGCTGACGGCGGGGATATTCGCCCACCAGCGGGCCGAGCTGGACTGGTCGGTCGAGGCGGCCAGCCTGGCCAAGCCGGTCAGCCGCATCCTGCTCAACCTGGCCCAGATCTGCGGCGGCGCCCTGCCGATGGGCGGAACCGCCCACGTCGGCGTGACCGAGACCGACGAGGCCAGCCTGGTCGTCGCCCGCGCGGCCGGGGGACGGGTGCGCCTGCGGCCCGAGGTGATGGACGGGCTGAACGGCGAGCGGCTGGGAGAGGGGCTCGGCGGCCACTGGGTCCAGGCCTTCTACCTGCGCGGCCTGGTCGATGCCGTGGGCGGGACCCTGGAGGTCGAGGTCGGCGAGGGCGAGGTCACCCTGCGCGCCAGCGTGCCGCGAGAGCCCTGATCCGCGACGAATCAGCCCGTTCGCCGCGATTTCGCCTCGACCATACGGCTCCTTAACCACCCCTGCGCGACAAGTCGGGACCGACGAGGAGTGGTTATCCGTGAAGACCTGTCTGGTCGTCGACGACAGTCGGGTGATCCGAAAGGTCGCCCGCCGCATTCTTGAGATCCTCGGTTTCGAAACCGCCGAGGCGGCCGATGGCGTCGAAGCCATGGCCTGGTGCCGCACGTCCATGCCCGAGGCGATCCTGCTCGACTGGAACATGCCGGCGATGGACGGACTGGAATTCCTCAAGCAGCTGCGGCGCGAGCCCGCGGGGCATCAGCCGGTCGTGCTGTTCTGCACCGTCGAGAACGACCTCGAACACATCACCGAGGCGCTGGAGGCCGGCGCCGACGAATACATCATGAAGCCGTTCGACGGCGACATCGTCTGCGCCAAGTTCACCCAGGCCGGACTGATCGCATGACGTCCGACGACATCGAGGTGGTGCGCCAGCTGGTCCACGCCCGGTCCGGCGTGGTGATCGACCCGGGCAAGGCCTATCCGATCGAGACCCGGCTGGCGCCCGTGGCCCGGCGCGAGGGGTTCGAAAGCCTGGCGGACCTGGTCCAGGCCATCCGCATCCATCGCAACGACCGGCTGATCTGGGCGGTGGTCGAGGCGCTGACCGTCGGCGAGACCAGTTTCTTCCGCGACGGCGCCCCGTTCGAACACTTCCGCGACGAGATCCTGCCGGTCCTGGCCGGGACGCGGCGCGAGCGGACGATCCGGGTCTGGTCCGCCGCCTGCTCCACCGGCCAGGAGCCCTATTCGCTGGCCATGATCCTCGACGACGAACGCTCCAAGCTGCAGGGCGCGCGCATCGAGCTGTTCGGCTCGGACCTGTCCGAATGGGCGCTGGAGAAGGCCCAGAGCGGCGTCTACAACCAGTTCGAGGTCCAGCGCGGCCTGCCGATCCGGCTGCTGGTCCGGCATTTCGACAAGATCGACGAAATGTGGCGGCTGTCCCCGCGCATCCGGCAGATGGTCCGCTGGCGGCGGATCAACCTTCTGGCCGACCTGCGCGCGCTCGGCCAGTTCGACGTGATCTTCTGCCGCAACGCGCTCTCGACCTTCGATGCGGCGACCCGCCAGCGGGTGCTGGAGCAGCTCGCCCGCGCCCTGCCGGACGACGGCTGGCTGGTGCTGGGGCTGGACGAGACGGTGGTCGGGGTGACCGACGCCCTGAGGCCCGCGCCCGGCCGCCGCGGCGTCTACCGGCCGAACCCCGCGCACCGGGCCGCGGCCGCCTAGACCCCCTCACGCTCGGACGGGATCGGGCGGTGGCCGGCCCCTAAAGCCGGGTCCCTAAAGGATGTAGCGCGACAGGTCGGCGTTTTCGGCCAGGGCGCCGATCCGCTCGCGCACATAGGCGCCGTCGATGGTCACGCTCTCGCCCGAGCGGTCCGAGGCGGTGAAGCTGATCTCCTCGACCACCTTCTCCAGCACGGTCTGCAGCCGGCGCGCGCCGATGTTCTCGACCGCGCCGTTGACCGCCACGGCGGCGTCGGCCAGGGCCTCGATGGCGTCGTCGGTGAAGCTCAGGGTCACGCCCTCGGTGGCCATCAGCGCCTGGTGCTGGCGGATCAGGTTGGCCTCGGGCTCGGTCAGGATGCGGCGGAAGTCCTCGCGGGTCAGGGGCTTCAGCTCGACCCGGATCGGCAGCCGGCCCTGCAACTCGGGCAACAGGTCCGAGGGCTTGGCCACGTGGAAGGCGCCCGAGGCGATGAACAGTACGTGGTCGCTCTTCACCGGCCCGTACTTGGTCGAGACGGTGGTGCCCTCGATCAGGGGCAGCAGGTCGCGCTGCACGCCCTCGCGGCTGACGTCGCCGCCGCCGCTCCGCTCGGCGCGGGAGGCCACCTTGTCGATCTCGTCGATGAAGACGATGCCGCTGTTTTCCGCCAGGGCCAGGGCTTCGGCGGTCAGGGCCTCCTGGTCGACCAGCTTGTCGCTCTCCTCGGCGATCAGCGGGGCGTAGGCGCCGGCGACGGTGGTCTTGTGGGTCTTGGTCCGCCCGCCGAAGGCCTTGGACATCATCTCCGACAGGTTCAGCACCCCGACCGAGGCGCCCGGCTGGCCGGGGATGTCGAACCCCTGCATGGGCGAGCCGCTGTCGGTCAGGGTCAGCTCGACCTCCTTGTCGTCCAGTTCGCCGGCCCGCAGCTTCCTGCGGAAGCTGTCGCGGGTGGCGGCGCTGGCCCCGGGGCCGACCAGGGCGTCGAGAATCCGGTCCTCGGCCGCCGCCTCGGCCCGGGCGCGCACGGCGGCGCGGCGCTTGTCGCGGACCATGGTCATGGCGCTCTCGACCAGGTCGCGCATGATCTGGTCGACGTCGCGGCCGACGTAGCCGACCTCGGTGAACTTGGTCGCCTCGACCTTGAGGAACGGCGCCTGGGCCAAGCGCGCCAGCCGCCGGGCGATCTCGGTCTTGCCGACCCCCGTGGGGCCGATCATCAGGATGTTCTTGGGCGTGATCTCGTCGCGCAGGTCCTCGGGCGTGCGCCGGCGGCGCCAGCGGTTGCGCAGGGCCACGGCCACCGCGCGCTTGGCCTCGGCGTGGCCGACGATGAACCGGTCGAGTTCGGAGACGATCTCGCGGGGGGAGAATTCGGTCATGGCGGGGCGGCCTACAGCGTCTCGAGGGTCAAGGCGCCGTTTGTGTAGACGCAGATGTCGGCGGCGATGGCCATGGCCTTGCGCGCGATCTCCTCGGCGGTGAGGTCGGTGTCGATCAGCGCCCGGGCCGCGGCCAGGGCGTATTGGCCGCCCGAGCCGATGGCCGCCACGCCGTATTCCGGCTCCAGCACGTCGCCGACGCCGGTGACGGTGTAGATGGCGGCCTTGTCGGCCACCAGCAGCATGGCCTCCAGCCGGCGCAGGTAGCGGTCGGTGCGCCAGTCCTTGGCCAGGTCGACGCAGGCGCGGGCCAGCTGTTCGGGATATTGCTCCAGCTTGGTCTCCAGCCGCTCGATCAGGGTGAAGGCGTCGGCCGTGGCCCCGGCGAAGCCGGCCAGCACCTTGCCCTCGGCCAGGCGGCGTACCTTGCGGGCGTTGCCCTTGACGATGGTCGGGCCCATCGACACCTGACCGTCGCCGGCGATCACCGTGGCGCCGGCTTTGCGCACCGCCAGAATGGTGGTCCCATGCCAGTTCGGGAAGGCGCCTGCCGCGCCGGGAGAAGCGATATGGCTTGTCATCGTTGCGCATGTGGCCGCCGTGGGCGGCCTGGTCAAGTTCCAGGGCCTCGCCGATGAGCTTCAGCGACGAGGAGGTCGAGCGCTACGCCCGCCATCTGGTGCTGCGCGAGGTGGGCGGCCCAGGCCAGCAACGCCTGAAGGCGGCGCGGGTGCTGATCGTCGGGGCCGGCGGCCTGGGCTCGCCCGCCGCCCTCTACCTGGCCGCCGCCGGCGTCGGCGGTCTTGGCCTGGTCGACCCCGACGCGGTCGACCTTTCGAACCTCCAGCGCCAGGTGCTCTACACCGCCGCCGACGTCGGCCGGGCCAAGACCGCCGCCGCCGCCGAGCGGCTGGAGGCGCTGAACCCCCATGTCCGCGTCCAGGCCCACCACGGCCGGCTGCACGAGGAGAACGCCCGCGAGCTCGTGCGCGGCTACGACCTGGTGCTGGACGGCACCGACGACTTCGAGACCCGCTTCCACGTCAACGCCGCCTGCGTCGCCGAGGGCCGGCCCCTGGTCTCCGGCGCGATCGGCCGCTGGACCGGCCAGGTCGGGGTGTTCGCCGGCCGACCCTGCTACCGCTGCCTGGTGCCCGAGGTTCCGCCGGACGCCGAGACCTGCGCGGTGGTGGGGGTGGTCGGGGCGCTCGCCGGGGTGGTCGGCTCGATGATGGCGCTGGAGGCGGTCAAGCTGATCGCCGGCGCCGGCGAGCCCCTGACCGGACGCCTCTTCGTCTACGACGGCCTGGCGGGCGAAAGCCGCACGGTGCGCATCGGGGCCGACCCGGCCTGCCCGGTCTGCGGCGGCGGATAGGGCGGCGGCTACCGGGGCTCCAGCAGGGACGCGATCCGTTCGGCGTCCGCCGGCGCCACCGGATTGTAGACCAGGAGGCTGAGGTCCGTCCGACCGTCCACCGCGAAGGCCGAGATCTCGAAGGCGAGCGGGCCGAGCACCGGGTGCCGCAGGTGTTTGACGGCTTCGCCATGGGGGCTGGGGACGGCGTGGTCGCGCCACATCGCGTTGAACTCGGGACTGCGCCGGCTGAGTTCGTCGACCAGCGGCTCGACGTCCGCCGCGGCGCCGGCCCGGGCCGAGTCCAGCCGGAAGATGCCTAGGACCAGCCGCGCCATGCTTTCCCAGTCGTAGTGCGCGTCCCGGGCGCGCGGGTCGAGGAAGATGAAGCGCAGCATGTTCCGCTGCTCGACCGGCAGCGCGCCATAGTCCATCAGCACCACGGTCGCCGCCCGGTTCCAGGCGACGACGTCCCAGGTCGCGGTCCGGATCACCGCGGGGCTGGGGTCCAGGGCGTCCAGCACGCGCTGCAGCCGCGGGGTGACGCCCTGGCTCTTGCGGTAGCGCGCCTCCGGCGGCCGGCCGAGGCCCAGCAGGAACAGGTGCTCGCGTTCGATGTCCGTCAGCATCAGGGCGCGGGCGATGCGGTCGAGCACGTCGGCCGAGGGTGCGCCGCCGCGCCCCTGTTCGAGCCAGGCGTACCAGGTCAGGCTGATGTTGGCCCTCTGCGCCACCTCCTCGCGGCGCAGGCCCGGCGTGCGGCGGCGCTCGGCGGGAAAGCCGAAGGCCGCAGGATCGAGCTTCGTGCGGCGGGCCCGCAGGAAGGTTCCGAGCAGGTTCTCGGCGGCTGGAAGCGCGCTCATCCTGTTACCGGGCTTAATATGATAACCTCACTACTTTACCAGAATAAGCCGCAAGCGGACCCTTGTCTCCGGTAAGTCTCGGAGGGTTTGTATATGCGTGTGTTCATGACCGGAGCGACGGGGTTCATCGGCTCGATCGTCGTCGATGAGCTGCAGGCCGCCGGACACCAGGTGACGGGCCTGGCGCGCAGCGACGCAGCGGCGCAGGCCCTCGCCGAGCGGGGCGTCGAGCCGCGGAGAGGCGACGTCGCCGATCCGGAGGGCCTGGCCGAGGGCGCGCGCGCCAGCGACGGCGTCATCCACTGCGCGTTCGGCCACGACTTCTCGCGCTACGTCGAGATGGGGGACGTCGATCTGCGCGCCGTCTCGGCGATGGCGCAGGCCCTGGCGGGCACGGGCAAGCCGCTGGTCGTCACCTCGGGCCTGACGGCCCGCACGCCCGGCCGCCTGAGCACCGAAGCGGACGCGGCCGAGACCGAGGGCCTGCTCGCCGTCCGCGGCCGCCCGGAGGCGGCGGCGCTAGCCGCGAGCCGGACGAACGTCAGGTCGGTGGTCGTGCGGCTGCCGCCGTCGGTTCATGACGTGCAGGGCCAGGGTCTGGTCTCGCCGTTGATCGCCATCGCGCGGCAGACCGGGGTGTCCGCCTATGTGGGCGACGGCGCCAACCGCTGGCCGGCGGTGCATCGCCGCGACGCCGCGCGCCTGTTCCGGTTCGCGCTCGAACACGGCCAGCCGGGCCAGCGGCTTCACGCGGTCGCCGAGGAAGGCGTTGCGTCGCGGTCCATCGCCGAGGCCATCGGCGAGCGGCTCGGCCTCCCGGTCCGCAGCCTCGGCCCCGACGAGGCGGCCGGCCACTTCGGCTGGTTTGCGGCCGTCGCATCGAACGACATTCCGGCCTCGAGCGCGCTCACCCGGCAGACCATGGGGTGGCGCCCCGCTGGACCCGGCCTGCTGGACGGGCTCCGGGGCGACTACCTGTCCTGAGCGCGCGCCGGAACCGACGTTCCCAACCGCCGCTTAGGGTCGCCCCCGGGCCTCGCCGTTTGCGCCGCGCGGGGTGGAAAGCTTCCGGCTTGGCCGCTATAAGCCCGGCATGAACCCCCATTCGTGGATCGTGGCGAGCCGTCTAGGAACGGCTCGAATTAGCAACCCGACCTGAACCCTCAGGTCGGGCTTTACGCGATTCCATCAAAGAAGCGGCGCGCATGCGCCATTGGACTGGGGTGATCTCATGCCACAAGCGATGCTGCACATGCTGTGCGGAAAGATAGCGGCCGGAAAATCGACTCTCGTGGCCGAATTGAGCCGGGCGCCGTCGACCGTCGTCATCAGCGAGGACGCCTGGCTTTCGCGTCTGTTCGGCCCCGAAATGAAGGATGTGGCCGACTATATCCGCTGTTCGCGGCGGCTGCGCGAGGCCGTCGGGCCCCACGTTCAAGACCTGCTGCGGATCGGCGTGTCGGTCGTGCTGGACTTTCCAGCCAATACGCTCGCCGCCCGCGCCTGGATGAAGACGCTGTTCGAGGGGGCGCAGGCCGACCACCGCCTGCACTTCCTCGATGTGCCGGACGAGGTCTGCAAGGCGCGGCTGCGCGCGCGCAACGCCGCCGGAACCCATGAATACGCCGCGTCGGACGCCGAGTTCGACCTGATCACCCGCTACTTCGTCCCGCCTTCGGCAGCGGAGGGGTTCGAGATCGTTCGACGCTAGTGTCCCGATTCCGAGTTCGCAGGCGCCGACGGCAGGCTCGGACGAGCTTCGGAATCGATAGGGACACTAGGTCGGCGCCGGCTGGCGAGTTGACGTCGCTCAGGACAAGAACGCGCTCTGAGAGTTGGCGGCGACCCGCCGGCCTGCGCCTGCGCCGACTACGGGGTGACCTTGGTCGTCGTGGTGACCTGGGCCAAAGGCGCGGCCGCCACGCTTGTCGTCGTCGTGCGCCGCGTCACCTTCACCCGCTTGCCGTGATGCCGGCCGACCGGCCTTTCGGTCGTGACGGTCGTCTCGACTTGCGGCGCGGGGGGCGTGCGGGAAGCCGCCAGCGCGGCGGCGTCACGCGCGCTCGCCGCATCGGCCGCCGAAGCCGCCGCTGACTGCTGAGCGGCGTCGGCGCGCCCGTTGGCGTCCGCCGCCTGCTGCTGGGCGGCGACGGCCTGTTGCTGAGCGGTGGCCGCCTGGCCTTGCGCGGCGGCGACCTGATCGCGGGCCGCGTCGGCGCTTTCGCTCTGGGCCTGACGCGCGGAGGCGATGGCGTGGTCCTTGTGCTGCTGCGAAATCCCGATCGCCGTGTCGGCGAAGGCCGAAGCACGGATCGCGTCCTGAATCGCCGGCTCCCTGTGGCCGGCCGCGAAATCCTCCCTCGCGCTCGCCAGGGCCGCCCGCGCCGCGGCCGCATCGCGCGGCGCGTCGGTGGCGGCTCCAAGGTCTTCCGCGGTGTGGACCTTCGCCGCCGCCGCGGCGATGGCTTCACGAGCGCGATCGGTCGTGCTGGCCGCGGCGGCCGGCATCGCGATGGCCAAGGTCATCGCGCTCGAAGTGAGAAGCGACACGAAAAGCGTCTTACTGAGCATGGTGTTCTCCTGCCCATGCCAGAGGTTGTCGCCATGGGCCTTGTCCGGCGCCAGGTCGGCGCCGAGGGGTTGCGCATTGAGAGCTGCGTCGTGGAACCAACGCGCTCGATGTCGAACCGTTCAGTTCGGGGCCAAATACAGGCGCCGAACATTCAGACGAAATCGCGCCTGACCCGACGCGGTGGGGGCGAGCCTGAAGCGAGGTCGACCACGCGCCCTCGGTCGCCCGCTCGCCAAGGCTTCGCAGGTCCGCGCCGGGGGAAGCTTGTCCTTCGGCGCCCCGGGCCGCCGCGCGCGGCTAGACCCAGGCCGCCACCGATCTGTCGATCGCGCTCCCGGCCGCGGCGAACGAGCCGTACTGGTACACCATCACGGCCGTCGCGATCAGCAGAGCGGCCAAGGCGACAGCTGAAAGTAGGCCGGACAGCGATAGCCGCCGGGCCGACAGACCTTCGCGCCGACCGCGCACGTAAGCGTCGTCCAACTCTTTCTTGACGAGTCGGTGGTCGAGGCCGCCGGCGTCGATTTGCCGACGCTCGTCTTTCCGCCCTTCCTTGTAGGCCTCCAGCGGCACTGCCGGATCACTAGGATCCAGAACTGTATGTCTGCCGAATAGCTCCATGGCGATGGCCCTTTCCTGAATGGAGTCAGGAATCAGAACGGGCGGCCCTGGGCTCGGTTCCTGCGGGGCGGAGCGTGGTGACTGGCGCGCCGACGTCTGCGGTCGTCAGAGCATCGAGGGGATCACCCGGTCCGGCGGCCTGTGGCCGTCGAGGAAGGTGCGGATGTTGATGATCACCTTCTCGCCCATGTCGATCCGGCTTTCGACCGTGGCCGAGCTCATGTGCGGCAGGAGGACCACGTTGCTCAGCTTGAGCAGCTTGGGATTGATCGCCGGCTCGTGCTCGTAGACGTCTAGCCCGGCGCCGCCGATCTCGCCGGCCTCCAGCAGGTTGGCCATCGAGGCCTCGTCGATCACCTCGCCGCGGGCGGTGTTGACGATCACCGCGTGCCGCTGGACCAGCTTCAGCCGCCGGGCCGAGAGCAGGTGGTAGGTGCCCGGGGTGTGCGGGCAGTTGACCGAGATGAAGTCCATCCGCGCCAGCATCTGGTCCAGCGAGTCCCAGTAGGTGGCCGAAAGCTCTTCCTCGATGCGCGGGCCGACGGGCTTGCGGTTGTGGTAGTGGATCTCCAGGCCGAAGGCGCGGGCGCGGCGGGCCAGGGCCTGGCCGATCCGGCCCATGCCGATGATGCCGAGCTTGGCGCCGCGCAGGCGCCGGCCGAGCATCCAGGTCGGGGTCCAGCCCGCGAAGCCGCCGGCGTGGACGACGTTGGCGCCCTCCACCAGCCGGCGGGCCACGGCCATGATCAGGGCCATGGTCATGTCGGCGGTGTCCTCGGTCAGCACGCCCGGGGTGTTGGTGACGGTGACCCCGCGGGCGTTGGCCGCCGCGACGTCGATGTTGTCCACCCCGGCGCCGAAATTGGCGATCAGGCGAAGCTGCGGGCCCGCGCCGGCCAGGGTGGCCGCGTCGATCCGGTCGGTGATGGTCGGCACCAGCACGTCGGCGTCGGCCAGGGCTGCGATCAGGGCGTCGCGGCCCATCGGCGCGTCGTCTGCGTTCAGCGCGGCGTCGAACAGCTCGCTCATCCGCGCCTCGACGGGCTCGGGAAGCTTGCGGGTGACGACGACTTTGGGCTTGCGGACGGCCATGCTGGGGCTTGAAAAGGGGGTTCGCGGAAGGAGTTCAGAGCGCCTTGGCGCGAGCATGGCCCTGGCCGCGCCTTGTAGCAAAGGCCGGCGGGGCGGCCAAGGCGGGAGGGGATCGGGCATGGCCAAGGCCGGGGCGAAGACCGGACGGCTGGATCGGGGACTGGGCCGCAGCGGCCGGGCGCGCGTCGCCGTGGGGTTCGCCGCGCTCGGCGCCCTGGTCGCCGTCGTGATCGCCGCGCCCGCCCTGGCCGACGATTCCAAGGACCATCCGACCCCCTCGGGCCTGCCGGTGCCGCGCTACGTCTCGCTGAAGTTCGACAGCGTCAACGCCCGCGCCGGGCCCAGCGACGACCACCGGCTGCTGTGGGTGTTCCACGCGCGCGGCCTGCCGGTGCAGGTGATCGCCGAGACCGAGGACTGGCGGCGGGTGTGCGACCCGGACGGCCAGGTCTCCTGGGTCCACCGGCGCACCACCGACGGGCGGCGGATGGTGATGCGGACCCAGCCGGGCGCGGCGCCGATCCTGGCCAGCCCCAGGCCCAAGGCCGCGGTGGTGGCCTATCTGGCCCCGCGCGCCCTGGCGGCGCTGGACCGCTGCCAGAAGGACTGGTGCAAGATCAAGGTCGGCTCGGTGAGCGGCTGGGCCGCCGCCTCGGATCTCTGGGGCGTGTCGGAAGCGCCTCAATGCCGTTGAGGCCGCCAAGGCCGGTGTGATACGGCTTGCCCGCCATTTCAGCGGCGCCACCTGGCCCGCCCATCGGGAGTTCGGCATGACGGCGACGGCGAAGTCCCGGTTCGAGAAGGAAGATCTGCTGGCCTGCGGGCGTGGCGAGATGTTCGGGCCCGGCAACGCCCAGCTGCCGTTGCCGCCCATGCTGATGATGGACCGCATCACCGAGATCGCCTCCAGCGGCGGCGCGCACGGCAAGGGCTTCGTCCGCGCCGAGCTCGACATCGATCCCGCCCAATGGTTCTTCCAATGCCACTTCGAGGGCGACCCGGTCATGCCGGGCTGCCTGGGCCTGGACGCCATGTGGCAGCTCGTCGGCTTCTTCCTCGGCTGGTCGGGCGCGCCCGGCCGCGGCCGGGCCCTGGGCGTCGGCGAGGTGAAGTTCTCCGGCCAGGTCACGCCCAAGGTGAAGCTGCTCACCTACAAGATCGACCTGAAGCGGGTGATCATCCGCAAGCTGGTGATGGGCGTCGGCGACGGGGTGATGGAGGCCGACGGCAAACCCATCTATGAGGCTCACGATCTTCGCGTCGGCCTGTTCGACGCCAAGGATCTGGCCTGAAGACCAGAAGTTAGGGAAACGCACCGATGCGCCGCGTTGCGGTCACAGGGATCGGCATCGTCTCCTCGATCGGCGTCACCGCCGACGAGGTCACCGCCTCGCTGCGCGAGGCCCGGCCGGGCGTGGTGGCCGCGCCCGAATACGCCGAGATGGGCTTCCGCTGCCAGGTGCACGCGCCGTCCAAGATCGACTGGGAATCCATGGTCGACCGGCGGGCCGCGCGCTTCCTGGCCGCCGGGACCGCCTACGCCCACATCGCCATGGAGCAGGCGATCGCCGATTCGGGCCTGGGGCCGGACGAGGTCTCGCACGAGCGCACCGGCCTGATTATCGGCTCGGGCGGGCCCTCGACCCGCTCCATCGTCCAGGCCGCAGACATCGCCCGCGAGAAGGGACCCAAGCGCGTCGGCCCGTTTGCGGTGCCCAAGGCGATGAGCTCGGGCCCCTCGGCGGCGCTTTCGACCTGGTTCAAGATTCGCGGCCTGAACTATTCGATCTCCTCGGCGTGCGCCACATCGACGCACTGCATCGGCGCCGGGGTCGAGCAGATCCAGCTGGGCAAGCAGGACGTGGTCTTCGCCGGCGGCTGCGAAGAGCTGGACTGGACCCTGTCGGTGCTGTTCGACGCCATGGGCGCCATGTCGAGCAGCTTCAACAACCGTCCCTCGGTCGCCTCGCGCGCCTACGACAAGGACCGCGACGGCTTCGTCATCGCCGGCGGCGCCGGGGTGGTGGTGCTGGAGGACCTGGAGCGGGCCAAGGCGCGCGGCGCCAAGATCTACGCCGAGATCATCGGCTATGCGGCCAATTCCGACGGCTACGACATGGTGGCCCCCTCGGGCGAAGGCGCGGCGCGCTGCATGCGCATGGCGCTGGAGGGGATCGACCGGCCGATCGACTACCTGAACCCGCACGGCACCTCGACCCCCGTCGGCGATCTGAAGGAGATGGAGGCGGTGCGGGCGGTGTTCGGCGACAAGCCGCCGCTGATCTCCTCGACCAAGTCGCTGACCGGGCACAGCCTAGGCGCGGCCGGGGCCCAGGAGGCGATCTACTGCCTTTTGATGATGCAGCACGGCTTCGTCTGCGAGAGCGCCAACATCGACGAGCTGGACCCGGCCTTCGCCGACCTGCCGATCCTGCGCGAACGCCGCGAGATGCAGCTCAACACGGTGATGTCGAACGGCTTCGGCTTCGGCGGCACCAACGGCTGCCTGGTGATGAGCCGATACGAGGGCTGAGGCGCGCCCTTGCGCCCGCCCCGGCGGCTGCTTAGGCAGGGGCGCCGGGCGTTTTTCAGTCCAGACACAGAGGGAAGCGATGGCCGACGACTACGACCTGCCGCAGGGCGATCTGATGCGGGGCAAGAAGGGCCTGGTGATCGGCGTCGCCAACCGCAACTCGATCGCCTGGGGCATCTCGGCCCAGCTGGCCGCCCAGGGCGCCGAGCTGGCCTTCGCCTATATCGAGGCCAACGAAAAGCGCGTGCGGCCGCTCGGCGAGAGCATCGGGGTCAAGACCTACGCCACGGTCGACGTCGGCGACGACGCCTCGATGGAGGCCGCCTTCAAGACCGTCGAGGACGCCTTCGGGACCATCGACTTCCTGGTCCATTCCGTGGCCTTCGCCGACCGCAGCCAGATCAGCGGCTCCTTCGTCGAGAACGCCACGCGGGCGGGCTTTTTGCAGGCGATGGACATCTCGGCCTACAGCTTCGTCGACGCCTCGCGGCGCGCGGCGCGGCTGATGCCGAACGGCGGCTCGATCATCACCCTGACCTATCTGGGCGCCGAGCGGGTGATCCCCAACTACAACACCATGGGCGTGGCCAAGGCGGCGCTGGAGGCCTCGATGCGCTACGTGGCGCGCGACCTCGGCCCCTCAGGCATCCGGGTCAACGCCATCTCGGCTGGGGCCATGCGCACCCTGTCGCTGGCCGGCATCCAGGGCGGGCGCGGCATGCTGGCCCAGGGCCGGGCCTACAGCGCGCTGAAGGAGGACACTTCGATGGAAGGGGTGGCCGGCTGCGCCCTGTGGCTGCTGTCCGACCTCGGCCGCTCGACCACCGGCGAGGTGGTGCACGTCGACGCCGGCTTCCACATGATCGGCCTGCCCGACGAGGCCGAGGCGGCGGGTTAGACCATTTTCCGCCGAAGTGGACACCGGTTCGGCGTAGAAAATGGTCTAATTATAAGCTCTTATGAGCATTTCCCGGTTCAAGCGAACCGGGAAATGCTCTAGGTCCCGGCGGAGCGGCGGCGGGGGCCGTAGGCGCGCACGAACCGGCGCGCGATGCTGGCGCTCAGCCGCTCGACGGTCGCGCGGTCGGCCTCGATCTCCAGGCCCAGGAGGCCGCGCAGCTGGCGCGCGCCGACCATGCCGGAGAAGAACTCGGCCGCCTCGGCCGCGTCGTCGACGCACAGCCGGCCGGCGGCCGTCTCGGCCTCCAGGAAGGCGGCCAGCCGCTGGCGCGTGGCCACCGCCCCGGCCTCGTGCATCGCCTGGGCGATGTCGGGCATGTCGGCCGCGCCCTGGATCGCCACACGGGTCAGGGCGATGTTGGTCGGCGACAGCACGGTCTCCATCAGCCCGATGGCGAAGGCCGTCAGGGCCGCCTCAGGCTGCGGCTCGGCCCGCTCGTCGGCCAGGGGCGCGGTCATCTGCTCGACCCGTCGCCGGATCAGCGCCCGGATCAGCCCGGCCTTGCCGCCATAGTGGTTGTAGAGGGTCTGCTTCGAAACGCCCGCCCGCTTGGCGATCGCCTCCACCGGCGCGCCGAAGCCGCGCTCGGAGATCACCTCGCTGGCCGCGACCAGCATGGCCTCGGCCTTGGCGCGATCGACCTGTCCGGCCAGTCTGGGCATCAGCGGCCGCCGTCCAAGCCGGCCGCCGCGCCGAACGCCACTTCACTTCCAGGCGACATCGTCCGTTCCCAGCACATACGCTCGGCGCGTTATCCGCGCGCTTGGGCTGTAAAGTGGACCTATGCGTCCAGTTTTCAAGCGAAATGGCGCTGGGGGCCTAAAGACCCGCGAGCACCGCGTCGCCCATCTGCGCCGTGGTCAGGGTCCCGCCGAGGTCGCGGGTGCGGGCCCCGCCATCCAGGGCGGCCTTGACCGCCGCGGCCAGCCGGTCGGCCTGCTCGGGCCGGCCCAGCGACCAGCGCAGGGCCATTTCGAACGACAGGATCGCGGCCAGCGGGTTGGCCACGCCCTGGCCGGCGATATCCGGGGCCGAGCCGTGGATCGGCTCGTAGAGGCCCGGCTTGCCCGCCTCGCCGAGCGACGCCGAGGGCAGAAGCCCGATGCCGCCGGTCAGCATCGAGGCCTCGTCCGACAGGATGTCGCCGAACAGGTTGTCGGTGACGATGACGTCGAACTGCCGCGGGTTCTTGACCAGCTGCATGGCGGCGTTGTCGGCCAGCATGTGTTCGAGCGTGACGTCGGCGTAGTCGCGCTTGTGCAGGTCGGTGACTACCTCGCGCCACAGCAGGCCCGTCTCCATGACGTTCGACTTCTCGCAGGAGGTGACCTTGTTTCGCCGCCCGCGCGCCAGTTCGAAGGCCACCCGCGAGACCCGTTCGATCTCGCTCGTCGTATAGACCTGGGTGTCGACCGCCCGGCGCTGGCCGTCGGCCAGGGTCTCGATGCCGCGCGGCTGGCCGAAATAGACCCCGCCGGTCAGCTCGCGCACGATCATGATGTCGAGCCCGGCGACCACCTCCGGCTTCAGGGTCGAGGCGTCCTTCAGGGCGTCGAAGCACAGCGCCGGGCGCAGGTTGGCGTAGACTCCCATCGCCTGGCGCAGGCGCAGCAGCGCCGCTTCCGGCCGCTTGTCGCGCGGCGCCGTGGCCCACTTCGGACCGCCCACCGCGCCCATCAGCACGGCGTCGGCGGCCAGCGCCGCGGCTTCGGCCTCATCGGTCAGGGGCGTGCCATGGGCGTCGTAGCTGCAGCCGCCGAAGTCGCGCTCGCCCAGCGCGATGTCGCCCGCGATCCGGCCGGCCACCCGGCGCACCTGTTCGATGACCTCGGGCCCGATGCCGTCGCCGGGCAGGAGTAGAAGCGTGCTCATGGAAGCGTTCTCACAAGGGCCGTTCGCTGGCGGTTTCGTAAAGCACGATGTTGCGGTCGGCCACGCCGAATTCGGCCCCGACGGCGCGCCAGCGCTTCATGTGCTCGGCCTGGCCGTGGGCGGCCAGCGCGGCCAGGTCGCGCCAGATCTCGAACACCCGGATCAGCCCCGGGTCGGCGGCGTCGAACGAAAAGGCGTACTCGATGCAGCCGTCCTCGGCCCGGGTCGCGGCCATCATCTCGGCCATGTGCGGGCGGAACGCCTCGCAGCGGTCTGCGGGGATGCGGACGGTGCCGGCGACGAGGTGGGTCATGAACGGTGTTCCAGCCAGGGTTGGGAAAGGGCGCGGCGCTCTTCAAACACCCCGATGTCGCCGGCGTGTTGCAGGGTCTCGCCGACCGCGTCCAGGCCCTTCAGCAGCTTTTCCTTGCGGCCGGGATCGATCTGGAAGGCGAACCGCCTGCCCGAGGGCGAGACCACGGTCTGGGCGTCGAGATCGACGCTGAACAGGTGGTTGCCGCCCTTGGCCTCGTCCATCAGGGCGTGGACCTGATCCTCGGGCAGGGTGATCGGCAGAAGGCCGTTGTTGAAGCAGTTGTTGTAGAAGATGTCGGCGAACGACGGCGCGATCACGCAGCGCAGGCCGAAGTCCAGCAGCGCCCAGGGCGCATGCTCGCGCGAGGAGCCGCAGCCGAAATTGTCGCCGGCGATCAGCACGCTGGCGCCGGCATAGGCCGGCTGGTTGAGCACGAATTCCGGCTTCTCGCGGCCCTCGCCATCGAAGCGCAGGTCGAAGAACAGCCCCTTGCCCAGGCCCTCGCGGTCCACCGTCTTGAGGAACTGCTTGGGGATGATCTGGTCGGTGTCGAGGTTGGCGATCGGCAGCGGCGCGGCGCGGCCGTCCAGGTGGTCGAAGGCTTGCATGGTCAGGCTTCCTCCAGCGCCGGATCGGCGCTGAGCATCAGGCTGGGGGCCCCGGGAACGCCGGAGCGGACAGTGAAGACATGGGTGCCGGGCTTGCGGCCGGCGCGCACCTCGGAGACGTCGAGGCCGGCGCCCGCCAGCCGCTCGCGCGCCGCCTCGGGCTCGGCCACCCGCCAGGCCAGGCCGGACAGCCGGTCCGGCCCGTCGCCGGCCGCGGCGTCAAGCCTGGCCGCCACCTCGATCACGGCGGCGCCGGCGCGGAAGAACAGCAGGCGCGAGCCCCATTGCGGGTTCGAGCGGTCGAGCCGGAAGTCCAGCCCCAGCCGCGCGCCGTAAAGGCCGACGGCCCGGTCCGGATTGGGGGTGTTGATCACCACATGGTCCAGCGCCTGGACCACGCCGGCTTCGGCGGTCGGCGCGGACGCCGCCGCCGGCCGCCGCGCCCGCAAGGCGATGGCGAAACCATGCGCGGCGTCCGGATCGGCGACCAGGCCGCCAGCCGCCTCGTGGGTGGTGATCCCTCGCCGGGCCAGGATCCTGGCCGCGGCGTCGAGGTCGTCGACGGCTAGGCCGATCGCGCTGAATCGCTCTTCGCCAGCCGCCTCGACCAGTTCGAACGCCATGTTCGAAAGCTGGAACCGGGCCCGCCCGTCCTCGACGCTGGCCCGCCGGCCGAGCAGCGTCTCGTAGGCGGCGCGCGCCGTCCCGAGGTCGCCGACGGCGATGGCGATGTGGTCGAGCCCGATGGTCATGGCCTCAAGAAGTCCGTCGCAGGGGCTCAATCAGCCCCGCGTTGCGCTTGAGATAGTGTGCGGCCTTCCGCGTCAAGTCCGCCACGCTCGGCTTCAGCTGGTCGAACGGGATCTCTGCGCCTTTCAGCGCGCAGAACAGGGCGACGGCGAAGGCCCAGGTCCGCTCCGACAGATAGCCGTTGCGGGACGAGCGCCAGCCCTGGCTGAAGGCGTCGCCGTGCTGGCCGAAGGCGAAGGCGGCGTTGGCCGCGAAGACGCCGAAGCCGCGAAAGGCGACGGTCAGCTCGGTGAGCAGTTCCTCCAGCGCCTCGCCGCCAGGCCGTTCGTCGGGGATGGCCGAGAGGCGGTAGTGCGCCAGTTCGTGGGCCAGGGTCGGGATCAGCACCCTCGGCTGGGCGACCAGATCGATGGCGTAGCGGATCAGCGCGCCGTCCGCCGTCCTGACAAAGGTCCCGTTGGCGGCGCGGCCAGGCTGGATGGCGACGAACTGGGCGACCAGGCGGCTGCGGGGCCGCTCGACGGCCTCCAGGTCGCACGGCCAGCCCTCCAGTCCCATCAGCGCCCTGATCCGTTCGAACAGATAGGCGCCGCGGGCCGCGCCCTCGGTATCGGTCGGCGGGAAGAAGTCGCGATTGGCCAGGACCAGGGGCGTGGCGGCCAGCCGCTCCATGCCGCCCAGCCGCGCCAACAGCCAGGCCCAGGCCTCGAGCACCCAGTCCTCGATCTCCGGCTCAAGGAACCGGCCGTTGCCGAATAGCCCCAACATCCGCCCCTCCGCGCACGCGGAGGTTGTTTTAGCCCAGATCCCGGACGTCGACGATATGGCCGGCGATGGCGGCGGCGGCGGCCATGGCCGGGCTCATCAGGTGGGTGCGTCCGCCACGGCCCTGGCGGCCCTCGAAATTGCGGTTCGAGGTCGAGGCGCAGCGCTCGCCAGGCATCAGCTTGTCGGGATTCATCGCCAGGCACATCGAGCAGCCCGGTTCGCGCCAGTCGAAGCCAGCGGCGCGGAAGATCTCGTCCAGCCCCTCGGCCTCGGCCTGTTCCTTCACCAGGCCGGAGCCCGGCACCACCATGGCGTTGACGTGCCCGGCCACCTTGCGGCCGGCGTCGAGCGCGGTCTGGGCCACCGCCGCGGCGGCGCGCAGATCCTCGATCCGGCTGTTGGTGCACGAGCCGATGAACACCCGGTCGATCCTCGCCTCGGCGATCGGCTGGCCGGGCTCCAGGCCCATATAGTCCAGCGCCCGGCGCACCTGCTCGGCCTTGTCGCCCTCGAAGTCGGCCGGGTCGGGCACGCGTCCGTCGACGGCGACCACGTCCTCGGGGCTGGTGCCCCAGGTGACCATCGGCTTCAGCGCGGCGACGTCGATCCGCTCCTCGCGGTCGAACCGGGCGTCGGCGTCGGAGAAGAAGCCCTTCCAATAGTTGACCGCCATCTCATAGGCCCCGCCCTTGGGCGCCGCCGGGCGGCCGGCGACATAGGCGAAGGTGGTCTGGTCGGGCGCGATCAGGCCGGCGCGGGCGCCGCCCTCGATGGTCAGGTTGCAGAGCGTCATCCGCTCTTCCATGGTCAGGGCCGAGATCGCCTCGCCGGCGTATTCGATGACGTAGCCGGTGCCGCCGCTGGTGCCGATCCGCCCGATCAGGGCCAGGGCGTAGTCCTTGGCCCCGACGCCGGGCGCGGGCGTTCCGTCGAACCACACCCGCATGTTCTTCGACTTGCGCTGGCGCAGGGTCTGGGTGGCCAGCACGTGCTCGACCTCGCTGGTGCCGATCCCGAAGGCGAGCGCGCCGAAAGCGCCGTGGGTCGAGGTGTGGGAGTCCCCGCAGACGATCGTCATCCCCGGCTGGGTCACGCCGAGCTCGGGGCCGATCACGTGCACGATGCCCTGACGGTCCGAGCCGAGCGAGTAGACGGGAATGCCGAACTCCTCGCAGTTGCGCTCGAGCGTCTGCACCTGGACGCGCGAGAGCTCGTCCTTGATGCGCGCAGCCACTGGCGTGCCGTCCGTGGGCGTGTTGTGGTCAGCCGTCGCGAGCG
>JARLIQ010000077.1 GCA_031291645.1 Caulobacteraceae bacterium | reverse complement strand
GATCTCGCTCAGCTTCAGCTTGGTGATCACCTTGCGGTCGGCGGGGTCGCGCGCCAGCACCTTGCCGCCGATGCTGAAGCCCTTGTAGACGCCGAGCTGGACCTTCCTCACGGCCACCGGATCGACCACCAGGGCCTCGATCCGGGTCGCCCCGTCGTCGTCCACCGTGGCGCTCAGGGTGGAGCCCGCCGCCGACAGGCCGTGCATCTCCCGCAGGGCGCCGAAGCGCATGTAGGCCGGCAGCGCCGCCTTCATCGCCTCGGGCAGCACCCGCTCGTCCGCATCGTCCACCGCGCCGGTCGAAGCGACGCCCACGACCTTGATGGCCCCGTCGTCCTGAGGTTCGACCTTGGTGATCTGGCCATAAAATCTCATTCGATCATCCATCTGGAGGATTTCAGTGGGCGAAACGGCGTGACGCGCGCGAAATCCGCATTCATCCGCGGTACAGCTTCACAAGCGTTAGAGTTGAGCGTCGCGGGTCCGTCCGCGGCTGTTCGTTCGGGCTCGCGATGGGCCCGTCGGGCGTTCTGCGACACAGCAGGGTCGCAGCGCCCTTAGGAGGTCTGAAATGCGCAAACGTCTCTTGGCGACCACCTTGATCGGAGTGGCCATCGCCGTGCTCGGCATGGCCGCCGCCGACGCCCAGCCGTCGCAGAAACCCGCCCCCCAATGTTTCTTCTCGCAGGACTGGGACGGCTGGAAGGCCACCAAGGATTCCAAGGCGATCTACATCCGGGTCGGCGTCAGCCACATCTATCGACTGGACCTGAGCAACGCCTGCCCGGAGCTGCAGATGCCGGACGCGCACCTCGTCACCCACATCAGGGGTTCCTCGACGATCTGCACCGCGCTCGACCTCGACCTGAAGGTCTCGGACATGCACGGCTTTGCAACACCCTGCATCGTGAGCCAGATCACCCCGCTGTCGCCCGCCGAGGCCGCGGCCCTGCCCAAGGACGTTCGCCCCTGACCACGCCGATCGCCTTCCGGACCCTGACGCCGTAGGACTTGGCGCTCCGGGCCTGGAGGAGCGACTCGCGTGAACAGGACGAGGCCATCGCGGACCGCCCTCGGGTCGGCCGAGGTCTGAGCATGTGCAACGCGTTCGGCAACAAGATCTCCTATCGCGCCTACGTCGAGACGTTCAGCCACCAGCGGATTCCGTTGGTGTTCGCCACCGGCGCGCCCAATCTCGAGCCGCGCGAGATGATCCGGCCGACCGACCCGGCGCCGGTGATCCGGCCGGCCGAGAACGGCGACGGCTTCGAGTTCGTCCAGTTGCGCTGGGGCTTTCCGCCGTCGCGGCCAAAGGCCGGGCCGGTGATCAACTTTCGATCTGAAGGCCGTCAGTTCGGACAGGGCCGCTGCCTCGTGCCGGCCTCGCACTTCTTCGAATACACCGGAACCAAGTCGCCCAAGACCAAATGGCGGTTCACCAGGACCGGCGAGGACTGGTTCTGCTTCGCGGGCCTCTGGCGCCGCAGCTCCACGCCGAACGGACCGCTGGACGCCTTCACCCTGCTCACCTGCGAACCCGGGCCGGACGTCGCGCCGATCCACAACCGCCAGCCGGTCGTGCTGGAGCCGGCCCAATGGTCGGCCTGGCTCGACGCGCGCGCTCCGTCCGCCCCGTTGATCAGGCCGTCGCCGGCGGGCTCGCTGACGGTCGAGCAGGCGTCGTAGCGGCCCCCAGCTCAACCGCGCCCTGACCACCGTAGATCCGCGCCTTGGCGCCCTGCCCGTCCGGCAACGGCGCCTGGCCGCGTCGGGCGCGGACCTCGTCGATGGTGGTCGAGCCGTTGCGCAGCGACACGTCGTCGATGTTGGCCTGCGCCGCCGGATCGACCATCGCCGCGTCGTTCCAGGCGAACTCAAGATCTGGGCAGCCTTGTTCGTCCTGGATCACCCCGTCGATCAGGCGCTTGACCCAGTGCTTGATCGGTTCGAGCCCTTCCTCAAGGCCCCGGTCCTGGTCCTCGCCGGCGGTGCCCTTGTTCATCTGGCGGATGAAGGGCGTCGGCGGCAGGCTGAAGGCGTAGGCGACGATCCGCGCCAGCCACTCGTCGAAGTCGTCCTTGATCGGCGCGTCCTTGAACGACTGGTAGCGTGTGCCGGCCGGAACCCACAGCAGCTTGGCCTGTTCGGCCGTCTGGCCGGAGAGGCGCGCGTCGAGCCAGGCCTGCATGTCGCGGATCTGATCGGGGTTCCAACCCTCGGGCCCGTTCAGCAGGCCGGCGGGGGTGTTGCCCTCGGTGAAGTAGGCCAGCTGGGCGGCCTGGCGGCGCATCACGGTGTTGATGGTGACGATGATCTGCTCGACGGGCGAGAAGCCATAGTTGTGGTTCGGTCGCGGATTGCGTGGCGCATAGATCAAGTCGTCGTTGGTCAGGTTGGCCCAAGCCACGCCCTTGATGACTTGCTGGAAGGCGACCTCGGCCGGTCCACGCGGCCGCCGGCCGGTTTCGTCGACCATAGGATGGATGGTGTCGCCCGGGATCACGTCCAGGCCGACCAGGGCGCCGCTCAGGCTGCGCCGCCGCTCGAACGCCGGCGCGTCCAGCACCAGAAGATCCTCCAGCGCCAGCCGGAGCCAGGTGGCGAAAGGCGTCACGCCGTCCGGCCTGCGCCAGAAGGCCTCCAGAGCGGCGATCCGCGGGTCGGCGGGGCCGGCGTCCAGGCCGCCATGCGGAACGATCCGCCAGCGCAGCCGCTCAACCTGGTCCTTGCGGGTCTCGATCGCCAGCCGCACCAGCTCGACGTTGGCGAAGGCCCGCAGTTCGGCGAAGCCGAACGGCTCGTAGGCCCGCGGCCGGACGACGGTGTTGATCCCGACCGGAAAGTCCCAGACCCGAACCGGCTCCGGGGCGATGGGCGCAAGCGGGACGCCGGGGCTGAACCCGCCCCAGGACGAAAGAAACTGGCCGTTCAAGGGCCCACCCTCGATGCGGTAGCCGAGCGAGGTTCGCAATCCGCCGGCTGGGGGCATGGACGACAACTCCGTTGGAAGGATTGGGCCGCGCCGCGCTTGTGCGGGCCGTTTGCGATGCTAAGGCTCTGACTGGCGGGGCGCGGCAGTCGCCCGATCCCAAGGGAAGGAAACGGCGATGCAGGACCTGCGCGGCAAGACGGCGTTCATCACGGGCGGAGCCAGCGGCATCGGCCTGGCGATGGCCGAGGCATTCGGCCATCAGGGCATGAACGTCATGCTCGCCGACATCGAAGCCGGAGCGCTGGAGCGGGCCGTTTCCGACCTGCGCGCCAAGCAGATCCGCGCCGAGGGCGTGCGGGCGGACGTGTCCAGTCGCGAATCCCTGCGCGCCGCGGCGCTGGAGACCATCGCCCGCTTCGGGAAGGTCCATCTGGTGTGTAACAACGCCGGCGTCGGCGCGGGCGGGCAGTTCGGCCAGGTGCCCGAGCGGGACTGGGACTGGATCATCGACGTCAACTTGAAGGGCGTCGTCTACGGCATGGAAGTGTTCGAACCGCTGATCGCCAGCCATGGCGAAGGCGGACACTTCGTCAACACCGCCTCCATGGCCGGCATGGTCAGCCCGCCCGGCATGGAGCCCTATTGCGCCACCAAGTTCGCCGTAGTGGCGATGAGCGAGGGATGGGCCGGCCAGCTGGCGGCGAAGAACATCGGCGTTTCGATCCTCTGCCCCGGATTCGTGAAGACCCGTATCCACGAAAGCCGTCGCAACCGGCCCGAAGGCTATGGTCCCGACACGCGGGAACCCAACCCCGAAGATCAGGCGATCTCAGGCGCCAACGTGCTCAGCGGCATTCCGACCGGCCCGGTGGCCGCGCGGGTCGTCGAGGCGGTGCTGGCTGGCGAGCTCTATATTTTCACCCATCCGGAGTTCAAGGCGGCGGTCGAGGCGCGGTTCCAGCGCATCCTGGACGCCTTCGACACCGCCGCCGCCAGTCCGGCCCTGGCCGCCCTGCCCAAGCGCGAGGCGCCGGGGCTGGTCCAGCAGCAGCCGTAGGACGCGGAAAGGAAAGCGCCCCGCCGGGGCCTTGGCGGGGCGCTACGAGGGACGGACCGGCGGGGAGTGGGAGGGGCGCCGGCCCTTCCCTCAGTCACGGCCGGCAGGACCCCTGCCGGACCGAATCGATGGCGGCCGCGGCGGCGCACCATTCGTGGCGGGCGCCGTCCTGGCCCGGGCGCGAGCCTCGGGCGTCGGCGCTGGTGAACACGGCCAGCGCCGCGGCGGCGACCAGGGTGGCGATCAGGAGTGCTGAACCGGGGGCGTTCATGTCGATGCGTCTCCACCGCGTCGAATTTGACGCCCCAGTCGTCGCGCCGATCGAAGCTCGATCCAAGTTAAATAACGGACAGATTTGACTGTGAATTTGTTGTAATCCTTCTTTTGGTCACAATAACGTCGAAATGGATCGATCGCCGCGAAGGGCGAGCTCCAAGATCGCAAAGGCTCTTGCGCAAAGTCCGCTGGTAGGCCAGGGAGGCGCCGCACCGCACAACGGAGAGTCCGCATGAACCTCGAGGCCGTCTCGATCGGCGCCAATCCGCCGTTCGACGTGAACGTGATCGTCGAGGTCGCGATCGGCGGCGAGCCCATCAAGTACGAGATGGACAAGGCCTCGGGCGCGCTAGTGGTCGACCGGTTCCTCTACACGGCCATGCGCTATCCCGGGAACTACGGGTTCATCCCGCACACCCTGTCGGACGATGGCGACCCCTGCGACGTGATCATCGCCAACACCCGCGCCATAGCGCCGGGCGCCATCATGAGCTGCCGCATCGTCGGCGTCCTGATGATGGAGGACGAGGCGGGCGGCGACGAGAAGCTGATCGCCGTACCCTCGGCCAAGCTGACCCGCCGCTACGAGGGCGTTTCCAACTACACGGACCTGCCGCGCATCACGCTGGACCAGATCGAGCACTTCTTCGCCCATTACAAGGACCTCGAACCGGGCAAATGGGTGAAGATCGTCCGCTGGGGCGACGCCGACGAGGCCCGTCGCCTGGTGCTTGAGGGCGTCGAGCGGGCCAAGGCGGCGAAGAAGAAGGCCGACTAGGCCGCGCCTTCGCCGACCGAGCGCGCCCATTCGACCGAACCAGGCGCCGGATCGGCCGTCGGGCGCGCCGGCCCGGCGCTCTCCCGCGCCAGGTCCCGACGCGCGAGCTCCAGGAAGGCCGATCCGGCCGCGTCCTCGGCGAGGAACAGGTCGGTCAGCGCCCAGACCAGGGCGTCGAGGCGGTTGGGCGAGCCTTCCCCGACATAGCCGGCGGCGGTCGCGTGGCGCATCTCCTCCTCCAGCGCATGCAACGGGTTGTCTGCAAGATCGGCGACGACGTGACGGATGCGGCCCTGCTCGTACAGCGCCGAGACCGGCTCGGCGCGGACCATCTTGCCTCGCGACGCGCTGACAAGGACCACGGGGGCGGTCTTGCGCACCGCCTGGATGGTGAAGCGGACCATTTCGCCGCCATAGTTCTTCTCGGCCACGATCCGATCGGCGGCGAAGGCGTCGAAGGCCTCCACTGCCCGCCGCCCCCACCCTTGCGGCGACAGGCGGCAGGAATAGTCGGCCAGCACATAGCCTCGTCCATCGACGCCCAGGCCCGCGACCACGACCCCCTGCTGGTCCCCCTCGTCCGCGCCGCTGGAGCCGGAAGGGTCGACCGCGACCACCACCCTTTGCAGATCCGGCGCGCTGGGCGCGCGGCAGGCCATGATGGTCTCGTAGGACCAGAGCGCGCCGGGCGCGTCGATCAGCAGCTCGGCGTGCAGTTCCTGGCGTCCCAGCCGCGTGCCCTCGTAGCGCCGGATGATCCGGTCGATGAAGGCGGCCGGCATGTTGACCCGGTTGTCATAGGTCGACCCGCGGGTGACGACGCAGGTTGGATCGGCCACCAGTTGGCGCACCAGCGGCAGCGGCTTGGGCGTCGTGGTCACCATGCAGCGAGGATCAGGTCCGAGGCGCAGGCCGAACTGAAGCTGGTCCCACGCCTCCTGCAAATAGGTCCAGGCGGCGAGTTCGTCCGCCCAGGCCACCTCGTGCTGGGGGCCGCGCAGCCGTTCGGGCTCCTGAGCCGAATAGAGGAAGGCGACCGCGCCGTTGGGCCAGAGGAGGCGCCGGCGCGAGGCCTGGTAGGTCGGCTTTTCCCAGGGCGGACTGATGCTCAAGAGGCCGCTCTCACCCTCGACCATCACATCGCGCACGTCGGCGGCCGTAGGGCCCACCAGGGCGATGCGCCGTCGGCCGGCGGCCACCTGCGCCCTCACCCACTCTGCGCCCGCACGGGTCTTGCCGAACCCCCGGCCGGCCAGGATCAGCCAGTACCGCCAGTCGCCGGCCGGCGGCAGCTGGGCCTTACGGGCCCAGACCGGCCAATCGTATTCGAGGAACAGGGCCTCCTCATCGTTCAGCTTACTGGCGACTTCGGCGATCGCCTTGCGCCATGGACTCGGCAGCGAGGGCAGCGAGCTTATCTCTGACCCGCTGGCTGGCCTGCGAGACGTCGATCGCGCCACTCTGCTCCAACTCCCGACGTTCAGCCTGGCCGAGGTAGGTCTTGCCCAGGAAGATGGCCATCGTCGCGTTCGTCTCGGCGAGCTTGAGCTGGGCGCGCCGCAGGGCCTCCAGCCCGCGCCCGCGCGCCGTCTCGAACGCCTCGCGCGGACGACGTTTGGCCAGGAACCGGTTCATGCGGGCTTCGCTGACCTTGAAGACCAGCGCCGCCTCGGCCGGCGTGCATTGCAGTTCGCCCAGACGCGCTAGCGTCTCCAGCGTTTCCTCGTCGTCGTTCAGCGCGGGCCGCCGCCTGGCGGTCGGAACCGTCATGGGCGCCTTCCTCCTGCCGCTAGTCCGCTCGCGGCTTTCGCCGCCTGGCGGCCGGAGCCGGCTGGAAGCGAAACCACCAGAAACGAAGAGCCCCAGGCCGAAGCGGCGCGGGGCTCGCCGGACGCACTCAGCGACCGTGCCTATTTGTAACCTTAGATTCGCCATTTCGTCAATAGAAGAAAACGGAATCGAGCTAAAGACGTGCCAAATAGGCTCAATTCCTCACGGCGCGGGTGGGGTGAACCGGCCTGCCTCGGCGGGGTTGAAGTCGTAGGCGGCGACGTGCTCGACGCTGGTGGGCTTCACACCGCCGCCGCTCTGGGCCACGGTATGGGGCAGAAGCACGCCGTCGACGGGCCTGAAATCGGCCAGCAACGCGATCGTCGGATGACGTCTGTCGGGATCGACGAAGGCGGTCACGCGGTGCGTCGCCCGGTCGATCCAGATATCCATCGGCGCGCCGTCGCCGGGTGTGACCCTGACGACGTCGTAGGTCGCGCCATTGGAAACCAGAGGGCCGACATAGGCGCGCCGCGCCGGGAGCCTGTCCGGGAAAAAGAAGCCGTAGGCGCTGAAGTAGGCGGACCGACGCGCGCCGGCCACGGCTTGCGGGTTGGGGTCGATTTGGACGCCGCCCGCCGGATCGATGACCCAGGTCGTGCGCCCGTCGCCGCCGCGGGTCACCGGGACCTCGTCGACGGTGTGGACGTTGACGATCGCCAGGCTGCGCAGGTCGATCCAGGCCTCGTAGGCGATCGCCTGTCCGGGCCGGTTGTCGACGCCGCGTTCGTGCCAGCCCTGTAGCCGGTCCCAGGCCGGACCGCCGGTGGCCGCCTTGGCCTGGGCCAGCAGGACGTCGGCCGGCGCCATGGAGGCCGGCGCGGCCACCGACGCCCCGCCGAACAACGCGGCCGAGAACGCCGCCAGGGCAAAGATCCGCATCGAACGCATCACCGCCTCCAAGCCGAACGCCACACGGCCAAGCTAGCAGGGGCGCGGGCGGCGGCGATAGTCCGTACGCTGTGCGAGCGGTGTCAGCCGAGGTCGGCCCGGGTGATGTCGAAGACCGACACGTCGCCCTCCCAGACCTCGATCCGGTGGTAGCGCGGCGATTCGCGCAGCCGCTTGGTCGCCAGTTCACGGGCGCGCGCGCGGTCGCGCACCGTCATCAACTCCAGTGACGGCGCAGGCTCTCGCCCTTCGTGAACCAGAAGCGTGAACAGCCGCATCAAAGCCCTCGGATCGTCGACGGCCGTCGCGCGCCCGTCCGTGTCGCCGGACCTTCGGCGCATGGCGTCGAGATGGATCGAATAATTTGTCATTTCGGCGCCCAAGGGGTGAATTGCGCGTGGGCCATATTGTCGCGGCCCGCTAGCCATGAAATTCAGGCTCATACTGAGTCGGGCGCTTCGGCCCCCGACCGGCCACGCGGGCGCCCCCGCCAAGGGGAGGCCAGATGACCGACGTCGCACCCACCACGCCATCCAAGCCGACCAGCCTGGAGGCCATCCGTAAGCGTCGCAAAGCCCTGCGCGACGTGAACAAGGAGGCCGCCGACAAGCTCTCGCCGCTCGACAAGCTCGCCCTGTGGATCACCGCGCGCGTCGGCACCATGGGCTTCTTCCTGGTCATCTTCACCTGGACGGTGCTGTGGCTGGGCTGGAACCTGCTGGCGCCCAAGGCGCTGCAGTTCGACCCGCCGTCGGCGTTCGTCTTCTGGCTGTTCATCTCGAACCTGATCCAGATCATGCTGATGCCGCTGATCATGGTCGGCCAGAACCTGCAGGGGCGGCATTCCGAGTTGCGGGCCGAAAACGACCTCGAGATCAACGTCAAGGCGGAGAAGGAGATCGAGGCCATCCTCCAGCACCTGGAATACCAGAACGCCATGTTGCTCGAGATGGTCGGCAAGCTCGGCTGCGACACCCAGAAGTACGCGGCCGAACACCCTGAGGAATAGGCGGCCGCCTCCCCGTCAGAGGCTGGCGTAGATCGCCTCCAGCAGGGCGCGGTTGCGTGGGTTCTGCCAGCGCGGCCCCATGTGGTTGCCGACATAGCCGAAGGCGACCTCTGCGTCGGGGTCGTAGAAGCCGAGCGATCCGCCAGCGCCGAAATGGCCGAACGGCCTCGGGTTGGGACCCAGCGGGCGCTCGACCTGCGTGAGCTGGAAGCCGAGACCGAACCGCGACGGGCGTCCGAGCACGCGGTCCTCTCCGAAGGACTGTTCGCTGACCGCCGCCTCGACGATCGCCGGCGCCAGGATCGGGCCGCTGCCCTCCGGCGTGCGGGCCGCGAGCGCGCGATAGATCTCGGCGACGCCGCGCGCCGTGCCATGACCGTTGGTCGACGGGATCTCGGCGGACCGCCAGGCCGGCGTGTTGACCCAGCCCGCGCCCGACGCGCCCTTAGGGTTGGCGTAGGCGTTGCGCCTCATCAGCGCCTCGTCGTCGAGTTCGCCTTCGTCATGGCTGTTCAGCGCCCCCTCGGGCCAGAGGAACTCCGCCGCACGCCCGTGCTCGCTGGCCGGCAGCCCGATGTGGACGTCCGCGCCCAGAGGTCCGGCGATCTCGTTGCGCAGCATGGTCCCAAGGCTGATTCCCGCCGCGCGGCGCACGACTTCGCCGACGAGGTAGCCGTAGGTGTTCACATGATAGCCGTGGGCCGTCCCGGGCGGCCACCAGGGCGCCTGCATCTCCAGCGCCCGCACCATGCGCCCCCAATCCAGCATCGCGCCGTCCTCGAGCGGCTCGCGCACCGACGGCAGACCCGCCTGGTGGGCCAGGATCTGGCGCAGGGTGATCGCCTCCTTGCCGGCCGTTCCGAATTCGGGCCACCAGCGGATCACCGGGACGTCCAGTTCGAGCACCCCGCGCTGGACCAGCAGCAGCGCGCAGGCCGCGCTCAGCGCCTTTCCCACCGAGAAGATGTTGACCAGGGTGTCGCTGCGCCAGGGCGTGGTCCGCGCGCCGTCGGCCCAGCCGCCCCATAGGTCCGCCACCATCCGTCCGCCGACCGACAGGGCGACCGCGGCCCCGACCTCACCGCGCTCTGCGAAATTGGCGGCGAAGGCCTCGCGGACGGCGGCGAACCTCGGGTCACAGACCCCGTCGATCGGCGCGGCGGGCAGGCGGACGGCGGCCTCGACATCGGCGGACATGGGCGCCCCGCTCCTTCTATGGGAGTGTCTGTTGCTTTGGGCCTCGGCTGGTGAAGCCGCGGCGATATTGGATCGAGAACCAGGAGCCTGCCAATGGCCGACGTCGATTTCGAGACCGACGGAGCAATCGCCATCGTCACCTTGAACCGGCCGCAGGCGCGCAACGCCGTCGATGGACCGACCGCCAGGGCGCTGGCCGAGGCCTTCCGCCGGTTCGAGGGCGACGACGCCCTGTCCGCCGCCGTCCTGACCGGCGCGAACGGGACCTTCTGCGCCGGCGCGGACCTCAAGGCGGTCGCGGACGGCCGGGGAAATCGGGTGACCGCCGAGGGCGATGGCCCTCTGGGCTGCACGCGCATGCTGCTCACCAAGCCGGTGATCGCGGCCGTGGAAGGCTACGCCGTGGCCGGCGGCCTTGAGTTGGCCCTTTGGTGCGATCTTCGCGTCGCAGCCCGTGACGCGGTGTTCGGGGTGTTCTGCCGACGCTTCGGCGTGCCGCTGGTCGACGGCGGCACGATCCGGCTGCCGCGCCTGATCGGAATGAGCCGGGCGCTGGACATGATTCTCACCGGACGGGGCGTCGAGGGCGAGGAGGCGCTGACGATCGGCCTTGCGAATCGGATGGTCGAAACGGGCGAAGCCCTCGCCGCAGCGATCGCGCTCGCCCGCCAGATCATCGCCTTTCCGCCCGGGGCGATGCGCGGTGACCGGCTGTCGGCCTATGAGCAGTGGGGCCTGGGCCTGCCGGAGGCGCTGGCCAACGAGTACGAACACGGGATCGCCGTGATCCGATCGGGCGAGACGCGAGAAGGCGCGACGCGGTTCGCGCAGGGCGCCGGTCGCGGCGGGCGGTTCTAATTCAAGATGTCAGGGCGAAGGCGCGGCGCCGGAGACGAAGCGGATCATCTTCTCGTCCGGCCCGAACAGGATCGACAGGCTGCGGGTCTCGGCCTCGTTGAACAGGCCGCCGTTGCGGGCCCAGGTCACGATGCGCGAGCCGTCGGCCTGCTGATAGATCGAGCTCGGCGGACCAAGCTGGGCCGCCGCCTGGGCCCGGGTCGTCACGCCCGGCGTGAAATGGCTGGAGGTCGAATTCACCAGCGCGCCCTGCCCGTCCGCGCACGCCGCAAGCGCCAGGGCCGCCGCCATGAGCACCATCACCAATCGTCCGCGCAAAGCCATCTCCCCAGGTCCGACGCGCGGACATTGCCTGGGGTCGAAGGGTGTTTTCAAGGCCAAGGCGGCCGCCCCGGCGCCTGACCGTCGGCAGTTGCGGGCCGCGCTGCTGGCGCCCGCCCGGCGCGCCCGCTAACGTCCGGGCGACGCCACACGGAGCTGGGTATGCGAGCGGGGCTCGACGGATTTCTCGCGGCCCTCGTCCTGATCGTCCTGGCCGGACCGGCGGCCGCGCAAGACGATCCGGCGGCCCGCGCCGCGGCGCTGCTCGCCCAGGCCAAGGCGGCCAGCGGCGGCGCGGCTTGGGACCGGCTGGCCGGATGGCGCGAGAGCGGCACGGCGATCATAGGCGAAGCCCAGGGCGACTACGACACCTGGTGCGACCTGCATCGCCTGGGCATGGCCAACCATCACGTGCTCGCGGGCGCGGCTCAGACCCGCGGCTTCGACGGCGCGACGGTCTGGCTGGTCGACGGCGCGGGGCAGCTGCACACGAGCCAGGCGCCGCTGCAGCTCGCCATCGCCCGGCAGGGCGCCTACGTCAGCGCCTGGGGCTTCTTCTTTCCCGAACGCTTTGCCACGCAACGCGTCTACATCGGATCGGCGAGCGCCGACGGCGCCGATTTCGACATCGTGCGGGCGACGCCGGAAGGCGGCCTTCCGATGGAACTGTGGATCGACCGCAAGACCCATCTGATCACCCGGATGGTCGATCGGAGCGGTCCTCGCACCTCGGTGGCCGTGCTGTCGGATTTCCGCTCGATCGGCGGGGTGGTGACTCCGTTCGTGGTGGCCGAGAGCGACGGCGATCCGAAGCACACCCTCGAACTTCATCTGACCGCCATCGACTTCGGCCCGATCGATCCCGCGAGGTTCGCGCCGCCGGCGCGTTGAGGGACAAGATGAGGAGCGCACGGCGGATGGGCGGACGGGAACGGCCGATGAAGCGTCTGGTGGTCCTCGCAGCGCCTCGCTCGACAACGACCTGCGGGCGTTCGACGTCCGCAACGGCCGCGAGCTTTGGCGCGGGCGACTGCCCGCCGGCGTCCAGGCGACCCCGATGATTTACGTCTGGAAAGGCAGACAGTACGTCGTCATCGCCGCCGGCGGCCACGCCAAGTCGGGCACAAGACCGGGCGACAGCGTGGTGGCCTTCGCCCTGCCCTGATCCCTCGCCGAACTAGTTGTTGGCCGGCAGGGGCTCGCCATTGGGCCCGACGCGGCGCGGATGAGGCGTCGGCTCGGGCTTGGCGGGCTTGGTCGCCGCGCGTTCGCGGGCGGCCTGGGCGGCCGCGTTCTGCTGCGCCTGCCGCGCGGCTTGCGCCTGGGCTTGGGCCTGGACCTGCGCCTGGTGTTGGGCCTGCGCCTGACGGGCGGCCGCGGCCTGGGCGCGCGCCTGGACCTGGGCCTGCTGGTCGGCTCGCCGTTGTGCCTCAAGCTGTGCGCGTTGAGCCGCGGCAGCCTGCGTTCGAGCCTGGATCTGGGCCTGCTGTTCGGCCCTGCGCTGTGCCTCAAGCTGCGCGCGTTGCGCGGCGGCGGCCTGAGCTTGCGCCTGACGCGCGGCCGCGGCCTGGACCTGGGCCTGCTGGTCGGCCCGACGCTGCGCTTCGAGTTGCGTGCGCTGGGCCGCGGCGGCCTGGGTCTGGGCCTGCCGCGCGGCTTCAGCCTGGGATTGAAGCTGACCGCGGCGCTGGGCCTCGACCTGCGCCTGCTGGGCCGCCGCCTGCCTGCTGGCCGCGGCGGCTTGCGCCTGCTCCGCGGCGCGCCGTTGAGCGTCGGCCTGGAACGCGCCCGGCTGGCTCTGACTTGGCGGCGGACCGTTGGGTTGCACACGCGTCCCCGGCCCGATCGGCGCCTGGCCCGGAATCGCCTGACCCGGGGCCGCCTGACCGGGAGGCGGCTGAACAGGCGGAGCCTGAGCGGTCACCGGCGGCGGCTTCTGCCCGAAATGGAACGGACCGCCGCCCGGGGCCGGAATCTGGCCGGCGGCGGCGGCGCGCGCCTGCGCCCGCTGCGCGGCCTGCCAGTCCTGCTGCGCAAGCTGCTGGTCGTTGACCGCCTGGGCGAACCGGGCCGCCTGGGCTTCGCGCCGGTAGCGTTCGGCGGCCCAATGAGCCTGCTCGTCCTGCTGGTGCGCGTCATGGTAGGCGCGCCAGTCCTGATCGGCCGCCTGAGCCGCAGCCCACTGCGCGCGCTGGGCGTCGATGGCGCTGCGCCGCGCGGCCCAGTTGGCCTGGGCGACGGCTTCCCGTTGCTGACGGCGGGAGGCCTGATAGATCGCCTGCGAACGCGCCAGGTACTGGCCGGCGAACTGGGCGCGGCGTTCCATCTCGTCCGGCGGCAACCTGTGGCCCCGCCGATCGTAGACCACGACCAGCGCCCCACCGTCGTAGCCGTAGCTGTAGTCGCCGTCGGTGACGAGATAGGGCGTGTCCGAGCCAGGCTCGTAATAGTAGTAGCGCTCGTAGCCGCCCGGCAGCGGCTCGGCGACACGCATCGATTGGTCATCGCCCATCCACACCCAGGGACGCTCGCCATTCCCATAGTCAAAGGCGTAGTCCGGCGGCGCGTCGCCGAACGCCGAGGCCATCGCGTAGGCCCGGTCGGCGAAGGCGTATTCCTGATTTGGGTCGGCCAGGCGGGCCACACGCGCCCGCGGCGCCGGCGGCAGGGCGCTGACGGGCGGGGCCGGCGTTATGGGCGGCGCCGCCGAGTCCGATAACGGCAAGGCCGCGAGCGGCGGCGGAGCCGACGATGCGGCCTGTTGGGCGTTGGGCTTGCAAGCGGCCAAGGCCAAGACCGGCAAGACCGCGGCGATGACGAGGCGCGAGGCGCTCCAGCGAAGTTTTCGTGCGGCGGTCATAGGAATCTCCATCCGGCCCAAACAACTAGCCTATTCGCAACAATGTGGCGCTCATGACATGAACCATCGTGGAACGCGCAGGCTCATGTTCTGTTCAGCCGGCGCAATTCCATGAGCGCCGACTCGGGGGCCGCCTCCAGGTCGCCCCCAGCAAACCGGAACTCGGTCCGGTTGAGTTGGATCATGGCGGGGATTCGACGGTATGACGAAAATACGCCACCGACCGGGGATTGAATTGAGATGCTGACACGTAGGACGATCCTGGCCGGTGCGACCGTATCGGTGGCCTTGGCGGCGCCGCCGGCGTTCGCGCGCCGCGCCGGCTGGCCGGGTGGCGCGAGGGCCGCCGTCAGCCTGACTTACGACGACGGGCTCGACAGCCAACTGGATCACGCCGTTCCAGCCCTCGACGCGCGCGGCTTGAAGGCGACCTTCTTCCTTACCGAGGAAAACATGCAGGCGCGGCTTCGCGACTGGCAGGCCGTGGCGGCCGAAGGACACGAGATCGGCGACCACACGGTCAGCCATCCCTGCGAACTCAAAGCCTATTCGGCGTCGCGTTTCACCAGGGAACAGGTCACCGACGCCGAGCAGTACTTCAACGCCAATTTCGGCGTCGACCGCCAGCGGATCTTCGCCTTTCCCTGCGGGGTGATCGACCTGGGTCGCGGCCCGCAGCTGGAGACCGAGTTGCGCTACATCAGCGTGCTGCGAAAGCGCTTCGTCGCCGCCCGCGCCGCCGACGGGGACCCCAACGACCCGCGCCAGGTCGGCAAGGACCGCTATCTGCTGCAGGCGATCGCCCCGACCTACGATCGGGACGATCCGCGCCTGGCGATCGACTATGTCCGAAAGGCGCTCCGCTGGGGCTTCTGGGCGATCCTGATCTTCCACGCCGTGGCGCCCAAACGCCTCGGCGACGGCGACACCAGCATCGCCAGCCACGACCTGATCCTGGACTGGATCAAGACCCAGCGGCTCTGGTGCGCGCCGATGCGCTCGGTCTTGCGCGAGCTGAAGGTCGAGACAGCCTAGCCGGCGTCAGTCCACCCCGACGTCAGCCCGGCTGGCCTCCAGGCGCCGCTCGAGGCGGTCGAGCCGGGACTGGATGGCCCTGCGGTCACCATCGGGCAGCCGCCCGCCGTTATACGCGGTCTCATGCGCGATGTGGGCGCGGATCGACTGAAGCTCGAACGCCGAGCGCCGGGCCTGGTAGGCGCCCAGCCAGCCATAGCCGGCGCCGGCCGCGATCCAGGCCGAAAGGCGATCAATCTGACGCCCGATCCGGCAGAGCGGCCTTAACGCGACCTCGTCCGCGCCTTCGTCCACGGCGCCGCGCCAGTCGGGCTCGGCGAACGCAGGCGATCGGCCCGGCCCGGCGACCGACATCGCGGGCGAGAAATCCTGATACGACATGACACGCACCCTGTTGAGCCTCGGGGCCGCGCTGCGGCGCGCGACCGATGACGGGAAGGCTAGACCCGCTCGCCTGAAGCCCGGCGGACGCGTGCGTTTAGGCGCGGTTCATCTGGCGGCCGCACCGAGCCGGCCCTATCTCCTGACCAAGTCCACGCAACAGCGAGGCGAACAGCGATGATCGACGTCCACTATTGGCCCACGCCGAACGGCAAGAAGGTCACCATCCTGCTCGAGGAACTCGGCCTCCCCTACCGGATCGTCCCCTGCAACATCGGCCGAGGCGATCAGTTTAAGGACGAGTTCCTGAAGATCAGTCCGAACAACCGCATGCCGGCGATCGTCGACCATGATCCCCTCGGGGGCGGCGAGCCGATCAGCGTGTTCGAGTCCGGCGCGATCATGATGTACCTGGCCGAAAAGGCCGGCCGGTTCTGGCCTCAGGAGCCGCGCCAGAAGTACGAGGTCGTCCAGTGGGTGATCTGGCAGATGGCCAACCAGGGGCCCAAGCTCGGCGAATGCGGCCACTTCCGCCGGCTGGGCGATACCCGCGGCGACCAGTCATACGCGGTGCGCCGCTTCACCGACGAAGCGAACCGGCTCTACGGAGTGCTTAACAACCGGCTCTATGAAAGCCCGTATCTGGCGGGCGAGGCGTACACCATCGCCGACATGATCGCCTATCCGTGGACCGTGAACTGGCAAGGTCAGGGGCAGGACATCGAGGAGTTCCCGTACTTCAAGCGCTGGTTCGACGAGCTGAGCGCACGCCCAGCCGTGCAAAGGGGTCTGGCGGTCACAGCCGGGCCGGTCGAGGATCCCGCCACCCTCACGCCAGAGGAAATCGAGCGTCGAACCAAGCTGCTTTACAATCAACGCGCGCGGCCAGTTCCGATAATCTGACACGGAGAACGCCACCTTTCGTTAAAGAGCGGCTGTTAAGCATCCGGCGTCCAGAAGGTTCCAGATGTCGGCCGCCCCAAAGCTACTCACATCGATCGATCCCAGCCTGCTGCGCGCCACGCTGGACGCGCACAGCCGCTATCTGACCGGCCGCCCCGGCGGACAGAGGGCGAAGCTGGCCTACACCGACCTGTCCAACTGTGCGCTGGACGGCGTGGACCTGACCGACGCCGACCTCAGCGGCGCGCGGCTGAACGCGGCCCTGCTGCGCAGCGCCGTGCTGCGGGGGGCGACGCTGTTCGGCGCCGACCTGCGCAACGCGGACCTCAGGGACAGCTGCCTGGTGCGGGCCGACCTCAGGGGCGCCTGCCTGCGCGGGGCGAACCTGTCGGGCGCCGACCTTTCGGGATGCGACCTGCGTGAAGGCGTCCTGGCCATCCAGAACAGCAAGACCGGCTTCCACGTGCTCCAGCACGAGCGGCGACCGGGGGAACTGGACCACGCCATCCTGACCGGGGCCAACCTGTCGGGCGCCAAGATGACCGGCGCCTCCGCCGCGGTGGCCGACTTCCGCGACGCGGACCTGTCGAACGCCACCTTGACCGGCGCCAGGCTCTGCCGCGCCAACCTGGACGGCGCCGACCTTTCCGGCGCCCACCTGAGCGGAGCCGACTTCAGCGGCGCGACCTTGCGAGACGCGGTCGTGGCCGGCGCCAACCTCGGCGAGGCGGTGACCACAGGCGCGGAAGTCGCCGACCTGATGATGGCCCCGCCGGCCATGGTGTTCATCGACGACCATCCGCTGAACGAGATGATCGACAGCCACGAACAGTGGTGCCGGACCGGGGGACGCGAAGGCCGCCCCGGGGTCTTCGCCGACACCGATTTCCGCTGCTGCCCGCAGCTCAGCGGCCGGCGCCTGACGGCCATGCGCGCGCGGGGCGCAATCCTGTTCGGCGTCGACCTTGCAGGCGCCCACCTGGAGGGCTGCGACCTCAGCGGGTCGGACCTGAGGGCGGCCAAGCTGCGCGGGGCCGACCTTCGCGGCGCCAAGCTGGTCGGGGCCAAACTGGCTCGTGCAGATCTGCGGGAAGCCAACCTCGGCCCCCTGAGCATCGCGGGCGGCCGCCAACTCCGGGCCGATTTGACACGGGCGGCTCTGCGCCATGCGGACCTGCGCGGCGCGGACCTGCGCCGGGCCCGGCTGCTGGAGACCGACATGTCGAACGTCAAGCTCGAGGGCGCCGACATGACGGGTGCGGAACTGGACGACGCCGCCGGCAGCGGCCAGCCTGTGCGCAATCTCAGCGCCTAAGGCGAGCCTCGCGGGCCGAGCCCACGCCGTCACGCCTGGACACCCGATCCCGCACGCCTGACAATCCTTGAAACGGACCTGCGGCCAGACGGCGGGGCCGGCATGGGGAGCCCGGTTGTCATGCAATTCAACGACCTTGGGCCGTTGGCCGGCGTCAGCCGCCTCACCCTGGGCGGCGGCGGCCTTGGCGAACTGTGGGGCGAGACCAGCCGCGGCGAGGCGGTCGCCACCCTCAAGGCGGCCATCGAGGCCGGCGTCAACCTGATCGACACCGCCCCGCTCTATCGCCATTGCGAGGCGGTCATCGCCGCCGCCTTCGACGGCCGCCTGCCCGACGGCGTGCGGATCACCAGCAAGGTCTATCTGGGCTCGCCGCCGGCGAACGAGGTCGCCGCACGCATCACAGCGTCGCTGGACGCGAGCCTGGCCGCGATGAAGCTCGACCGGACTGACCTCTTCTTCCTGCACACCAACATCCGCCCGGACGACTACGTCTATGCGCGCCGCGCGCACCGGCAGGACGAGTTCTCAACCCGCTGGTCGCTCTATGCGGAACAGGTCGTCCCCACCCTGGAGGCCCTGCAACGCCAAGGCCGCATCGGCGCCTGGGGCATAACCGCCACCGGCGTTCCCCAGACCATCAAGGCGGCGCTGGCCCATTCGCCGGAGCCCGCCGTCGCCCAGGCCGTGACGAACCTGCTGGACAGCGCCGGCGACATGCGCGCCTACGCCGAGCCGCCGGTCCCCCGCGAGATCATCGCCGCCGCGGTCACCCAGGGCGTCGGGGTGATGGGCATCCGGGCGGTGCAGGCCGGCGCGCTCACCGCCCGGCTCGACCGTCCGCTGCATCCCAAGAGCGCTGAATTGGCCGACTACGCCCGGGCCGCACCCTATCGTGCGCTGTGCGCCGATCTCGGCGAGGACCCGGCGGTCATCGCTCATCGCTATGCGCTCGGGATGAACGGTGTCGACACCCTGGTCATCGGCGTGAAGAACCGCGCGGAGTTGGCCCAGTGCCTGGCCGCCGAGCGGCAAGGAGCGCTGCCGGCGGACCTGGTCGCGCGGATCGACGGCCTGGGGTTGCGCGAGCCTGCCTAGATGGCCTCAGCGGATCTCCGCCTCGTGCAGATGGGTGCGGATATCGATCCGGCCGGTCAGCGTCCGGTGCACAGGACATTTGTCGGCGACCTCCAGCAGCCGCTCGCGCTGCTCGTCGTCCAGCGGCCCGCGAAATTCCAGCGACCGATCGATGCGGTCGAGGAAGGAGTCCGCCGCCTCCGGCCGCTCGGCGTCGCTTTCGTGGACCTTGCTGTGCGAGAGCCGCACGATCACCCGTTCCATCGGCCAGCCCTTGCGGTCGGCGTAGAGCCTCAAGGTCATCGAGGTGCAGGCGCCCAGGGACATCAGGAGCAGGCCGTAGGGTGAAGGACCGAAGTCGGCGCCGCCGCTGTCCTTCGGTTCGTCCGCCGTCAGAGTGTGGACGCCGTTCAGCATGACCTGGGTGAACAGCCCGGCGCCGGATTCGGTCACCAGCACCTCGCCCGTCGACAGACCGGCCCGCCAGACCGCCTCCACCGTCTCCGCCAGGTCCTGATCGTCCATCATCACCTCCTGAGCGCCCATTCGGGCCATGCCCAGCTTGATCAAAGGCGTCGCAGGGCCGATACCCATATGTGCAGGGGATAAGACACCGCCAACAGCACAGGAGCCCCTATGCGCACCGCCATCCTCACCGCGCTCGCGCTCAGCGCCATCGTGTCCGCCGGTCCTGCGGCCGCCAAGGTCCTCCACTACACCGCCAAGCTGAACGGCGCATCTGAGACCCCGCCCAACAGCACGACAGGTTCGGGATCGGCCAAGGTCGACCTCGACACCACGGCCAAGACCGTTTCCTGGACCGTGAGCTATAGCGGCCTGACCGGCCCGGCGACCGCGGCGCACTTCCATGGCCCGGCCCCCGTCGGCCAGGCCGCCGGCGTGGAGGTGCCGCTCAAGGGCGACCTGACCAGCCCGATCGCCGGATCGGCCAGCGTGTCGGACGCCCAGGCGGCCGACCTGAGGGCCGGCCAGTGGTACGTCAACGTCCACACCGCCGCCCACCCGGCCGGCGAGATCCGCGGCCAGGTCGTACCGGTGCAATAGCCGCAAGGACGCCCTTCCAACCAATCGCCAGCAAGGCCGCCTGGTGTGAAGGGCGTTGCGCGGGCTGAGGCTGGGCTACGCCATGCCGAAATGGGCGGCGCAAACGTCCAATGCGGTGATCAGGGCCCGCTTGTAGGCCGCCTGGCTGCCGCCCCCGCTCAGCATCGCGCCAATGCACCGCGCGTGACCGGCGACCTCGCGCAGCGCCTGCACGGCCCGATCGTTGCGGTCGGCCAGCCGCACCTTGGCCTCGATCGCCGCGACCGTGCGCGAGAGGCGCAGGCGCCGCTCCGCCCAGGCCTCGGCCACGCCTTCGCCCGAGCCGCCGCGCCGCTCCAGGCTCTCCATGTGCGAGCGCAGGTCGCGCTCGGGATCGGTGGCTTCATAGAGGTCGCGATAGGCGAGCCCCGCCCGATACTGGGTCGAACTGATCGCCCCCGCCCGCTGCAGCGTATCCAGGCCGTCGCGCGTGCGGACCCGCACCCGGCTGAAGCCCATCGGCCGCCGGGCGACATCCACCTTCTCGCCCCGCGCGGTTTCGAGTGCGACACTCTCGGCAAGGCCCAGCCGGACCGAGGCGTCCGAGACGGCTCGCCCCAACTCGCCCTCCAGCGCGCGGAGCGCGGCCAGCCCGCGCTTCATCCGTGGAAGTTCGCCCGAGCCGATATCCTCGTTGGCCACTCGCCAGACCTGCTCCTGGTTCGCGCTCAGCGCGAGATTGTTGACCACCACCGGCGCCCGCACGGCTCTCGGTCGACCTCTGCTCTTGGCCATGGTCTCTCATCCTTTCTGTTGGACCCTTGAATTCGATGCGGCCTCGCCCGCCGGCGTAGCCAGCGCCCCCTGATCGACATCAAGACGAGAGGCCCGGGAGACTCCCCCGCGAGCCCCTCAAGGCGTGCGTTGATCGGAAGATTCACCCAGAACCAGAGGGCGATCAGACCGACTCTCCCCAAGGGAGAGCGAGCCCCAAGGAGGCTCAGAATCGCGAAATTGTGGACCGTGAGTTCCGTGCGTCAGGTGTCCGTTGTCGATCTTCTATGCATTGGGAGCGTTGAGCGGTTTCCTGGCGTTGGCTTGGCTGATGATCGAGCGCCGCAGGATCGCGCGCGACTGCCTGACCCTGTCGACCGCACGCGCGCTGACCGGCGGCCTGGACGTCCTGATCCAGTACAGGCCCGGCCGGGCCCGTGTCGGCCTGCGCGCGCGAGTTCGCCTGATCGAGCCTGACGACGCCCGGCTGCTGGCCGGCGTCCGCCAGGAGCGCGGTGACCGCTACGGCGCCTATGTCGTCGCCGAACCAGAAATGCCTGTCGCAGGCCGGTCGATCGAGGTGCCGTTGCGCCACCTGCGCCCCGATCCCGTCGGGACGGTCTGCGGCGTCTTCTACGTGACCGGCAGCGCGACCGCCCCACCGACCGCCGCCCGGGTCAAGCTCGAGATATGGACCGACGCCGGTCCGACCCGACTGGCCCGGCGCGAGGCGAGGCTCAACATCATCAACTGGTAGTCCGGCGGCGCGCCCGCGCTCGAGCCTCACGGCCGCCCCCGATAGGCCCGCGCCGCGTGGGTCGCGCAGTAACCGCGGCCGGCCTTGACCGGAGCGCCGCAGAACAGCGTCCGGTAATCGCCCGCCTCCTCCGCCGGTCCCAGCGGCCAGGCGCACCGACCTGTCCGGCGCGCCGCCAGGGGTTTCGGGTCGGCGTCGGCGGGCGGAGGCAGATCCATCTGCGGCAGCGGCGAGACCGGCAGCGGCGGCGGTCCGCGGAACAGCCGGGGCGAGCTGAGCCTCGGCCGGCGACGCTCCTCGGCGGCCGCGCAGTCGTCACGCGGCGACGGGCCGATCGTGGCCAGCAGCCCCAGGCGCCGTCGCTTGGAAACCACCGCGTTCTTACTGACCCCGCCGATCAGGCCGGCGCTCTCACTTGCGCTCAGGCCCGAACGATAGTGGTCGACCAGCAGGACGACCCGCGCCTCGGTCCAGGTTGGCGCGCTGTCGGCGGCGTCGATCGCATGGACGGCGGCGCTCATTGGCGCACGCCCGAACCGAGACCGTAGAAGGGGCGCGGGCGCATCCGGCGCCGCGCCCCTCCCACGCTCACCAAGTCGGCCGGGGGGGATGGCCGCTCGGCGTTCGCACCAAAGCGATGGACATGATCATGCCACGATACGCCCTCGCCTGTCGCTGGAAATATTCGACTCCAAAGTGTGTGTGGATTTACTATGCTCGCTTGACGGGTGGGCGCGCGCGCGGTCTCGGCGATCGGAAGCATACCTGTGGCCATGTCTGATGGATCGGCGCCAAATGTGCCCTAATGTCACCTTCGACGTCAAGCCATAATGTGCCAAATAGGCGCTTTCGTATTTTCAGGAATGTGCCAATATGTGCGCATGGCTGCACAAAGGCAGTACTTCAAGGAATGGCGAAAACACCGGGGGCTGACGCAGGAGCAGCTCGCCGAGCGCATCGGTATCGCCCGTAGCTATCTGACCAAGATCGAACGGGGCGACCGCCGCTACGACCAGCCTTTCCTGGAAGCCGCCGCGGACGCGCTGCGCTGTTCCCCAGCCGACCTCATCATGCGCGACCCGAGCGATCCCGAGGGGATCTGGAGCATCTGGGACGGACTGAGCCCGATCGAACGGGTTCGCGTCGTCGCCGTGATCAAGGCGATGAAGGGCTCGGGGACCGACGGCTGACACCGTCCGCCAGAACCAGCCCGACGAGCCCGCCCCCTCGACAGCCCCGAATCAGGTTTCAATTTGGCACGTTTGGGTTGACCTTACTGTGACTATATGTCACTATTTTGCCGATGCACGCCCCCTCCCCACCCGCCCGATCGGCGTCTGACCGCGGTCATCGACTGCTGCTGCTCGGCCGACTGCAGGAGGCCGAGGATGACCACGACCGGAACCGCCGCGCACGTTTCGCCGGGGTCACCGGCGAACTGCTGGACGCCGACAAGGCGCGATGGTCACGGATCGGCGGCGCCCTGGCCACGCTCGCGCGGCTGATCGGCGAGGCCTGCGCCTCGAGCGCCTTCTGCGAAGCCCGCCCGCGCGCGGAACTGGTGGCCGCGCGCCTGTCCGAGGCGATCGACGATCAGATCGATCGCGAGGCGTGGCTGGTGGCCGACGCCGCGGCGCGGCTGGCCATCGGCGAAGGAGCGGGCCGATGCGCCTGACCTATTGGACCTGCGGGGGCGACGTCGTCGGCGTCAACGGACAGGTGATCGCGCCGGATGAAGCCGGCCGCCTGCGTCGCCGCCACCTCGACGAGGCCAAGTTCTGCGCCGGCCTCGGTGACCATCGCGCCTGCGCGCACGCCTTGCGCATGGCCATGGAACTGCGCCAGGCGCTGAATTCCGGCGCCCAATGGCGGCGCGCGGCCGCCGTCCGCTACGGCGCAGCGGAGGTCTGCAGCCGGGCCGCGAACTCCTCGCGCGAATTGACCTTCGGCGGCGGCGCGTCCGGAACCGCCAGCCCCAGGAAGTCGCACAACGGCTTCCATCCCTGCGAGGACTGGTAGACCAGCAGACGCTCAGACGGGATGACCCGCCGGACCTCGGCGTTATGCCGCTCGTACACCGAGATCGCGTGCTCGCGGTCGTGCAACCGGCCGTCGAACAGGTCTGCGACCACCCGGGTCGCCATCTGGGCCCAGACGGGGTTCGGGGCGGCCGCGAAGTCGTTCGCGAAGATGGTCGCCTGGGTCGAGTCGAACCAGTCGTTGGAGTCGCGTTCGGTCAGGATCACCTTGGCGTCAGGATAGTAGTCGGCCAGTTCCCGGTAGAAGGTGGCGCTCGGCCAGTCCACCGCGGCCCCGAAGCCGTCGAACATGTGCTTCCAGTCGACCGGGCGACCTTCGGCGACATCCAGCCATTGCTGGGGGGCGTCCGGAATCTGGAACACCTCCATCATGTGATAGCAGCGACCGACGCCGAGCTGCTCCAGCGCCAGCTTGAGCGACATGGTCCCTGTCCGGCCGAATCCCGCGCCTATGACGGATAGCGTCATGATTTCCCCCCGAATGACGTCGATCAAGCCTAGCACGCCTCCCCAGGCCGCACAGCTGTGCTAAGGCGGCCCCATGAGCGATGCGATGCTGACCGAACTGACGCCTGGAATGGCGATCCCCTATGGCGGCGACCGGATCACCCGCGTCCCGGCCGATCTCGCGGCGCGTTTCCAGGCCGGCGACCGGCTGGTGGTGGTGCAGGAGACCGGCGCCCTGCTGCACATTCCCGCAGCCCAGCACCTTGCGGCGAGCGCCGCCGTCGCCCGCGGCCACCGGGCGTTCCAGGCCATGGGTTTCGTCTCCGACGCCCAGATCAGCGCCTTCTTCGAAGCCTTCGCGGCGCGCCTGGAGGCGGATGAGCCCTGGGCCGCCATCGCCGCCGCCAACGGCGAGGACGTGGAGGCCGCGCGGACGCGGGGACGCTCGACCACCCGCCTGGCCGTCAGCGAGGCGATGCGGCGCGACATGGTCGCGGGCCTGCGCGGCTGGCGCGACTCGGAGGGCGGCCGCGGCCGGGTGCTGGAGCGCCAGAATTACCCGGGTTGGAGCGTCGAGCAGGTGGTGGCGCCGCTCGGCGTCGTCGGCTTCGTGTTCGAGGGCCGTCCCAACGTCTTCGCCGACGCCACCGGCGTCCTGCGCGGCGGCAATACGGTGGTGTTCCGCATTGGCAGCGACGCGCTGGGGACCGCACAGGCGATCGTCCGCCACGCGCTGGATCCGGCGATCGCCGAGGCCGGCCTGCCCGAAGGCGCGGCCTGCCTGCTGGACCAGGCCGACCACGCGGCCGGCTGGGCCCTGTTCGGCGACCGGCGCCTGGCTCTGGCGGTGGCGCGCGGGTCGGGACCGGCGGTGGCCCAGCTCGGCGCCGTGGCGCGCCAGAGCGGCCTGCCGGTCAGCCTGCACGGGACCGGCGGCGCCTGGATCGTCGCCGACGCCAGCGCCGACGCGGCCCGCTTCGCCGCGGTGGTCGAACATTCGCTGGACCGCAAGGTCTGCAACACCCTGAACGTCTGCTGCGTCGTGCGCGAACGGGCCGGCGAGCTGGTTCCGCTGTTCCTCCAGGCGCTGCGCCGCGCGGGCGAGCGGCGGGGTCACAATTGCAAGCTCCACGTGGTCGAAGGCGACGAGGCCGCCCTGCCCGCCGACTGGCTCGAGGCGGAGGTGCGCGTGCGCCGCGCCGAGGGCGACCGCGAGGAGCCGCTGGTCGAAACCCTGCCCCTGGACGCGCTCGGCCGTGAATGGGAGTGGGAGGAAACCCCGGAGGTCAGCCTCAAGATCGTGGACGGCGTCGACGAGGCGGTCGCCCTGTTCAACCGCTACAGCCCCCAGTTCGACGCGTCGCTGATCGCCGAAGACCCGGCGGCTCACCAGAGGTTCTTCGAGGGGGTGAACGCGCCCTTCGTCGGCGACGGATTCACCCGCTGGGTCGATGGCCAGTACGCCTTCAACCGGCCTGAACTGGGCCTGTCCAACTGGGAGCACGGCCGGCTGTTCGCCCGCGGCGGCGTCCTCTCCGGCGACAGCGTCTTCACCGTGCGCACCCGCGCTCGCCAGTCCAACCCGGCCCTGCGTCGCTAGTTAGGGGACGGACAGCCGATCGGCTCACCGCGCGGCCTTCAGGGCCGGGCCACGCTGAACAGCAGGGTTTCCCCGAAACAGACCTCGACCGTGTCGAATTCCGGACGCCGCTCAAGCACGGAGCGCGCAACACCCAACGCTTCCGCGTCCGTGCGGCAAAGCGCGGGCTCGAAAGCGGACGGCGGCTCGTCGCCGTTCTTCAAATACAGAGTGTAGGTCTTCATGCGCATCCGTACTGAACGCCCCGGCTAGCAATCCGAGGCCCGTCCGGCCTTGATCCAGATCAAGGCCGGCCCATTCCGGGGCGCAGGACGACGATCAGCCGCGCATCAGGGGGTTGGGCGTCGGATCGCCGATGCGGCGCAGCGTGTTGCGGTCGGTGTGCATGAAGGGCTCGCTCTGCCCGCGCACCACCAGCACGGTGACCTCGTCGTAGGACCAGCTGCCGTCCGGATTGACGGTGACCACGATGCGGTAGGAATCGGTCCGGAAGGCGTGTTCCAGGAACGGGCCCGAGCAGATACCGAAGGCGGTGTCGCCCCGACGCGCCGAAACCTCGAACTGGGTCGCGTCGGCCGCAGCGCGGCCTCCGGCGAGCGCGACCTGGGCCCGTGGGATCGCCAGGGTCTGCATGATCACCCCTGTGGCCGGCTCCCACAGCCAGTAGCCCGTCTGGTGGTGGTAGGTCTCGACCTCGCCCGGCTTCACGATGCGGGTCACATAGTGCAGGCCGTAGAGCAGCTGTGGGCCGTTGGCCTGGGGATCGATCGGCTGCAACTCCATCCGCTCGATGAAGGCCTGGCGCTCCGGCCCTTCGGGCTTGGGGTTGACGTCCAGGCCCTTGATCCCTTCCCAGATCCCGGCCAGCGGGCGCAGCGGGCCGAGGTTGCTGAGGGTGTCGGGATCGACCTCGGCCGGCTCGGTATAGATGTCGTCGGGAAATTCGCTCATCGGCCTTGCGCTCCGGGACCTGGCCGCGACGAGGCGGCAGAGCCTGTTCGTGCGTCCTGGGCGGGGCCGCGGTCAAGCTGGCGGATGGACCCGCACGAAGATGAGGCGGCTCGAGAGCACTTCACCGGCATGGGCCTCGGGCGGGCTGGCGAGCGTCAGCCGGTCGCCGTCGATTCCAAACTGGCGGCGGTAGTTCACGCCCAATTCGTTCGGCCGCAGCGAGCCGCGCACGCGGTGGGTGACGACGTGGGCGGCCTCGTCCACCTCGAACAGGCCGAAGTAGGCATAGTATGTGTCGAGGAAGACCACGCGGTCCTCCGCGCTCATCGCCTGATAGGTCTCGACGTCGCCGACCGACGGCCGCTCGCCGGCGATCTGCAGCGACATCTGTCCGCTGCGGTCATAGACCAGGAGCCCACTGATCCGCGCGCCGAACGCCGGCGTCGACGGGCCGCTCTCCCGCAGCGTCTCGGCCGAGACCAGCGTCCAGGCGCCCAGCAGGGCGGACCCGGCCTGAGGCGGCGGCGCGGGCGCCGGCGCAGGCGCGGCGTCCTTCGGCCGTCGCCGCGGCCGAGCCCAGGCGCTCCCCGCCAACGCAAGCGCGGCGGGTACGGCCCAAAGCGAGCGTCTCAGCATGCCCACCTCCACGGGTCGGACCCGGCGAAGCGGCCGAATCCTTGACCCTGGCGAGGCTAGTCCAACCTTGACGGCGCCGCCATCGCGAGGCGACGGCCAGCTCAGCTGGCCGCAGCGGTCGACGTCGTGGTCTGATCGGCGGACGATGGCGGCTGCGGATGCCCGCCTGGACCGCCGAGCTGGCTGAGCGCCATGCCGAGCTCATCCAGCGCCTGGATCAGCGCGGAGTTGGTCGAAAGCGACGTCGCGCCAACCGAAGCGGTGGTGGTGGTCAAGGCGCTCGCGCCGACCGATCCGGTCAGCGAGGTGGCCGAACTGCTCTGGGTCTGGCTCGAAGCGCCGTCTAGGGCCTGGGTCAGCTGTTGCAAGGCGTCGATCAGCTGGGTCAGCGTCTGGTCGATGCTGGTGGACGTATCCGCCGCGCTTGCGGCGGCCGTGCCGGTGCTCGTTGCGCTGCTCGTAGCGCTGCTCGCGTCCGTCGTAGACGAAGCCTCTTGCAACGACGTGAGGAACGCCAGCGCGCTGGAGGCGAAGCGATCGGCCGGACCGCCCGACGGCAGCGGGGGCGACGGGCTGGCCAGGCTGGTCGCGCTCTGGCTACTGGTGGACAGACTATTTTGCCCACTCTGGTCGGCGCTATTTGCCGAGCTGGTCGCGGTGGACTGCATCGCGCTGATCAGCGCCTGCAGCGCGGCCATGGCCGATGTGCTTGAAACGTTTGATGTTTGCATTGCGTCTCTCCTTCGCGAACGGAGATTCCCCATCTGGCGGCTGACGTTGGCGCGGCCGCCCCGGCCCCGAACAAGAATAGAGAGGCAATGATCGTGCTATATTTACCCCATTACTGATCTATCGGGATGGGAAACATTTTTGTGGTCTACGCAATAACAGCAATGCTGTTCGGGCGTGCGAGAGCGCCGCACGTGCGGCCATGCGCGACTTGTCGTCGCGAAGACGCGGCGAACGATGGCGCGCGATTGGCGTTCGTGCCAAACGTTGCAACAGACGCCCGCCGCCGTTGCGCAAAAGCAATTCTTTCAGCCGACGAGATCGCTAGACTTGATGCTCAAACCCGAAGGACGCACGGGGACGTTCCCGGGCCTGCCTCAACCTCCCAGAACAACGCACCAGATGAGTTCAACAGAGACCCTGGACACCCGTCCCAGCATCCTGGTGGTCGACGACGACGCGGCCCTGCGTCAGCAGATCACGGATTATCTTTCCACCAACGGATGCGAAGTCGAATCCGTCTCGGACGCGCCGGCGATGGACGCGGCTCTGGCGCGCCAGCCGTTCGATATCGTCGTTCTGGACGTGATGATGCCCGGCGAAGACGGGCTCTCGGTATGCCGCAGGCTATCGGCGGCCGGTTCTCCAGCCATCCTGATGATGAGCGCGCTGGGCGACGACGTTGACCGGATCATCGGACTGGAGGTCGGGGCGGACGACTACCTGCCCAAGCCCTGCAACCCGCGCGAACTGCTGGCGCGGGTTCGCGCCCTCTACCGCCGGCGCGAAGGCGGCCGCAGCGCGACGGGACGGCTGCGAGGAGGCTACCGCTTCGCCGGCTACGTCCTGGATTCCACCAATCACCGGCTGCGTGATCCGAACGGCGTCACCGTAATGCTGACCCGCGGTGAATATGCGCTGCTGTCAGCCTTCCTGGACCGGCCCGGCGAGGTCCTGAGCCGCGACGAGTTGCTGGACCAGACCCACAGCGACGATCCGGACACCTTTGACCGCGCCATAGACGTGCAGATCAGCCGGCTGCGCCGCAAGCTGTCGGACAGCCAGGCCCAGGAACTGATCCGCACGGTCCGGGGCGCCGGCTACAAGTTCGGGGCCGCGGTCAGCCGCGCATGACGGAAGCAAGGCCGCGGAGGGCCTGGAGTACGCCGATCGCCGCCCAGGTCGTGGCCCTGCTGATGGCGGTGGTGGCCATCGGCCAGGTGCTGACCCTGGCGATCGCCCTGCTGGTGCCCCCGCCTCCCCCCTCGGTCTACCGCCTGAGCGACATCGCCACCGCCCTCAACGGCCAGACGGTCCGGGCCAGCGACGGGCGCGCGCTCGAGCGTCTGGTTCAGGCCGAGGCGCCCTCACTGGGGCACGCGCATGCGGACCAGAACGAAAGCGGACGAGCCGAACTCGCCCAGTTCCTCGGGGTCCCGGAAACACGCGTGCTGTTCGAGGAGACGCCGCCCGGACCGCCGATCTGGGACCTGCCGTTCATCAGCCACCGCGATCCGCCGTTCGAGCCGCACCGGCCGCGGGCCTTCGACGGCGCCGGCGGCCCCGCCCCGGAGGGCGCGCCACCGGGGGGGCCCAGGCCTGACGGACCGGACCCTGGCGGCGCCGCCAGGCAGGGAACTGGCCCAGGCGACTCGCCACCCGGCCGGGCCTGGCGCGACGGCGGCTGGCTGGACCCCTTCGGCGACAGCCATCGCTACGTATGGTGGGACTTCACCGCGACCCTGCAACAGCCTTCCGGCGACTGGGCGGTGGTCCGGCCGGCGCCGGCGCCCTTCCCGACCACCTGGCAGAAGCGCGTCGGCCTCTGGTTCCTCGCCTGTCTCCTCGTGCTCGCGCCGGTAGGCTATGTCTTCGCGCGCCGGCTGGTGGCGCCCATCGGCGCCTTCGCCCTGGCGGCCGACCGACTGGGCCGCGACCCCAACGCGCCACCCCTGGCCTTGAGCGGCCCCGCCGAGATCGGGATCGCCGCGCACGCCTTCAACACCATGCAGACGCGGCTGCAGCGCTACATCAAGGACCGCACCTCGATGATCTCGGCGATCTCGCACGACCTGCGAACACCGCTGGCGCGGGTCCGCTTCAAGATGGAGGCAGCCTCGGACGAATTGCGCGCCTCGGTGGGCTCGGACCTCGATCAGATGGAGGCGATGATCACCGCCGTGCTCGCCTTCATGCGCAACGCCACCCAGACCCGCGAGCGCACCGAACTGGACCTGCTGTCGGTGCTAGAGACGGCGGTCGACGATGCGGTGGCCGCCGGTGGTCGGGCGGACCTGAGGGCCGGCGATCCGGTAGTGGTTGAGGCCGACGACCTGGCCCTCAAGCGGCTGTTCGCCAACGTGATCGAAAACGCGATCAAATATGGCGGCTGCGCCGATGTCCGGCTGAAGGTCGAGGACGGCGCGGCGGTGGTCGAGGTGGCCGACGCCGGCCCGGGCCTGCCGAGCCGCGAGCTGGAACGGGTCTTCGAGCCCTTCTATCGCGCCGAGCCGTCGCGCAACCGCGAGACCGGCGGGATGGGCCTGGGCCTGGCGGTCGCCCGCTCCATCGCCCGGGCGCACGGCGGGGACGTGACGCTGAAGTCGGCCGCAAGCGGCCTGACCGCCATCGTGCGCCTGCCGCTGGCGCCGCGGCGGACGAAGTCGGCCGAGCCTGCCGTCGGAACGGGCCCCGGCTAGCGTCCGGCCCGCGCCCCCCGAAACCGGCTTCCCCTTTCGACCGGCGCGCACTAGGCAGCGGTCGCGCAGGGGACATGCCGCCGATGACCGACGATACGCCGATCCACATCCAGGCCGTCGAGAGCCTGTACGACGGCTGGGCGTCGCTCAAGAGCGTCAGGTTCGACTACCGTCGCCGCGATGGCGGCCATGACATTCTGGACCGGCTGATCTTCGACTCGGGCGATGCGGCGGCGGTCCTGCCCTACGACGCGGCGCGCGGCGTGGTGCTGCTCGCGCGCCAGTTCCGCCTGCCGCCGCACCTGGCCGGCCGGAGCGGCTTCCTGCTCGAGGCCTGCGCCGGCAAGCTGGACGGAGACGACGCGGAAACCTGCGCGCGCCGCGAGGCGGAGGAGGAGCTGGGCTATCGGCTGGGGCCGCTCGAGCGCCTGTTCGAAGCCTTCATGAGTCCCGGCGCCCTCACCGAGCAGGTGGTCTTCTTCCTCGCGCCCTACTCGCCCGCCGATAGGATCTCGGACGGCGGCGGCCATCCCCACGAGGGCGAGGACATCGAAGTGGTCGAAACCCCCTTCGCCGACGCCCTGGCGATGATCGCGCGAGGCGAAATCATCGACGCCAAGACCATCATGCTGCTCCAGCAACTCAAGCTGTCCGGCCACCTGGCCGGCTGACCCGTCGCGGTTTGGAGGGGCCCCGTCAGGCCGCCATTCCAAGCCTTTCGGGCGTGGTGGCGACCAGGCTCGGTCGGGCGCGCATCCGCTCCAGCCAGGCCAGCAGCGGCGTGCCCTCGAGGAGTTCGGAGCCCTCCGGCGTGACGGCCAGGAAGTCGATGTGGGGAACGACCATCAGGTCGGCGATCGAAATCGCCTCGCCGACCATGAAGGGATTGTCGCCGATCAGCCGGTTCAGCGCCTCGAACGTGATGCGCGCGTCGGGTACGGCCGCGGCGATCGCCGCCTCGTCCGGCGCCCACCCCAGCAGCCGGGGCGCGATCAGCCGATGGAAGCCGATGATCGCGCTGACCTTCGGGAACAGATAGCAGTCGACGACGCCGGTGATCTGGTCCGCGCGGGCGGCGGTGAGCGGATCGGCCGGCCGCAGCGACGGTCCCGGGAAGACCGCATCGACGTAGCGGATGATCGCCTGGGTCTCGTAGAGCTGGAAATCCCCGTGGTCGATCACCGGGATGCGGCCGAACGGGTGCCGGGCCAGGTGCGCGGGCGTGCGGTTCTGGCCCAGGCCCATCGGCGCCAGACGGTGCGGCGCGCCCTTTTCGTTCAGGGCCAGAAGCACGCTGCGGACATAGGGACTGCCGGGAACGCCGTGCACGACGACTTCGGTCATGGACCTCTCCTTGGCTGGGCGTGGGTTGGCGGGTTCAGGCTTCGGCGACCTTGGCGAACAGGCCGAGCAGCATGCCCCAGCCGTTCGGGGACTCGAACTGCGCGCGCAGCGCCTCGGCGCGCTCGCCCAGCCGCTCGAGGTGGCGATGTTCGAAATCGACGCGGGTGGCGCCTGCGCTCTCGGGCGTAAAGCGCACCTCGACCTCGGTGACGAGGTCCGGATCGAACCGGTATTCGGCGCTGATCTGCCAGGCGAGCACCAGGCGCGAGGGCGGCTCCCAGGTCAGCACCCTGCCCCACTGGGTCTCGGTCCCGTCCTGGCCGATCTCGTACCAACGCCCGCCGGCATGGGGCTCGATCACCGCGGTCTTGAGGCCCGAGGCGCTGACCGAGTGGCTGGCCGGCCACCAACGGCCGAAGCCGGCGGTGAACACTTCGAAGGCGCGCTCTGGGCTGGCCCTGACCACCAGGGTGCGCCGCACCGGCGCCGGTTTGATCGTCGTCGTGCTCATGGCTCGTCCTCCTCCCGATCCCCTTCCACCTCGGCCTGGAAGGCGTCCAGCGCGACGCCCCAGAACCGATCCAGCCACGCGCGCAACGGCCCAAGGCCCTCGGGGTCGATGCTGTAGACCCGGCGGGTCCCTTCGGCCCGGTCGGCCACCAGGCCCGCCTCCCTGAGAACCTTCAGGTGCTGCGAGATGGCCGGCCGGCTGACTGGGAATCCCGCCGCGATCTCGCCCACAGCCTTCGGGCCGGACGCGAGACGCTCCATCACCCGCCTGCGCGTCGGATCGGCCAGGGCCGCAAAGGCCTTATCTATGTAACTCATGGCTTACCGTAAGTTTAAACTTACATAGAGTCAATCGCCGAACGGCCGCGACATCGCCACAGCCGCCGGTATAGTCACCTCGTCCCCGCGACGCGGGCACGTGACGAGCCTGAGGAGGCCCTGGATGACGGATGAGCCGTGGTGGCGCGGGGCGGTGATCTACCAGATCTATCCGCGCAGCTTTTTCGACTCAGACGACGACGGGACCGGGGACCTGAAGGGGATCACAGCCAAGCTGGACTACGTCGCCAGCCTGGGCGTGGACGGTGTCTGGCTCTCACCCTTCTTCCGTTCACCGATGAAGGATTTCGGCTACGACGTCTCGGACTACTGCGACGTCGACCCGACGTTCGGGACCCTGGCGGATTTCGACGCCCTGCTGAAGCGCGCCCACGATCTCGGCCTGAAGGTGATCATCGACCAGGTCTATTCGCACACCTCGAACGAACATCCCTGGTTCATGGAAGCCGCCGGCTCGGCCGACAATCCAAAGGCGGACTGGTACGTCTGGGCCAAAGCCAAGCCGGACGGCACGCCGCCGAACAACTGGCAGGGCAATTTCGGCGGACCGGCGTGGACCTGGCACCCGCGGCGGCGGCGGTACTACCTGCACAACTTCCTGGCCGAGCAGCCGGACCTGAACTTCCATAACCCGGAGGTGCGCGAGGCGCTGCTGCAGGTCGCCGCCTTCTGGCTCGACCGGGGCGTCGACGGCTTCCGCCTGGACGTCGCCAACTACTATTTCCACGATGCCCAGCTGCGGGACAATCCGCACGCCGAGTTCTCGCGCACGCCGCCGCGCACCTACCTGTTCCAGTGGCACGTCCACGACAAGTCGCAGCCGGAGACCCTGGACTTCATCGGCGACCTGCGCAGGCTGACGGACCGCTATCCGGACAAGATGATGGTTGGCGAGATCGGCGACGACGATCCGCTGGCGCGCCAGCGGGAATACACCGACGGGCCGGACCGCCTGCACACGGCCTACAGTTTCCACCTGCTGGACGCGCGCCACGCGACGCCCTCGCTGTTCGTCTCTGCGATCGAGGCCTGGAAGGGCGCCTACGGCTGGCCATCGTGGTCGCTGGGCAATCACGACGTGCCGCGTTTCCCGACACGCTTCGGCGGCGAGGTCCCGACGGCGGCCCAGGTCAGTGGGTATCTGGCGGCCCTGTTCGCGCTCAGGGGCACCATCTTCGTCTATCAGGGCGACGAGCTGGGCCTGCCCCAGGCGCACGTCCCGTTCGAACAGCTGAAGGACCCGTTCGCCATGCGCGCCTACGTCGGCGGCGCCGGCCGCGATGGCGCACGCACGCCCATGCCCTGGTCCGACGTCGAGCCGATGGCCGGCTTCACCCGCGCCAACCAGACCTGGCTGCCGATCGACCCGGCCCACCCGGGCCTCGCGCCCTCGGTCCAGGAGTGCGACCCGGGCTCCCACCTGGCCGTGACCCGGCGGCTGATCGCCCTGCGCAAGGCCCACCCGGCCCTGCGCGTCGGCGAGGTCGAGACGCTTGAGGCGCCGCCGTCGGTGCTGGCGCTCCTGCGCACGCGCGGCGACGAGCGGGTGCTCTGCGTCATCAATCTGGCCCCCAAAGCGACCACGTTCAGCCATCCGGCGCTGGACGGCGGCGCGGTGCTCGACACCGGCCTGTCGGCCAGCCTTTCGGGCGCACGCCTGGACCTGCCGGCCCATGGCGGCGCCTACGTCCGGGCCGCCGCCGAAGGCTGAAATCGCTCCTGGCCGGCTTTAACGCCGACTTCAGACGGCTGTGGCGCAATGGCGGCATCGCAATTGTCACGGCCAGGACGCGTGCCCGCGCTGATCGACGAACGACTGGACGAACTGGCCGCCTCCGCCCACCTCGGGGCGCGGGCGCGCGTGCCCATCACCATGGGCATCGGCTTCATCGCCCACTTCATGATCGGATGGCCGGCGGCCGCCGCCTGGACCGCCATCCTGATGGCCTGCGAGGTCTGGGCCTGGTTCGCGACCCGGCCGCAGTTCCTGGGCCTGCCGATCAGCGTCGGCCAGCGCCTCAACCACCTGGTCAACATCTCGACAGAGACCACCGGCTGGGTCCTGATGGGCTGGCTACTGTGGCGCACGGGCACGCCTCAGGGCGCGCTGTGCGGGGTGATCATCTGGCTCAGCATCATCAGCTTCGCCCAGTCCTTCGCCTACCAGACGCCCATGGGCTTCATCGTCGGCGGCGCCATGCCGGCGGTGGTGATGCTGGTGGTCACCCTGTTCCCAACCCCCTGGCGCGGCGCGCCGATCGCCCTGGTCTGGCCGACCCTGCTGATGGCGGTGGTGTTCATCGCCGGCGGCGCGAGCCAGACCATCGCCGCGCGCCGACGGTACGCCGCGGTGCAGGACCGCCTGCAGCGCAGCGAGGCGCTCTACCGATTGCTCGCGGACAACGTGACCGACGTCATCGCCCTGTCCGGGGTCGACGGCGCGAGGCGCTACATCTCGCCCTCGATCGAGCAGGCGCTCGGCTATGACGTCGAGGCGCTGATGCGCATGCCCAGCTACACCTATCTCTACCCCGAGGACCGCGCGCTCGTGATCGACACGATCGCCGCGCTGACGCCCGCGGACAACCAGCGCACCATCGACTACCGGGTGATCCGCAAGGACGGCGCGATCAGCTGGGCCGAGACCTGCTTCACCCTGGCGCCGGGCGCCGGAGCGGACGGCTCCGACGAGGTGGTCTCGGTCTCGCGGGTGGTCAACGCCCGCAAGGCGATGGAGTCCGAACTGGTGGAGGCCCGCCTTCGGGCGGAAGCCGCCGCGGCCGCCAAGGCCGAGTTCCTGGCCAACATGACCCACGAACTGCGCACGCCGCTGAACGCCATCATCGGCTTCTCGGGCCTGCTCAAGGCCTCACCCGCCCTGGGCGGCCAGGATATGCGCTACGCCGGCCTGATCAACGAGGCGAGCGCCAACCTGCTCGACCTGGTCAACGGCGTGCTGGACCTTTCCAAGATCGACGCGGGCGCGTTCGAACTCGATCCCGAGCCCTTCGCTCCGGCGGCCCTGGCCGCTTCGGCCGCCGCGATGGTCGAAGCCCAGGCGCAGGCCAAGGGACTGTCCCTGCGCCTGTCCAGCCTCGGCGCTGACGAGACTCTGCTGGGCGATGGCCGGCGCATCCGCCAGGTGCTGCTCAACCTGCTGTCCAACGCCCTGAAGTTCACCGGCGAGGGCGGGATCGAGGTCCGCACCGTGGTGTCCGGCGACGACGAGGCCCGGCGCCTGCGCATCGAGGTCGAGGACACCGGCGTGGGCGTGCCCGCCGACCGGCTCGAGCAGGTGTTCGACCGTTTCGCCCAGGCCGACGCCTCGGTCTCGCGCCGGTTCGGCGGCACCGGCCTGGGTCTGGCCATATCCAAGCGCCTCGTCGAGCTGATGGGCGGGCGGATCGGCGTCGCGAGCGCCGAGGGCCAGGGCTCGACCTTCTGGTTCGAGATCGAACTGCCCCGCGCCGAGCCGGCCGCCCTGGCCATGCCGGGCGAAGTCGGAACGGCCGCGCCGGACCGACCGCTCAAGCTGCTGCTGGTCGAGGACGTCGCCGTCAATCGCGAACTGGTCCTGGCCCTGCTGGCGCCCTTCGACATCGAGATCGACACCGCGGCAGACGGCGCCGAGGCCCTGGCCGCCGTCAGCCACGCGGCCTACGACCTGGTCCTGATGGACGTGCAGATGCCGGTGATGGACGGCCTGACCGCCACGCGGCGCATCCGGGCCGAAGGCCTGACCGACGCGCCGATCATCGCCATGACGGCCAACGTGCTGCCGGACCAGATCGCCCGCTGCCTGGAAGCGGGCATGAACGACCACCTGGGCAAGCCGATCAATCCCGCGCAATTGCTGGACGTCATCGGCCGCTGGACGGCGCGCGGCGACGAGCGCACAGGGCCGATCGCCATCGACGCAGCCTGAGCCCTGCGCCTTCCACGGCGGCGGATCAGCCGCTATGGTCCGCCTCGATTTTCGGATGCGGCCGGCGGCGGGGGCGAGCCGGCCTTGGCGGATCACGTGATGCAACCAGTCTTGGTCTATCTGCTGCAGCCTCCGCGCGTGGTGCTGTTGCTGCTGGTGTTGTCGGCGAGCTACGTCCACTTCCGCGGCCGCGTGCGGCTGAAGTTCGCCCGGCAGATCACCGACCACTCGACCTTCACCGCGCCGATCAACGCGCTGCTCTACCTCTTTTCCCGCACGCCGAACCGACCGTTCCTGGACCCGGCCGACTTCCCAGAAATGAAGGTGATCACCGACAACTGGGAGGTGTTCCGCGAGGAAGGCCTGCGGCTGATCGACGAAGCCAAGATCACCACCTCGACCGGCGACAACGACATCGGCTTCCACACCTTCTTCAAGCGGGGCTGGAGGCGGTTTTACCTGAAGTGGTACGACAACAGCCTGCCGTCGGCGCAGAGCCTGTGCCCGAGGAGCACGGCGATCCTGAACGCCATTCCCAGGGTGCATGGGGCGATGTTCGCGACATTGCCGCCCGGTGGCAAGCTGGGCAAGCACCGCGACCCGTTCGCCGGAAGCCTGCGCTATCACCTGGGCCTGCGCACGCCCAACGACGACGCGTGCTGGATCGAGGTCGACGGGGTGCGCAAGAGCTGGCGCGACGGCCAGGCGATGGTGTTCGACGAGACCTATGTGCACGAGGCCTTCAACGGGACCGACACCACGCGGCTGATCCTGTTCTGCGACGTCGAGCGTCCCGTCGCGGGGCTGATCGCGCCGCTGAACCATTGGATGATCCACCACGTGATGAAGGCCACCGCCACCCAGAACGAGGCCGGCGAACATGTGGGCGCGATCAACCGCCTTTACAGCCGCCTGTCGGGGATCATCGCCTCGGGCAAGGGCCTGAAGGCGCGCAACCGCACCCTCTATTATGTGGTCAAGAACGTCCTGATCGTGGGGGTGATCGGCCTGTTCCTGGCGCCCTGGCCCTGACGGGTTGACGCGAGGGCGCCGATTGGCGCCCCTCGGAGGCAGGCGTAGGCTTCCCGGCAAAATGAGAACAGCCGAGGAAGCCCCGATGACCGTCCAGGCTCATGACGAGCTCAGGCCCATCGACCTGAAGGATCCGGACCTCTACCAGCCGGGCGTCCCGCACGAGACCTTCGCCTGGCTGAGGGCCAACAATCCCGTCTACTGGAACCCGGAGACCGACGGCGCGGGCTTCTGGGCGCTGACCCGGCACGCGGACGTGATGGCCGCCTCGAGCGATCCGGCGACCTTCTCCTCGGCCAGGGCCAACGGCGGCCACCGCATCTTCAACGAGAACGAGTTCTCCGACAGCGAGATCGAAGCCTCAATGATCTCGATGGACCCGCCCACCCACGTCGACTACCGGCGCATGGTCATGGGCGGCTTCACCCCGCCGCGGCTGCGCGACATGGAGGCCGGCGTCCGCCGGCGGGCGGTCAACCTGATCGAGGCGATGATCGAGAAGGCGCGCGCCGCCGGCGAACCGATCGATTTCGTCTCCAGCTTCTCCGCCCCCTACGCGATCCAGACCCTGGCGGAACTGTTCGGCGTGCCGGAAAGCGACGGCGACAAGCTGTTCGAATGGTCCAACGCGGTGGTCGGCGAGGACGATCCGGAATGCCGCTCCAGCCCCGAATACATGGAGCAGTCGATCGGCCAGATGGCGATGTACTCCATGGGCCTGTGGCAGGCCCGGGCCGAGCAGCCCGGCGGGGACCTGATCTCCATGCTGGTCAAGGCGGCGCAGGACGGGACCGAGATGAGCATCCCGCGCTACCTCTCGACCTTCATCCTGCTGGTGGTGGCCGGCAACGAGACCACGCGCAACTCGATCACAGGCGGGCTGATCGCACTCGACGAGAACCCCGAGCAGCGCGAGAAGGCCATGGGCGAAAAGGCCCTCCTGCCCCACCTGGCCCAGGAGATCGTCCGCTATATCAGCCCGGTGCTGCACATGCGCCGCACCGCCACCCGCGACGTCGAGATCGGCGGCCAGCCGATCCGCAAGGGCGACAAGGTGGTCATGTGGTACGCCTCGGCCAACCGCGACGAGCGCGCGTTCGACGATCCGCACCGGTTCGACATCGCGCGCACCACTCGCCCGGGTGCGGCCAAACATCTGGGCTTCGGCTTCGGCGAGCACGTCTGCCTTGGCCAGCGGCTGGCCGAACTGCAGCTGCGCGTCGCCTACGAGGAGCTGTTCGCCCGCCTGCCGGACCTGCGACCCGCGGGGCCGCCGCGCCGGCTGCGCTCGAACTTCATCAACGGGATCAAGTCCCTGCCGGTGACTTTCGCCACGCGCTGAGCGTCACCGCAGCGTCAGGCCGCCGTCCACGATGAGGGTCTGGCCGACCACATAGGCCGCCAGGGGCGAGGCCAGGAACAGGGCCGCGCCGGCCATGTCGCCCGGCTGGCCCAGCCGGCGCAGCGGGATCGAGGCCAGGCTGGCGGCCAGGCGGTCGGGATGTTCGGTGGTGACCTTGGTCAGCTTGGTGTCCACCAGGCCCGGCGCGATCCCATTGACCCGGACGCCGTCCTCCGCCCAGGCCTGGCCCAGGGTGCGGGTCAGACCCACGACGCCCGCCTTGGACGCCGCATAGGCCGGATTGCCGCGCGTGGCGTGGTAGGCCGAGGTCGAGCTGACGGTGATCAGGGAACCCTTTGCGGCGGCCAGCATGTCGTGGAACTTGATGGCGCAGGCCATCAGGCTGTTCAGGTTGACGTCGACCACCTTCTGGAAGCCGTCCATTTTGAACTCGCCGCGCTTGTAGATCACCGTGCCCTGGGACAGCACCAGCACGTCCAGCCGGTCGAAGGGCGGTTTTGCGGCCTCAACCGCATCCGGGTCGCCGACGTCGACCTGGGCGTAGGCCAGGCCGGTCAGGTCGCAGCCTTCCTCCGGCCGGTAGTCCTCGGCCCTGGCGCGCGTGCCCCAGACGTGGGTCTCGGCGCCCTTGGCCCGGAAGGCCTGGGCGATGCCATTACCGATGCCGCTGGAGCCGCCGACGACCAGGACCACGCGCCCGGAGAAGTCGAGTTCGCTCATCTTTCCAACTCCATGAACGCTGAATCTCAGATCCGCAGCATCAGGCCGCCGTCCGCCGCGATGGCCTGGCCGGTGACGAAGCCGGCGTCGTCGCAAGCCAGGAACAGGGCCACCCGCGCCACGTCGATCGGTTGGCCCAGCCGGCGCAGGACCGACTTCCTGGCCCAGGCCTCGGCGTTGCTCGGGGTCTCGAAGCTCACCCGCGTCATGCCGGTGAGGATGGCGCCGGGCAGGACGGCGTTGACGGTCACCGCGTGCTTGCCGAGTTCCAGCGCCAGGCTGCGGGTCAGGCCCAGCACCCCGGCCTTGGCGGCGCAGTAGGCGGCCAGGCCGTAGTCGGTTCCCAGCGCCATGACGCTGGCGGTCGAGATGATCCGCCCGGCGGGCGAGCGGATCAGGTGGGGAATGGCCTGGCGGCTGAGCCGGAACACCGCCTTCAGGTCGATGTCGACCACCCGGTCCCACTGCTCGTCGGTCATGTCGGCCGCCAGCACCGAGGCGGCGACGCCGGCGTTGTTGTAGAGGATGTCCAGCCGTCCGAACGCCGCCAGCGCGCGCTCGACGATCGTGGCGGGCGCGTCCGCCAGGGAGACGCGCAGGCCAGCCCCTCGATCGCCTCATGCTCGAAGGCGAGGTCCGCGCCGGGACGGTCCACCGCCAGCACCCGCGCGCCTTCGGCGGCGAACAGCTCCGCGCTCGCCCGACCGATCCCGGACGCCGCGCCCGTGACGATCGCCACCCTGCCCTCAAGTCTGGCCATGCGTTTCCTCCCCTCGTGTTTGACCCATCCGTATCGCGCGCGAAGCGGCGGGGCTACGCTCACCCGACGGCAGGCGGAGCGACGAAGACACCATGATCAAGCTGACCTTCGCCCTGGTGCGGCGGCCCGAGTTCACCCGCGAAAGCTTCCAGGCCTATTGGTTCGACCACCACGCTCCCCTGGTCGCCAGCGTGCGCGAGGTGCTGCGCATCCGCCGCTATGTCCAGCTGCACAGCCTGCCAGCGGAGATCTCCGAGCCGCTGCGCGCCAGCCGTGGCGCGCCCGAGGGCTATGACGGGGTCGCCCAGCTCTGGTGGGACAGCCTGGAGGACATGGCCGCGACCGGTTCGGACCCGGCGGCCGTCGCGGCCGGACGGCGGCTGCTGGAGGACGAGCGCAAATTCATCGACCTCGCCCGCTCGCCCCTGTGGTGGGGCGAGGAGAAGGTGATCTTCTAGCGTCTGCCGGTGGTGGCGCTTCGCGCGCCTCGCTATAGGAGAGGCATGAGCGAGACGCCTGCGCCCCCAACAGAGTTCCCGGTGAAGGTGATCGACGGATCGCCGCTCGGCCGCGCCCTGCAATTCGAGACGGTCGCGATGGAGACCGCCACCGCGACGCTGAAGGCGCCCTACCTGCCAGAGATGGTCGGCGACCCGGACACGGGCGTGATCGCGGGCGGGGTGGTCACCGCGCTGCTCGACCATGCGAGCGGCCAGGCGGTGTTCGCCGCGCTCGGCTATCCGACCGGGATCGCGACCTTGGACCTGCGCATCGACTACATGCGCCCGGCCGAGCCCGGCCTGGACATCTTCGCCCGCGCGCACTGCTACAAGCTGACCCATTCGATCGGTTTCGTCCGCGCGGTGGCCTACGACCGCACTGCGGACGATCCGGTCGCCACGGCCCAGGCGGCCTTCATGCTGGGCACCGGCGAAGCGCCCATGGCCCGTCCCGGCCAAGGCCCGGAGGCGGGGCGATGAACGGGCTGCCGGTCGAGGATGTGGGCGAACGGCTGAACGCCATGCTCGCGCGCATCCCCTACGCCCAGTTCCTGGGCGTGCGGGCGGAACTGGCGGGCGACGAGATGACCCTGATCATGCCCTATGCCGAGCGGCTGATCGGCAACATCAACCTGCCGGCGCTGCACGGCGGCGTGGTCGGGGCCTTCATGGAGATGACCGCCCTGGCCCAGCTGTCGATCAGCGTGGGCCTGGCGCGCCAGGCGCGACCGATCGACGTGACGGTGGAGTACCTGCGGTCCGGCCGGCCGGTCACCACCTTCGCCCGCGCCGAGATCAAGCGGATCGGCCGGCGCGTGGCCAACGTGCATGTCGAGGCCTGGCAGGAGGCGCGCGGCAAGCCGGTCGCCGGACTGCACGGGCATTTCCATCTGAAACCGGTCGAGCCGCCGGCGAGCTGACGGCGGACGGCGGGAGGGGGCGAGGATGCGGGACAAGGTCGTGGTGATCACGGGGGGCACGTCCGGCATCGGACAGGTGGCCGCCGAACAGCTTGCGGGCATGGGCGCGCGGATCGTGCTGGTGGCGCGCAGCCCGGCGCGGGCGGAGCCGACGCTGGCCCGGCTTCGCCAGGCGGGCCCCGGCGTCGCCCACGCCGCCCACTATGCTGACCTTTCGAGCATCGCCGAGACCCGCCGGGTCGCGGCCGAGATCGCCGTGGCCGAACCGCGGATCGACGTGCTGGTCAACAACGCCGGCGCCCTGTTCAACAGCCGCGCCCTGTCGCCGGACGGCCTGGAGATGACCTTCGCGGTCAATCACATGGCCTATTTCGTCCTGACCCAGGGCCTGCTCCACCGGCTGATCACCTCGGCGCCCGCGCGGATCGTCAGCACCGCCTCGCGCGCGCACGTCGGCGCCAAGCTGGACTTCGACGACCTGCAGATGACCAAGGGCTTCAGCGGCTTCGCGGCCTATGGCCGCTCCAAGCTGGCCAACATCCTCTTCACCCGCGAACTGGCCCGGCGGCTGGACGGGACCAAGGTCACGGCCAACTGCCTGCACCCCGGCTTCGTCGCCACCCGCTTCGGCGACGCATCCGGCGGCCTGGTCCAGACGATCATGCCGCTGGCCAAGCTCTTCGCCCTGTCGCCGGAAAAGGGCGCGGAGACCATCGTCTATCTCGCCTCGTCGCCGGAGGTCGCGAGCCGGACGGGACTCTACTTCTCAAGCCGCCGGCCGGTCGCGCCGAGCCCGGAGGGCCAGGACGACGCTGCGGCCGCGCGCCTGTGGGCCGAGAGCGAGCGGATCGCCGCCGCGGTCGCCTGAGCCGCCAGGGCTCAGGCGGCGGCCCGCCCCGCCGCGCGCGGCCGAAGCACCATGTTCATGCCGTGGCGCGCCTTCAGCGTGACCCGCGGCTGCAGGTCGACGACATGGCCGGGCGCGAGCCTCAGGCTGTAGCGCTGCGCGATGGTCGCCAGGAGGACGACGCTCTCGGTCATCGCCAACTGCATGCCGATGCAGATCCTGGGGCCGCCGCCGAACGGCAGGTAGGCGAACCTCGGCCGCGCCGCGCTGCGTTCGGGCGAAAAGCGCTCGGGATCGAACCGGTCGGGATCGTCCCAGAGGGCGCGGTGGCGGTGCAGCACCCAGGGCAGGATCGCGACACCCGCCGTCCTGGGCACCTTGACGCCGCAGACGACGTCGTCCTCCAGCGGCGCGCGGATCGAGATGCCCGGCGCCGGCGGATAGAGCCGCATGGATTCCTCGATCACCATCCGCGTGTAGGGCAGGTTCGGAATGTCGGCGAAGGTGGGCGCGCGGCCGCCCAGGACCCGGTCCAGTTCGGCGTGCAGCCGCGCCTCCTGCTCGGGATGCTGGGAGAGCAGGTACCAGACCCAGGTCATGGCCACCGCGGTGGTCTCATGGCCGGCGATGAAGATTGTGACCACCTCGTCGCGCAGTTCCTTCGGCGTCAGGCCGACGCCGGTCTGTTCGTCGCGGGCCGCCACCAGCCGCCCCAGGAGGTCCTTGGGCCCCTCGCCCGGGTTCTTCGCCCGCTCGTCGATGAACCGATAGATCCAGGCGTCGAACTCGGCCGAATTGGCGCGCAACGCGCGTTCGCGGGCCCGGAAGCGCAGGTGGCGGATCACCGGCAGGGCGTCGGCCATGTTGAAGTTCAACAGCTGCAGCGCCCGGCGGAAGGTCGCCTCGATCACCGCCGCCACGCCGTCGCTGTCGGTCGAGAAGATGGCGCGGGCGATGATGGCCAGGGTGACGTCGGTCATCTCGGCCGCGACGTCGACCACCTCGCCCGGCGCGCGCCGATCCCAGCCCTGAAGGAAGCGCTGGGCCGCGTCGGCCATCACCGGCACATAGGACTGGATGCTGCGCGGGTCGAAGGCCGGCGCCATGGCGCGGCGGTGCGCGCGCCAGGTCTCGCCTTCGCTGATCAGTATGCCGTCGCCCAGCAGCGCACCCAGCGCCCGGCGCTCGTTCTCGGCCTTGGGGTAGTTCGAGACGTTGTCCAGGAGGACATGGCGGATCCCCTCCGGATCGTGGATCAGGAAGACGTGGCCGAACGCGCCGCGCATCTCGTAGATCGGCTGCTCGTAGGCCGCCTTGGGGAAGATCGCGAACTGGTTGCGCGGCAGAACCCGCAGGGTCTCCAGCACCGACAGCGGCTTTTCAGGCGGGACAGGCCCCGCCAGCACGGGATGGACCGACTCCGCGGCGCTCATGCTCCGCCCTCCTCGATCGACGACGCCGCAGTAGAGCGCCCTCGCCCGCGCTTGCGTAGTTAAATCGGCGTAAGGCCGGCCGAGCCCGCTTGAAATCGGGCCGCAGCCCGGACAATGTTCCCTTTTTGTTCAGGCCTTACGGAGAGCATCATGGCCGGGGAAGCCGCAAGGAGCGCATTTGAGCGCGGTTGCGCCTATGTCGAGGCGAAGGCGCGCCCGCTGGACGTCGCCCTGCTGCGCCATCGGCTCGGACAGGGCGGGACCGAGGCGGTGGTCGTGGCGCTGGGGCCGTTCCAGAATGCGGACGGCGGCTTCGGCCATGGGCTGGAGCCGGACCTTTCCACGCCGGCCTCGAGCGCCATCGCGACCAGCGTCGCCTTCCAGGCGCTCCGCGGCGCCGGCGCGCAGGCGGACGAGCCGATGGTTCAGCGGGGTCTTCAGTGGCTGGAGGCGGCGTTCGACTGGGATCGGGGCGTCTGGCCGATCATCGGTCCGGACGTCGATCTGGCGCCCCACGCCTTCTGGTGGGATTGGGACGAGGACCTGGCGAGCCGCTGGAACGGCTTCAGGTTCAATCCCAGCGTCGAGCTCCTGGGCGTGCTCTACGCCTACCTGCCCGCGGCCCCGGAGCGGCTGATCGAACGGGCCGAACAGGCGTTGCTGGAGGATCTGGCGGCCGGCCGCCGTCCCGAAGGGGCCTATGACCTGAAGTGCGCGCTGCGGCTGGTGCGGACCGCCGCCGCGCCGGGCGCGATCCGCGGACCGATCGAGGCCCTGATCCGCGCCGCCGTCGCCGCACTCGATCCCGACGACACGCACGCGCCGGCCCTGGACCTCGCGCCCCAGCCGGGCGAGCCGCTGGCCGACCTGATGGCGGATCGGATCGACGCGGCGTTCGAGCGATTGCTCGCCGAGCAGCAGCCGGACGGGAGCTGGGCGCCCTTCTGGGACTGGAGCGCGGTCGACGCCCAGGCCTGGGCCGACGCCGAAGGGGCCTGGCGCGGCGTCCTGACCCGCCAGGCGGTGGAGGCGCTGCACGCCTATGACCGGATCGGGCGATGAGCCTGGAAGGCTAGCGCGCGCCCTTGCGCCGCGCCGCCGGGCCCTCGGCCTCCAGCTGGACCGGCGTCTTGGGAAGATCGGCCAGGGTGAGGTAGCCGAGCCCCTTGGTGTCCAGCAGGTCGAAGCGCCGGTCCTCGGCCGCGAGGAAGGCGGCCAGGGTGATGTGTCCGGTCATCCCCCGATCGGCCGAGGCGACCGGTTCGGGCTCGCTGATCAATTCGTAAGGCGTCGCGCCGCCCATGACCTCGGCGCCGCCGGCGCCGAAGCCTGCTCCATCACCGCCCCTCGGCCCGCCGCCGCCTGGACCGTGGCCGCCGGGATGGGGCGGCCGGCCGCCCTCGCCGTCCCGTCCGGCACTGCGATAGGCGCCCAGGATCTCAGGCGCGACGTCATGCTCGTAGGCGGAGACCTCGAAGCCGTCGATGACGCCGTCGCCATTCTTGTCGAGCAGCTTGAAGAAGGCCGCAGCGTCGGCGCGGAATTCCGCCCGGTCGATGCGGCCGTCGCCGTTACGGTCCGCCTGGGCGAACCAGGCGGCGACCGGATAGGGCTCGCCGGGCGCAGCCCGGAACGGCTGGCCGCTCGGGCTGATGAACAGGCTCGCGTGCGGCGGGGGCGGGCCGTCACCGCGGCGATGCGGCGGACCGTCCGGCTCGTCCGAGGCGCAGGCGGCCAGAAACAGGGCCAGACCGGCGCACGAGGCCCCGAGGGCGCGCGCCGGAGACAGACGATGGATCATGCAAGCAACTTGACCACGAAGTAGGCTGCGCAGGCGGCGATCACCAGGAACACCCCCGCGCATGACAGGATGAAGGCTAACTCGCCGCGCCGGTCCTGTCTCTGCTCATCAAGATCGCCTTCACGCATGGGAAAGTCCTACTGGTCGGCCCCCCGACGCGGTTCCATCAAGCCGTCATGGCGGCGATTTGCGCTTCAGCCTTGCGGCGAAGGCGTAGCGGGCGGCGAGCCGTCCTGGCCGCCGGGACGATGTCCATGGGCGTTCACCAGCATCGACTTGCAGCCGTTGGAGAGCTGGTCCCGGTGGTCGCGCATGCATTGCATGAGGCGGCCGCCGCCGGGCTGTACGTCCGAGCAGAGTTTCTGAACGTCGGCGCGGCAGGCCTGGCGAAGGCCGGCCATGGGGCCACCGCCCTCACGCTGCTGGGCGACACCGACGCCATAGGCCGACCCGGCGATCGCAAGGGCTGCGCCCGCGACGATCCAATATTTCATCCGTTACTTTCCTGACAGCCTCCGGCCCCGTCCGAAGACGGAGCCGGAGAAAATTCCGGGTCGCGGCGTGGCGCGATCAGTCCATGCCGTGCGGACCGGGGCCCGGGCCGGGGGCGCCTGGGCCTTCGCGCCCCTCAGGGCCATGGCCCATCAGGCCGTGCAGGGCGTCGAACGCCCGCTGCTGCTCGGGGCTGAGCACGGCGTAGAAGCGCTTGATCGCCTCGGCCCGGCGCTGGAACTCGGCCTGATGCTCGGCCATGCGCGCCGCCATCTTGTCGAGGCGCTGGGGCGTCGTCAGCTGCTCCATGGCGTCCATGTCCGGGTGGTCCATGGCGTTCATGTCCGGGTGATCCATGCCGGGATGCTCAGGCATGCCTTCCGGGTGCTCGGGCTTCATCGACGCCAGGAAGGCCTGGAACGCCGGCTCCTGGTCGGGCCGCAGATTCAGGATGGCGCGCAACGCCTTGGCCCGCGCCTCGGCGTGCTCGCGCATGCGTTCGGCCCAATGTTCATGCCCGCCGGCGGCGGGCGGCGGCGGGGCTCCGCCGGGAGGCGGCTCCTGCGCGAAGCTGACGGAAGACACGCAGACGGCCGCGCTCAGGGCGGCGAGGCTCGCCAGCACTCGGATAGTCGATCTCATGTTGTTTTTAGTCCCAATGACAGAGGGTGCGTCTCGAGAAAGCGCACGTTGTTGTTGCCCCGGTATTGCACGGCTCGGCCGGGCGTTTCCGTCGCGCCACGCGCCGACACGGCCAGGAGCCGAACCGAAATGGAGCGCCCTACCCGGCCTCGGCGGCCTCGATCAGTCGACGCGCGCGATCCAGATCCGCCTCATCGACCATCAGCCTGGCCGGAATGGTCGACCCCCAGAGCGACGCCGCTCCGGCGTCGGCGAGGAAGGTTTCGATGCCGGCGTCGGCCAGCACGGCCTGGAGGAAGGATATCCGCACCGGATTGGACGTCTTGACCAGCTCGACCATCGCCGACCTCCGCGCACGCCCATTGAGCCTGGCGCGATCATAGCGCCGGTTCAGCGCGCCTGCGACAGGCCGTCGGCCGACACGGTCGGCGGCTGCGGGCGCCGCGCGCCGCGCACCGCCGCGATCAGCCGCTCGGCGGCGATCGGCTTGGTCAGGCGCCCGTCCGCCCCGGCCGCCGCCGACGCGTCCGCGTTCTCGGCCATGGCGTTGGCCGTCAGCGTCAGGATCGGGGTGCGCTCGCGCCCCTCGCGCTGTTCCTGCGCGCGAATGGCGACGATGGCGTCGAGGCCGTCCAGGACCGGCATCTGCATGTCCATCAGGATCAGGTCGAAGGATTCGCGGGACGCGGCCTCGACGGCGAGCGCGCCGTTCTCGACACAGACTAGGTCCGCGCCGATCGCCTGCAGGATCAGGCTCACCACCTTCCGGTTGGTCGGGTGATCCTCGGCCAGCAGGACCCGCATCGGCGGCGGGGGCGCCGCCCCGCCTTGCGCCGGCGTCTCCGCGACGGCGTCTGGCGGTTCGGGCTCGGCCGGCGCCTGTTCCTCGGCGCAGGCCAACTCCAGCTTGAGGGTGAAGATCGCCCCCTTGCCGGGCGTCGCGCTCGCGGTCAGGGCGCCGCCCATCGCGTCGGCCAGCGACCTGGAAATGGCCAGGCCGAGGCCGGCGCCGCCGAACCGGCGCGTGATCGATCCATCGGCCTGCTCGAAGCGCTGGAACAGCCGCCGACCGACCTCGGCGTCGAAGCCCATGCCGGTGTCGATCACCGAGAGCCCGACGCGCAGGCGTCCGTCCGCGCGCTCCGCCTCGACCTGCAGCGAAACCCGGCCCTCCTGGGTGAACTTCACGGCGTTTGACAAAAGGTTGGACACGATCTGGCGCAGCCGGACCACGTCGCCGCGGACCATGGTCCTAGCGGCCGGCGAGATGGTGGTCCTGAAAGCCAGGCCCTTGTCCTTGGCCCTGGCCTCAAACAGGCCGGCCACCAATCGAAGCGAATCGCCCAGGTCGAACGGCTCGTCGCGCAGCGCCAGCCGCCCCGACTCGATTCGCGCCAGGTCGAGCACGTCCGACAGCAGGGCCTCCAGGGTATGGGCCGAGGCGCCGATCAGTTCGACCATCTCCCGCTGCACCGGCGCCAGGTCGGTGCGGCCAAGGGCGCTGGCGATTCCCATCACCCCGTTCAAGGGCGTGCGGATCTCGTGGCTCATATTGGCCAGGAATTCGCTCTTCGCCCGATTGGCGGCCTCCGCCGCCTGCAACGCCTTGGCCATGGCCTGTTCGGAACGCTTCTCCCGGTCGATGTTCTTGAGCACGCCGACGATGCGTTCGACCTGGCCGTCCGGACCGCGGACCGCCTCGGCGGCGGCCGCCACCCAGATGTGCGGCCCGTCGACCTGCAGAATGCGAAAGCTGGCGCGGAAGGGCGCGCCCTCGGCCAGATGCCTCCGCCACTGCGCCTTCGCCGCGGGCAGGTCCGCCGGATGAACGCCGCGCCAGAGGTCGTCCTCCATCCGGACCTCGACCACGTCGTCGACGTCGCCGCCAAGCGCTGCGCCGAACGACGTCAATCGCCGGCGCGTGAAATCGGCTTCCCAGACCCGCAATTCGGCCAGGTCGGTCGCCAGGCGCAGCCGCTGCTCCGAACGGCGGGCGGCCTCGACCGCCTCGACCATGTCGGTGATGTCGGCGCTCTTGATCAGAAGGCCGCCGATCGAGCCGTCCGCCTCCCGCCAGGGCGCGGCCTCGCCACGCACCCAGAGGCGCCGGCCGTCCGGCAGGACGAGCCTGGCCCGATCCCAGCGGGCGGGCTCGCCGGCCAGCGCCCGCCCTATCCCATCCTGGTAGTCCCCGTGCGGACCGGGGAACACCTCGTCCAGGCGTCTTCCCACCACCGCTTCACCGTCCAGTCCGCGGTCGGCCAACCAGCGCGGACTGGCGCGGATCACCCGCAGATCCCGGTCCGTCATCACCAGGGCGATGGGGGCCGCTTGGGCCAAGGCCATGCGCCACTTGTCGAATTCGTCGGCGCCTGTGGGCGCCGCCCCAGGGCCGACCGCGGCCCGGCGCCGATCCCAGTCCTCGGCGATCAGGGCGGCGAAATCCTCCAGCCTGGCCGCGAGGAAGGCGTCGAACGGGCGGGGCCTGCGGTCCAGAATCGAGACCGCGCCGATCCGCACCCCGTCCGAGAGCCGAATGGGGGCGCCGGCCAGGAAGCGGATGGCGGTCGGCCCGGCGACCAGCGCCGTGTGGCGCAGCCGGCGGTCCCGGCGCGCGTCCTCGACCCACAGCACCTGCTCCCCGCCGATAACCTGGCTGACAAAGGCTTGCCCGGCGGAGGCCGGCGGCAGCGGCGCGTCGGACACGCCGGTCGTCCAGACCCGGTCGTCGTCCATGATGCAGACCTGGACGATCGGGGCGCCGGCGAAACACTGAACCAGAAAGGCGATGCGATCGAAGGTCGCCCGGGCTGCCTCCGGGTCGACGCCCTTGATCGCCTCCAGGCGGCGTTTCCGCGGACCGGAGGGGTCTTGATCCGACATGCGGGGCGGTCTCTTAGCGCACAGTGCGCAACCTCAGGATGACCGCCGGCCCTTAACCTTTCGTTTGCTTGCAGACCGCCGCCTCAAGCCCCGGCGAGGGCCTTGTGCAGCAGGTCGAGCGCCGCCTGGGCGAAAGCCGTCATGTTCCCGGCGCGGTCGGCCCGGCCGGTCTCCAGGGTGAGCGCGAACTCCACCGGGCCGGACACCGCCACGCAGCTGTGGCCCGCGGCATCGCCGTAGGGATTGCCGGTCGGCCCCGCCGCACCAGTCTCCGAGACGCCCCAGTCGGCCTCGAACTGGGTGCGGATCGAGCGGGCGAGCAGCAGGGCGTAGGGCTCGCTGGCCGAACGCATGCCGGCCACCGCTTCACGCGGCAGGCCCAGGAGCCGCATCCTGGCCCGCGCGGTGTAGACCACCGCCCCGCCGAGGAAATAGGCCGAGGCGCCCGGCACGGCGAGCAGAGCCGCCGAAATCAGCCCGCCGGACGAGGATTCGGCCACGGCCACGGTCTGCCGGGCGGCCTTCAGCTGCGCGGCAAGCGCTTCCGCCACCGGGGCCAGTGTCTGCATCGCCACACTCCTGAATGAAACCGCCGCCGTTCCCCGCGGATTTGATCCAGCGCATCCAAACCCGGAGCGCGCGGCCACATCAATGACAAACCAAGCCCATAAGGGATCGCGAACTGGTTCGAGGCACGAGCATGACCCTTCCGCTCCTCCGCGTCGCGCGGAAAAGCCGGCCCATCCAGGCCGCCGTCGACGAACCGCACTACCCCAACGCGGCCGAATGGCTGGCGGACGGCTTGGTGCACGGGGTCGGCATCGTCGCGGCCGCGGCGGGCGGCGTCACCCTGCTGGTCCTCGCCCTGACGTCGCACGGCGGCGGCGGCCTGGCCCTGGCGACAGGGCTGTACGACCTCTGTTTGCTCGCCATGCTGGGCTGTTCGGCCGCCTACAACCTCACCCACGCCACCGCCGCGCGCCCCTTCCTGCGGCGATTGGACGAGGCGGCGATCTTCCTGATGATCGCGGGTTCCTACACGCCCTTCACCACCCAGCGCTTCACCGGCCTGTGGGCGCCGGGCATGACGGCGCTGGTGTGGACCGTCGCGCTCAGCGGCGTGGCGGGCAAGCTGGTGTTCACCCGCCTGCCCGAATGGCTGTGGACCCTGGTCTACGTCGCCTTCGGCTGGGTCGCCCTGATCGCCATCCGCCCGCTCATCGACGGCCTGCCCCTATCGGCGCTGGCGATGCTGGTGATCGGCGGGCTGCTGTATACGACCGGGACGCTGGTGTTCCACAGCCAGGCGCCGTACCGACGGGCCATCTGGCACGGTTTCGTGGTGGTCGCGGCCGGCGTCCATTTCGCCGCCGTATGCACCGGGGTGGTGCTCGCCGCTCCGCTCTGAGGCGGCCCTTGGCGGCGGCCGCGATTACGAGCATTTAGAGGTCCAGGGCCCGGGCCGGGAAGGCGCGAGGCGCGTCCGAGGATGACTGCGTGAACCAATTTTCGTGGCGCCGGGCGGCGTGGACCTGGCTCGGCGCCGTGGCGGGCGCGGCGAGCCTGCTGGCGAGCGCCCCGGCCGTCGTCTCGGCGGCCGCCGCCCCGGCGGGCGGGAACTGGTCCCAGGATGGCGGAGACCTGCCGGCCGATCCCGCCGTCCGCTTCGGGACCCTGCCCAATGGCATGCGCTATGCGATCATGCGCAACGCCACGCCCCAGGGCGAGGTCTCGATCCGCTTCCGCATCGACGCCGGCTCGCTGATGGAGACCGAGGCCCAGGCGGGCCTGGCCCACATGGTCGAGCACATGTCGTTCCGCGGCACTACCCACGTGCCCCAGGCCGAGGAGTGGAAGGGACTGCAGCGGCTGGGCATGGCCATGGGGGCGGACGTCAGCGCCTTCACCACCGAAAGCCAGACCTTCTACCAGTTCGACCTGCCCAACGCCGACCCGCGCACCCTGGACACCGGTCTGATGCGCATGCGGGAGACCGCCAGCGAGATCCTCATGCGCCCGGACGCGCTGGACGCCGAGCGCGGGACCGTGCTGTCGGAGGAGCGCACGCGCGACACGCCGAGCTATCGCACCTCGCGCGAGGAACTCAGCTTCTTCTACAAGGGCCAGCCCCTGGCCGCGCACATGCCGATCGGCACGGTCGACAACATCGAGCACGCGCCGGCCGAGGCCCTGCGCGCCTTCTACCGGGCCTATTACCGGCCCGAGCGGGCGACGCTGATCGTGGTCGGCGACGTCGATCCGGACCTGGTCGAGGCCAAGATCAAGGCCCGCTTCGACGACTGGCGGGCCGTGGGGCCGGCGGGGCCGGAACCGGTGCTGGGTCCGCCGCTGAAGCGCGGCATGGAGACCCGGCTGGTGGTCGATCCCAAGCTGTCGCGCCTGGTCGCGGTCGGATGGGTCGCCCCCTATGACGGCGGCGCGGAAACCCAGGCCAAGGTTCGGCGCAACGTGGTCGAGAGCATCGCCCTGGCCATCGTCAGCCACCGTCTCCAGCGGATGGCCAACCAGATCGACCGACCGTTCCTGAGCGCCCAGCTGACCAGCCAGGCTCAGGCCCGTTCGGCCAAGCTGACCCTGCTGTCGGTCGACATCGATCCCGCCCATTGGCGCAGCGCCCTGATCACGGCCGACGTCGCCCGCCGCCAGGCGCTGGAGTTCGGCGTCGAGCAGGCCGAGGTCGACCGCGAGGTCGCCGCCTTCCGCGCCGAATACCAGACCGGGGCGGACGGCGCGTCCACCCGGCCCACGCCGACGCTGGCCAGCGGCCTGCTGACCTCGGTCGATCGGCGGTTCGTCTTCACCAGCCCGGCCGAGAACCTCGACCTGGTCAAGCAGGCGACCGAAGGGCTCACCGCCGCCCAGGTAAGGGACGCCCTCAGGGGGTTGTTCGCCGGATCGGGGCCCTTGGTCTTCGTCACCAGTCCGGTGGCGATCGACGGCGGCGAGGACACCGTCGCGGCGGCGTTCAACGCGGCCGAGACCCAGACGATCGAAGCGCCCGTCAAGGATGAAGCCCTGGTCTGGCCCTACGGGAGTTTCGGCGAGCCCGGACGGGTGGCCGAACAACACGCGATCGACGACCTCGGCGTCACCCTGGTGCGGTTCGCCAACGGCGTGCGCCTGGCGATCAAGCCCACGACGTTCAGCGCTGACCAGGTGCTGGTCCAGGTCAAGTTCGGCCAGGGCCTGCTCGAACTGCCCAAGGACCGGGGCACGGCCCGCTGGGCGGCGGACGCGGGCGCCTATCTGCTGGGCGGCCTGAAGGGCATCAGTTACGACGACATGCAGCAGGTCCTGTCGTCCAAGGTCTATGGCGTCAGCTTCGGCACGCGCGAGGACGGCTTCACGCTGTCGGGCGGCACCACCCCGAGCGACCTCGACACCCAGCTTCAGGTCCTGGCCGCCTATCTCACCGAGCCCGGCTGGCGCAAGGAGGCCTTCGACAGGGTGCGCGCCGCCGCCGCCCCGCAGCTGAACAACTTCGCCGCCTCGCCGGGCGGTGTGATGCAGCGCGACATCGGACTTCTGCTGCACAACGGAGACCCTCGGTGGGCCGCCGTGACGCCCCTCGACGTAGCCTTCGCCCGCGTGGCCGACATGCGCGCGGTGCTGGACCGGCCGCTGGCGGAGGGACCGATCGAGATCACGGTCGTGGGCGCCGTCACCCCCGAACGCGCGATCGCCGCCGTGGCCGCGACCTTCGGCGCCCTGCCGCCGCGGCCCGACCCGTCCCCGCCGCCGGCGGACGCGACCCAGGTCCGTTTCCCCGCGCCGCCGGCCTCCCCGGTCATACGCCACCACAAGGGCCGGCCCGACCAGGCGATGGCCGTGATCGCCTGGCCGTCGGCGGACTTCTACTCCGACCCTCAGCGTTCGCGCGACCTGCGGATCCTGGAGCAGATCATCCAGGCGCGGCTCTTCGAGCAACTGCGCATCGCGGACGGGGCCTCCTACGTCCCGGAGACGAGCCTGGAGACGTCGACCGTCTTTCCCGGCTACGGCTACATCTATGCCGCCGCCGAGGTGCCGCCGGACAAGCTCGACCTGTTCTTCCGCATCGCCCGCGGCATCGCCGCCGACCTTCGGGCCAGGGAGGTGTCGCACGACGAACTCGACCGCGCCCGCGCGCCCCGCGTCGACCTGTTCACCAAGTCCCAGCAGAACAACGGCTATTGGCTGACCGTGCTGAGCGGCGTCCAGGCCGACCCGCGCAAGCTTGACGTCATCCGGACCACCATCCCCGACCTCAAGCGCGTGACCGCCGCCGGCGTTCACCGTGCGGCGCGGACCTTCCTGCTCGACGAGCGGGCCTGGACGATGGAGGTGCTGCCGCAGCCGGCCGCCGATCCCTCGGCCGCCAAACCGGCGCCCCTGACCGGCAGCGTGACGGTGAACTGCGCCCTGAACGCGGGCAAGCTGTCCGACTGCCGCGTGATCAAGGAAGAACCGCCCGGCCGGGGCTTGGGCGGCGAGGCCATCGCCATCACCGGCCAGCTCGCGGCCGACCCGTCGAAGACCGCGAAAGCCAGCGACGGGCGGGTTCAGTTCGCCATCCACCTGCCCTACCCCGACCCGGCCAACTGAGCTTGCGCCCGGCCGGACGGCTGGTCGAAAATGGCCGCGTCAGGAGCAAGCCATGTCCGATCTCGGCCTCACCCACGTCGCCTTCGCGGTGAAGGATCTCGAGGCCAGCATCCGCTTCTACCGCACCTACGCCAACATGCAGGTGGTGCACCGCCGCCCGGGCGACCAGCCGGGCGCGGGCGTCGCCTGGGTCAGCGACCTGACCCGTCCGTTCGTCGTCGTGCTGATCCAGGCGCCGGGGCTGTCGGACACCCCGCTCGGGCCGTTCGGCCACCTGGGCGTCGGCTGCGCCAGCCGGGCCGAGGTGGACCACCTGGCCGACCTCGCCAGGCGCGAAGGCCGATTGCGCTCGCCGCCGAAGGACTCCGGCCCGCCCGTCGGCTACTGGGCCTATATCGCCGATCCCGACGGCAACACGCTGGAGGTCGCCTTCGGCCAGGATGTGGGCCTGGCGATCGAGCTTGCCCGGGACACCGAAGCCAAGGCCTGAAAGGCCGTAGCCATTGATGTCCGAAAACGGCGAGACGCTGGGGCGGTCCCGCGCGATAGTGCTTGTCGATCAACAGCCAAGCAGGACGAGGCCAGCGCCATGCCGCTCATGCCCGAGACCTTCACCTTCGATCGCATCGCAAGCCCGATCGGGCAACTCCTGATCGCGGTCGACGCAGAGGCGCGCCTTCGCGTGCTCGACTTCGACGACTATGACGAGCGGATGCGCCGCCTGCTGCGCCGCCGGTACGGCCCGGACGGCGTCCGCCTGGCTGAAGGCCGCGCGCCAGCCTCGATCCGCCAGCCGATCGAGGCCTATTTCGCGGGCGAGCTGGCCGCGCTCGACGCCATTCCGGTCAAGACCGCCGGCACGCCGTTCCAGCTAGAAGTCTGGGCGGCGCTCAGGACCATTCCCGTCGGCGCCACGCTGAGCTACGGCGCGCTGGCGACCCGGATCGGGCGGCCGGGCGCGATGCGGGCGGTGGGGCTGGCCAACGGCTCCAATCCGATCGGCGTCGTGGTGCCCTGTCACCGGGTGATCGGGGCGGACGCGACCTTGACCGGCTACGGCGGCGGCATCGAGCGCAAGCGCTGGCTTCTGGAACACGAGGGCGTGGACGTCTCGGCGTCGCCGGACACCCGTCGCCGACAGGCCGAACTGGCGTTCGCGCCGTGACCGCGCTCGACCTCGACAGGGACGCCTGTTACCGCGCGCTTGAGACGCGCGACGCGCGGTTTGACGGGCGCTTCTACACGGCGGTGCGGACCACCGGGATCTTCTGCCGGCCGATCTGCCCCGCGCGCACGCCGAAGCTGGAGAACTGCATCTTCCTGCCCAGCGCGGCGGCGGCGCACCAGATGGGCTTTCGCCCCTGCCTGCGATGCCGGCCGGAGGTCGCCCCGGGGGTCGCCAGCTGGCGCGGTTCGGCCGCCACGGTCAGCCGCGCCCTGCACCTGATCGCCGAGGGTGCGATGGACGGCGCGGGCGTCGAGACGCTGGCCGAGCGGCTGGGCGTGGGCGCGCGGCACCTGCGCCGCCTGTTCGACCAGCACGTCGGCGCCGCGCCGGTGTCGGTCGCCCAGACCCACCGCATCCTGTTCGCCAAGACCCTGATCAACGAGACCGCCCTTTCGATGACCGACGTCGCGCTCGCCGCCGGTTTCGGCAGCGTGCGGCGGTTCAACGCGGTGATGCAGGCGACCTACGGCCGCCCGCCGAGCGAACTTCACAGCTCGGCCAAGACGGCCGTCGGCGAGAGCGCGGGCGTGACGCTGAAGTTGCCGTTCGGCCCGCCCTACGACTGGGCGGCGATGGTGGAGTTCCTCGGGCCGCGGGCCATTCCGGGCGTCGAGCAGGTCGAACCGGACCGCTATCGCCGCAGCGTCGCCCTGGGCGGGGCCCGCGGCGTGGTCGAGGTGCGGCCGGCGCCCGGACACAACCACCTGATCGCCACGATCTGGACCAGCGACGTCTCGGCGCTGGCGGCGATCGTCGCGCGGCTGCGACGGCTGTTCGACCTCGATGCGGACATCCTGGCCATCGACGCCCACCTTTCGGCCGACCCGCGCCTGGCGCCGCTGGTGCGCGCGCGGCCAGGCCTGAGGGTGCCGGGCGCCTGGGACGGCTTCGAGCTCGCCGTGCGGGCGGTGCTGGGCCAGCAGGTCAGCGTGCGGGCGGCGACCACCTTCGCCGGCCGGCTGACCGCCGCCCACGGCGAGCCGCTGGGTCTGGCCGGCTCGCCGACCGATGCGCCCGACCGGCTGTTCCCGACCCCGGAAGCCGTCGCGGTGGCCGAACTGACCGCCATCGGCCTTACCCGCGCCCGCGCCGCCACGCTGAACGCCCTTGGCCGGGCCATGGCCGCCGACCGCGGCCTCTTGCGCGCCTACGAAACCCTGGAGGAGACCACGCTGAAGCTGACCGCCCTGCCCGGCGTCGGCCCGTGGACGGCCCAGTATGTGGCCATGCGGGCGCTGCGCGAGCCGGACGCCTTCCCGGCCTCGGACCTCGGCCTCCTGCGGGCGATGGAGACGGCGCAGGGCCGGCCCAGCCCGGCCGCGCTGTCGGCCATGGCCGAGACCTGGCGGCCCTGGCGCGCCTACGCGGCCTTGCGCCTTTGGATGCAGGGCGCGCCGGCGCCGGCGCTCGCGCTCGCCAGCTAGGCGCCCGCCCGGAGCTGTCGCACCTCGATGGTCAGGTGCGAGAGCCTGCCGAAGCGGGACAGGCGCGGCCGGTAATAGTCGTGGTCGCGGCCGCCGCGAGCGTGGATCGAGACGATCGCCCCCAGATGCCCCGGCCCGAGCCGCCAGACGTGCAGGTCGGCGAGGTCGTCCCCCTCGTCCTCGACCGCCTGGCGAAGGGCGGCAGAGAGCCGCTCGTCCGGCGTCATGTCCAGGAGGATCGCCCCGGTGTCGCGGATCAGCCCATAGGACCAGCTGGCGATCACGACGGCGCCGATCAGGCCCGCGGCCGGGTCCATCCACGTCCATCCGAACATCCGCGCCAGGATCAGGCCGACGATCACCAGCACCGAGACCGCCGCGTCCGCCATCACGTGGACGACCGCCGCGCGCATGTTGTTGTCGCGCTGGTGGCCATGGCGGTGGTGATCGTGATCATGGCCGTGATCATGAGGTTCGCGGTGACGGTGATCGGCCTCGTGACCGTGGGAATGGCCGTGACCGTGAGAATGGTCGTGGGCGTGACCATGGTCGCCGCCCAGGAGCCAGGCGCTGGCGACGTTGACCGCCAGGCCCAGCACGGCGATCGGGATCGCCTGGGCGAAGTGGATCGACGCCGGATGCAGGAAGCGCATCACCGCCTCGTAGCCGACCAGCGCCGCGATCATCGCCAGCACCACCGCGCTGGTGAATCCCGCCAAGTCGCCCAGCTTGCCGGTGCCGAAACTGAAGCGCGGGTCGTCCGCGTGACGGCGCGCGTAGCTGTAGGCGAGCGCCGCCAGCAGCAGGGCGCCGGCGTGGGTCGACATGTGGATGCCGTCGGCCACCAGGGCGATCGAGCCGAACAGCATGCCGCCGACGATCTCGGCCAGCATCATCGCCGCGCACAGCCAGATCACCGCCCAGGTGCGCCGCTCGTTCGCCTCATGGCCTTCGCCGAGGAAGACGTGACGGTGCCCAGCGGCCGAAGGTGATGCCATGCTCGCCATGTTCGACGCCCTACTCCAGGAACGACGACCTTACCATAGGCCCGCTTCTAGGCGGCGGCCGGCAGGTCCCTGTCGCAGCATTCGCAGCCCGGGCGCATCTGGAGCATGGCGTCCTTCCCTCAGGACCGATCGGCCGCGACCGCCTCGAAGCGCGGTTCGACGACGACCGGGAAATTGACCGAATTGGCGATGAAGCAGCAGGCGTGCGCCTGGTGATGCAGCGCCTCGGCCCGCGCGAGATCGGCGCCAGGCGCCAGGGCGATGCAGGGCCGCAGGGTGACGCTGACGAAACGGCCCGAGCCGTCGGCCTCCTCGGCCATCACTCCCTCGGCCTCGTCCTCATAGCGCTCGACGACCACGCCCGCCGCCGAACAGAGGTGCAGGTACCAGAGCTGGTGGCAGGCCGAGAGCGAGGCGACCAGCAACTCCTCCGGGTTCCAGCGCGCCGGATCGCCGCGAAACGCCGGGTCGGACGAGCCCGGGATCGCCGGCTTGGCGGGAACCGAAATCTCATGCTCGCGCCCATAGTCGCGGTAGCCGGTCGTGCCGGCGCCCCGATTGCCGGTCCAGACGATCGTGGCGCGGTATCGATGCTGCTTTTCGGCCAAGCCGACCTCCCGCCCTGCTGGGACCAAACCGCCGGCTCAGCCTACCGCCAGCGCCTCGGCCTTCGCCAGCGGGACCGACGCATCGTCCAGCAGAAGGTCGATCGCCTCGTCCTCCCAGGCCTGGCCCTCCAGGCTCATCGGCTTGCGCTCGCCCAGGCGGTGCTCCAGCACGAAGCGGGACAGCAGCAGGCGGCGCGCATCGCCGCCGGCCGCGCCCAGGCGTGCGCCCTCCTCGGCCAGAAGGCCCGCGCTGACAACGTGGTAGAGGGCCGCGGACGCCTGGCGGCTGAAACGCTCGCGCTCGGGCGCGGCGGCCACCGCTTCGGCGAAGCGGAAGGCCTGGACGGCGGCGCCCTGCAGGCGGGTGCGGAACTGGCCCGGCAGGCCTGCGGCCTGCGCCAGGCGCCGCTCCACGTCGGCCTGCAGCGCCTCGTGGGCCTTTTCCTTGCCCACGGCCCGGCGGATGGCGTCGAGGGCGCTGATGTTGCTGGTCCCTTCCCAGATCACGCCCAGGTGGGCGTCGCGCACGAGGCGGGCGTTGACGAAGTCCTCGATGTAGCCGTTGCCGCCCCGCGCCTCCATCGCGCCGGTGGCGACCGTGAGGTTGTCGCGGCAGGCGCGGTACTTGGCGAGCGGCGTCATCAGCCGCAGGATCTGGCGGGCCTCGCGCTCGTCCTTCCGGCCGGCGACCTGCGACAGATAGAGGATGGTGGACAGGGCCTGTTCGGTCGGGACCATCAGCTTCAGCAACTGGCGGCGCATCAGGGGATGGTCGATCACGGCGGATCCGAAGGCGTTGCGATGGCGCGCGGCCTGGAAGGCTTCGTTCAGGCACCGGCGCATCATGCCCGCGGCGCGCGTTGCGTGCGACAGGCGGCTGGAATTGACCATCTCCAGCATCTGCTTGAGGCCCGCGTCCAGGGCGCCCAGCGGCCAGGCCTGGGCGCCGTCGAACACGATCTCGCCGCTGGCCATCGACTTCGAGCCCAGCTTGTCCTTCAGCCGCACCACCCGATAGGCGTTGCGCGTCCCGTCCGGCAGGGTCTTGGGCATGACGAACAGGCCCAGCCCCTTGCCGCCGGCCGGCGCGCCCTCCGGCCGGGCCAGGAGCACGGCGACCTCGGCGTCGGCGTTGGAGCAGAACCATTTCTCGCCGTAGAGGCGGAAGGCGTCGCCGTCCCGCACGGCGACAAGCTCATTGGCGCCGACGTCCGAGCCGCCGGCCTTCTCGGTCATGAACTGGGCGCCGCGCAAAAGCTGGCCCAGGTCCTGGCTCCACATGCCCGGCAGGTAGCGCGCCTTGGTCGCTTCGTCGCCGTAGCGGGCGATCAGGTCCGAGGACGAGTCCGTCAGGTTGATCGGACACATCAGCCCGAACTCGGACTGGGCGAACAGGTAGTGCAGAACGGTCTTGGCCGCCGGCGGCATCGGCTCGGGCCAGCCCAACACCGGCTTGTGGGTCAGGGCGTGCAGGGCGAAGTCGCCGAAGGCGATCTGCTCCATCGCCCGATAGGCCGGATGGAACTCAATCCACTCCTCGTCGCGGCCATAGCGGTCGCGCGGATGCAGCCGGGGCGGATTCTTGTCGGCGGCCTCGGCCAGGTCGTTCAGCGCGCCGCCGGCCACCTCGCCCAGGCGATGCAGGTGCGGACCGAGGTGGGCCGCGAGCGGCGCGTCCATGTAGAGCGGCAGGAGCGCGCGCAGGCTGGCGTCGATCTCGAAGAAATTCAGACCCCGGCAGTCGGGCGCGAGCTGGCGCGAACGCCGGGCCGAGGCGCCACGACCGGCCAGTTCGGAAAGCCGCTCGGCGTTGGCCTCGGAGGTCTGCAGGTCCACGCTCGTCTCCCAGGTCCAACGGCGCTCTCCGACGCCATGCCCGGCGATTATCGCAGTCCCCCAGGCGGCCGCAAAGCGGCGATCAAGCCCTCGCCGGCGGCTGCTCAGCCCTACCGCTTTGCGCGAGCCGAGAACTTGTCTCGAGGAAAAAGGGCGGTCGTTTACGAAATCTAGGCCATGGCCGCCGATAGTAGGCTCCCGCTCGCGGACGATGACGAATGACCGGCTGGCTCGCCCTCTTCGACGAATCCCTTGACACAGCGGCCCTTGAGGAGCGGCGGACCGTGGTTGCGCGCGTGCTGACCGCCTCGGTCGCCGTCGCCTTCCTGGCGCTGAACGTCGGCGTTATCGTCGGGGCGGCCTGGTTCGGGGCGGTGCTCGCCTGCGAGGCCGCGCTGTGGCTGTCGGCCGAACCGCTTTCGCCGCCCCAACAGCCCCGCCTGGCCTTCCGGATGGTCTATGCGGTCTGCGAACTGGCCCAGACGGTGGCGTGGACCGCCTCGGCGGTCCTTTATTGGTCGACCGGCAGGCCGGCGCTGCAGATCGTGGCCGTCGCGATCCTGGCCGGCCAGCTTCTGCACGCCCAGAGCTTCGCCTTCCAATCGCGGCTGGCCCTGATCCTCGGCGGCGTTCCGCCGACCCTGTGCCTCATCGTCCTGCCGACCTTCTTCGGTGGGTTCGGCGGCCTGGCGCAGTTCACCGTCGCGCTCAGCCTCGTGGTGGCGGTGCTCTATGCGATCAACGCCGCGCGGGAGAACCTCGCCACCACGCGGGCGCTGAGGAAGGCCCAGGAGGACGCCAGAGCCCAGACCGAGCGCGCGCTGGCCGCCAACGCCGCCAAGTCCTCGTTCCTGGCGATGATGAGCCACGAGTTGCGCACGCCGATGAACGGCGTCCTCGGCATGGCCCACGCCCTGAAGGCGACCCAGCTCGATCCGCGCCAGGCCGACTACGTCGGCATGTTAGTCAAATCCGGCGACGGGCTGATGACCCTGCTGAACGACATCCTGGACATCTCCAAGGTCGAGGCGGGCAAGCTGGAGTTCGAGCATGTCCCGTTCGACCTGCGCGACCTCGGCGCGCGGGCGTGCGACCTGTGGAGCGACGTCGCCGCCGAGAAGGGCGTCAAGTTGGTCTACGAGGTCGACCCGACCGCGCCCGACTGGGTGACGGGCGATCCGACCCGCGTGCGGCAGATCATGCTGAACCTGATCTCGAACGCGCTGAAGTTCACCCGCGAGGGCGAGGTGCGGCTGCGGATTTCGGCCGCTCCGCCAACGCGGGCGTCCGATGGCGTCGAGATCGCAGTCTCCGACACCGGCGTCGGCATCGCCGACGAACAGCACAGCCACATCTTCTCGGTCTTCGCCCAGGCCGACGCCTCCACCGCGCGGAATTTCGGCGGCAGCGGCCTGGGGCTGGCCATCTGCAAGCAGCTGGCCGAAGGGATGGGCGGCGACATCGTGCTGGAGAGCCGGCTGGGCGAAGGCAGCACCTTCACCGTGACCCTCCCCCTGCCGGCCGCCGAGGGCGACCATCGGGACGAGCCCCACGCCGAGGGCGGCGACCTGGCCGGCCGCTCGATCCTGGTGGTGGAAGACAATCCGATCAACCGGACCGTGGCGCGCGCCATACTGGAGGCCACCGGCGCGACCGTGGTGACCGCCAACGACGGGCTGGAGGCGCTGGAGGCGCTGCGCGCCGGCGACTTCGACGTCGTACTGATGGACGTGCACATGCCGCGCCTCGGCGGACCTGAGACCCTGGCCCGGATCAGGGCCGGCGAGGCCGGACGCCCCGACACGCCGGTGATCGCCCTGACCGCCGACGCCTTCGCCGCCGAGGACGGCTGGTTGGCCGCCCTGGGGTTCGACGCGGTGCAGCCCAAGCCGATCCGGCCGGCCGAACTGCTGTCGGTGATCGCCCAACGGTTCGAGGACAACGGGCCGGCTCGCGCCACGGCCCAGGCCGCTCAGGCGGGCTGAAGCCCGCCGAGCCAGGCCGGCACCTCGGCGATCGACGCCAAGGCGACGTAGAATGGCGAGTCGGCCGGCGCCTCGGCCTGTTCGTGCTCCCAGGTCAGGGCGTAGGGGATGTGCACGCCCCAGAAGCCCGCGTCGATCGCGGGGATGATGTCCGACCGTGCGGAGTTGCCGATCATCGCCGCCTCCCCGCTCAGCGCGCCATGGCGAGCGAAAACGCGGCTGTAGGTGGCGGCGGTCTTTTCGCTGACGATCTCAACTGCGTCGAAGAAGTCCCCGAGGCCCGAGCGGGCGAGCTTGTTCTCCTGGTCCAGGAGGTCGCCCTTGGTGATCAGGACCAAGGCGTGGGTCTGCGACAGCCGCTCCAGCGTCTCGTGCACGGCTGGCAGGGGCTCGACCGGGTGCTCCAGCATCGCCCGGCCGATCGCCAGGATCTCGGCCACGACGCGGGAGGGGATGGCCTCGCCGGTCAGCTCCAGCGCCGTCTCGATCATCGACAGGGTGAAGCTCTTCACCCCATAGCCGTAGTGGCGCAGGTTGCGCAGCTCGACCGCCAGCAACCGCTCGGCCAGGTGTTCAGGCTCGGCGAAGCCACCCAGGAGCTCGATGAACCGGGCCTGGGTCAGGTTGAACACGGTTTCGTTGTGCCAGAGCGTGTCGTCGGCGTCGAAGCCCAGGATCAGCTCGCTCATCGAAGCTCCGCTCGCGGAAGGAGAGCCATCCTTATACTGCGACCTGCCCGTCCGTCGCCATTCCGTCGTGATCCTGTGGACTAGGCACGCATCGTGCCGATAGTTTGCCCGCCAACACAGAGCAGGAAACCCAGGTCATGACCGAAGACGCCAAGCCCGCCGGCCCCAGGATTGGCGCGACCTACAAGGACTCCACCCCCTATTGGCCGGACGCGGCCCGGCCGCCGAAAGGCGCCCCGAACATCCTGGTGGTGCTGTTCGACGACGTCGGATTCTCGGATTTCGGCTGCTACGGCTCGCCGATCGAGACGCCGACCATCGACGCCCTCGCGGCCAGGGGTCTGCGCTACACGGGCTTCCACACCACGGCCATGTGCTCAACCACCCGCGCCGCCCTGCTCACCGGGCGCAACCACCACTCGGTCGGCGTCGGCTGCCTGGCCAACTTCGACAGCGGCTATCCGGGCTATCGCGGCAAGATCGCCCGGGAGGCCGGCACCATCGCCGAGATGTTGCGCGGCGAGGGTTATCGCAACTACATGGTCGGCAAGTGGCACGTGACGCCCTTGACCGAGACCGGCCCGACCGGGCCGTTCGACGGCTGGCCGCTGGGCCGCGGCTTCGACCGCTACTACGGCTTCATGGACGCCGAGACCGACCAGTACGCGCCCGAACTGGTGGCGGACAATTCGCCGATCGCGCCGCCGGGGACCTACGCGAGCGGCTATCACCTGACCGCCGACCTGGTCGACCAGTCGATCCGCTTCATCGCCGAGCATATCGCCGGCGCGCCGGACCGGCCCTGGCTGACCTGGCTGGCGCTGGGCGCCTGCCACGCGCCGCACCAGGCGCCGGACGCCCTGATCCGCAAATACGCCGAGGTGTTCAAGGAAGGCTGGGACGTCGAGCGCGAACGGCGCCTGGCGCGCCAGAAGAAGCTCGGCATAGTGCCTAAAAACACTCAGCTTCCGCCGCGCAACGAATTCGTCCAGCCCTGGGAGGCACACGTCCCCGACGAACAGCGGCTGTTCGCCCGCCTGCAGGGCGCCTACGCGGCCATGCTCGACCACGCCGACCAGCACCTGGCGCGGCTGGTCGCCTTCCTGGAGCAGGCGGGGGTGATGGACGACACCCTGGTCCTGGTGCTCTCGGACAATGGCGCGAGCCAGGAAGGCGGTCCCCTGGGCATGGTCAACGCCATGGGCCCGTTCAACTTCAAGCCCGAGCCGATGGCCGAGAAGATCGCGCGCATCGACGACATCGGCGGGCCGGACACCCATTCGAACTTCCCGTTCGGCTGGGCCATGGCGTCCAACACGCCGCTGCGGCGCTACAAGCAGAACACCCACGGCGGCGGCATCCGCGATCCGCTGGTGATCGCCTGGCCGGGACGGCTGGCGGCCCGCGGCGAGTTGCGCCACCAGTTCTGCCACGCGGGCGACGTGGTCCCCACCCTGCTGGAACTGATCGGGATCGAGCCGCCGGACAGCATCGCCGGCGTCGCCCAGCAGCCGCTGGAAGGCGTCAGCTTCGCCGCCAGCCTCGCCAACGCCTCGGCGCCCGAGCGGGCCCAGCCGCAGTACTTCGAGATGTTCGGCCACCGGGGCCTGTGGAGCGACGGCTGGAAGGCCGTGGCCTTCCATCCTCCGGGAACGGAGTTCGATGAGGACGTCTGGGAACTCTATAATCTTTCCAAGGACTTTTCGGAAACCAATGACCTGGCCGAAAAGGAGCCGGAGCGGCTGAAGGCGCTGGTCGACCAGTGGTGGGCGGCGGCCGAGCGCTACAAGGTCCTGCCGCTCGACGACCGGTTCGGCCCACGCTTCGCCGAAAACGCCAAGCGCACCCACGGGCGGCGCGAATACGTCTTCCACGCCGGGGTCGGCCACATCCCGACGGACGCGGCGCCGGACGTGCGCGGACGAACCTATCGGATCGAGGCCGACGTGCGCGTGCCGGACGGCGGAGCGGACGGGGTGCTGATCGCCCACGGCGACGCCACCTCCGGCTACAGCCTCTACGTCAAGGATGGCCGGCTGACGCACGACCTGAACATCGGCGGCGCGCACCGGATCATCACCGCCGACCAGCCGGTCCCCGCAGGCGACCACGTTCTGGGCTTCCACATGAGCCAGGCGAACGGCCAGCGGACCGGGACCCTGCTGATCGACGGCAAGCCCTGTGGCGCGGCCCCGCTCGACCTCGGCTTCAACACCCTGATCGCCTGGTCGGGGCTGGACATCGGCCTCGACCGCGGCAGCCCCGTCTCGCATTACGCCGCCCCATTCAAATTCACCGGGACGTTGCGCAAGGTGACCATGATCATGGACGCCGACCAGTTGGTCGACGCCGAAGCGGCGGGTCAGGCGGAAATGGCCCGGCAGTAGGAAACCGCCGCAGCACCTTGAGTTGATTGGAGTATCTCATGCCCCACCCCGCCCTCGCCCAAGGCCGCGTGGCCGTCGTCACCGGCGCCGCCAGCGGAATCGGCCTGGCCGCCGCCAAGCGCTTCGCGAGCCTGGGCATGCGCGTGGCCCTGGCCGACGCCAACGTCGAGGCCCTGGCCAGGGCCGAGGCGGACGTGGCCGCCCTGGCCGCCGGCGGCGCGGCGGACGTCTTTTCGCTGGCGACCGACGTGGCCGACTTCGAGGCGGTGAAGGCGCTGCAGGCCGCGGCCTACGCGCGGTTCGGCGAGGTGGCCGTGCTGATGAACAACGCCGGCGTCGGGCGCGGCGGCGGGGCGTTCGACAACTACGACCGCTGGCTGACGGTCCTTGGGGTGAACCTCTGGGGCGTGATCAACGGCGTCCAGGCCTTCGCCCAGGCCATGATCGACCAGAAGACGCCGGCGGCCATCGTCAACACAGGCTCCAAGCAAGGGATCACCAACCCGCCGGGCGACGCGGCCTACAACGTCAGCAAGGCCGGCGTGAAGACCCTGACCGAGCACCTGGCGCACCAGCTGCGCAACATCGAAGGCTGCCAGGTCACCGCCCACCTGCTGATCCCCGGCTTCACCTTCACCGGCATCAACGCCCAGCGCCTACCCGAGAAGCCGCCCAGCGCCTGGACCAGCGAACAGGTGATCGACGAGATGGTCGAGGCGATGGGCCGGGGCGACTTCTACATCCTGTGCCCGGACAACGACGTCACCCGGGCGATGGACGAGAAGCGCATCCAGTGGATGGCCGACGACCTGATCAAGAACCGCCCCGCCCTGTCGCGCTGGAGCCCCGACTACAAGGACGCCTTCGCCGCCTGGATGAAGGAATAGGGCCTACGCGGCCTCGCGCGCCGGCTGGGGGAAGGAGATCCAGACCTGCCGGCCGCGGGCCAGGAGTTCGCCCTCGGCGGTGAACAGGGCGACACCGGAGAAGCGCTTGCGGCCGGCGCCGCCCTCGATCGGCCAGGCGAGCACGATGTGCGGCTCGCCCGCACTGGGGCGGCGGATCACCTCGGCGGTCATGGTGCCCAGCAGGCCGCCGTGATGCTGCTCGCGCACCCACCAGGCGAACGAGCCCGGGCAGTCGACCGCCGCCCAGACGATCTCCTCCGGAAGCCGGCCCTCGTCGTCGGCGAAGGCGGGGTCCGGGGTCCAGACGCCGGCCAGCACCCCGGCCGGCGCGCCTTCGAGCTGGCCCGCCAGGATGCGCAAGCCGTCGCCCTCGGCCCGCGCCACGCTGCAGGTGAAGCAGATCGGGTGGAAGTTCCGCTCCAGCGACGGCGCCCGGCGGCCGGCGGCCTCGGCGGCCGCAAGGCTGGGCGGCGTCGGCGGCTGCGGCAGATCGGCGACGTCCGCCGCCTTCGCCTCGCCGATCAGCCCGCCGGCCGCGTCGGACAGCACGGCGCGGCCGTCGTCGACGCTGAGGTCCAGCGGGGTGTCGAGCGGTATGATCGCGCGCAGGACCACGGTCGCCGGCCCCGCGATCGCCCGCGCCAGAAGGCCGGACACATAGCCGCCGTTGCCGGAACTCGGCGGTCCGGCGAACCGCCGTTCGATCACCACCTCGCTCATCGGCGGATCAGCGCGGCAGGTCGCTGCGGCCCATCAGGAACTCATCCACCGCGCGGGCGCACTGGCGGCCTTCCCGGATGGCCCAGACCACCAGAGACTGGCCGCGCCGCATGTCGCCGCAGGAGAAGACCTTCGGCGTGGTGCTGCGATAGTCGGTCATGCTGGCCTTGACGTTGCCGCGCGCGTCGAGCTCGACCGCGGCCTGTTCCAGCAGCGGCCCCTGGTGCGGGCCCAGGAACCCCATCGCCAGCAGCACCAGGTCGGCGCGCAGCAGGAACTCGCTGCCCGGGACCTCGCCCATCCGCATGCGGCCGTCCTCGGCCTTGGTCCATTCGACCCGCACGCACTCCAGGGCTTCCAGCTGGCCGTTGGCGCCGACGGCGCGCTTGGCCAGCACCGCCCAGTCGCGCTCGCAGCCTTCCTCATGCGACGAGGAGGTGCGCAGCTTGAGCGGCCAGTCGGGCCAGGTCATGGCCTTGTTCTCGCGCACCGGCGGCTGGGGCATGATCTCGAGCTGGGTGACGGACGCCGCGCCCTGGCGGTTGGACGTGCCCACGCAGTCCGAGCCGGTGTCGCCGCCGCCGATGACCACGACGTGCTTGCCCTTGGCCGAGATGGTCCCGTTCGGCGCGGCGCGCGCCTCGTCGTCCCCGGCCACGCGCTTGTTCTGCTGGCTAAGGAAGTCCATGGCGAAATGGATGCCTTCCAGCTCATGCGGCGGCAGTTCCAGGTCGCGCGGCAGCTCCGCCCCGCCCGACAGCACCACCCCGTCGAAGTCGGCCAGCAGCTCGCCCACCGTGACGGTCACGCCCACCTCGACGCCCGGGCGGAACTCGACGCCCTCGGCCTCCATCTGGCGGATGCGCCGGTCGATGGGGTGCTTCTCCATCTTGAAGTCGGGGATGCCGTAGCGCAGCAGGCCGCCGATCCGGTCGTTCTTCTCGAACAGGGTCACCGCGTGGCCGGCGCGGGCCAGCTGCTGGCTGCAGGCCAGGCCCGCGGGGCCCGAGCCGACCACGGCCACCCGGCGGCCGGTCTTCTGCGGAGCAGGCTGGGGCTCGATCCAGCCTTCCTGCCAGCCGCGGTCGACGATCTCGCACTCGATGGTTTTGATCGTCACCGGGTTGTCGTCGATGTTCAGGGTGCAGGACGCCTCGCACGGCGCCGGGCACACCCGGCCGGTGAATTCCGGGAAGTTGTTGGTCGAGTGCAGGTTCTCCAGCGCGGTCCGCCACTGGTCCCGATAGACCAGGTTGTTCCAGTCGGGGATCTGGTTGTTGACCGGGCAACCGTTGTGACAGAACGGAATCCCGCAATCCATGCAGCGCGCCGCCTGCCGGCTGACCTCGGCGTAGGGCAGCGGCTTGACGAACTCGGACCAGTTGTGGACGCGCACGTCCGGCTTCTCATAGCCGCGGTCGTGGCGCTCGATTTCGAGGAAGCCGGTTGGCTTGCCCATCGTATTGAACTCCGAAAAGCGAGAGTTTGGCGTCTACTCGGCCGCGACCGTCTTGGCCGCGTTGCGCTCGGCCTCCAGGTCGAGCAGGGCGCGCCGATAGTCCTTCGGCATCACCTTGACGAACTGTCCGAGCGCCGCGTCCCAGTTCTCCAGCAGGGCGCGGGCGCGCTCGCTGCCGGTGTGCAGGTGGTGGCGCTCGACCAGGATGCGCAGCCGCTCGGCGTCGTAGCGCAGGAGGTCGCCCATGCCGTTGTCGCTCGCGCTGACGGCCCGCTGACGCGGCCGCCCGGTCTCGTCGCCGCCAGGCAGCGGCGTGGCCGCCGGACCCATGCGTTCGAGATCGACCATGGCAAGGTTGCACATGCGGCCGAACTTGCCGTCGGTGTCGAGGACATAGGCGACGCCGCCCGACATGCCGGCCGCGAAGTTGCGTCCGGTGTCGCCCAGCACCACCACGACCCCGCCGGTCATGTATTCGCAGCCGTGGTCGCCGGTCCCCTCGACCACCGCCACCGCGCCGGAGTTGCGCACCGCGAACCGCTCGCCGGCCACGCCCTGGAAGTAGGCCTCGCCGGCGATGGCGCCGTAGAGCACGGTGTTGCCGACGATGATGTTGCGGCCCGGATCGCGCGCGACCCCGGCCGGCTGACGCACCACGACGCGGCCGCCCGACAGGCCCTTGCCGACATAGTCGTTGGCGTCGCCCACCAGTTCCAGCGACACGCCGTGGGCCAGGAAGCCGCCGAAGCTCTGGCCGGCCACGCCGGTCAGGTGGATCGAGATGGTCCCGTCCGGCAGGCCTGCATGGCCGTAGCGCTTGGCGACCTCGCCCGAGAGCATGGCGCCGACGGTGCGGTTGATATTGCGCACCTCGTGCTCGATCCGCACCGGCTCGCCGCGTTCGAGCGCCGGCCCGGCCGCGGCGATCAGCCGATGGTCCAGGGCGTTGTCGAGGCCGTGGTTCTGGCGTTCGCTGTTCCAGCGCGCGATCGAGGGCTCGACGTCGACTTCGTGCAACAGCTTGGACAGGTCGACGCCCTTGGCCTTCCAGTGGTCGATCGCCGGACGCATGTCGATGCGGTCCACCCGCCCGACCATCTCGGTGATGGTGCGGAAGCCCATCTCGGCCATGATCTGGCGCAGCTCTTCGGCCACGAAGAAGAAGTAGTTGATCACGTGCTCGGGCTGGCCGGTGAAGCGCGCGCGCAGCACCGGGTCCTGGGTCGCCACCCCCACCGGGCAGGTGTTGAGGTGGCACTTGCGCATCATGATGCAGCCGGAGGCGATCAGCGGCGCCGTGGCGAAGCCGAACTCGTCCGCGCCGAGCAGCGCGCCGATGGCGACGTCGCGGCCGGTGCGTAGGCCGCCGTCCACCTGCACGGCGATCCGGCCGCGCAGCCCGTTCAGCAGCAGGGTCTGCTGGGTCTCGGCTAGACCGATCTCCCAGGGCGAGCCCGCGTGGGTCAGGGAGGTCAGCGGCGATGCGCCCGTGCCGCCCTCGTAGCCGGAGATGGTCACATGGTCGGCGCGCGACTTGGAGACCCCCGCCGCGACCGTGCCGACACCCACTTCCGAGACCAGCTTGACCGAGATCCGCGCCTTCGGGTTGACGTTCTTCAGGTCGTGGATGAGCTGGGCCAGGTCCTCGATCGAATAGATGTCGTGGTGCGGCGGCGGCGAGATCAGGCCCACGCCGGGCGTCGAATGCCGGACCCGGGCGATGTTCTTGTCGACCTTGTGGCCGGGCAGCTGGCCGCCCTCCCCGGGCTTGGCGCCCTGGGCCATCTTGATCTGGATGTCGTCGGCGTTGACCAGGTATTCGGCGGTGACGCCGAACCGGCCCGAGGCCACCTGCTTGATCGCCGAGCGCATGGAATCGCCGTTCGGCAGGGGGATGAACCGGTCGGATTCCTCGCCGCCCTCGCCTGTGTTCGAGCGCCCGCCGATGCGGTTCATGGCGATGGCGAGGTTGGTGTGCGCCTCGCGGCTGATCGAGCCGAAGCTCATCGCCCCGGTCGAGAAGCGCTTAACGATCTCGCTGGCCGGCTCGACCTCGTCCAGGGGCACGGCCGCGTCGGCGTACTTCAGCCGCATGAGCCCGCGGATGGTCAAAAGCCGCTCGCTCTGCTCGTTGATGCTGGCGGCGAAGCGGGCGTAGGCGTCCGGCAGGTTGCCGCGCACGGCGTGCTGCAGCTCGGCCACCGACTGCGGGGTCCAGGCGTGGTCCTCGCCGCGGATGCGGTAGGCGTAGCCGCCGCCGACGTCCAGCATGTTGCGGTAGATCGGCGCGTCGCCGAACGCGTCACGGTGACGGCGCACGGTCTCGGCGGCGACCTCCGGCAAGCCGGAGCCTTCGATGGTGGTCGCCGTGCCGGTGAAGTAGCGCTCGACGAACTCGGTGGTGAGGCCCACCGCATCGAAGATCTGGGCCCCGCAGTACGACTGGTAGGTCGAGATGCCCATCTTGGACATCACCTTCAGCACGCCCTTGCCAACGGCCTTGATGTAGTTCTTCTGAACCTCGTAGGCCTTCTGGGGCAGGTTCTGCTCGACGCGGATCTGCTCCAGCGTCTCGAACGCCAGATAGGGGTTGATCGCCTCGGCGCCGTAGCCGGCCAGGACGCAGAAGTGGTGCACCTCGCGCGCTTCACCGGTCTCGATGACGAGGCCGGTCTGCATGCGCAGGCCCTGGCGGATCAGGTGGTGGTGCACGGCCGCGGTGGCCAGCAGCGCCGGGATCGGGATGCGGTCGGCCGAGGCCGCCCGGTCCGACAGGATCAGGATGTTGTTGTCGGCCAGCACCGCCTCGGTGGCCTGGCTGCAGATCTTCTCCAGCGCCCGCTCCAGGCCCGACTCGCCGTCGGCGGCGGGCCAGGTGGTGTCGATGGTCGCGGTGCGGAAGGCGCCGTCCAGAAGGTCCGAGATCGAGCGGATCTTCTCAAGGTCGGCGTTGGTCAGCACCGGCTGGGAGACCTCCAGCCGCTTGTGCGTGCCGGCCTCGCGGCCCAGAAGGTTCGGCCGCGGCCCGATCATCGAGACCAGCGACATCACCAGCTCCTCGCGGATCGGGTCGATCGGCGGGTTGGTGACCTGGGCGAAGTTCTGCTTGAAGTAGTCGTAGAGCAGCTTGGAGCGCTTCGACAGGACGGCGATGGGCGTGTCCGTCCCCATCGAACCGACCGGGTCGTCGCCGGTGCGGGCCATCGGCTCCAGGAAGAACTGGAGATCCTCCTGGGTGTAGCCGAACGCCTGCTGGCGATCGAGCAGGCTGGCGGGATCGTTGGCGATCGGCGGGGCCGCGCCGGTCACCTGGTCGGGCAGTTCTTCGAGCTTGAACTGGGTCTGCTTCAGCCACTCCTCATAGGGCTGGGCGGCGGCCAGTTCGGCCTTGATCTCCTCGTCCTCGACGATGCGGCCCTGCTCCAGGTCGATCAGCAGCATCTTGCCGGGCTGCAGGCGCCACTTGCGGACGATGTTTTCTTCCGGGATCGGCAGGACGCCGGATTCTGAGGCCATCACCACATGGTCGTCGTCGGTGACCACGAAGCGCGCGGGCCTGAGGCCGTTGCGGTCCAGGGTCGCGCCGATCTGGCGCCCGTCGGTGAAGGCGATGGCCGCCGGCCCGTCCCAGGGCTCCATCAGGGCGGCGTGGTACTCGTAGAAGGCGCGCCGGTGAGCGTCCATCAGCGGGTTGCCGGCCCAGGCCTCCGGGATCAGCATCATCACCGCCTGAGCCAGCGGATAGCCGCCGGCCAGCAGCAGTTCGAGCGCGTTGTCCAGGCACGCGGTGTCCGACTGGCCGTGCGGGATCAGCGGCCACATCTTGTCAAGGTCGGGCCCGAGCAGCGGTGATTCCAGCGTGCGCCGGCGAGCGTTCATCCAGTTGACGTTGCCGCGGACGGTGTTGATCTCGCCGTTGTGGGCGATGAACCGGTAGGGGTGCGCCAGCTTCCACGACGGGAAGGTGTTGGTCGAGAACCGCTGGTGGACCATGGCCAGCGCCGACTGGGTCAGCGGATTGGACAGGTCCTTGTAGAAGGTGCCGACCTGGCGCGCGAGCAGAAGGCCCTTGTAGACCACGGTGCGGGTCGAGAACGAGGGCATGTAGAGGTCGGTCAGAGCCGGCAGGCCGTGGGTGACCGCCTGGCGGGCCAGGGGGTTCTGGGTCTGCTTGCGGATGGCCAGGATCTTGCGCTCGAAGGCGTCCTGGTCCTTCAGGCCGGGGCCGCGCACGACGATCGCCTGCTTGATCAGCGGCATCTCTTCGAGAACGGTCTTGCCAAGGCCGGCGGTGTCGACCGGCACGTCGCGCCAGCCGATGATCTTCTGGCCCTCGACGGCCACAAAGTGCTCGAACTGGGTGATCGCAAAGCCGCGCGCCTTGGGCTCCTGCGGCAAAAAGCACATGGCGACGGCGTATTCGCCGGGCGGCGGCAGGGTGAGGCTGTTCTGTTCGGCCCAGTCGCGGATCAGCGCATCGGGGATCTGGATCAGGCAGCCGGCGCCGTCGCCGACCAGGGGATCAGCCCCGACCGCGCCACGGTGGTCCAGATTAAGCAGTATCTGCAGACCGCGACGAATGATGTCATGCGATTTGCGGCCTTTGATATTGGCCACAAAACCTACGCCGCATGCATCATGTTCGTTGCGCGGATCATAGAGACCCTGTGCTTCTGGAAACCCCATACGGGCAAACCCTCTGACTATCCTTCTCGACGACCGATATCGCCCCCAACATCCTACTGGCGTGACGACGGAAACATTGATCGCAGGACCGGGCTCCTGCAAGATTCCGCGGTCCAAACCCCGATTTTGAGCGCCGGCGTAGAAACAGTAAATCCAGGCCTCATGCAAGCCTCCGTGAGGTCACGTTTCCGCCAGCGCTTTAGGCGCCTTGGGTCTGACGCGCGCAAACGGCGCCCTTTGGGGCCCCGGTTCAAGGCCATATCTTGCCCGGCAAGAGCGTTGCCGAGGAATTCACTACGTCTTTTTGCGATCATTCAACGGCGACGACCTAGGTTCGGCGTCCTCGGTCGAGGATCGAAGATGAACGCCATCTCCACCGCCGCCACGGGCGTGCTGAACGGCCTGGCCCGTTTCGATTCGGCGAGTTCGACCCTGGTCAAGTCGCTGGACGGGCAGTCGAACGCCGATCCGGCCAGCGCCGTCGTCGACCAGATCACCGCCCAGCAGCAGGTGCAGGCCTCGGCCGCGACGCTCGCCGTCTCCGACCGGATGTTCAAGCGCCTGCTCGACATCACCGCCTAGGCTCGCCGCCAGACCTCCTGGCCTCGGCGCGAGGGTGGCGCTATGCCGCGCACGTGCAATGTGCGGCGATCATCGAGACGGCGTGGCGCGAGCCGGCCAAGGTCCTGGCGGCCTTCGCCGACGAGCCCTGGAGCATCGGATTCCTTTCCGGTGGCGCGGCCCAGGACGCGCGCTGGTCGTTCGTCGCGCGCCAGCCGGATCGGACCGCGGTCCTGTCTCCCGACGATCCGCGCGATCCCTTCGCGGTCCTGCGCGGGCTGATCGGCGAGACCGCCCCGACGATCGCCGACGGCCCGCCGTTCCAGGGCGGCGTCGCGGGCCTCGCCGGCTATGACCTGGGCGCACGCATCGAGGCGGCGGGCGCCGGCAGCCACCCGCGCTGGCCTCACCTCGCCTGCGCCCGCTATCCCGCCGTCCTGGCCTTCGACCACGGCGAACAGGTCGTGCTCGCCGTCGGGCGGGGCGCGGACGAGGCCTCGGCGAAGGCGGCGGCGCGCCGCGCGGCGGCCTGGCTGGGCGCAGAGGCGCCGCCCTCGCCCGCGGGCGCCCTCGCCGCCCCGCCCCTCGGCAGTCCGGCCGGCGACTACGAGGCGGCCGTCGCCCAGGTCGTCGCGCGCATCGCCGCCGGCGAGATCTTTCAGGCCAACATCGCCCGCCGGTGGACCGGGACGCTGGCCCCTGGCGCAAGGCCGTTCGACCTGATGGCGCGGCTGGCCAGGACCAGCCCCGCGCCCTTCGCGGCCTATCTGCGGCTGGACGGCCTCGCCCTGGTCTCCAACTCGCCCGAGCGGTTCGTGCAGGTCCGGCCCGCGGCCGGGGGGCTCGTCGCCCGCACCCAGCCGATCAAGGGCACCCGGCCGCGGGGCGCGACGCCGGCGGAGGACACAGCCTTGGCCGAGGCGCTCGCCGCCTCGCTCAAGGACCGGGCCGAGAACCTGATGATCGTCGACCTGATGCGCAACGACCTTGCGCGGGTCTGCGCGGCCGGCGGGGTGAAGACGCCGGAGCTGTTCCGGGTGGAGAGCTTCGTCAACGTCCACCATCTGGTCTCGACGGTGACCGGGGCGCTGTCGCCGGGCCGCACCGCCATCGACCTGCTGCGCGCCGCCTTCCCGCCGGGCTCGATCACCGGCGCGCCCAAGGTGCAGGCGATGAAGGTGATCGGCGAACTCGAGCCACCGCGCGGGCCGTTCTTCGGCTCGATGTTCTGGGCCGGCGCGGACGGGGCGTTGGACGCCAGCGTCCTGATCCGCACGGTCGGTTTCGAGCGGTCGGCCGACGGCTGGGATTTCGAGGCCCGCGCCGGCGCCGGCATCGTCGCCGACAGCGATCCCCTGGCCGAGCGGCTGGAGACCGAGGCCAAGATCTCGGCGGTGCTGAAGGCCCTGGCCGGCGAGGCCTGAGCGGTCTTGCGGCGTTCGATGCTTTAGGCCCTTGCCCGCTGCTTATCGGTGTTCATATTGGCGCCCCAACGGCCGCGCCGACGGCCAGGACCTGGATGGAGGACGTTTGCATGAAGGCCGCCGTACTACGTGAAGTCAGGACTCCGCTGCAGATCGAGGACGTCCAGATCAACAAGCCCGGACCGCACGAGGTGCTGATCCGCACGGTCGCGGCCGGCGTCTGCCACTCCGACCTCCACTTCGTCGAAGGCTCATATCCCTATCCCCTGCCCGCCGTGCTGGGCCATGAGAGCGCCGGCGTGGTCGAGCAGGTCGGCTCGGAAGTCCGCACAGTGAAGCCGGGCGATCACGTCATCACCTGCCTGTCGGCCTTCTGCGGCCACTGCGACCAGTGCCTCACCGGCCACATGTCGCTGTGCGTCAGCCCTGAGACCCGTCGCGGCAAGGAAGAGGAACCGCGCCTGCTGCAGGCGCCGGGGAACATGAACCAGTTCCTGAACCTGTCGTCCTTCGCCGAGCAGATGCTGATCCACGAGCACGCGTGCGTTGCGATCCGCAAGGACATGCCGCTGGACCGCGCCGCCCTGATCGGCTGTTCGGTGACCACCGGCGTCGGCGCGGTGATCCACACCTCCAACGTCCGGCCCGGCGAGACCGTGGCGGTGATCGGCTGCGGCGGCGTCGGCCTGGCGGCGATCAACGGCGCGTCGATCGCGGGCGCCGGCCGGATCATCGCCATCGACATGATCGGCTCGAAGCTGAACCTGGCCAAGAACTTCGGCGCGACCGACGTGGTGGACGCCAGCCAGGGCGATCCCGTCGCCCAGGTGATGGAGATGACCGGCGGCGGCGTGCACCACAGCTTCGAAGCCATCGGCCTGAAGACCACCACCGAGCAGGCGTTCCGCATGCTGCGGCGCGGCGGCACGGCCAACGTCATCGGCATGATCCCGGTCGGCACCAAGATCGAGCTGCACGGTCCCGACTTCCTGCAGGAAAAGCGCATCCAGGGCTCGCTGATGGGCTCCAACCGCTTCCCCGTCGACATGCCGCGCTTCGTCGACTTCTACATGTCGGGCAAGCTGAAGCTGGACGACCTGATCTCGCGCCGTATCAAGCTGAACCAGGTCAACGAGGCCCTGGCCGAACTGAAGACCGGCGAACTCGCCCGCTCGGTGATCGTGTTCGACGCCTAAACGCGCGTAAGGTTGGCGCAGGCCGGCGAACATGGTTTCGCCGGCTTCCGAACCTGCAAGAACCGGGGTAGGACGCGACGTCAAGCTGCGGCCGCCTCGGCCGTCGGGCCGAGGAGTCCGGTTCATGATCGCACAGGCCATCGTCATCGTCGGCGCTACGGGCGACCTGGCGCAGAGGATGCTGTTTCCGTCGCTGTACTTCCTCGAGGCGGAAGGCCTGCTGCCCGAGGACTTCCGCATCGTGGGCGCCTCGCGCGCGGACCTGAGCAACGAAGCTTTCGCCGGCGAGGTCGAGCGATCCGTCCGCCAGCGCGGTGAAGGCTATTTCGACGCCGCGGTCTGGACGCGCTTCAGCCGTCGCCTCAGCTATTGCGTGGTGGACGCCGACCGGCCCGCCACCTTCCAGAACCTGGCCGCCCCGCTGAAGGGCGCGCGCGAGGTGATCTTCTACCTGTCGACCTCGCCCAGCCTCTATGCGGCGATCAGCGCCAACCTGCGGGCGGCCGAGATCGCCAAGCCCGACAGCCGGGTGATCGTCGAAAAGCCGATCGGGCGGGACCTGGAAAGCTGCCAGCAGATCAACGACGCCTTGGGCCACACCTTCGACGAGAAGGCGATCTTCCGCATCGACCACTATCTCGGCAAGGAGACGGTGCAGAACCTGATCGCCCTGCGCTTCGCCAACGCCCTGTTCGAGCCGCTGTGGAACAAGGTCTCGATCGACCACGTCCAGATCACGGTGGCCGAGACGGTCGGGGTCGAGGGCCGCTGGTCCTACTACGACGACTACGGCGCGCTGCGCGACATGGTGCAGAACCACGTGCTCCAGCTGCTGTGCCTGGTGGCCATGGAGCCGCCGGCCAGCCTCGACCCGGACTCGGTGCGCAACGAGAAGGTCAAGGTGCTGCGCTCGCTGCGCCCGATCGAGGGCCGCGACGTCGAGAAGAAGACCGTGCGCGGCCAGTACCGCGCCGGGGTGGCCGAAGGCGCGTCCGTGCCGGGCTACCTCGACGAGGCCGGCGGCGGGCCCAGCGACACCGAGAGCTTCGTCGCCCTGCAGGTCAACATCGACAACTGGCGCTGGGCCGGCGTGCCCTTCTATCTGCGCACCGGCAAGCGGATGCCGAGCCGCAGTTCGCAGATCGTCATCCAGTTCCGCGACGTGCCCCACTCGATCTTCTCCGGCGACGACCTGATCGCCAACCGGCTGATCATCCGTCTGCAGCCGGAGGAGGAGATCTCGCTGACGCTGATGAACAAGACCCCGACGATCGAGGGGATGGAGCTGCGGCCGGTGGCGCTGAACCTGTCGCTGACCGACGCGTTCCGCCAGCAGGCCCCGCGTCGGCGGATCGCCTACGAGCGGCTGCTGTACGAGGCGATCAAGAACAACCAGACCCTGTTCGTGCGGCGCGACGAAGCCGAGGCGGCCTGGACCTTCGTCGACGCCATCATCGACGGCTGGGAGCGCTATTCGGTGAAACCCGCCGGCTACGCCGCCGGTTCATGGGGCCCGTCGGGCGCCTTCGCCCTGACGGAGCGGAACGGACACAGCTGGTATGACTGACGCCTCGCCCACGACCGCCGACGCCCTGATGCGCGTCAGCCCGGTGATCCCGGTGCTGACCATCGAGCGGCTCGAAGACGCCGTCCCGCTGGCCCGGGCGCTGGTCGCCGGCGGCCTGCCGGTGCTGGAAGTGACCCTGCGCACCCCGGTGGCGCTCGAAGCCATCACGCGGATGGCCGAGGCCGCGCCCGAGGCCATCGTCGGCGCCGGCACGGTGCTGAACCCCGGCGACTACGAACGCGCGGCCAAGGCCGGCGCGCGCTTCATCGTCAGCCCCGGCCTGACCGAGCCCCTGATCGCCGCCGCGCGCGCCGCGCCCCTGCCCTTCCTGCCCGGGGTGGCGACCGCCTCGGACCTGATGCGCGGCCTGGACGCGGGCCTGAACCGGTTCAAGTTCTTTCCGGCCGAGACCTCGGGCGGCGCGCCGGCGCTGAAGGCGCTGTACGGGCCGTTCGGCGAATGCCGTTTCTGCCCCACGGGCGGGGTCGGCGAGAACACCGCGCCGGCCTATCTTTCGCTGCCCAACGTGCTCTGCGTCGGCGGGGCCTGGGTCGCGCCGGCCGACGCCGTCCGCGCCGGCGACTGGGACCGGATCACCACACTCGCGCGCGCCGCGGCCGCCCTGCGGCAGGAACCGGTTGCATAGGCGGCCGCGTCGGGCATAGGAGCGCCATCGCCGGCTGGAGGGATTCGCCGATGGGCCAAGCTCAGATCATCGATGGCAAGGTGCTTGCGGCCAAGGTCCGCGACCGCGTGGCCGAGGACGTCATCACCCTCAAGCGCGACCACGGCCTGCAGCCGGGCCTGGCGGTGGTGCTGGTCGGCGACGACCCGGGCAGCGAGATCTATGTCCGCAGCAAGGGCGTCCAGACGCTCGAGGCGGGCATGCACTCGGTGACCCGCAAGCTGCCGGCCGAGACCACGCAGGCCGAACTGCTGTCGATCGTCGCCGAACTGAACGCCGATCCGACCATCCACGGCATACTGGTGCAGTTCCCCGTGCCGCCGCACATCGATCCCGTGCTCATCCAGGCCGCGATCGATCCGAACAAGGACGTCGACGGCCTCAGCGTCTTCAACGCCGGCCGCCTGGCCGTCGGCCTGCCGGGGCTGGTCCCCTGCACGCCAGTCGGCAGCATGATCATGCTGCGCGAAACCCTGGGCGACCTGCGTGGGCGCAGCGCCGTGGTCGTCGGCCGCTCCAACCTGGTCGGCAAGCCGATGGCCCAGCTGCTGCTGCAGGCCGACTGCACCGTCACCATCGCCCATTCCCGCACCCGGGACCTGCCGGCGGTCACGCGGCAGGCGGAGATCCTGGTCGCCGCGGTCGGCCGGCCGGAGATGGTGCGGGGGGATTGGATCCGCCCCGGCGCGACCGTGATCGACGTCGGCATGAACCGCATCCCCTCGCGCCGGCCCAAGGCCGCGGCCGCCGGCAAGACCATCGTGGTGGGCGACGTCGCCTTCGACGAGGCGATGGCGGTGGCCGACTGGGTCACGCCCGTGCCCGGCGGCGTCGGCCTGATGACCGTCGCCTGCCTGCTTCAGAACACGGTGACCGCCGCCAAGCGGCTGAACGGCCTAGCTGCGTAGCAGCCTAGCTCTTGGGCTGGGCCACTTGGGCGTCCGTCCAGGTGGCGACCTGGCTCAGGGCCTCGACGGTGGCCGCGTCGAACGCCTGGACGATCTCCCCGACCCGGTTGGTCCCCGCCGGCTTGCTGACGGTGAAGGTCTGCTCGCCGAGGACGTGGCGATCCGGCAGGGCCACCAGGATGGCGCGCACCTCGACCACCACCGTGGGCGCGGCCGAAAGGCTGCCGGGATAGCGGGCCTCGAATGTCGGGACATCGAGCTGCAGGGCCGCCGCCGCACTGGCCATCTGGCCCGCCCGCACCAGCCGCGCGCGCCCGGCGTCGGCCGTGAAGGCCCGCGACTCGGCCTCGTCGAACAGGACCGCCGCGGATGATATCCAGCGGCTGTTGGCGATGTAGCCCGCCTCGCGGTTGTTCACCGTCAGGATGCGGTCGCTGGCCGCGGCGCGCTCGAATTCGGTCCGCGAGCTCACCACGTTGATCGGCGGCCCGCCGGCGTCGGCGGGCGCGGGGCCGGCGGGGAAGCTGTTCCCGAACGCGTAGAGCTGCGCCGGCTGGGTCTTCGGGAACAGGGTTATGCAACCGCCGAGGCCCAAGGCCACGACGGTTGCGGCCGCTAGGGCCAGTCCGCGATAGGGTCTCACGGTTTCACCTGCACTTCCTTGGCGGGCGCCTTGGTCACCAGCGCCTGGGGACTCTGCTCGGCCTCCGCGGCGAGCCGGTTCAGCGAATCGGCCGCCTGCTGCAGGCTGGCGACCGCCTGGGTGAGCTGCGGCAGGCCGGTGGTGGCGAAGTCGGTGGTCGGGCCTTCCAGCCGCTTGACCAGGGCGCGGGCGTCGCTGGCGGCGTCCTTGATCTGGCCGGCGGCGTCGGCGATGTCGCGCAGGCTGCGGCGGCCGTCGCCGTTGACCAGCTGGCTGGAGCTGTCGCTGAGCTGTTTGATGCTCACGGCGGCTTCGTCGATGTTCTTGATCGCCTGGTCGGCGTCGGCGAACAGCTGCTTGCGGCCGCGCGCCTCGGCGGTGATGGCGTGGACGTCGCCGATCGCGCCGGAGATGTTCTTCAGGTTCTGGTCCGAGAGCAGCCGGTTGATCCGGTCCAGCGCCTGGGCCGCCGCGGCCAATATGGTGCCGCTACCCTGGAGTAGGCTCGAGAGCACGCCGGGCCGGGTGTGGATCACCGGGACCTCGCCGTGCGGGACTGTGTCCTTCAACAGCGGGTTCTTGCTGTTGCCGGCGGTGATCTGGACGTAGTCCACCCCGGTCACGCCCTGTGGCTCCAGGGTGGCGTAGCTGTCGGTGCGGATCGGCACGTCCGAGGTCACCCGCGCGCGGGCGATCACCCGCGAGGGGTCTGTGCGGTCGAGCGCGATCCGCGTCACCTCGCCGACCTTGATGCCGTTGAAGTCGACGTCGCCGCCCTGGGAGAGTCCCTGGACCGGACCGACGAACAATATGTCGTACAGGTCGTATTCCCGCCCGTAGGAGACCCTCGCCAGCCAGACGACGAAGACCACCAGGCCGATGAACAGGATGAGGGTGGAGAACCCCACCAGGGCGTAGTTGGCGTTTCTTTCCATCAGTGCGCTCCTCGCGCGGCGGCTTGAGCCGAGGCGCGTCCTCGCGGGCCCAGGAAATACTGTTTGATCCAGGGGTGGTCCGAACGTTCGAGTTCTTCGATCGTGCCGACGGCCACCACCTTCTTATCGGCGATCACCGCCACCCGGTCACAGATCGCGTGCAGGCTGTCGAGGTCGTGGGTGATCATGAACACCGTCAGGCCGAGGCTGTCGGACAGACCGGCGATCAGTTCGTCGAAGGCCGCGGCGGCGATGGGATCCAGCCCCGAGGTGGGCTCGTCCAGAAACAGCAGCTTGGGATCCATCGCCAGGGCGCGCGCCAGGCCCGCCCGCTTGGTCATCCCGCCGGACAGCTCCGCCGGCTTGAGCGCCGCCGCCTCGGCCGGCAGGCCGGTCATGGCGATCTTCAGGGCGGCGACGTCGTTGATCGCCGTGATCGGCAGCCTGCTGTGCTCGACCAGGGGCGCGGCCACGTTCTCCAGAACCGTCAGGTTCGAGAACAACGCGCCCTGCTGGAACAGGACGCCCCAACTCTGCTCGATCGCCTCCCACTCCGCCGTGGTCGCGGTGGCGAGATCCTGGCCGAAGATACGCACCCGGCCGCCATCCGGCTCCTTCAACCCGATCAGGGTGTTGAGCAGCACGGACTTGCCCGAACCGGAACCGCCGACCAGGCCCAGCACCTCGCCGGCGCGCACCTTCAGGGACAGGCCGTCGTGCACCACGTGGTCGCCAAACCGCGACACCAGGCCGTCGACCTCTATGGGCGGCGCGGACTCGTCGTCCTGAATCGCTTCGGCGGCGCTCGTCATACTTGCAGCTTCATGTAGACCAACGCGAACACCGCATCGATCAGGATGATCGAAAAGATGGCGTGCACCACCGCCGCCGTGACCCGGCTGCCGAGGGATTGGACGTCGCCGCCGACCTCCATGCCCTGGCGGCAGCCGATGCCGGCGATCACCGCGGCCATCACCGGCACCTTGCTCAGCGCCACCCAGAAATGGTTCGGGCTGACGTTGTCGAGCATCCGCTGGATGAAGAAGTCGGGACTGAGGCCCAGCACCCACCAGCTGATCAGGATACCGCCCGCCAGGCCCGCCAGGGTCGCCATGAAGGTCAAGAGCGGCATGGTGATCAGCAGGGCTGCGAACCTGGGCAGCACCAGGGCCTCGAACGGATCGACCCCCATGGTCTGCATGGCGTCGATCTCCTGGTTCATCTTCATCGAGCCGATCTCGGCCGCGAAGCTGGAGGCCGAGCGGCCAGCCAGCAGCACGGCGGTGATCACCACGTTGAACTCGCGCATCACGGCGATGGAAATCAGCTCGACCGCGAAGACCTGGGCGCCGAAGCGGCTCAGCTCGTCCGCTCCGAGGAAGCCCACCACCGCGCCGATGAAGAAGGTCGTCACCATCACGATCGGAATGGCGTCCAGCCCGGCCCGCTCGGCCAGGCTGACGCAGGCCGCCCAGCGGATGCGCCGCGGATCGCGCGCCACCCGGCCGACCACCACCAAGAGGCGCCCGACGAAGGCCATGGTGTGGTAGGCGTCGATCCCGGCCTGGACCAGCCCGCGACCTACCCGGTCCAGCAATTCCTCGATCGAGCGCGACCCGCGCGGCGCGACCGACACGGGCCGGACCGCGTTGCTGACCAGGCCCGCGAGCCTTTCCAGCTTAGGCGAAGACGCCCAGGTGGCCGGATCGATGCGACCGTCCGAAGCTCTCAGGATCGCCAGGACGCCCGCCGTGTCGCACCGGCCGATGCCGCTGACGTCCAGGGTGAAGCGCTCCACGCCGCGCAGCGCCTCGCGCAGCCGCTGGCCCGCGTGGCCGAGCCCCACCGCCGTCCAGTCGCCGGACAGCTGGGCCACGCGGCCCGTGTCGCTCTGCTGGACGTTGAAGGCGGCGGGGCTGGACATGATCGCAGACAATTCCGTGGCGCGAGTCCAACCGCCTCGCCAGCGCACCTCGACTCTTACCAGAGGATGCGCGGCTTGCTGAAACAACTGTGCGGTCTGCGGTTAGCGCCAGCTTAACCGGGTCTCGCATTGGCGACTTAGGCGGTCGGCGCCGGAATCCAAGGCATAGTTGGGAAATTCCCTGTGTACGACTGCCTGTGCACGCCAGCCCTTGCCCGGCGACCCAGGCCGCCGCGACGCTGCGGCAAAGCCTGAACCCAGTCCGTTAACGGCCGAACCAGCTCCGCCGTTCCCACGCCGCTTCGCCGGTCACGGCTTGACGGCCCGGGTCGCGATCATGGTCGGGAACCAGCGCGAGCGCATCGAGGCGTCGCCCCGGTCGGTGTCTTCGAACAGGCCCGTCAGCAGGAAGCCCGCCCGCAGCTGGCCGCCGATCTGCGCCTCCAGCGAGTGGCTGAACTCCACGGTGTGGTCGCGCGCGATGATCGCGGCCAGGGTCTCCGGGTCGCGGTCGGCGATGTCGGAATAGGGCAGCCGGAAGCGCGCGACCAGTTCGCCCCGCGCCTCGGCGTCCGGATCGAACACATAGACCATCGGGTTCATGAAGCCGGCGAGCAGGACCCCGCCGGGCCGGAGCACGCGAAAACACTCGCGCCAGACCGGCTCGACCTGGGGCGCATAGCAGTTCGAAACCGGGTGGAAGATCAGGTCGAAGGCGGCGTTCGCGAAGCCCGACAGGTCATGCATGAAACCCTGCCGGATGGTGAGGTCCAGGCCCTCGCGCCGCGCAACCGCCTCGTCCTGGGCCAGCTGGCGGGCGGAGGCGTCGAACACCACCACCCTGGCGCCCGCCGCGGCCAGGGTCGGCCCCTGCTGCCCCCCGCCGCTGGCCAGGCACAGGACGTCGCGCCCGGCGACATCCCCGAGCCAGTCGGCGGGCGTCGGGCGGTTGGCGGTCAGGTGGATCGCCCAGTCCCCGGCCCGCGCGCGGGCGATCGTCTCGGCGTCGACCGCGACGGTCCAGACGTCCGCCGCCTCGACCCGGCGGTCCCAGCCTTCCCGGTTGACCTGGCCGACGTCCATGACCCCCTCCCCTTGTTTGCCGTCCTAGTCCTCGCCGTAAAGCGCGTCGTACGGGTCCATGTGGTCCTTGACCACCTGGTCGACCGTGATCGGCGGATAGCCGACCGAGCCGTTCGCGCTGGCTGCCCAGGCGCTCACCACAAGGTCGCGCAGCTCGTCCACGCCCGCCGCCAGGCGCGCCGCGGCGAAGGCCTTGCCGCGCGCCGGATCGGCGCCGACGAAGCCGCCGGCCTTCCAGAGGGCGTAGAGCGGCTCGACCGTGGCGGCGGTGGCGGCCAGGTAGCGGCCGGCGCAGACCTCGATCGGGTCCGCGCAGGGCGCCTCCGCGGCCATGGCCGCGCGCACCTGGTCCGCGCCGACGTTGGTGCGCACGAAGGCGCCCTCGAACGGGGCGTGGATCCGATCCATCGTGTAGCCGTTCGGGTTCGGATAGGGGCCCCAGCCGTTGTAATGGACCGTCACGTGCATCGGTTGGCTGCCGTCGCCCACGAAATGGGCCCAGACGCCGAGGTCGCGCAGGGTCAGCGCCTGGCGCCGCTCCAGGTCCCGCCGCATCCAGGCCTTGTGCTCGGGGTTCGTCTCCCGCGGGATCGCCGCCTCCAGCACCCGGACGTAGGTGAAATCCTTCACCAGCTGCTGCCAGCCGTCGATGATCGAATAGGGCAGATAGCCGGCGTGATAGCTGTCCGTGTTCACCGCGCGCAGCGCCGTCTCGTAGTCGGAGCGCGTGGCCGGCAGGGCCGCCAGGGCCGGCCCGCCGAGGATCTTGCCGTCATCGTCCAGGTCGACGAAATGGCCGGGGTCGCGCTCGGTGTCGTGCACCCGGCCCGAGCCCTTGGAGCGGTCGGGCTCGCGGGCGAACTCGCCCACCGCCTCGATCGCCTGAGGCGTGCGCAGGAAGATCGGCAGGTCGGCCGGCAGGGCCGCCTCGCCCAACTCCCCGATCAGCCGGTGGCCGGTGGCGCCCCAGGCCAGGGCCGGGCTGGCGGGCGCGGCGAGCGCCAGCAGGCAGGCGAGCGTGGCGGCGCGCAGGGCCGGGATGGGCATGATCGGAGCTCCAGGAACGGGCGACGAATAGGCGCTTCTAGCCTTCCTAGTTGCGTTCGGCGACGCAAACGTGGCGTTCAGGCTTCGTAGGGGCCAAGGCCGAGCGCCTGCTCGACGCGCCCGATCCAGGCCGCCAGCGCCGGATAGTCGGACACCGCGAGGCCCCCGTCTCCGGCCATCCGGCTGTAGGCGACCAGCGCGATGTCCGCCAGGCTGAGGCCTTCGCCGACCAGGAAGCCGCCGTCGGCCACCGCCCCGTCCAGCCGCGCCAGCGCCCCGCGGGCCCGCTCGACCAGCCGCGGCTCCAGCTCGCCGACCGGCCGGCCGAGGTGCTTCACCTGGAAACGGGCCACGGCGACGTAGGGCTCGTGGCTGTACTGCTCCCAGAACAGCCATTCGAGCATCCTGGCCCGCTGGTAGGCGTCCCGTGGAATCAGCGCCGAGCCTTCGGCGAGGTGGAGGATGATGGCGTTCGACTGGGCCAGCGGCCGACCGTCCGGCAACACCACGACCGGGACCTGGCCCGCCCCGTTCAACGTCAGGAAGGCCGGCGTGCGTGTCTGTCCGTTGAGCACGCCTGTCTCGATCCAGTCATAGTCGAGTCCCAGCCGGTCGGCGGTCCACTTCACCTTCAGGCAATTGCCAGAAATCGAGTCGCCGTAAATCTTTAGATTCATTAATTTTTTCTCGCGGCCGCGCCGCCATGGCCCGGGTTTCGACCGTCCGTCGGCCGCCTAACGGGTTGCCTAGGGCGGATCGCGTCTATACGACTCGGCTCGCTTCGCGACGAGAAACAACAGGGGGGACGCTGATGAAACGTATCCTGGCATGCCTCGCTACGTTGGCGTTTGCGGCTTCGGCCTCCGCGTCGGCCGCGCAACCCCAAGCCTATGATCCCATTGGGGATCTGATTTCGGCGACCAATGAGTCCGTGGTCGAGAACGCCAGCGGCTGGACGCTGCGGGCGACGCTCTATCACGCCGGACACGGGATGAGTTCCCACGATTCCCTGGGCTGCCCGGTCTCGCCGATGCGGACCGTCGCGGTCGATCCGGCGCTCATCGCCCGCCACTCGATCATCTACATCAAGGAGACCGCCGGCATGGTGCTGGCGGACGGCAGCGTCCACGACGGCTACTGGTACGCCTCGGACATCGGCGGGGCGATCAAGGGCGAACGGATCGACCTGTTCACCGGCCACGGCGCCGGATCGATGCGGCCGCTGCAAGGCCTGAACCTGAAGGTCCTGACCGTCTCCAAGGTCGGAGACTTCAGCGGCTGCCCGCCGGTGGACGGCGGGGCCGGGACCCGGGTGGCCTCGGCCCGCTGATTCCGCTCAGGTCTCGACGAAGGCCCGTTCGAGCACGAAGTCGCCGGGACTCGCGACCGAACCTTCTTCGAAGCCACGCGCCAGGAGCTGGGCCTTCAGGTCGGCCAGTACCGAGGGGCCGCCGCACAGCATCAGCCGGTCGCGGGACGGGTCGAGTTCGGGCAAGCCGATGTCTCGGAACAGCTGGCCGGACTCGATCAGGTCGGTGATTCGTCCCTGGTGGACGAACGGCTCGCGCGTCACCGACGGATAGTAGATCAGCTTGGGCGCGACCATCTCGCCGAGGTCCGGATCGTTCGGCAGGTCGTGCGAGAGGAATTCGCGGTAGTTCAAGTCGGCGACCTCGCGCACCGTGTGGGTGACGATCACCTTCTCGAATCGCTCGTAGACCTCGGGATCGCGCACCAGCGACAGCCAGGGCGCCAGGCCCGTGCCGGTGCCGAGCATGTAGAGGTTCTTGCCGGGCCGCAGGCCGTCCAGGATCAGGGTCCCCGTCGGCTTCTTGCCGATCAGGATCTCGTCGCCGACCTTGATGTTCATCAGGCGCGAGGTCAGCGGCCCGGCCGGCACCTTGATCGAATAGAACTCCAGCTCGTCGGCGTAATAGGGGCTGGCGATGGAGTAGGCCCGCAGCAGCGGCCTGCCCTCCACCTCCAGGCCGAGCATGACGAACTGGCCGCTGACGAAGCGGAAGCCGGGGTCACGCGTCGTGCGCAGGGTGAACAGCGAGTCGGTCCAGTGGTGAACGTAGGTCACTCGCTCGACGTAGAAGGCGCCGCGGGCTTTCGCCGGCGCGGCGGCGGGGGCTTCTTGCATCAACGGATCCAATGTTTCTCGAATGGCGCAGGGCGATATCAGATATCGCCGCCGACTTCGACCGCCGGTTCGCCTCGGGGCATATGTATGCCGCACTCTGTCTTTTGCGAGCCAGCCCAGCGCCCGGAACGCTCGTCCTGGCCCTCCTCCACCGGCTGGGTGCACGGCCAGCACCCGATCGAGGGGTAGCCGAACTCGACCAGCGGGTGCGGCGGCAGCCCGTGATCGGCGGCGTAGGCCTCGATCTGGTCCTTGGTCCAGTTGGCCAGCGGGTTGAACTTGAGCTGCCGCTCGCCCTGCTCGACGACCTGCAGGCGCAGCCGCGCGCCGCCCTGGAAACGTTTGCGGCCAGTGATCCAGCCGTCGAAACCCTCCAGCGCCCGATCCAGCGGCAGCACCTTGCGGATATGGCAGCAGGCGTCGGTGTCGGTGCGCCAGAGGTTGGCCGACGGGTCCTGGGTGGCCAGGTCCTGGTACTGCGGACGCAGGTCGCGCACGTCGGTCAGGCCCAGCCGGGCGGCCAGGGTCTTGCGGTAGTCCAGCGTCTGGCCGAACAGCATGCCGGTGTCCAGGAACAGGATCGGCAGGTCCGGCTTGATCTGGGCGGCCATGTGCAGGAGCACCGCCGACTCCGACCCGAACGAGGACACCAGGGCCACGCTGTCGCCCAGATGCTCGATCGCCGCGGCGAGGATCTCCTGCGGCGACGCGTCGCGCAGCCGCGCGTTCAGCTCGGCGAGCGTCTCCGGCTGTTCGGCGCCCTCATACGGCATGGGACTTCACCTCCGCGGCTTCGGCGGCCTTGTCCTGGGCCTGCCGTTCCTCGAAAGCCGGCGGCCGGTGGTCGGCGGCGCGCTGGTAGACGTGCCGGAAGCGGCGCGTCGCCTGGGTCCACTGTTCGGGGGTCGAGCCGTCGGCCGGCTCGAAGGCGTCGAAGCCGCAGCGGACCATGAAGCCAGCCTGCTCGCGCAGCACGTCGCCCACCGCCCTCACCTCGCCCTTGTAGCCATAGCGCTCACGCAGCAGGCTGGCCGTGGTGTAGGCGCGCCCGTCGCTGAACTTGGGGCACACGACCGTCACGACCGGGAGGCGCGGCAGGTCGTAGGCCAGGTCCTCGATTTCTTCGCTGGCCGCGATCCGCACCCCAACCTCGCGGCCCTCGGCCTGCAGGGCGTCGCCCTCGGCAAGGAAGCGCTTCAGCGAGACGATGACGTCGCCCGGCGGCAGGCTTTCCTCGTCCGGAACGGCGGTGAAGCGGTCGTCGGCCCAGGCCGCGCCCTCGGCGGCCAGCCTAATGTACTTCGGCATAGACAGCCTCCTTGAAGGGCGCGATGCCCGTGCGGCGGTAGGTGTCGAGGAAGCGCTCGCCGGGCTGGCGCTCGCGCAGATAGACCGCGACCAGATCGTCGATGGCGTCGGTCACGCGCGAGGCGTGGATCGCCGGGCCGAGGATCTTGCCGACCTCGGCGTCCTCGGCGCCCGAGCCGCCCAGGGTGAGCTGGTAGAACTCCTCGCCCTTCTTATCGACGCCCAGGATGCCGATGTGGCCCACGTGGTGGTGTCCGCAGGCGTTGATGCAGCCGGAGATCTTGATCTTCAGCTCGCCGATGTCCTCGGCGACGTCCTGATCGGCGAAGCGCTGGGCGATGTGCTGGGCGATCGGGATCGCGCGCGCATTGGCCAGGGCGCAGTAGTCCAGGCCCGGGCAGGCGATGATGTCGCTGATCAGGTTGGCGTTGGCGCTGGCCAGGCCGACGGCCTTCAGCGCCTCGTGCACGGCCGGCAGGTCGTCCAGCCTGACGTGGGGCAGCACCAGGTTCTGCTCGTGCGTCACGCGCGCCTCGCCCTGGGAATAGCGCTCGGCCAGGTCCGCGACCGTCTCCATCTGCTCGGCCGTGGCGTCGCCGGGCGTCTCGCCCGGGGTCTTCAGGGCGATGTCGACGATGGCGTAGCCGGACGCCTTGTGCGGATGGACGTTGTTGCGCAGGAAGCGGGCCAGGGCCGGGTCCGCCGCCTTGGCGGCCTCCAGCTTGGCCGAGACCGCCGGCAGGACCTCGAAGCCGGCCGGGGCGAAGAAGCCGCGGATGCGCGCCAGTTCGGTGTCCGGCAGGTCCGCGCTCGCCGGATCGATCTGGGCCCACTCGGCCTCGACCTGACGGCCGAACTCCTCGGCCCCCAGCGAGGCGACCAGGATCTTGACGCGGGCCTTGAACTTGTTGTCCCGCCGGCCGTGGCGATTGTAGACCCGCAGGATCGCCTGCAGGTACGAGAGCAGCCGGCCGGCCGGCAGGTGCTCCCTGATCGTCGAGCCGATGTGGGGCGAGCGCCCGAGGCCGCCGCCGACCATCACCTCGAAGCCCAGCGCCCCGTCGCGGCCCCGCCTTAGCGCCAGGCCGATGTCGTGGGTGCGCGCGGCCGTGCGATCCTTGACCGACGCGGTGACCGCGATCTTGAACTTGCGCGGCAGGAAGCTGAACTCGGGGTGCAGCGTCGACCACTGGCGGATCACCTCGGCCCAGACGCGCGGATCATCCAGCTCCTCGGCCGTCGCGCCGGCATAGGGGTCGGCGGTGGTGTTGCGGATGCAGTTGCCCGAGGTCTGGATAGCGTGCAGGTCGACCTCTGCCAGCGAGGCCAGGATGTCGGGCGCGTCGCGCAGCTTGATCCAGTGGAACTGCAGGTTGGTGCGGGTGGTGAAGTGGCCGTAGCCCTTGTCGTAGGTGCGCGCGACCTCGGCCAGCTTGCGCAGCTGGGCCGGGTTGAGCGTGCCGTAGGGAATGGCGATCCGCAGCATGTAGGCGTGCAGCTGCAGATAGAGGCCGTTCATCAGCCGCAGCGGCTTGAACTGGTCCTCAGTGATCTCCCCGGCCAGCCGGCGGGTGACCTGATGGCGGAACTCGCTCACCCGGTCGGCGAGGAACTCCTTGTCGAGCGCGTCATAACGGTACATCGGCTCGCCTCGCTCAGCGCTTGATCAGGTTGACGCGACCGCCCGAGCGCGCCGCGCCGGCGGCCTTGGCGATCAGCTCGACGTCGTGGCCGCCCTCGGCCTGCTTGCCGTGGTCGGGCGTGTTGGTGGGACCAAGGGCCCGCAGCCGTTCGCGGTAGGCGACCGGGGCGACGCCGTCCTCGATCGGGGCGACCTCGATCAGATAGGGCTCGACCACCACGGTCGGCTGGCTCTTGGCCTTGGCCTCGGCCTCGCCGGCTGGGGCGTCGTCCTCGAACAGCTCGGCCTGGCCGAACCGCTCGACCCAGCGGCCATGCGACCAGAACACCACTTCGCCGTCGGCCAGGCGGTTCGCCGTCAGGGCCTTCATCAACGCACTCCCACTCGGGTTTCGTCCGCCGCTCCCAGATGGCGGGCCAGGTCCGCCTTCGCCAGGGCCGCGACCTCGCCTACGATCAAAAGCGCCGGACCGTCCAGCCCGGCGACGCTATCCCCCAGGGCCGACAGGGTGGTCACAAGCCGCCGCTCGTCCGGCAGGCTGGCGTTCTCCACCACGGCGACGGGGGTCAAGGGCGAACGGCCGGCCGCGATCAGGCGCGCGGCGATCCCGGGGGCGGTCGACAGCCCCATGTAGATCGCGACGGTATGGTTGGTCCGGGCCAGCGCGGTCCAGTCCAGGTCCGGCTCGGCGCCCGCCGCGGCGTGGCCGGTGACGAAGGTCACGGCCTGGGCCAGGCCCCGGTGGGTCAGCGGCGCGCCCGCGCCGGCCGCCGCCGCCAGGGCCGCGGTGACGCCGGGGACCACGTGGGCCTCGATCCCGGCCGCGCGCAGGGCTTCCAGTTCCTCGCCGCCGCGGCCGAACATGAACGGATCGCCGCCCTTCAGCCGCACGACCTTCAGGCCCTCGCGGGCCAGGCCGACCAGCAGCTGGTTGATGCCGTCCTGCGGCAGGGTGTGGCGCGACTTGCGCTTGCCCACGTCGATCAGCCGCGCGCCGGGCGCGGCCAGGTCGAGGATCGGGCGCGGCGTCAGGCGATCGTGCACCACCACGTCCGCCGCCTGCAGCAGCCTGAGGGCCTTGACGGTCAGGAGATCGGGATCGCCGGGACCGGCGCCGACCAGCCAGACCACGCCGGCCCGGCCGGCCTGGCCCTTGAGGACCACCAGTCCGCGTCCTGTCTCGCCATGGCTGTGGCCGCGAGCCATTTAGGTCCTCTAACGCCCTTCGATACGACAACAGCGGGGCGAGCCAGTGGCCCGCCCCGCCGAAATTTCCGCCGCCGAAAGGGCCGATACGACGTCGGTGGTTGCAAATTGGTGGCTGGACTGCCACTTCGCAAACGAGGACTTCTTCCCCCTGGTTCAGTAAAACTGATGGAACAACGCCGCCGACTGCCACCACTGAACGCCCTGCGGGCGTTCGAGGCGGCCGCGCGCCACCTGAATTTCAGCCGGGCGGCCGACGAGTTGTCGGTGACGCCGGGAGCCGTCAGCCAGCAGATCCAGAACCTGGAAGACTATGTCGGGGTGGCGCTGTTCAAGCGCACGCCCAAGGGTCTGCTGCTCACCGACCCGGCCCAGATCGCCCTGCCCGCCCTGCGCGAGGCGTTCGACCGGCTGGCCGACGCGGCCTCCATGCTCACGGCGGCGGTCGACGGCCGGCGCCTGACCGTCTCGGTCGCCCCCTCCTTCGCCGCCAAGTGGCTGGTGCCCCGGCTCGGCCACTTCGAGGCGTCGCATCCCCAGGTCGACGTCTGGGTCTCGGCCGGCATGGAGCTGGCGGACTTCGCCAGCGGTGAGATCGACCTGGCCATCCGCTACGGCGCCGGCCGCTATCCGGGGCTGGAGGTGGTGCGGCTGATGCCGGAGACGGTGATTCCGGTGGTCAGCCCCGAACTGCTCGATCGCCAGCCGCTGAACGAACTCACCGACCTCGCGAGCCAGGTGCTGCTGCACGACGGATCGCCGGACGCGGACGATTCCTGCCCGGACTGGACCATGTGGCTGGCCGCGCGTGGGGTGAAGGGCGTCGATGGCTCGCGCGGGCCGCGCTTCAACCAGTCCAGCCTGGTCATCGAGGCGGCCGTGGGCGGACGCGGCGTGGCGCTGGCCAAGCGGGCGCTGGCCCAGGCCGACCTCGACGCCGGGCGGCTGGTCTCGCCGTTCGACATCACCACCGCCGTGGACTTCGCCTACTACGCCGTCTATCCGAAGGCCAAGGGGCGCCTGCCCCAGGTCAAGGCCTTCGTCGGTTGGCTGGCCGCCGAGGCCGAAGCCCACGAGGCGTCCCTGCGCACCATCGACAACGGAGCGGGTATCTAGTCCCCATGTCCTCCCCTGCCCTCGCCCTCGTCGGTCCGCGCCGCGATCCCGAGGCCTGCGCCTCCATGGCCGACGTTCGCCAGGGGGTCGACGCCCTGGACCGCGCGCTGGTGACCCTGCTCGCCGAGCGTCAGCGCTACATGGACGCCGCGGCCCGGATCAAGACCGAGCGCGGCGCGGTGCGCGACGAGGCGCGGATCGAGGACGTGGTCGCCAAGGTCAAGGCCGCCGCCCGCGCAGCCGGCCTGTCCGAAGCCATCGCCGAGCCGGTCTGGCGGCTCCTGATCGAGCGCTGCATCGCCCACGAGTTCGAGGTCTGGGACCGGACCCGCTCGCCGGCGGCCTGATGACCTAGGCCCCGCGCGGCGACCGCAGCGAGCGCAGCGCCTGTTCGTGGACGTAGGCGGCGATGTCGGCGAGGGCCAGGTCCAGCGCGTCCCGCACCCGGTCCAGCCTGATGGTCCGTTCGGCCAGGTTGGCCGTGGCCGCCCGCTCGGCCGCCGCGCAAGCCTCGGCCAGGTCGTGCGCGCCCAGCCCCAGGGCCGAGCCCTTCAGCGTGTGGGCCGCGTCGCGCCAGGCGCCGTCCTCGGCCGCGGGGTCCAGCAGCCTCAGCCACATGGCCGCCTGCTCGCGGAAGATGGCCAGCACCTCGTCGACGACCTGCTGATCGCCCCCGGCGAAGCTCTCCAGGTGCTTGAAATCGACCGCGCCGGTCAGGTCCCGCCTGGCCATCCCCGTCCCCATTCCCCTCGCCGCACGCGAAAGCGTCAGCATAACCCAATTCGGGTGACGGACCATCCGCGCGGCGCAAACCGAAGGCCGAGTTCGAGGCTTGCCATCGCAACGAAACCGGCTATGTTCCGCGCCCTCGCCGCCGCCCGGTTCAAAGAGCCGTGCGAACCGTGCGCGGGTGCATAGCTCAGTTGGTAGAGCAGCTGACTCTTAATCAGCGGGTCGTAGGTTCGAATCCTACTGCACCCACCACGCTAAGTGGTTGGTTTTTCATATAATCTAGAATCCCCAATCGTTAATGTCACCGGGCTGGGTTCCACTTGGGGTTCCATGTCCTGGCACAATGGCGGTGACAAAATCGATCAAGGTGACATCGAAAAACATCGAATATCGATATGGCTGATGTCACCTAAAATGCCCGAAATCGGTGCGTTAATTTCCAACGACCTCAGATTTGTCACCTACGCACCCAAACCGGGCTCAAATGGCCGCCGAGTGACATCCTTCGATGTCACCAGGAAGCCGACCCGACCCCATTGTGATGGTCGATTTCTGAAATGTTGAACGAAATTTTGAACGAAATTATAGAATTATATTCGGTTCGCGGGGAATTTCGCGGCAATTTCCGAAAGCTCCCAGAGCGCGGGATCCGCGCCCCGGCGTCGGCGATCAGGTCAGCATCGGGGCCATGCCGGGTTCGGCCTTGGCCATCGCCCGCTGGTAGGCGGGGCGCTGGCCGGTGCGTGCGAGGTAGGCCTTGAGATTGGGATAGCCGTCGATCGACAGGCCGCGAAACGCCCGGCTGGTGGTCAGGCAGTAGACCATCATGATGTC
>JARLIQ010000076.1 GCA_031291645.1 Caulobacteraceae bacterium | reverse complement strand
CCCCGGCGCGGGGCCGCGCGCCCCTGGCCCTGGCGGCTGAGGCGGCGGGCCTGCTGGACGGCTTCGCCGACGCCGTCGCCGGCGGAACGGGCGGCGACGGCCCGATCCACGCGCGCCTGGCCAGGGCCTGGGGCGTCGACGCCGCCGGGGCGGACCTGATCCGGCGCACCCTGGTGCTGCTGGCCGACCACGAGCTCAACGCCTCGACCTTCGCCGCCCGGGTGACCGCCTCGACCGGCGCGTCGCTGGCGGCCGCGGCCCTGGCGGGGCTTTCGGCCCTGTCGGGACCGCTGCACGGCGGCATCGCCCCGCGGGTCGAGGCCTTCGTCGGCGAGGCGGGCCGGCTGGGCGCCGAGGCGGCGGTGCGCGAGCGCCTGGCCCAGGGCCTGCGCATCCCCGGCTTCGGCCACCCGCTCTATCCGGCCGGCGACCCGCGCGCCCGCGCCATGCTGACGGCCTTCGCCCCGCCGTCCCGGTTCGAGGCCGTGCGCGCCGCCGCCGAGACCCTGACCGGCGAGATCGCCAACGTCGACTACGCCCTGACCGCCCTGGTCGCGGCCCTGGACCTGCCGGCCGACGCCGCCTTCCTGCTGTTCGCCATCGCCCGCTGCGCCGGATGGCTGGCGCACGCGCTCGAGCAGCTCCACACCGGCCAGCTCATCCGCCCGCGCGCCCGTTACGTCGGACCCGAACCGATGGGCTGACGCGGCCGCCGAATTGGTCCACTAGAGACGCAACATCCGGCACAGGACCCGCCCGCGGCGACGGCGGGCGAGGAGGCTTTCGGCATGACCGCACTTCAGGCGATGGTTCTGGCGATCGTGCAGGGGATCACCGAGCTCTTCCCCATATCCAGCCTCGGCCACGCGGTGATCCTGCCGGCCGTCCTGGGTTGGAACGTCGACGAGAACGCCCCGGGCTTTCTGCCCTTCCTGGTGGTCATGCACCTGGGCACGGCGATCGCCCTGATCGTCTATTTCTGGCGCACCTGGCTGGAGTTCGGTACCGCGGTGCTGGTCCGGCGCGGCCCGCGGGCGACGGCCGAGCGGCGGCTTTTGATGAAGGTCGTCGTGGCCACCATCCCGGCGGTGATCATCGGCGGGGCGCTGGAGCACTTCCTGCGCAAGGGGTTCGGCGCGCCGCGGCTGGCGGCCCTGTTCCTGATCGTCAACGGGGTGATGCTGTTCGTCGCCGACCGCTGGCGGGCGAGCGGGCGCGGCGAGGTCTCGCTGGACCGGCTGCGCTGGCGCGACGCGCTGATCATCGGCTTCTGGCAGTGCCTGGCGCTGATCCCGGGTCTGTCGCGCTCGGGCGCGACCATGGCCGGCGGCTATCTCAGCGGCCTCGACCACGAGGACGCGGCCAAGTTCTCCTTCCTGACCGCGACCCCGATCATCATCGGCGCGACGGTGCTGGAGGCGCCCAAGCTGATCAAGCACGGGGCCGGCTTCAGCCACATCGCGGTGGCCGCGGGCGTTGCGGCCGGGATCGTGGCCTTCGCCTCGACCGCCATCCTGATGCGCTGGTTCCGCAGCCACGAGTCGCGCGGGTTCGACCCGTTCGCCATCTATTGCGCCGTGGCCGGCGTGGGCGCCCTGGCCTGGCTGACCTTCCACTGAGCCGGAAGGTCAGGCGTTAGCCTCGTCAGGCCGTCGCGGCCAGGTCCGCGTACTGGCCGCCGCGGCGGTAGCGGTAGAGGTAGGTCGGCAGGATCGGCTCCAGCGCGGTCGGCTGGACGCCCAGCTCGGCCAGGCCCGGCGCGCCCTCGGCGACCACGTTGTCGAGCCGCAGCAGCTCGACCCGGTCGCTGGTCAGGGTCGGCGGGAAGGGGCTGAGCGCCACCAGGTCGCCCGCCAGGCCGATCAGCCGGGCCAGCGGGAAGGGCAGGGGCAGCAGGGCCGGCGAGCGGCCGGTCTCCTTGCAGACCAGCTCGATCAGCTGGCGGAAGCTGTAGACCGCCGGCCCGCCCAGTTCGTAGGTTCGGCCCTCGGTCGCCGGGTCGATCACGCAGGCGGCGACCGCGGCGGCGACGTCGCCGACGAACACCGGCTGGAAGCGGGTGTGGCCGCCGCCGAACAGCGGCAGGACCGGCGAACTCGCCGCCAGCTTGGCGAACATGTTGAAGAAGCCGTCGCCCTGGCCGAACACGATCGAGGGGCGCACGATCGAGGCGCTGGGCAGGTGCTGGCGCACCGCCGCCTCGCCCATGGCCTTGGTGCGGGCGTACTTGGACGGCGATTCCGGGTCCGCCCCGATGGCCGAGACCTGGACCATGCGGGTGATCCCCACGGCCGCCGCCACCTCGGCGACGTTGTTCGCGCCCATGGCGTGCACCGACTGGAACTTCTGTCGGCCGGCCTCGTAGCCCACGCCCACCAGGTTGACGCAGGCCTCCGCCCCGGCCAGGGCGCGCGCCACCGTCTCCGGCGCGCGGATGTTGGCCTGGACCACCTCGATCTGGCCGACGTCGCCCAGCATCCGCAGCTTGTAGCCCTGGCCCGGCCGGCGCACCGCGACCCGGATCCTGAGGCCGCGCTTGGCCAGGGCGCGCACGACCTGCGTGCCCACAAAGCCAGAGCCACCGAAAACCGTCACCAGCCCCTGCATCGCAGCGCCTCAAACCATCGGACCAACGCGCCCGGGCTTAGCCGAGGCGGCCGGCAGGCGCAATGCGGGGGGCCGCCGGAGCGGCTTCGCGCGCCCTTCGCGCCCGGAAATGCGGCGTGAAGCGTCGCCGTCGCAGCTTCGTCATTGACTGGAGAAAACATCCGCCCTATCCGTCGCGCCCTCGCATCGCTCCGGCGATATACGCGGGCCCAGGTGGCGGAATTGGTAGACGCGCTGGCTTCAGGTGCCAGTGGCTTAACGGCCGTGAAGGTTCGAGTCCTTTCCTGGGCACCACCCCTTGGCTGGACGCCATCCGTGGCGTCGGCCAAAATCGGTCCGGCCGGGCCTGGTCCAGCTGGACGCCCGCGCCGGAGCCGACCTACGCCGTGACCACCCACCTGCACCATGGCGACCTGCCGGACGGCCTCGATCTCGGCCCGCAGGTCGCGATCGATTCGGAGACCATGGGCCTGCGGCTCGGCCGCGACCCCCTGTGCGTGGTCCAGCTGTCCGCCGGCGACGGCCACGCCCACGTGGTGCAGCTTCGCCGCCCGGACTACGACGCGCCGAACCTCAAGCGGCTGCTGACCGACCCGACGGTGCTCAAGCTCTTCCATTTCGGCCGGTTCGACATCGCCATGTTCGCCCTGCACCTGGGGGTGACCACGGCGCCGGTCTACTGCACCAAGATCGCCTCCAAGCTCGCCCGCACCTACACCGACCGGCACGGGCTCAAGGACGTGACCCGCGAGCTCTTGGGCGTGGACCTGTCCAAGGCCCAGCAGAGTTCCGACTGGGGCGCCGACAGCCTCAGCGCCGACCAGGTGGCCTACGCCGCCAGCGACGTGCTGCACCTGCATCAGCTGAAGGCCCGGCTCGACCAGATGCTCGTGCGCGAGGGGCGGATGGACTACGCGCGGGCCTGTTTCGAGTTCCTGCCCTGGCGGGCGCGGCTGGACGTGGCCGGTTGGGAAGACGTCGACGTCTTCGCCCACTCCTGAGCCGGCTGTGACCGTCGGGGGCGCCTCGCCAACGATGCCCGTCGCGGGCTCGGCCCTGCGCCGGGAGCGCGGCATGGCGCGCTGGCGCGCCCGCTCGCGCCTGATCAGGCGCCTGCGCCTGATCCTGCCGGCGGCCATGGGGGCGATCCTCCTGGCCCTCGCCGGCTGGGTGGCCGTGGGCTCGATCCTGTCGCTGGTCGGCGAGATCCGCCCCGAGGGCCAGGCGCTGATCCACATGACCAACGCCCATTTCTACGGCCGCGACTCGGACGGGCGGCCCTATGTGCTGGCGGCGGTCGAGGCCTACCGCGACGACAACGACCTCAAGCTCATCACGCTCAAGCTGCCGACCCTGACCCTCGACACCGGCGCCGAGCGTTCGACCCGCGTGTCCGCCGACCACGGCGTCTACCGCGAGGACAGCCGCATCGAGCGGCTGGACGGCCATGTCACGATGCAGACCGCCGCGGGCGACGTGTTCAAGACCGACACCGCCGTGGTCGACACCGTGCAGGGGACCGTCGCCGGTCCCGCGCCGGTCGTCGGGACCGGTCCCACCGGCGAGATCAGCGCCGAGCGCTTCGACGTCTACGACCGCGGCGCGCGGGTGGTTTTTCGCGGTGAGGTTCACTCGCGGATGAAACGGGACTAAGGAGTTCGGCGCCGGCTTTGCCGCACGTTGCGAGGATGCCATCCATGAACCGCCCCGCGGCCCTGTCGACGTTTCCAAGCCTCGCTGTGGCGTTGGCGCTGGCCTTGGCCGCGCCAGGCGCCGCGCCGGCCCAGATCGCGCCGGCCGGCCACGGCCCGGTGGACGTCACCGCCGACCAGCTCGAGGTGCAGCAGGGCCAGTGCCTGGCCAACTGGAGCGGCAACGCCGAGGCGCTGCAGGACAACAGCCGGCTGCGCGCCGACAGCCTGAAGATCTACAACCGCCAGCTCGGCGGCGGCTCCGGCGGCCAGTCCTGCGGCGCGCTCGACCGGATGGAGGCCGACGGCCAGGTCTACTACGTGACCCCGACCCAGGTGGTGAAGGCCGACCACGCCGTCTACACCGCCGCCGACACCACCATCGTGATGACCGGCGACGTGGTCGCCGCCCAGGGCAAGAACGTCACCGCCGGCTCCCGGCTGGTGATCAACACCAACACCGGCGTGGCCACCATGGCCACCGGGGTCACCGGCCGCGGCGCCAAGGGCCGGGTGCGCGGCGTCTTCTTCCCCGACCAGAACGCCAGCGGCTCCACGGCGGGGGGCCCGCAGGCGCCCGTGCCGCCGCCGCCCCGGCGCCATCCGCAGTCCTGAGTCCCGCAGTCCCGTGACGGCCATGACCGCCAACCCGGCGCCCGGCGCGGCGCAGACCTCGTCCGCTCCGCAGGACGTCGGCCTGTTCGCCGATTCGATCGGCAAGTCGTTCCGCGGCCGCAAGGTGGTCTCGGACGTCAGCCTGCGCCTGCGCCGCGGCGAGGTCGCCGGCCTTCTGGGCCCCAACGGGGCGGGCAAGACCACCTGCTTCTACATGATCACCGGCCTGGTCGCGGTGGACAGCGGCAAGATCTGGCTCGACGGCGAGGACATCACCGCCCAGCCGATGTACCAGCGCGCCCGCATGGGCGTCGGCTACCTGCCGCAGGAGCCGTCCACCTTCCGCGGCATGACCGTCGAGGAAAACGTGCTGGCCGTGGTCGAACTGCGCGAGCGGGACGAGCGGCGCGCCAAGGCCGTGGTGACCGGCCTGCTGGAAGAGCTGCGCATCGAGCACCTGCGCGCCGCCCCGGCCGCCTCGCTGTCCGGCGGCGAGCGGCGGCGGGTCGAGATCGCCCGGGCCCTGGCCAGCGAGCCGGACTTCATGCTATTAGACGAGCCCTTCGCCGGCATCGACCCCCTGGCCATCGCCGACATCCGCGAGGTGATCGCCTATCTGAAGGGGCGGGGGATCGGCATCCTGATCACCGACCACAATGTGCGCGAGACCCTGGACATCATCGACCGGGCCTCGATCATCCACGCCGGCCGCGTGCTGTTCGAGGGCGCGCCGGACGAGATCCTGGCCGATCCCGAGGTGCGCCGCGTCTATCTGGGCGACCGCTTCAGCTAGTCGCAGCTGTCTGCTGTTGCTTTCCCGGAATTATTAACCAATCGGTTGCAACACCGGTTCTAGCCTACAGGCAAGATTCAGGCCAGGAGGGCGAGTTGGCGCTCGGCGCGCGTTTAGAGCTACGGCAGGGTCAAGGCCTCGTCATCACGCCCCAACTGCAGCAGGCGATCAAGCTGCTGCAGCTGTCGAGCGTCGAGCTGGAGGCCTATGTCGAGGCCGAGCTTGAGCGCAATCCGCTGCTGCAGCGCGACGACGTCGGCGGCGAGGCCGAGGCCCCGGTCGAGGCGCCGGCCGCCGAGACGCCGTTCGAAACCGCCACCGACCGGGTGTCGGACGCGGCGGCCGCGGCCGAGATGGACGTGCGCGCCGAGGACGTCTACCCGGACGCCGGTCGGGGCGGCGACGAGGCCGCCGCCGCCGACGCCGAGGGCTACCAGACCGGCGGCGCGGTGGACTGGACACAGGCCGGGCGCGGCGGCTCGTTCGACGCCGACGGCGAGGGCCTGGAAGGCGTGCTGCAGCGGGCCAAGACCCTGGCCGAGCACCTGCGCGAACAGCTGGCCGTCACCGGCCTGACGGGTGTCGAGGCGGTCATCGCCGCGGTGCTGATCGACGCCGTCGACGACGGCGGCTACCTGCGCGCCGACGTCGCCGAGGTGGCCGAGCGGCTGGGCTGCGGCGAGGAGCGGGTCGAGGCGGTGCTGGGGCGGCTGCAGGGCTTCGAGCCCACCGGCGTCTTCGCCCGCAGCGTCGCCGAATGCCTGACGCTGCAGTTGAAGGAGCGCGACCGCTACGACCCGGCCATGGCCGCCCTGGTGGGCCACCTGGAGCTGGTCGCCCGCCGCGACATGGCCTCGCTGCGCCGCATCTGCGGCGTCGACGACGAGGACCTGAGGGACATGCTGGCCGAGCTGCGCGCCCTGACGCCGCGGCCGGGCGCGGCGTTCGGCGGCGAGCCGTCCGCCCCGGTCGCGCCCGACGTCATCGTCCGCGAGAGCTTGGGCGGCCTCTGGCACGTCGAGCTGAACAGCGACACATTGCCCCGCCTGCTGGTCGACCAGCGCTACCACGCCCGTATCGCCGGCGGGGCGCGCAGCGACGCCGACAAGACCTTCGTCGCCGACTGCCTGGCCTCGGCCAACTGGCTGGTGCGCAGCCTGGACCAGCGGGCCAAGACCATCCTCAAGGTCGCCAGCGAGATCGTGCGCCAGCAGGACGGCTTCCTGGCCTTCGGGGTCGAGCACCTGCGGCCCCTGAACCTGAAGACCGTGGCCGAGGCGATCGGCATGCACGAATCGACGGTCAGCCGGGTGACCTCCAACAAATACATGGCCACCCCGCGCGGGGTGTTCGAGATGAAGTTCTTCTTCACCGCGGCCATCGCCTCGTCGGACGGCGGCGCGGCCCACTCGGCCGAGAGCGTGCGCCACAAGATCCGCCAGATGATCGACGCCGAGCGCGACGCCGAGGGCGTGCTGTCGGACGACCGGATCGTGGAGATCCTCAAGGAGGCGGGCATCGACATCGCCCGGCGCACCGTCGCGAAATATCGCGAGGCGATGCGGATTCCATCGTCGGTGGAGCGGCGGCGCCTCCTGAAGGAAGCCTGCTGAGGCGCGCGGCGAAGGGCCCTCGTCAGGCTTGACTCCGGCCCCCGCCGGGGTCTGGACTGGGGGCATGCAAGTCCAAGTCTCCGGCAAACACGTCAACGTCGGCGAGGCCCTCCGGACCCGCGTCACCGACGAACTCCTCGGCAGCATCGGCAAGTACTTCGAGCGCGGCGGCGACGCCGACGTCGTGGTCAGCCGTGAGGGCCACAGCTTCCGCGTCGATTGCGTGGTCGCCCTCGCGTCCGGCCAGCGCCTGCTCAGCCACGGCATGGGCGGCGACGCCCATGGGGCCTTCAGCAACGCCCTGGCCAAGATCGAGGCCCGCATCCGCCGCTACAAGCAGCGGCTGAAGAGCCATTCGGTGGCGGCCAGCGCCAAGGCGGCCGAGACCGCCTCGCTCATGGTCCTGCGCGCGCCCGAGGCGGCGGACGACGACGATCTCTGGGACGAGCCCCAGGACCAGGGCGCGCCGGCGGCGATGGTGATCGCCGAGACGCTCGAACCGCTCCGTACGATGACCGTTTCTATGGCGGTCATGGAGATGGACTTGACCGAAAGTCAAACAATCGTGTTCAGGAACGCCGCCCACGGCGGCCTGTCGGTGGTATATCGCCGCCCGGACGGGAATATCGGCTGGATCGACCCGGAGCGGACGAACCGACTCAATGGTGACGGCGCCGCCTGAAACGCGGCCTCACCGGAGCCGGTGGCGCCTTCAGGCGTTGTCTGATCCGGCCGAGGGGCGGCCACGGAAGCGAGCTTTAACCTATGAGCATCGAGGAACTGCTGGACCGGCGGGCGGTGACGCCGCGGCTCAGTGCGAGGTCCAAGCGCCAGGCCCTGTCGCTGGTGGCCGAGACCGCCGCCCGACGCTTCGGGCTGGACGCCGGCGAGGTGCTCGACGCCTTGCTGGCCCGCGAACAGGCCGGCTCGACCGGGGTCGGCTCGGGCGTCGCGGTGCCGCACGCCAAGCTCGAAGGCCTCGACCGGATGCATGGGGTGTTCGTGCGCCTGGAGGCGCCGGTGGACTACGACTCGGTCGACGGCCAGCCGGTGGACCTGCTGTTCGCCCTGTTCGCCCCGCCGGACGCCGGCGCCGACCACCTGCGGGCCCTGGCCCGGGTCGCCCGGCTGCTGCGCCAGGCCGACCTGCGCGAACAGCTGCGCCACGCCCACACCACCGACGCGATCTACGCCCTGCTGGCCCAGCCGGCGCGGCCCTCGGCGGCGTGACGACGCGCCCTCCCGTCCCGGACGCCCGGGAAGGGAGGGTCTTTCATCGATCGTGAGGCGGATCGGCGCGGGCTACGGTCAGAGCCCTTTAGGGTCAGATGGAATCATCTGACCCTAAAGGGCTCTAAATCAAATATTTAGAGCACGTTCGGGCGGCGAAACCGCCTACACTTTCGCCTAACGTGCTCTAGAGCGGGACTCCTTTAGACGGAACCATATCCGGCGTTGACGAGGTAGTTGGCGCACTCAGTTGGGGTGAAGAGGTCGAGGAGTTGTCCGGCCTTTCGCCAGGTGGCTTCGAGGTCCCTTGGCTGGGCCTT
>JARLIQ010000075.1 GCA_031291645.1 Caulobacteraceae bacterium | reverse complement strand
CCGTCGTGCCGCTGAAATCCGGCGGCTATCTGGTGATCAACCAGACCGAGGCCCTGGTGGCCATCGACGTCAACTCCGGCAAGTCGACCCGCGAGCGGAACATCGGGGCGACGGCGCTGAAGACAAACATGGAGGCGGCCGCCGAGGCCGCCCGCCAGCTGCGTCTGCGCGACCTGGCCGGCCTGATCGTCATCGACTTCATCGACATGGACGAGGGCAAGAACAACCGCGCCGTCGAGAAGAAGCTGAAGGACGCGCTGAAGGACGACCGCGCCCGCGTCCAGATGGGCAAGATCTCGAGCTTCGGCCTGATGGAAATCAGCCGCCAGCGCCGCCGCACCGGCGTGCTGGAAGGCACGACCCACGTCTGCGAGCACTGCCAGGGCACGGGCCGGCTGCGCTCGACCGAATCCAGCGCCCTGGCGGCGCTGCGGGCGATCGAGATGGAGGCCGTGCGCAACGGCGGCGGCGCGGCGACCCTGCGCGCGCCGCGGGCCATCGCCCTCTACATCCTCAATGAGAAGCGCGCCCACCTGGCGCTGGTCCAGCAGCGGCACGGCCTGTTCGTCGCCGTGGTGATCGACGACGCCCTGTCCCACGCCGACCACCTGATCGAACGGACCGAGAGCGTCGGTCACGAGGCGGCCCAGGTCGTCCCGTCCACGCCGATCGCCTTCGCGCCCGAACCGGCCGACGAGCTCGACTACGACGAGGTCGAGGACGAGGAAGACGTCGAGGACGAAGAGGTCGAGGACGAGGCCGAAGCCCCCGCCGGCGAGGAAGACGCCGGCCGTCGCGGCGGCCGTCGCCGTCGTCGCCGTCGCGGACGCCGCGGCGAGGAAACCGGGACGGCCGAGCACCGCGCCGCCGAGCCGGCGGAAGCCGCCGCCGAGGGAAGCGTCGAGGAAGAGGATGAGGACGCCGGCGAGGGCTTCGACGCCCAGGGCCGCCGCCGTCGTCGCCGCGGACGCCGAGGCGGGCGCCGCATGCGCGAGGAAGGTCGTCACGACGACGTCTACGCCTGGTCGCGCCCGCGGGTGCCCGAAGGCGACCCCTACATCTGGATGGACGCCGCCCAGATCGCCGCCGGCGGCTCGCGCCCGGCGCATGAAGCGCCCGTTCAGGCCGCGCCGGCTCCCGCCGTCGAGGCTCCGGTCGCCGAGGCTCTGGCCGCCGAGGTTCCGGCCGTCGTGGAAGAGGCCAATGTGATCCCCTTCCCCGCGTCGGAGCCCGCGGAACCCGCAGCCGGCGCCGAGGCTCCTGCAGAAGACGTCTGGGTCGAACTGCCCGCCGCGCCCGAGCCGGCCGCCAAGCCCGCCCGCGCCCGGCGCAGCCGCGCCAAGGCCAAGCCCGCGGCGGAAGCGGCCGAGGCTGTCGTCGCCGAAACGCCCGTCGTGGAGGCGTCCACCGCCGAAGCGCCGGCCGCGGAGGCTGCGCCTGAACCGGCCCCCGCTGAACCGGTCGTCGCTGAACAGGTCGCCGCCGAGCCCGAGCCCGAACCCGCTCCCGTCGCGGCCAGCGCCGAGCCGGAAGCGGCCGCTCAGCCGGAGGCGCCGCCGGCGCCCCCTCTGGGCGAAATCCTCAGCCCGCCGGAGAAACCCAAGAGGGGCTGGTGGCGCCGCAACGGCTGAGTCGCTAGTCTGGGGTGTGACCGGTCTATCGGCCGCGCGGGGGCGCAACGGACGAGCGGAGCCTGCCGCATGAGCGTGCGACTGGGACGTGATCCTGGCCAGACGGCCGCCCGTTCAAGGACGGGCGGCTGGTTCGGGGCCGTCACCTGCGCGGCGGCGCTGGCCGGCGCGCTGCTGGCGCCCGTCTCGGCCGCCCGGGCCCAGGACGCGCCGATCTCGCTGATCCGCGACACCGAGATCGAGGCGACGCTGCACGCCGACGCCGACCCGATCTTCGTGGCCGCGGGGCTCGATCCCAAGGCGGCCAAGATCTTCATCGTCCAGGACGGCGACGTGAACGCCTTCTCGGCCGGCGGCCAGAACGTGTTCATCAACACCGGCCTGATCATCAAGACCCGCAACCCCAACGAACTGATGGGGGTCATCGCCCACGAAACCGGCCACATCGCCGGCGGCCACCTGGCGCGGTCCGCCGAGGGCGAGAAACAGGCGCTGGCGACCTATCTCCTGACCATCGGCCTCGGCGTCCTGGCGGCGGCGGCCGGCGCGCCCGACGTGGCCGGCGGCCTGCTCTACAGCTCAGGCTATTTCGCGGCCATCACCGCGGCGGGCTTCACCCGCACGCAGGAGTCCTCGGCCGACCAGGCGGCGGTGACCTATCTGGAGAAGGCCGGCTATTCGGCCAAGGGGCTGGTCGATTTCTTCGACTACTACCGCTACCAGGAGGTGTTCTCGGACGCCAAGCGGTACAAGTTCTTCATCGACCACCCGCTCAGCGAGGACCGGATCGAGGCCCTGCAACTGCGCGCGAGCCGCCAGCCGCACTTCAGCGTGGTCGACACGCCCGAGGCGCTGGAGCGCCACGCGATCATGATCGCCAAGCTGAAGGCCTTCATCAACCTGCCGGCCCAGACCCTGTACGATTATCCCGACACCGACCAGAGCTTCCCCGCCCGTTACGCCCGCGCGATCGCCGACTACCGCGACCTGCAGACGGACAAGTCGCTGAAGGAGACGGACGCCCTGATCGCCGAACAGCCGAACAACCCCTACCTCTACGAACTCAAGGGCCAGATCCTGTTCGAGGCGGGCCGGGCCAAAGAGGCCGAGCCGGCCCACCGCCGTTCGGTCGAGCTGAAGCCCGACGCGCCGCTGCTGCACATGAACCTCGGCCAGGCCCTGCTGGCGGAGGACGATGCGAAGAAGGTCGACGAGGCGATCGCGGAGCTGCGCCGGGCCTCCGACCAGGAGCCAGACAACGCCTTCGCCTGGCTGCTGCTGTCGCAGGCCTATGACCGCAAGGGCGACGCCGGCCTGGCCCGCCTGGCCGCCGCCGAGGAGAACTTCTCGCTCGGCCAGTACGGCGACGCCAAGATGTTCGCCATGCGGGCCCGGGCCCAGCTGGACAAGAACAGTCCCGATTGGCGCCGCGCGACGGACATCGTCCTGACATCCAAGCCGACCAAGGACGATTTACGGGCGCTGGCCCAAGAGGGCAGCGTCAGCCAGCGCTGATTCGACGCGTACCCCCGGAGAGACCCCATCGATGCCCGTCACCCATAAGCTGCCCGCGGCGATCGCCGGCGTATTGGCGCTCGCCCTGGCCGGGTGCAGCAAGGCCGACCAGACCTTCGACGAACGCGTGCACGCCTATATCCTGGCCCATCCGGAAGTGATCCAGGAGGCGATCGACAAGCTGCAGCAGAAGCAGGAGGCCGAGGCCGCCTCCCAGGCGAAACTGGCCATCGCCAAGAACCGCCAGGCGATCGAGCATGATCCGCGCGACTTCGTGGCCAACCCGAACGGCAAGATCACCGTCACCGAGTTCTACGACTACCGCTGTCCGCACTGCGTCAACGCCGCCCCGGCGGTCGAGAGCCTGATCAAGGACAACCCGGACGTCCGCTTCGTGTTCAAGGAATTCCCGATCTTCGGCGCAACCTCGGAAAAGGCCGCCGCCGGCGCCATCGCGGTCAAGCGGGCAGGCGGGGACTATGTCGGGCTATACCACGACTTCATGGGCGCCCGGCCGCTGGACGATGCTGCCATCGACCGGATTCTGGCCGCGCACGGAGTGACGGCCGCCACGCTGCAGGACGCCACCCTGAAGACTGAGGCCGCGACCCAGCTGGCCGACGTGCGGCGCCTGGCCATCGGCGTCGGCATCGAGGGCACGCCCGCCTTCATCATCGGCGACACCATGGTGCCCGGCGAGGACATGGACGCGGTGCGCGCCGCCATCAAGGCGCAGCGGGGACACAGCTAGACGACTCCGTCGGCTGCATGCCGCCCGACCGCGACTTGAGCGTCAATCCGCGCTAGACGACCGCCACACGCTGAGACGCTGGGGCGGACGTGGATGCGCGACCTGACCGAACACCATCCGGACGCCGGCCGCTGGCCCGAGGTGTTCGCGGTCTTTCTTCGGCTGGGCCTGACCTCGTTTGGCGGCCCGATCGCCCACCTCGGCTATTTCCGCGACGCCTTCGTCGCGCGCCGGCGCTGGCTGAGCGAGGCGGCCTACGCCGAGCTGGTGGCGCTTTGCCAGTTCCTCCCCGGCCCGGCCTCCAGCCAGGTCGGCTTTGCCATCGGCCTGCTGCGCGCGGGGCCGGCGGGCGCCCTGGCCGCCTGGCTGGCCTTCACCCTGCCTTCCGCCATCCTGATGACGGCCTTCGCCTATGGCGCGGGGGCGATGAAGGGACCGCTGGCCCTCGGCCTTCTGCACGGCCTCAAGCTCGTCGCCGTCGCCGTGGTCGCCCAGGCGGTGTTCGGCATGGCCCGCAGCCTGACGCCGGACGCGCGGCGCGCCGGCCTCGCCCTCGCCGCCATCGTCCTGGTCACCGCCGTCTCGGCCGCCCTCGGCCAGGTCGGCGCCATCGCGCTCGGCGCCGTCGGCGGCCTTGTGCTGTGCCGTAGCGACGAGACCGCCCCGCCCGACGTCCTGGCCGGAGCCGTGCCGCCCTGGGCCGGCGTGGCCGCGCTCGGCCTGTTCCTCGTCCTGCTCGTGGCCGGCCCGATCGCCGCCAGCGCGACGGGTGAGCCCGCCATCGCCCATTTCAGCGCCTTCTACCGGTCCGGGGCCCTGGTGTTCGGCGGCGGCCACGTGGTCCTGCCGCTGCTGAACGAGGCGGTGGTCAAGCCCGGCTGGGTCGACCCGAACGCCTTCCTCGCCGGCTATGGCGCCGCCCAGGCCGCGCCGGGGCCGCTGTTCACCTTCGCCGCCTACCTCGGCGCGGTGATGCGTCCGCCGCCGAACGGGATCGCCGGCGCCCTGCTGGGCCTTGTGGGCATCTTCCTGCCGGGATTGCTGGCGCTGCTCGCCGCCCTGCCCTTCTGGGGCCGGCTGCGCACCCGCCCGGCCGCCCAGGCCGCCATGCGCGGCGCCAACGCGGCCGTGGTCGGCATCCTCGCCTCGGCGCTCTACAACCCGGTCTGGACCAGCGCGGTGATCGACCGGGGCGACTTCGCCGCCGTTGTGGCGGGCTTCGTCCTGCTCACGGCCTTCCGTTCGCCGCCGATCCTGGTGGTCGTGCTGGGCGCGGGCCTGGGGCTGGCGCGCGCGGCGCTCGGCTAGATCAGTCCAGCGAGCGGCGAGGACGGATCGGCGTAGAGCCGCTTGGCCATGCGGCCGGCGAGGTAGGCCTCGCGGCCGGCGATCACCGCGTGCTTCATCGCGTTGGCCATGCGGATCGGGTCCTTGGCCTCGGCGATGGCGGTGTTCATCAGCACCGCGTCACAGCCCAGTTCCATGGCCACCGTGGCGTCCGAGGCCGTGCCGACGCCCGCGTCAACCAGCACCGGCACGCTCGACTGCTCGACGATCAGGCGGATGTTGACCCGGTTCTGCAGGCCCAGCCCCGAACCGATCGGCGCCGCCGCCGGCATGATCGCCGAGGCGCCCGCGTCCTCCAGCTTGCGGCAATAGACCGGATCGTCGGTGCAATAGACCATCACCGAGAAACCCTCGGCGACCAGCAGCTTGAGCGCCCGCAGCGTCTCTTCCATGTCCGGATAGAGATGCTTGGTGTTGCTCAGCACCTCCAGCTTGACCAGGTCCCAGCCGCCGGCCTCGCGCGCCAGGCGCAGGGTGCGCACCGCGTCCTCGCCGGTGAAGCAGCCGGCGGTGTTGGGCAGGTAGGTGAAACGATCGGGCCGCACGAAGTCGACCAGCATCGGCTGGCTGGGGTCGGACAGGTTCACCCGGCGCAGGGCCACGGTGACGATCTCCGCCCCCGAGGCCTCGGCGGCGGCGGCGTTGAGCGCATAGTCCTTGTACTTGCCGGTGCCGATGATCAGCCGCGAGCGAAAGGTGCGCCCCGCGACGCTCCAGACGTCGTCGCTGGCGGCCTCGGGCTTGGGAGTGACTGCGTTCATGATCAACCGCCTCCGATGAAATGCACGATTTCGATCCGGTCGCCGTCGGCGATCACGGTCGCGGCGTAGACCGACCGCGGCACGATCTCGAGGTTGCGCTCGACCGCCACCTTGCGTGCGTCCAGCCCAAGCGCCGCCACCAGAGCGGCGACATCGGCGACGCCGGAGAAGGCCCGTTCCTCGCCGTTAATCGTCAGCCGCATCGAACTCCCGCACGTAAAAAGGGATCCGGCCGTCGGTTGAAAAGAGGACCCGCCAGGAAGGCGATCGGCCCGGTTCTCTCCCTTCGCCGGCATGACCCGGATCAGGTTCAGCGGGTCACCGCGCCGCGCCCGAAGACGCCAGCGGTCTCTCAGTCCCTTTCGGCGGGACTCCCCGGAGAAGGGCGGCAAACTACGCCCGCCCGGCCGCACGTCAAGCGGCGCGCTTGTGAGCCCCGCCCCCGGACGATACAAGACGCGGAATCGCCGGCAGCTCATTGACCGCGGAGCGAATGCCCAAACCGATCTATGTTCTCAACGGCCCCAATCTCAATCTTCTGGGGTCAAGGGAGCCGCACATCTACGGGACCACCACGCTCGACGACGTGCGCGCGCTGTGCGAGGCGCGCGCCGCCGCGCTTGGCTATTCGGTCGTCTTCCGCCAGTCGAACCACGAGGGCGAGCTGATCGACTGGATCCAGGAGGCCCGCGAGGCCGCCTCGGCCCTGATCCTCAACCCGGCCGGCTACGGCCACACCTCGATCGCCATCCTGGATGCGCTGAAGGCGCTGTCCATCCCGATCGTCGAATGCCACCTGTCCAACCCCGCCGCCCGCGAGGCGTTCCGCCACAAGACCTATGTGTCGCTGGCGGCCACCGGCGTGGTGGCTGGTTTCGGCGCGAAAAGCTATGAACTCGCCCTGGAGGCCGCCGCCGGCCTGCTCGGCGCCGCAGACGCTTCGGCGTAGCAGCAAGGTTGTTCCAATATGGCTGAAACCAAAGGCTCCACCTCGATCGATCCGCGCCTCGTGCGCAAGCTGGCCGACATCCTGACGGACACCGGCCTGACCGAGATCGAGGTCGAGCAGGAAGGCCTGCGCATCCGCGTGGCGCGCGAATTGACCGCCGCCGCCGCGCCGGTGACCTATGCCGCTGCGCCCGTGGCCGTGGCCGCCTCGGCCCCCGCGGCCGCGCCGCAAGCGGCTCCCGCGGCGGCCGAGACGCCCGCCGCCCCGGTCGGCGAGGCGGTCAAGTCGCCGATGGTCGGCACCGTCTACCTCCAAGCCAAGCCGGGCGACGACCCCTTCATCCGCGTCGGCGACCGGGTCTCCGCCGGCCAGACGCTGCTGATCGTCGAGGCCATGAAGACGATGAACCCGATCGCCTCGCCGCGCGCCGGCGTCGTGCTGCAGATCTTGGTCGACGACGCCACGCCGGTCGAGTTCGGCGAGCCCCTCGTCATCCTCGAGTAACGGACATGTTCGACAAGGTCCTGATCGCGAACCGGGGCGAGATCGCGCTGCGGGTTCACCGCGCCTGCAAGGAAATGGGCATCGCCACGGTGGCGGTCCACTCCGAGGCCGACGCCAGCGCCATGCACGTGCGCCTGGCCGACGAGAGCGTCTGCATCGGCCCGGCGTCGGCGGCCAAGAGCTATCTGAACATCCCTTCGATCATCGCCGCCTGCGAGATCACCGGGGCTCAGGCCGTGCACCCCGGCTACGGCTTCCTGTCCGAGAACGCCCGCTTCGCCGAGATCGTCGAGGCGCACGGCTTCACCTTCATCGGGCCCAAGCCCGAGCACATCCGCATGATGGGCGACAAGATCTCGGCCAAGCAGGCGGTCAAGGCGGTCGGCATCCCCGTGGTGCCGGGTTCTGACGGCGCGGTGACCACCGAGGAGGAGGCCTTCGCCGCCGCCGAGGAAATCGGCTTTCCGGTGCTGATCAAGGCCGCCGCCGGCGGCGGCGGGCGCGGCATGAAGGTCGCCCTGGACCGCGAGGGCCTGGCCGAGGCCGTCGCCACCGCCCGGGCCGAGGCGCGCGCGGCCTTCGGCGACGACGCGGTCTACATGGAGCGCTACCTCCAGAAGCCGCGGCACATCGAGCTGCAGGTGATCGCCGACAGCTTCGGCAACGTCGCCCACCTGGGCGAGCGGGACTGCTCGCTGCAGCGCCGCCACCAGAAGGTGATGGAAGAGGCCCCCTCGCCCGCCATCGACCCGGCCCTGCGCGACAAGATCGGCAAGGTGGTGGTCGATGCGATCAAGGCCATCGGCTACCTGGGCGTCGGCACCATCGAGTTCCTGTATGAGAACGGCGAGTTCTTCTTCATCGAGATGAACACCCGCCTGCAGGTGGAGCACCCGGTCACCGAGGCCATCACCGACATCGACCTGGTGCGCGAGCAGATCCGCATCGCCGCCGGCCTGCCCCTGTCCTTCACCCAGGACGAGGTCGTGTTCGAGGGCCACGCCATCGAATGCCGGATCAACGCCGAGAGCCCGCGCACCTTCACCCCCTCGCCGGGCCTGGTGACCGATTTCCACGCGCCAGGTGGACTGGGCGTGCGGCTCGATAGCGGCCTCTACGCCGGCTACACGATCCCGCCCTACTACGACAGCCTGGCCGCCAAGCTGATCGTGCACGGCCGCGACCGCACCGAATGCATCGCCCGCCTGAAGCGCTGCCTGGGCGAGATGGTGGTCGGCGGCATCGAAACCACGATCCCGCTATTCCAGGACCTGCTGGCCCAGCCCGACATCATCGCCGGCGACTACGACATCCACTGGCTCGAGCAGTGGATTCGAGCGGGCGGCTGAGTTGCCGTTCCGCCTTCCAGGACCGGGCGGGGTCGCCTTCAACGTCGAAGAGCTGATCGACTGCTATGCGCGCGGCGTCTTTCCGATGGCCGACGCGCGCGACGACGACCGTATCTTCCTGATCGATCCAGAGCGGCGGGGCGTCATTCCGCTGGGCGGCTTCCACGTGCCGGCGCGCCTGGCCCGCACGGTGCGCTCGGACCGTTTCCAGGTGCGGATCGACACGGCCTTCGAGACGGTGGTGGAAGCCTGCGCCGCAGCCAGGCCGGGTCGGATGGAGACCTGGATCAACCATCCGATCCAGACGCTCTACACCGAGCTCTACCGGCGCGGCCAGGCGCACAGCGTCGAATGCTGGCGGGACGGCGATCTGGTCGGCGGGCTTTATGGGGTGACCCTGGCCAGCGCCTTCTTCGGCGAGAGCATGTTCTCGACCGAGCGGGACGCCAGCAAGGTCGCCCTCGTACACCTGGTCGCCCGGCTGATCGTCGGCCGCTACCGCCTGCTCGACGCCCAATTCATGACCGAGCACCTGGCCCAGTTCGGCGCCCAGGACATCCCGCGCGCCCATTACCGGAAAAAACTGGCCCAGGCCCTGGCCCAGGACGCAGACTTCTACCGCCTGCCCGCCTACGCCGCGGGCGAGGCCGTCTTGCAGGCGATCAGCCAGGCGTCATAGGCCGGGTTCTGGAACAGGTTCAGGCCGGGCGAGTTGGCGAACATCCAACCCCGGAACAGTTGGCGGACCGGCGCGGCGCCGGCGCCCTGCTGGGGCGCCGGCGCGGAATCGATCTCGACATGGGCGGCGGCGTCGGAAATGGCCTCGTCCGGCGCGGTGGTTTCGCAAGCCCGCACGATGAAGACCAGCGACTTGTAGCGGATCGGCTTGTCGACCGGCGCCTCGAAGCGGATGGTCTCGGCGGTGACCTTGTCCATCGCCTGCAGCACCGCGATGGCGTAGCGCGGCCGCTTCATCGGCTCGACCGGTTTCTGCGGCGCCGGCTTGGAGACCGCCGACGACGCCGTCTCGTCGGGCTGGACGTCGGCCGCCTCGGACGACTGGTCGTTGGGGATCACCGCGCCCTTGAGCGCGCTTTCCCCCGGCGGCGGCTCTTCCCCGGTCTCGGGGACGGCCAGCCGGGTGGCGGCCGCCTTGGGCGGCGTGACCTTCACCTGGGCGGTGCGCGGCGGCGCGCCGGGCGCGACCACCCCGCCCTGCTGGGCTCCAGCCAGGCCGGCCGCGCCGATCGCGGCGACGGCGGCGGCCAGTCCGAACAGGCCGAGGCGAACGCCGCGTTTCATGTCTACTCCGGCCGCCAGGCCTGGTAGTCGCCGGTCGCCGCCGGGCGCTCGCCCGTGCGGGCCAACGAGCCGGCCGGACGCCAGGCCTCGACCGTGCCGGTCAGGTTCGGCAGATAGTCCTTCTCCCAGGCGCGGCGGAGCAGCGGCTCGACCGTGGGCGGCGCTTCGAAGGTGTGATGCAGCCAGCCGTGCCAATCGGGCGGCACCTTGGACGCCTCGGCATAGCCCTTGAACGTGACCCAGCGCCGCTTGCGCTGGTCATAGCTGTCCTTGTTGTCCCGCGCTTCGTAGTACCGATTGCCGAACTCGTCCTGGCCCACGAACGCACCGCGCCGGCCGATGGTGAAGAGGACGCCGATCGTGGCCCCGTTCCACCACGTGAAAATCGCCTTGAGCACCTTGGGTTTCACCCTCGCTGGGATCAGGATCCGCCGCGGATGCGACGCGCGCGGACTATAGGAAAACCCCCGCCCCGCGTCCAGCCGAGCGCGCGCCGACGCGCCATGCCGCACCCCACAAGATGTTGTGGATAGCTGACCCACATATCGCAACATCTATTGCCCATCGCCTGACCCCGCCCTAGGCTCCCCGGCGAGGGCGGAGGCTGGCATGCGTTTCGAGTTGAAGTTCGCGGGGCAGGCCAACGGCGAGTCGGCGATCGAGCCGCGCCGGATCGAGCGCGCGGGCGCGGTCAGCCAGACCCTGGCGCCCGCCGACTGGACCAGCGCGCGGATCGAGGCCTGGCTCGACTGGGCCGAGGCGAGCCCGCTCGACCTGCCCGACGACCTCGGCGCCCAGCTGGACGAGATCGACCCGCCGCTCGCCGCCCTCCTGAACGGCGGCCCGGCGGCCTATGCCCAGCGGCTGGCCGCGGCCGGGCTTTCCAGCGGCGTGTTCGACAGCGCCTCGGCCGCCAGCCGCTTCCGCGACGCCCTCCTGGCCAGCATGGCCGCAGGCTTCGCCGCGCCGGCGGCGCCGTGCGTCGACCGGCGCGAGGCCTCCATCGTGGAGCTGTCGGCCATGGAGCTCGACCGCGCCCTCGCCGCCCACCTCGCCGAGCACCGGCGCGCGGCGGCCATGACGGGCGCGGCCGACGCGGCCGCCGAACGCCTGCAGGGGGTGATGGACGCGGTGGCGCGCTGCGAGGGCAACCCCGCCGCCTGCGCCGACGTCACCCGCAACTTGGCGCTCGGACGCGCCGCCCGCGCCGCGCGCGAGGCCGGTGTCGCCGACGGCCTCATCCTGCAGGCCATCGCCCTGGCCCGCGCCGGGGAGGCTCGTTGGGCCGCCGCGCCGGCGCAGGCGCAAGCGCCCACCCCGATGGTCGTCACGGCCGAGCGCGAACTGGTCGCCTCCGGCTGTCCCGCCGCCGCCAAGGCCGCGGCCGCCGGGTGGGAGAGCGGCGCGGTCACCCTCGCCTTCGATCCGCGCGACGCCGAGGCCGCCGACCGCGCGCGCCTGGCTCCCCGCGCGGCGATCGACGTCGGCGCCTTCTGGGACGGCCAGGCCATCGACGTCGAGGGCCTGGCTGGCGTCGTGCGGCTCTGGACCGTCGCGCTCGAACTCTCGCTGGTCGCCGACCCGCCGGCGGCCGGGCTGGTCGAGGCCGGACGCCCCCTCGGCCTGGCCCTGGCGGGTGTCGCCGAGTGGCTTGTGGCCCAGGGCGCGCCCTACGACAGCGAGGCCGCCCGCAAGGCCGCGGCCGAACTCCAGGCCCTGGCGAACGCCGCCGCCCTGGCCGCGTCGGCGGAGCTGTCGGCCCGCCTCGGCCCCTATCCGGACTTCCAGGGCGAGCGCGAGGCGCGCCTGGCCGCGATCATGGCGCGCGGCGCGGCCTGCGCCGGCGGCGGACCGATCGCGGCCAAGGCCGCCGCCCTCTACGCCGATGCGCTGAAGGCCTCCGGCAAGCGGGGATTGCGCAACGCCGAGACGACCGCGCTGTGGGACGACGCCGAACTGTCGCTGCGGCTGGGCGGAGCGAGCGTCGGCGCGGGGCCCTGGCGCGGGCCGCTCAGCGCAATGGAGACGGCCGACGGCGAGGTGGTGCGCATCCTGTCCGCGGCGACGGTCGCGGGGCTGACGACGATCGGCGCGGAGATCGAGGAGGCCGTGCTGGCCCTGCTGGGCGCCCGCGACCTGGAAGGCGCGCCCGGCGTCAGCCATGCGGCGCTGCGCGAGCGCGGCTTCACCGACCACGAGATCGCCGCGGTCCAGGCCGCCCTGCCCTTCGTCGGCGACCTGCGCGCGGCCTTCGCCCCGGCGGTGCTCGGCGAGGGTTTCGTCCGCGACGTCCTTGGCGCGTCGGCCGAGGCCCTTGACGATCCGGCGCTCGATGTCCTGGCCCTGGCCGGCTTCAGCGCCGGCGACATCGCCCAGGCGAGCATCTACGCCTTCGGCGGCGGCGCGTTGGCGCCGGACGCCGCCGCCCTGCTGGCCGGCGCGGGCGTGGGCGCGGTGCTGGCGATGACGGCGGCGGTCGAGGCCTTCGCCTGCGCCCCGTCGACGGCCCCCCTGGCGCTGGCCTGGTCGGATGATCCCGTGGCGGCCACCCGCCTGCAGGCCGCCGCGGCCCGGGCGGGACTGCGCGCGGTGAGGCTGCGGCGGGGGGGGCCGCCCCCCGCCCGGGGGCGGGGCCGGCCCGGGCCCGCCGCCGCGCCGCGACGGCCCCCAGATCGGCAGATCGTAGTTGTTGGTTATAATTTATTAATATGT
>JARLIQ010000074.1 GCA_031291645.1 Caulobacteraceae bacterium | reverse complement strand
TTTTCCAGGCGACGGTCGCCAAACCGCCCCAGCGTCACGTCCAACATCATCTGCTCCGGTCAAATCAGCACCAGAGAATCAGACTTGCCCCACACCACCAAGCCGAGATGTGTGAATGCCGTAGCCCCCTTGCGGGGAGGGGTTGGGGTGGGGGTGTTTCCAGAGCGGTTCTGGAGAAGCGCCCGACGAGGGCTTCGCCCTCGCACCCCCCATCCGTCGGCTCCGCCGACACCTTCCCCCGCAAGGGGGGAAGGGGAAGTCGCCCGCGGACCATCGGCTGCAGATGGATTCTGCCACCCTATGCCGCCCGCCAGTTACCGTGGAAGCCGAAGGGGACGCGGCGGGGGAGTTTGGCGGCGCCGACCGGGCCGGCGGCGATGTCCAGGGCGTCGAACACCGCGAACTCGCTGCGATCCTCCGCCGCCCGGTAGATCAGCGCGACCAGCCAGCCGTCGCCCTCGGCCGCGTCGGCCGAGCGGGGGACGAACACCGGCTCGCCGGTCGCATCGCCCGGACCCAGCTCGTGGATCGTCCGCTTGCCGCTGGCGGTGTCGATGTGGGCCAGGCAGTCGAAGCGCACGTCGCCCGGCCGCTCGGTATTGCCCGCGAACCAGCCGTGCCGGTACGCCAGGCCCGCGCGGCGCTCGTCGAACCGGGGGAACTCCCCCGCCAGGTCGTCCAGCGGCTGGCGGCGGATGGTGTTCGAGGCGTCCGCCAGGTCGAAGGTCCAGCGCACCAGGCGGGCCGGCGCGTTCTGGCCACGCCCGCCGTCGGCGTTGGGGAACAGGGGCGCGCGCGGATATTCCATCACGTCGGCGAAGATCTTCGATCCCTCCTCCCAGGCGTTCATCGGGTGGAAGACGTAGAGCGGATCGGTGGTGAACCAGCGAAGGGTCTCGACGCCTGCGTCGCGGGCCATGACGCCCACGTGGCTGCCCTTGTCCGGCTCCCAGGCGAAGGCCGGCCCGCCGCTCATCGCCCGCTGCAGGCTGCCGGTCAGGGGCAGGATGGGGAACAGCACGTGGCCGCGGGTGACCATGAAGTCGTGCACCATGCTGGAAAAGGGCGCCTCGAAGTCGTCGCGCCGCGTCACCTTGCCGGCCGCGTCAGTCACGCCGTAGGAGACGGTGTCGCTGAACGGCAGCTGGCCAGCCGAATAGGCGAACCAGACCATTTCGCCGGTCTCGGGGTCCATCTTGGGGTGGGCGGTGACCCGGCCGCGGTATTCGTTGCGATAGCCCTTTGAGTCCAGCGTCACGGGGTCGAGCTCGAACGGCGGATGGCCCTCCTCCAGCGCCAGCAGCCGCCCGCCGTGCCAGACGATGTTGGTGTTGGCCACCCCGCCGTCCTTGCCGATGACCGAGGGATCGGAGGTCATCGGGTTGCCGAAGGTTCCGTACAGCGCCCGGCCCGCCTCGTGCTCCAGCACCCACTTGGGCGTGCGGACGTAGCGGTTGCGGTAGGTCGCCCTGCCGTCCTCGACGAAGACGGCGTGGATCATGCCGTCGCCGGAGAACCAGTGGTAGTCGTCGCGCGGCGCGAACTGGGGATTGGGGCCGTTGCGGTAGAAGGCGCCCGAAAGCCCGGCCGGGATCTCGCCGACCACCTCCAGCACGAAGTCGTCCTCGCTGCGCACCGGCGCGAAGTTGCCGGACAGATAGGGATTGACGGGTTGCGATCCGTCCATGGCCGTCTCCTCGGGTTTTTAAAATGTACGATGTAAATTTATAACGTAAGGCTATAGGGACCGGCAAGCGGATTTTCGGAAGGCGCCGTGCCCAAGGTTCTGAGCCAGGAAGACGTCAGCGGGTTCCGCGAGCGGCTGTGCGCGGCGGCCGAGCGGCTGTTCGCCGAACACGGGCCCGACGCGGTCAGCATGCGCCAGCTGTCGGCCGAGGTGGGCGTCAGCGCCATGACCCCCTACCGCTACTTCAAGGACAAGGACGACATCCTGGCCGCCGTGCGGGCCAGCGGCTTCAACCGCTTCGCCGCCGCGCTGGAGGCGGCCTCGGAGGCCAACCCCGAGCCGGCGGCGCGGGCGGGCGCGGTGGGCGCGGCCTATATCCGCTTCGCCTTCGACAACCCGGCCGCCTACCGGCTGATGTTCGACCTCAGCCAGCCGACCGAGACCGACTACCCCGAACTGGTCCGCGCCGAGGAGCGCGCCCGGCGGACCATGAGCGCCTACGTCCACTCCCTGATTGAGGCCGGCCTGATCGAGGCGGGCGACCCGGAGATGATCGCCCACGTCTTCTGGGCCGCGATCCACGGCCTGGTGGTGCTGAAACTGGCCGGCAAGCTGTCGCCGGACATGGATTTCGAGACCCTCCGCTCGGAGATGTTCCGCGCCCTGGGCGAGGGGTTCAGGCCGCGCGATGAGCCGTCGTAGGGCGGCCTAGAGAAGGTTGAGCCTGGCGCGCTGGCCGAGGTAGTGGGCGCTGGGCTTGGGCGTCCGCTTGAAGGTCTCCAGGTCGACGGCGACCAGCCCGAAGTGCTTGCCGTAGCCGGAAGACCACTCGAAATTGTCGAGCAGGGACCAGTACAGATAGCTGTGAACGGGAATCCCCTCGTCGATGCAGCGGCGAACTCCGTCCAGCGCCTGTTCGACGAAGGCGATGCGGCGGCTGTCGTCGTCGGTGGCGATGCCGTTCTCGGTGACATAGATCGGCTTGCCGATCGCCTGGTGCGCCCAGCGGATGGTCGCGGCCAGGGCCTGCGGATAGAACTCGTAGCCCGCCGCGGTCACCTCCGCGCCCTGGGGCCAGGGGACGGGGCCGTTCCGGTCGAAGCGCAGCCGCGTATAGGTCTGCACCCCGACGAAATCGGCGTGGGTCTTCGCAAGCTCGACCCATCCGCCGTAGAGCTTGGCCTGCATAGCCTCGGCCAGGGAACCCTCGCCGACCGGATCGATCTCCTGGGTCGTGAGGCTGATCCCGACGGGCAGGTCCGGCCGGGCCGCCTTCATGGCCTGGTAGCCCTTGCGGTGGGCGTCGAGCAGGATCGGCTGGCTGACCGCCGGATCGGAATAGACCAGCGACGAGAAGCGGTCGCTGCCCGTGGCCCTGCGCGCCGCGGCGATCATCGCGCGCTCGGCCTCGAGCCGCGCCGGCGACTTGCCCATGAGCCCGACCAGAAGCTGGACGTTGGCCTCGTTGAAGGTGGTCGCGAGCCCGATCAGCGGCCCGAGCCGCTCGGTCGTGCGGCCGCAGTAACGGGCGAACAGGTCCGCCGCATCGGCCTGCTCCCATCCGCCCCGCTCGGCGAACCACCGCGGCGCCGAGAAGTGGTTGTAGGTCACGATCGACGTCTGCCCGTGCGCGTGGCAGGCCTCCAGGATCCGGGCGTAGTGGTCGAGCTCGGCCGCGGAGAACCGCCCCGGACTGGGTTCGATCCGCGCCCACTCGATGCCGAAGCGATAGCAGTTGAAGCCGAGCGCGGCGTTCAGCGCGATATCCGCCTCGTATCGATGATAGCTGTCGCAGGCGTCGCCGGACCGGTCCTTGTAGACGGTCGGCTCGAGGTTCTCGAGCAGCCAGGTGTCCGAGTTGGTGTTGTTGCCCTCGCTCTGATGGGCCGAGATCGCCGTGCCCCAGAGAAATCCCTTCGGCAAGGGACGCCGGCCCGGCTCCGCGCGGGCCTGAAGCGACGCGACCGCGACGCCCGCGCCCGCCGCCCCGGCCATCGATCGACGCGTGATCATCTTCCCCCCGTTTCTGGTTCGCCGAGCCGGATTCACGCGCCGGGCCCGCCTCGGGGCGAAAGCTCGCCACGGCGCGCCGCCGTGTCAACGCTGATTATCTTCATAGTGAATATAGGCCGCCGCCCTCGCCCCGCGAATGACGGTTGACCCGGCCCCTGGGACCGCACCGATAAGGATGGCGGTCAGCAGCCAACGAGGTGAGTCGTGAACGCTTCCGCCCAGTTCCTGAATCCGTCCGAGGCCGCCCGGCGGCTCGGCGTTTCCGCCAAGGCCCTGCGGCTCTACGAGCAGCGCGGCCTGGTCGCCCCGGTCCGCACCGCGGCCGGATGGCGGGCCTATGGTCCGGGCGAGATGGCCCGGGCCGCCGAGATCGCCGCCCTGCGCGCGCTCGGCCTCAGCCTCGCCCAGGTGGCGCGGGTGCTGGGCGGCGACGCCCAGGGCCTGGAGCCGGCCCTGGCCGCGCACCAGGCGGCGCTCGAGGGCCAGGCGCGCCGGATCGCCGGGGCCATCGAGAAGGTCCGCGGCCTGCGGGCCGACCTCGCCCTCGGGCAGGCGCCGGCCGCCGGAGACCTGGCGCGCCTGGTCGGGCCGGCCGCCGACCTTCGGGTGGCGTTCGAGCTGCCCTGGCCCTGGGGCGGCGAGACCTTCGAGCTCCGCGACATCCGGGCGCTGAACTACATCATCGGCCCGCTGGGCAGCGGCAAGACGCGGCTGGCCCAGCGGCTGGCCGAGACCCTGCCCGGCGCCGCCTTCGTGGGCCTGGAGCGGGCGACGGACGGCGGCGCGGCCGCCCGGGCGCGGCTGGACGCCGACCCGGCGCTGAAGGCGCGGGTCGACCGGGCGATGGCCTGGCTGGTCGAGGACGGCGCGGCGGTGTCGGACGACCTGGTCGCCCTGCTCGCCGAGCTGGAAGCCGAGGGGCCGGCCGCGCAGGTCGTCGACATGGTAGAACAGGGGCTGGACCAGGCCGCCCAGGAGGCCCTGATCGCCCATCTGCGCCGCCGCGGGCCGGACGCGCGGCCGCTGTTCCTGGTCACCCGCTCCTGCGCGATCCTGGACCTGGCGGCCGTGGGCGCCGACGAGGCGATCATCCTGTGCCCGGCCAACCACAGCCCGCCGACCCGCGTCGCCCCCTATCCCGGCGCCCCCGGCTATGAGGCCGTCGCCACCTGCCTGGCCTCGCCGCAGGTGCGGGCGCGCACGCAAGGCGTCATCGCCTGGCGGCCGCCGGCGGCGTGACGCGCGCCAGACGCAGGCGGGGGGATTGGCGCGCGCGACGCCTTGACCTTCCCTGCGTCACCTCCGCACCTTCGCGCAAACACCGGAGGGAGAGCCGCCATGGCCGAAATCAAGCCGTTCAAGGTCGCGTGGGACGAGGCCGAGGTCGAGGCGACGCTGGCGCGGGTGCGGGCCTATCCGTTTCCCGTCGCGCCGGCCGCGGAGGACGGCTGGAACTACGGCTGCGACGGCGGCTTCCTGAGGGACATCGCCGGCTATTGGGCCGACGGCTACGACTGGCGCGCGGCGGTCGAGGAACTGAACCGCTTTCCCCAGTTCACCGCGCGGATCGAGGACTTCGACATCCATTTCGTCCACGTCGTCGGCGAGGCGGGCGGCAAGCGGCCGCTGCTGCTCAGCCACGGCTGGCCGGGCAGCCACTACGAATTCTGGGCCTCGATCGAGAAGCTGGCCTTCCCCAGCCGCTTCGGCGGCTCGGCCGAGGACGCCTTCGACGTGGTGGTCCCGTCCCTGCCCGGCTTCGGCTTTTCGTCCAAGCCGGCGCGGCCATTCGGCCAACGGGGCACGGCGCGGCTGTTCAACGCCTTGATGACCGACGTCCTGGGCTATGACCGCTACCTGGCCCAGGGCGGCGACTGGGGCGCGCTGATCACCTCCTGGCTCGGCGTCGACCACGCGGCGCACGCGCGGGCCATCCACCTGAACATGATCGGCCTGCGGCCGCAGGGCGGCCCGCAGAGCGAGGAGGAGACGGTCTGGATCGCCCGCACCCAGATGGCGACCCAGTTCATGGGCGCCTACCTGCAGCTCCAGGTCTCCAAGCCGCAATCGGTGGCCTGGCTGGGCGCCGGCAACCCGGTCGGCCAGGCGGCCTGGATCCTGGAGCGGTTCCACGACTGGTCCGACCTGAGGACCAAGCCGCTGCTGGGGGTCTATTCGCGGGACCAGCTGCTGACCAACATCATGATCTATGTGATGACCGGCTCGTTCACGACCGGCGCCTGGTACTACCGCGGCCTGATCGAGGAAGGCGGCGTCGGCGCGCTGGAGGGGGCGCGGTGCGAGACGCCGACCGCCTTCGCCAACTTCCCCGGCGAGGCGCTCTACCAGGCGCCGCCGCGCAGCTGGGCCGAGCGGGCCTACAACATCAGCCGCTGGAGCGACCTGCCGCGCGGCGGTCACTTCGCCGCCATGGAGGAGCCGGACCTCTACGTCGCCGACCTGCGCGCCTGGGCGCGGGAGGCGGGATGAGGCGGGTGCGCGGCGGGCGAACTTGCCTTATGAGCCGCGCATGACCGCTCGATTCGACTTCGCATCCGACAACACCGCCGGCGCCGCGCCCGAGGCGCTGGATTCGCTCATCGCGACGAACACCGGCTACGCCATCTCGTACGGCGCCGACCACGTCAGCAAGCAGGCCGCGGACCTGGTGCGGGGCTTCCTCGACGCCGACGCGGACGTGCGCTTCGTCGGCTCGGGCACGGCGGCCAACGCACTGGCGCTCGCCGCGATCTGCCGCCCGTTCGAGGCGGTGCTGGCCCACCGGCACGCCCACATCTGCACCGACGAGACCGGCGCGCCGGGCCTGTTCGGCCACGGCCTGGGCCTGACCCACCTGACCGGTCCGTCGGGCCGCATCGACCAGGCCTCGCTGGCCGAGGCGCTGGCCCAGCCCGACCTCTCCTTCCGCCAGTCGCCGGCGGCCCTGTCGCTGACCCAGGCGACGGAATTCGGCGTGCTCTATTCGGGCGAGCAGATCGCCGCCCTGACCGCGGCGGCCAAGGCCAAGGGCCTGGCGGTCCACCTGGACGGGGCGCGGCTGGCCAACGCCGTCGCCGCCGGCTTCGACCCCAGGAGCCTGAAGACGCTCGGGATCGACATCCTGATCATCGGCGGGACCAAGGCCGGGATGACGCCCAGCGAAGCGGTGGTGCTGCTCGACCCGGCCCTGTCGCGGCGGTTCGACGCCCGGCTGAAGCAGGGCGGCCAGCTGCCGTCCAAGAGCCGGTTCTATTCGGCGCCCTGGATCGGCATGCTGGAGAGCGGCGCCTTCATCGAGCGCGCCCGCCACGCCAACGCCATGGCCAAGGCCCTGGCCGCCGCCATCCCGTTCGAGACGGTCCACCCGGTCGAGGCCAACGGGGTCTTCGTCGAGATGGACGAGGCGGTGCGCCTGAGGCTGGCCAAGACCGGCTGGTTCGTCTTCCGTTTCCTGGACGGCAGCGTGCGCCTGATGTGCTCGTGGGCGACGACGCCGGAGGCGGTCGAGGAGATCGCCGCCGCCATGCGCTCGGTGCTCTAGCTCAGGCCTCCAACATCTCCCGCTCATCCCGGTGAAGACCGGGATCCAGATGGCAAGGCGCGAGCTTCGCCAGACGCGCGCGGCGGCCCATCCGAGGGCGCCGCGCCTTATGAGCTGGGTCCCGGCCTTCGCCGGGACGAGCGGAGTTTTTGGCGACCCCGTCCGAACGCCAGTTCGGCCAAACTGGCCCGCGGCCGGCCTCAGGCCAGCATGCCTTCCAGGCGGCCGCGGATGATCTGCTGGGCCCCGGCGACGATGCGGTGAACCAGTTCTTCGCAGCTGGGGATGTCGTGGATCAGGCCCTGGATCATGCCGGCCGACCAGATGCCGTGGTCGGGGTCGCCGGTCTCGTAGACCACCCGGCCGCGGGTGCCGGCCACCAGTTCGCGCACGTCCTCGAACTTGGCGCCTTCGCGCTCCAGGGCCACGACCTGCTGGCTGATGGCGTTCTTCGCCACCCGCGAGGTGTTGTGCATGGTGCGGAAGATCAGGTCGGTGGCCCGCTCGTCGTTCTGGACCATCTGCTGCTTCACGTTCTCGTGGATCGGGCTTTCCTTGGTGCACATGAAGCGGGTGCCCATGTTGATCCCGTCGGCGCCCAGCGCCAGGGCCGCGACCAGGCCGCGCGCGTCGCCGAAGCCGCCCGAGGCGATCATCGGGATCTTCACCTTGTCGGCCGCGGCCGGGATCAGGATCAGGCCGGGGATGTCGTCCTCGCCCGGGTGGCCGGCGCACTCGAAGCCGTCGATCGAGATCGCGTCGACGCCCATCCGCTCGGCCGAGAGGGCGTGGCGCACGGCGGTGCACTTGTGGATCACCTTGATCCCGTGCTGCTTGAAGTGGTCGACGTGCTCCTGCGGCTTGTAGCCGGCGGTCTCGACGATCTTGATCCCGCTTTCGATGATCGCCTGGCGGTATTCGGCGTAGGGCGGCGGATTGATCGCCGGCAGGATGGTCAGGTTCACCCCGAACGGCTTGTCGGTGAGGCTGCGGCAACGCGCGATCTCGGCCACCAGGGCGTCCGGCGTCGGCTGGGTCAGGGCGGTGATGAAGCCGAGGGCCCCGGCGTTGGCCACGGCGGCGACCAGCTCGGCCCGCCCGACCCACTGCATGCCGCCCTGGGCGATGGGGTGCTCAACGCCGAACAGCTCGGTGAAACGGGTCTTGATCGCCATGGTGTCCCTTCCCTTTGGTTTGGGAAGAGTATTGGTACGGCGACCCAGCGTCAGGCAAGCCCCGGGTCAAACAAGTGTTTGTCAGCTGAGCCCTGTGCGGCCGATGGCGTAGAACCGCTCGGCCCGCTGCTGGCGGATAGCGTCGGGCGAGAGCCCGATCAGGCCGCGCAGCTCCTCCTCAATCGCATCGCCCACCGTCTCGATGGTCCCCTCGCGGTCCGAATGGGCGCCGCCGGGCGGTTCGGGGATGATCCGGTCGATGATCTTCAGCTTGATCAGGTCCTGGGCGGTGATCTTCATCGCCTCGGCCAGTTTCGGAATGTCCTCGCGGGCGAAGCGCAGGATTGAGGACGCCGCCTCGGGCGTCGCCACCGAATAGATCGAGTGCTCCAGCATCATCACCTTGTTGGCCGAGGCGATGGCCAAGGCCCCGCCCGATCCGCCCTCGCCGGTGATGGTGGCGATCATCGGCGTGGCCAGGGTCAGGCAGCGTTCGATCGAGCGGGCGATGGCCTCGCCCTGGCCGCGCTCCTCCGCGCCGATGCCCGGATAGGCGCCGGCGGTGTCAACGAAGCTGATCACCGGCAGATTGTAGCGCTCGGCCAAGTCCATCAGCCGCACGGCCTTGCGGTAGCCCTCCGGCCGCACCGAGCCGAAGCTGTGCTTGATGCGGGTGGTGGTGTCGTGGCCCTTCTCCTGGCCGATCACCAGCACCGGCTCGCCGCGGAAGCGGCCCAGGCCGCCGACGATGGCCTGGTCGTCGCCGAACCGGCGGTCGCCGCGCAGCTCGACGAACTCGTCGATCAGGCCGGCGATGTAGTCGACGCAGTGCGGCCGCTCGGGATGGCGGGCGACCTGGGCCTTCTGCCAGGTGTCGAGCTTGGCGTACGACTCGCTGCGCAGGATGGCGGCGCGGCTGCGGAGCGCCGAGATCTCGGAGTCCAACGCCCCCGCTCCGGCCTGATCGGAGAGCTTGGACAGTTCCTCGATCTTGGCCTCCAGGTCGGCGATGGGCCGCTCGAAGTCCAGATAGTGCGAAACCATGGTGCCTAAACGCGCCCGCCCGGAAAGGGGCGCAAACTAGGGGCTCGGATCAGGAATCACAAGGCGGCGTCACTTTGGCCGCTTGCGAACCAGCGGGTGGGCGCTCTCGACCACCGCCTTCAGCCGGTCTGCGGCGACGTGGGTGTAGATCTGGGTGGTGGCGATGTCGGCGTGGCCCAGCAGCTTCTGGACCGAGCGCAGGTCGGCGCCGCCCTCCAAGAGGTGGGTGGCGAAGGCGTGGCGCAGCACGTGCGGACTGACCTTGGCCGGATCGACCCCGGCGGCCAGCGCCGCCTCGTCGAGCATCTGGGAGAATCGCCGCCGGGTCAGCCGTCCGCCCTCCCCGCGCGAGGGGAAGAGCCAGGGACTGTCGGTCGTCCCCTTGGGCAGGAAAGACTTGCGGGCCGGCAGATAGGCCTGGATCGCCGTCCGCGCCGCGTCGTTCAGGGGCGCGAGCCGCTCCTTGCCGCCCTTGCCGCGGACGATGAGGTAGGCCGGGTCGCGCGCCACCGCCGCGGTCGGCAGGGCCAATAGCTCCGAGATCCGCAGGCCCGAGGCGTAGAGCAGCTCGACCATGCAGGCGAGCCTGAGCCCCGCCGCGCCGTCGCGCGCGGCGGCCGCGGCGATCAGCCGATCGACCTCGTCCCGGCTCAGCACCTTGGGCAGCGGGCGTCCCTTGCGGGGCGCGTCGACCCGGCGCGAGGGGTCGTCCTTGCGCCAGCCCTCGCCCAGGGCGAAGCGGTAGAAGCCGCGCACCGAGGCGCGCCGCCGCGCCGAGGTGGCCGGCGAGAGCCCGCGCGCGCCCAGGGCCGAGAAATAGGCCTCGATGTCCTCGGCCGAGGCGTCGGCCAGGGCCTGGCCCCGCCCGGCCAGGAACCCCTCGGCGTCGGCCAGGTCCTTGGCGTAGGCGGTCAGGGTGTTGCGGGCGGCCGCGCGCTCGACGGCCATCATCTCCAGAAACGCCTCGGTCCAGCCGGTGGCGGCCATCACCTCACCGCGCCTGCTGGCCGGCCAGCCCCTCGACCGCCAGGGCCCGGGCGTCCTCGCCCAGGCCGGCGCGGGCCAGGGCCCGGATCAGCCGCGCACGGTCGGCGGGCGCCGGCCCGGCCGCGCCGGCCTCCTGGGCGATGGCGAGGGCGAGCATGGCCACGTCCCCCTTGGCGCCGGCGTCGGCGGCCAGGTCCAGGGCCAGCAGTTCGCCGGGCGTGGCCGCGCCGCGGCCGAGGTCGAAGCCGGCGAGGGCCGCGCGGACGGCGGGGCTGGCCGGACCGGCCAGGGGCGCGAAGATCGCCGTGGCGGCCTGGGCCCTGGACCTGGCCGAGGCGTCCGCCGCCTGGCCCCGCTCGGCCAGCCGGTCGAGGGTCTGGGGATCGGGCTTGCCGGCCGCGGCGGCCAGGGCCGCGTCGAGGATGGCGAGGTCGGCGCTGCCGGCGCCGGGGATGGTGTCCTGGACCAGGCTCGCGCGGATCGCCAGGGCGGTCTGCAGGTCGCCGGCGAGGAGGGCCGCGGTCGCGAGCTGGACCGGGGCGCCGAGGCTGGCCTTGGCCTGCACGAGGGCGTCGATCGCGCCGGCCTGGGCCCTGGCCGCGGCCAGCTGCTCGGCCGGCCCCTTGGCGGCGCGCAGGGCGGCGAGCACGTCGGCCTCGGACGGAGCCGGCGGCGGCGCGGGCGCGG
>JARLIQ010000073.1 GCA_031291645.1 Caulobacteraceae bacterium | reverse complement strand
TTTTCCAGGCGACGGTCGCCAAACCGCCCCAGCGTCACGTCCAACATCATCTGCTCCGGTCAAATCAGCACCAGAGAATCAGACTTGCCCCACACCACCAAGCCGAGATGTGTGAATGCCGTAGCCCCCTTGCGGGGAGGGTGGCCCGCGGAGCGGGTCGGGTGGGGGTGTTTCCAGAGCGCCCGTCGCGGCTGGCGCCGCGCACCCCCTATCCGTCGGCTCCGCCGACACCTTTCCCCGCAAGGGGGAAAGGAGAATCAGTCCGCTACCCGTTGAAGCCGCGCACCGCCTCGATGACGCGGTCCTGGGTCTCTTCGTCCAGGTAGGCGTGCATGGGCAGGCTGAGCACGGTCTGCGCCTTGGCCTCGCTGACCGGCAGGCCGCCCGGCTGGGGATAGCCGGCGTAGCAGTCCTGGCGGTGCATCGGCATCGGATAGTAGGCCGCGCTCGGCACGCCCTGGGTCTTCAGGTGGGCGGCCAGGCCGTCGCGGTCGGCGTGCTCGATGGTGTATTGCGCCCAGGTGGAGACGCCGCCCTCGATCACCGCCGGGACCTGGGCCACTACGCCCGCCAGCCCCTCGGCGTAGCGCCGGGCGATGCGGCCGCGGGCCTCGATCTCGCTGGCGAAGATGGCCAGCTTCTCGATCAGGATGGCGGCCTGCAGGGTGTCGAGCCGGCTGTTCAACCCGACGCGCATGTTCAGGTATTTCGGGTCGTGGTCGAAGATCCGGCCGGCGATGTCGCTGGCGGTGGCCTTGCCGTGCACCCGCAGCGAGTCCAGCCGTTCGGCCAGCCAGGCGTCGTTGGTCAGCACGGCCCCGCCATCGCCGTAGCAGCCCAGCGGCTTGGCCGGGAAGAAGCTGGTGGTGGCGACGTCGGCCCAGGCGACCGGATGGCGCTCGCCGAGGGTGCAGCCGAACCCCTGGGCGCTGTCGGCGATCAGCTTCAGCCCGTGGCGGCGGGCGATCTCGGCTATCCTCGGATAGTCGGCCGGCTGGCCGAACAGGTCGACGGCGATCACCGCCCTGGGCTTCAGCCGGCCCTCGGCCTCGATCGCGGCGATCGCCGCCTCGAGCTTGTCCGGATCGAGGTTGTAGGTGTCCGGCAGGATGTCGACGAACACCGGCGAGGCGCCCAGCCAGGGGATCACCTCGCCGGTCGCGGCGAAGGTGAAGCTGGGGCAGAAGACCGCGTCGCCCGGTCCGATCTCCCAGGCCATCAGCGGCAGGGCCAGCGCCTCGGTGCCGTTGGCGCAGGAGACCGCGTGGGCGGCGCCGCAGAAGGCGGCGAGCTGCTGCTCGAAGGCCCGCACCTCGGGCCCCATCACATAGGCGCCGTGGGCCAGGACGCGGGCGATCGCCGCGTCGATCTGCGGACGGATGCGCTGCTGCTGGGCGGCGAGGTCGATGAAGGGGATAGTGGTCACGGCGAGGCGTTCGACAAGCGGAATGGTCATGCGATCCGGAAGAGGGCTTGGTACCCGCGCCTCATAGGGCGAGCGGCTGGAAAGGGCGACACAAACCCTGTAACCGACTGTTTCCATGGGCTGCCCGGCCCGCTCGCCGGCGCGCCCGCGCAAGGGGAGAGCGTTCGGTGGAATCCATCCTGGTCGCCGGCGGGGCCGGCTATGTCGGCTCGCACGCCTGCAAGGCCCTGGCGGCCGCGGGCTATCGGCCCGTCACCCTGGACAACCTCGTCACGGGCCACGCGGACGCGGTCAAGTGGGGACCGCTGGTCGAGGCCGACATCGCCGACGTCGAGACGGTCCGCCGCATCGCGCGCGAGTACGAGATCACCACCGCCATGCATTTCGCCGCCCGCAGCCTGGTCGGCGAGTCGGTGAGCAAGCCGGACCTCTATTACGAGAACAACGTGGTCGGGACCCTGCGCCTGGTCGAGGCGCTGAGCGCGGAGGGGCTGAAGCACCTGGTGTTCTCGTCCACCGCCGCCGTCTATGGCGCGGCCGAGGGCGAGCTGATCGCCGAGGACACGCCGGCCAGGCCGATCAACCCCTATGGCGAGACCAAGCTGGCCATCGAGCGGGCGCTGGGCTGGATCGGCCCGGCCAAAGGCTTTTCCTGGTGCGCGCTGCGCTACTTCAACGCCGCCGGCGCCGACCCGGACGGCGAGATCGGCGAGCGCCACGATCCCGAGACCCACCTGATCCCCAACCTGGTGCGCGCCACCCTGGGCGCCGGGCCGGGGCTGAAGGTGTTCGGCGACGACTATCCCACCCCCGACGGCTCCTGCGTGCGCGACTACGTCCACGTGGTCGACCTGGTCGAGGCGCACATCAAGGCGCTGGACTGGCTGAAGGCCGGGGGCGCCAGCCGGCCGTTCAACCTGGGGACCGGCAAGGGGCTGTCGGTGCTGGAGGTGATCGCCGCCGCCGAGCGGGCGCTGGGGCGCAGGCCGCCGTACGAGATCGTCGGCCGCCGCGCGGGCGACCCGCCGCGGCTGGTGGCCGACCCGGCCGCCGCCATGGCCGCCTTCGGCTGGACCCCGACGCGGTCGGACCCGGACACCCTGGTCGCCTCGGTCGCCGCCTTCGAGGCCGCCTCGGCGGCCTGACGCGGCGGCTTGACGCAGCGGCCGGTTTCCGCGTCCTTAGGCGGCGCAACGCCCCGCCGGAGCCCCGTCCTGACCAGTGTCCCGACCCGCGCCGACGCCCAGCCCATCCTGGCCATCGACGACCTGACGGTCGACTTCGCCACCCACGACGGCCTGGTCCAGGCCGTGCGCGGGATCAGCCTCGCCGTCGCCGCCGGCGAATGCCTGGGGGTGGTTGGCGAAAGCGGCTCGGGCAAGAGCCAGACCTTCATGACCGCCATGGGGCTGCTGGCCCGCAACGGCCGGGCGACGGGTTCGATCCGCTTCCTGGGCCGCGAGCTGCTCGGGCTGAAGCCGGCGGCGCTGAACCGGATTCGCGGCTCGAAGATGACCATGATCTTCCAGGACCCGCTGACCGCCCTGACCCCGCACATGCGGATCGGCGAGCAGATCGCCGAGCCGCTGCGCCGGCACCTGGGCCTGTCCGACGCCGACGCGCGCAAGCGGGCGCGGCTGTGGCTGGACAAGGTGCGCATCCCCGAGGCCGCGCGGCGCCTCGTGCAGTATCCGCACGAGCTGTCCGGCGGCATGCGCCAACGGGTGATGATCGCCGCGGCCATGGCCTGCGAGCCCGCCCTGCTGATCGCCGACGAGCCGACCACGGCGCTGGACGTGACGGTCCAGGCCGAGATCCTGGACCTGATGGCCGACCTCAAGCGCGAGACGCGCACGGCCATGGTGCTGATCACCCACGACATGGGCGTCATCGCCCGGCTGGCCGAGCGCGTCTGCGTGATGAAGGACGGCCGCTATGTCGAGGAGGGCCCCGCCGAGCAGGTGTTCGCCGCCCCGCGCACCGACTACGCCCGCACCCTGCTGGACGCCATCCCGCGCCTGGACCGCGACGACCGCGGCGGGCGCCCGACGCTGGATCCGGTGGCGCCCGACGCGCCGGTGGTGGTCGAGGGCAAGGACATCAAGGTCTGGTTCCCGGTCGACGGGGGCCTGTTCGGCCGGCGCCGGATGCTGCGCGCGGTGGACGGGGTGAGCTTCCTCGTCCGGGCCGGCGAGACGCTGGGCGTCGTGGGCGAGAGCGGCTGCGGCAAGTCCACCCTGTCGCGGGCGGCGCTGAACCTGGTCCCGGCCAGCGCCGGCTCGGTCACCGTCCTGGGGCGCGACATCACCCACGCCGGCCAGGCCGCCATGCGGGCCGCCCGCCGCGACCTGCAGATCGTCTTCCAGGACCCGCTGGCCAGCCTCGACCCGCGGATGACCGTCGGCGATTCCATCGCCGAGCCGCTGCGCGCCTTCCGCCCCGGCCTGACCCGCGCCGAGCGCGAGGCGGAAGTGCGGGCGATGATGGGCCGGGTCGGCCTGGCCGAGGCCCTGATCAACCGCTATCCGCACGAGCTGTCCGGCGGCCAGAACCAGAGGGTCGGCATCGCCCGGGCCATGATCCTGCGGCCAAGGCTGGTGATCTGCGACGAGGCGGTCTCGGCGCTCGACGTCTCCATCCGCGCCCAGATCATCGACCTGCTGATCGAGCTGCAGAAGGCGTTCGGCATGGCGATGATGTTCATCAGCCACGACCTGGCCGTGGTGAAGGAGATCAGCCACCGGGTCATGGTGCTCTACCTGGGCCGGGTGATGGAGGCGGCGAGCCGCGAGCAGCTCTACGCCCGCCCGACCCATCCCTATACCCGCGGGCTCCTGTCCGCCGCCCCGATCCCAGACCCAGCCGCCGAGCGGGCGCGGGTGCGGGTGCGGCTGATCGGCGAGCCGCCCAGCCCGCTCGATCCCCAGAGCGCCCTGCGCTTTTTGCCCTCCCGGCGCTCGGACGACCCGGACCAGCCGGTCCATGCGCCGCAGCTGACGGAGGTCGAGCCGGGGCATCTGGTGGCCGAATTCGACCCGGTCTGAGTTTCAGCTCTCAAGACCCTAGGCTTTGCCGCCCTAGACGCTATTTTCGCCGCCATGACCGCCGCGACCGCCAGCGCCCTGACCATCGACGAAACGGCCGCCCTGACCCGGCGGGTCACCCGGCTTTCGGTCGCCGTCGCCAGCATCCTGTCCGTGCTCAAGGCGCTCGCCTGGCTGTCCAGCGGTTCGGTGGCGATGCTGGCCTCCCTGGCCGACTCCAGCCTCGACCTCCTGGCCTCGCTGGTCACCTATTTCGCTGTTCGCTACGCCGTCGCGCCGCCGGACCGGGAACACCGGTTCGGCCACGGCAAGGCCGAGGCCTTCGCCAGCCTGGTGCAGGGCGGGCTGGTGTTCGCCTCCGCCGCCCTGGTCGCCCGCGAGGCGGCCGACCGCATCGCCCATCCCGCCCCGGTGGCCAACGGCCTGTGGGGCCTGGCGGTGATGGCTGTCTCGATCGGCCTGACCAGCGGCCTGCTCGTCGCCCAGGCGCGGGTGCTGCGGCAGGCCAATTCGGTGGCCGTCTCGGGCGACCACGCCCACTATGCCGCGGACCTCGCCTCCAACCTGATCGCGGGCGTGGGGATCGCCGCGAGCGCCGTGCTGGGCAGCTCGCTGCCGGACGCCCTGTCCGGGCTGGTGGTGGTGGCCTGGCTGGTCTGGGGCGCGATCAGCGTCTTCCGCCAGGCCTCGACCGAGCTGATGGACCATGAACTGGCCGACGAATCGCGCCGCCGCATCGTCGAGCTGATGACCGAGGACCCGCAGGTGCGCGACATCCACCAGCTGAGGACCCGCGCCTCGGGCCCCTACGTCCACATCCAGATGCACGCCGACCTCGACCCGCAGCTCAGCCTGGTGCAGGCCCACCAGGTGATGGTGGCGGCGGAAAAGCGGGTCCTGGAGGCCTTCCCCTCGGCCGACATCATCATCCACCCCGACCCCCGCGGCGTCGCCGAGCCGCACGGCGGGGCTTTTCCCGAGGTCCACCACCCCGAATCCGCCCACGAATCTTAGACGCGGTAAACGCGGTCTTAAGAAGCTGTGGGGCCTTCTCCACCCCTGTCGCCCTAGAGCGCGATGCGATCAGACGAAATCGTCTGATCGTTGAATCGGGCTCTAGATTCAAAAGTTTGAGCGCGTTCTTGTCGCAAAACCGGTTCCACTTTTGCGGAACGCGCTCTGGCCGGGAAATTCGGGCACAAGCCCCGCATGACGATCCAACGCACCCTCCATCACTTCCCGCTCGACCCGGCCTCGCGCCAGGTGCGTCTGGCGCTGGGGGAAAAGCGCCTGCCGTTCAACGAGGCCCAGGAGCGCTACTGGGAGCGCCGGCCCAGCTTCCTGGAGCTGAACCCCTCGGGCATGACCCCGGTGCTGGTCGAGACCGACGGCGAGGGGCGCACGGTGATCTGCGAGAGCCGGGCGATCCTCGAACACCTCAACGAGACCGCGCCCGAGCCGGACCTGGTGGGCCGCGACCCGGCCGAGCGGGCCGAGACCCGGCGGCTGCTGCAATGGTTCGACCGCAAGTTCGACTACGAGGTCAACGCCTTCCTGCTGCACGAGAAGATGGAAAAGCAGATGCTGGGCCTGGGCGCGCCGGGCCTGGCCAACCTGCGCGCCGGCCGCGAAGGCCTGCGCGCCCATCTGGGCTATATCGAGCGGCTGCTACAGGAGCGGGACTGGCTGAACGGCCGCCGGCTCAGCCTGGCGGACTTCGCCGCGGCGGCGAACCTTTCGGTGATCGACTATTTCGGCGACGTGCCCTGGCGCGAGTTCTCCGGCGTGCGCACCTGGTACATGAAGCTGAAGTCGCGGCCCTGCTTCCGCCCGCTGCTGGCCGACCGCTGGCCGGGCCTGGCGCCGGCCGCCCACTATGACGACCTCGATTTCTGAGACGCTCGAAGCGGCGATCAGGGATCAGGCGCGCGCTCTGGGTTTCGACGCCTGCGGCCTGGCGTCGGTCGAGGCGCCCTGGCCCGCGTCCGCCCGGCTGGCCGAGTTCGTCGCCGAGGGCCGCCACGGCGACATGGCCTGGATGGAGACCACCGCCGAGCGCCGCGCCCACCCCAGAACCATGTGGCCCGAGGCCCGCTCGGCCGTTGTGCTGGGCGTCAACTATGGCCCCGACGCCGACCCGCTGGCGGCGCTGGCGCGGACCGACCGCGCGGCCATCTCGGTCTACGCCCAGGGCGACGACTACCACGCGCTGATCAAGAAGCGGCTGAAGGCCCTGGCCCGCTGGCTGGCGGCCGAGGCCGGTTGCGCGGTGAAGGTGTTCGTCGACACCGCGCCCCTGATGGAAAAGCCGCTGGCTCAGGCCGCCGGGATCGGCTGGCAGGGCAAGCACACCAACCTGGTCTCGCGCGCCTTCGGCTCGTGGCTGTTCCTGGGCGCGATCCTGACCGACGCGGCCCTGCGGCCCGATCCGCCGGAGACCGACCACTGCGGCGCCTGCCGCGCCTGCCTGGACGTCTGCCCGACGAACGCCTTCCCCGCGCCCTACCAGCTCGACGCGCGCCGCTGCATCTCCTACCTGACCATCGAGCACGCGGGGCCGATCCCGGTCGAGTTCCGCGCCGCCCTGGGCGCCCGGGTCTACGGCTGCGACGACTGCCTGGCCGTCTGCCCGTGGAACAAGTTCGCCAGGGTCTCGCGCGAGGCGGCGCTGCACGCGCGCGAGGCGCTGCGCGAGCCGCCGCTGGCCGAGCTGGCGGGGCTGGACGAGGGGGCCTTCCGCGCCCTGTTCGCCAAGAGCCCGGTCAAGCGGATCGGCCGCGACCGGTTCGTGCGCAACGTGCTCTATGCGATCGGCAATTCGGGCGATGCGGCCCTGGCCGAGGTCGCCCGCGCGCGGCTGGACGACGAGAGCGAGGTGGTCCGCGACGCCGCGCAGTGGGCGGTGGAGCGGCTCAGTCCTCCGCCATGGCCTCGATCAGCCGTTCCATGAACTGGGCGCCGCGCTCCATCTGCGAGATCTCGACGAACTCGTCCGGCTGGTGCGCCTGGTCGATGTAGCCGGGGCCGCAGATCACCGTCGAATAGCCGGCGCCCTGGAACTGGCCGGCCTCGGCCGCATAGGGGGCGACGCGCTGGGGGCCGTTGTCGCCGGCGAGCCGCCGGGCGAAGGCCTCGGCCGCCCCGTCCCGCTCCGGCGCGAAGGCCGGGGTCAGCGAGCGGGTCTCGACCTTGACCCCGCATTCGGGGAAGCGGGCCTTCAGCGCCGCGTCGACCGCCGCCGCCTCGGCCAGGAAGTCCGCCAGGATGGCCATCGGCTCCATCCCCGGCGGCGTGCGCAGGTCGAACAGGAAGACGCATTCGCGCGCCAGTATGTTGACCGCCGTGCCGCCGTTGACCTGGCCGACGGTCAGGGTCGCGCCCTTGGGGGTGAAGGGCGAGGCGGGGTCGGCCTCGCGCGCCAGCCGTTCCGACAGGGCCACCAGCCGGGCCATCAGGCCGATGGCCGCCATGTTGGCCGAGACGCCGAGGTGGGTCTGGCTGGAATGGGCCTCGTGGCCGGTCACCGTGACCCTGAACGAGGCGATGCCCTTGTGGCCGCTGATCGCCTCCATGCCGGTGGGCTCGCCGACGATGACGGCGGCGGGGGCCGGCACGCGGGCGGCGATCTCGGCGATCAGGTCGGGCGCGCCGAGGCAGCCGACCTCCTCGTCGTAGGAGAAGGCCAGGTGCACCGGCCGCTTCAGCGGGGCCGCGGCCAGGCGCGGCGCGGCCGCCAGCGCCAGGGCCAGGAACCCCTTCATGTCGCAGGTCCCGCGCCCGTACAGCTTGTCGTCCCGCCGGGTCAGCACGAAGGGATCGGAGGTCCAGGGCTGGCCGTCGACCGGCACCACGTCGGTATGGCCGGACAGCACCACCCCGCCGGCCACCGCCGGCCCGATGGTGGCCAGGAGGTTGGCCTTGGCCCCGTCGTGGTTCGGCACCCGCCGCGAGGCGACGCCGAGCTGGGCCAGCTGGTCCTCGACATAGGCGATCAGCGCGAGGTTGGAACCGCGCGAGGTGGTGTCGAAGGCCACCAGGCGCTCCAGCTGGTCGATCGCGCGGGCGGCAAGGCTTTCACTGTCGGGCATGGCGCGAACCTAGCCCCGCCGGGGCCGCCGCCCAAGGCTTTTGGCTTGACCTCGGCCGCGGCGACCCCAATTGCCGAACAAGCAAGCGGAGCGCGCGAATGATCACCCTCTACACCTGGACGACCCCCAACGGCCGCAAGGTCTCGATCATGCTGGAGGAGCTGGGCCTGCCCTACGTCGTCAAGCCGGTGGACATCGGCAAGGACGAGCAGTTCTCGTCCGAATTCCTCGCGATCGCGCCGAACAACAAGATACCGGCGATCATCGACGACGAGGCCGAGGACGGCCCGCTGTCGATCTTCGAGAGCGGCGCCATCCTGGTCTACCTGGCCGAGAAGACGGACAGGCTTTTGGCGCCGTCGGGCGCGGAGCGCTACAAGGCGCTGGAGTGGACCTTCTGGCAGATGGGCGGGCTGGGCCCGATGCTGGGCCAGCTCGGCTTCTTCATGACGCGCTCCAAGGACAAGCCGCCCGAGGCGGTCGAGCGCTTCTCCACCGAATCGGCGCGCCTGCTGGGGGTGATGGACAAGCGGCTGTCCGAGGCGCCGTACCTGGCCGGCGACGACTATTCGATCGCCGACATCGCCTGCTACGCCTGGACCCAGGCCGCCTTCACCATGATCCGCCAGGCCGCCCCGGCCGTCTGGGGCGAGCGCCCGTCGATCGAACGCTGGCTGAAGACGGTGGGCGCGCGGCCGGCGGTCCAGCGCGGCATGGCCGTGCCGAAGGTCTAGGTCGGCCAGGTCTCGGGGCTCATGGCCAGGGCCTCGCCGGCGAAGTGCAGGCCGCCGCAGATCAGGATGTGCGGCGGCGGGCCGCCCCCCTCGAGGATGCGTTCGAGGCCGTCCTCGATGGACAGCGCCGGCGCGGCGTCCAGCCCCGCCGCGCGCGCGTCGGCCGCCAGCTCGTCGGCGGGCGAGGCGTTGGGCGAATCGAAGCTGGCGGTGAAAACGCGCGGCTTCAGCGGCGCGAACGGGCGGAAGAAGCCCTGGGCGTCCTTGCGGGCGAACATGCCGCAGACCAGGGCCACCGGGCGGCCGTCCCTGGCGGCCAGCTGGCGCACCGCCTCGGCCAGGGCGCGGCCGGCGTGCGGATTGTGTCCGCCGTCGAGCCAGAGGTCGGCCCCCGCCGCGGCGGCCCGCCCGGCCAGCGGCCCCTTGGTCAGCCGCTGGAAGCGCGCCGGCCAGACGGCGCCGGCGACGCCCCTGCCCAGGGCGGCCTCGTCGATGCGCGGATCGCCCAGGGCCAGGATGGCGGCGGCGGCCAGGCCCGCGTTGTCGAACTGGTAGGGGCCGAGCAGCCCCGGGGCCGGCAGGTCCAGAAGCCGGTCTTCGAGCTGCAGGCGAAGCCGGCCGTGTTCCTCGAAGGCGTCGATGTCGCGGCCCATCAGGGTCAGGGGCGCGCCGACCGCCTCGGCCTCGGCCTCGATCACCGCCAGGGCCTCGTCCATCTGGCGCGCGCTGAAGCAGGGCGCGCCGCGCCGCATGATGCCGGCCTTCTCCCAGGCGATCTTGGACAGCTCCGGCCCCAGCATCTCCAGGTGGTCGTAGTCGACCGGGGTGATCACGCACGCGGCCGGATGCTCGAAGACGTTGGTCGCGTCGAACCGCCCGCCAAGGCCCACCTCGATCACGCACAGGTCGGCCGGCGTGGCGGCGAAGGCGGCGATCGCGATGGCCGTGGTCATCTCGAAGAAGCTGATCGGCTCGCCGGCGTTGGCGGCCTCGGCCCGGTCGATCAGGCCCTCCAGCTCGGCCTCGGTGATCAGGGTCCCGGCCACCCGGATCCGCTCGACGAAGCGCACCAGGTGCGGCGAGGTCAGGACGTGGACCTTCATCCCCGCCGCCTCGGCGATGGCGCGCAGATAGGCGGTGGTCGAGCCCTTGCCGTTGGTGCCGGCGACGTGGATCACCGGCGGCAGGCGGTCCTGCGGCCGGCCGAGCGCCTCCAGCAGCCGCTCGATACGGCCGGTCGACAGGTCGATCAGCGAGGGGTGAAGGGCGCGCAGGCGGCGCACCAGGACGGCCTCGGTCGCGCGCAGCGGATCGTACATCGAGGGCTGGGCCGTATCTGGGGCGGGATCAGGCGGCGGGACGGCGGGCGCGCCCCATCATCAGGGTCTTCAGGATCGAGCCCAGCACCGTCGGCAGCTCGCGCCGGGGGACGATGTTGTCGACCATGCCCTTCTCGATCAGGTATTCCGCGCGCTGGAAGCCCGGCGGCAGGGTCTCGCGGATGGTCTGCTCGATCACCCGGGGCCCGGTGAAGCCGATCAAGGCGCCCGGCTCGGCCAGCTGGATGTCGCCCAGCATCGCGTAGGAGGCGGTGACCCCGCCGGTGGTCGGGTCGGTCAGCACCACCACGTAGGGCAGGTCCGCCTTGCGCAGCTCCTGGATGGCCAGGGTGGCGCGGGCGAGTTGCATCAGGGCGAGGGCGCTCTCCTGCATCCGCGCCCCGCCCGAGGCCGTGAAAGCCACCATCGGACAGTCGCGGGCCACGGCGGCCTTGGCGGCGGCGATGAAGCCCTCGCCCTCGGCCATGCCGAGCGATCCGCCCATGAAGGCGAAGTCCTGGACCATGGCGACGGCGGGCACGCCGCGGATCAGGCCGGCGCCGATGGCCACGGCGCTCTTCTCGCCGGTCGTCTTGCGCGCGGCGTTCAGCGCCTCGCGATAGGGCTTGCCCATGGTGAAGTGCAGCGGGTCGTCCGGCGCCGTGGGCGAGGGAATGACGTCGTGGGCGCCGCCGTCGAAGGTGTAGGCGAAGCGCTTCTCCGGCCCGATGCGCATGTGCCGGCCGGCGGGGGTGACCCACAGGGCCGCCTCCAGGTCGGGCCGGTAGATCATCTCGCCGGTGTCGGGGCACTTGACCCACAGGTTCTCGGGCGTCTCGCGCTTGGCCACCAGGTTGCGCACGCCGGGCGCGATCTTGGCCAGCCAGCCGCCGCGCTCGCGCGCGGGGCGCGACGCCGGCGCGCCGCCTTGCGGGCCGCCGCCCGGGGGATCTTTGCGTTCAGCCATGCTCATGCCTGGACCGACGTCTGCTCAGCGCTCGCCGCGCGCACAGCCTTAGCCAGTCGCGCCGCGGTTTCCAGCACCCTCGGGGTCACAGATTCGTGCGATTCCAGGCCGGCTGCGATTTCGTCCACCAGGGCCGATCCGACCACCACCGCGTCGGCGACGCGGGCCACGGCGGCGGCGCGCTCGGGGGTGCGGATGCCAAAGCCGACCGCGACCGGCAGGCCGGAAGCCTTGCGCACCCGCTGGACCGCCGGGGCCACGGCGGCGGCGTCCGCCTCCTTCACCCCGGTCACCCCGGCGACCGACACATAGTAGACGAAGCCCGAGGTGCGCCGGACCACGGCGGGCAGCCGGCGATCGTCCGTGGTCGGCGCCGCCAGCCGGATCAGCGCGACACCCGCGGCGTCCAGCGCGTCGGCCAGGGGATCGGCCTCCTCGGGCGGGCAGTCGACCACGATCAGGCCGTCGACCCCGGCCTGGGCCGCGTCGCCGGCGAAGGCCTCGAAGCCGGCCGAGAGGATCGGGTTCAGATAGCCCATCAGGATGATCGGCGTGAGCTGGTCATGCTCGCGGAACCGCCGCACCAGGGCCAGGGTTCCCTTCAGGGTCATGCCGGCCCTGAGCGCGCGCAGGGCGGCGCGCTGGATCGGCGGGCCCTCGGCCATGGGGTCGGAGAAGGGAAAGCCGAGCTCGATGATGTCGGCGCCGGCGGCGGGCAGGCCCTTGAGGATCTCGAAGGCGGTGTCCGCGTCCGGGTCGCCGGCCATCACATAGGCGACGAAGGCCGCGCGGCCCTCGGCCTTCAGCGCGGCGAAGCGGGCGTCGATACGCTGAACGGTCAAATCGTGCGTCCCAGGTGTTGCGCCACGGTGGCGACGTCCTTGTCGCCGCGGCCGGACATCAGCAGCACCACGACCCCGTCCTTGCCGACCTCGCGCGCCACCTCGGGCAGGCGGGCGATGGCGTGGGCCGGTTCGAGCGCGGGGATGATGCCCTCGAGTTCGGCGCAGAGCTGGAAGGCCTCCAGCGCCTCGTCGTCGGTGGCCGAGATGTAGCTGGCTCGGCCGATGTCGTGCAGGAAGGCGTGCTCGGGCCCGATGCCGGGATAGTCGAGGCCGGCCGAGATCGAGTGGGCGTCGATGATCTGGCCGTCGGCGTCCTGCAGCAGATAGGTCTTGTTGCCGTGCAGCACGCCCGGCCGGCCGCCGCTGAGCGAGGCCGCGTGCTTGCCGGTGGGGATGCCCAGGCCGGCCGCCTCGACCCCGATCAGCCGCACGCTCTCGTCGGCCAGGAAGGGGTGGAACATGCCGATGGCGTTGGAGCCGCCGCCGATGCAGGCGACCACCGCGTCCGGCAGCCGGCCCTCGGCCTCCAGCACCTGGGCGCGGGTCTCGACGCCGATCACCGACTGGAAGTCGCGCACCATCACCGGATAGGGGTGCGGGCCCGCCGCCGTGCCGATCAGGTAGTAGGTGTCCTCGACGTTGGTCACCCAGTCGCGCATGGCCTCGTTCATCGCGTCCTTCAGCGTGCCGGTGCCGCTGGTGACGGGGCGGACCTCGGCGCCCAGGAGGTTCATGCGGAAGACGTTGGGCTTCTGCCGCTCGACGTCGGTCGAGCCCATGTAGACCACGCACGGCAGGCCGAAGCGGGCGCAGACGGTGGCGCTGGCCACCCCGTGCTGGCCGGCGCCGGTCTCGGCGATGATCCGGGTCTTGCCCATCCGCCGGGCCAGGAGGATCTGGCCCATGCAGTTGTTGATCTTGTGCGCGCCGGTGTGATTCAGCTCCTCGCGCTTGAAATAGATCTTCGCCCCGCCGAGGTGCTGGGTCAGCCGCTCGGCGAAATAGAGCGGGCTCGGCCGGCCGACGTAGTGGGTCAGGAACCCCTTGAGTTCGGCCTGGAAGGCGGGATCGGCCTTGGCCTCGGCGTAGGCGCGGTCCAGCTCCAGGACCAGCGGCATCAGGGTCTCGGCGACATAGAGTCCGCCGAAATCGCCGAACCGGCCTTTCGCGTCGGGATAGGCCGAATAGTCGTTGGGCTGTGTGGGCAGGTTCACGGGTTGTGCGGGAAGCTCGAAGGGACGTTCCGGTCAGGCGCGGCGAACCGCGTCCAGGAAGCTCGAAATCAGGCCGGCGTCCTTTAGCCCCGCGCCGCGCTCCACGCCAGAGGAAACGTCCACCAGGGGCGCGCCGGAGATGCCGATCGCCTCGGCCACGTTCCAGGGATCGAGCCCGCCGGCCAGGAACCAGGGCCGCGCGAACCGCCGCCCGGTCAGCAGGCTCCAGTCGAAGGCGACGCCCAGGCCGCCGGGCCGGGCCGCGTCCCTGGGCGGCTTGGTCTCGAACATCAGGTGCTCGGCGACGGTCTCGAAGGCCTTGGCCGCGTCCAGGTCGGACGCCTCCGACACCGGCACGACCTTGATCACCCCGGCGCCGGTCCTCTGCGCCACATCGCGCGCCCGCGCCGGCGTCTCGCGGCCGTGCAGCTGGATCAGGTCCGGGCGCAGCACGGCCGTGATCTCGGCCAGCAGGGCGTCGTCGGGATCGACGGCGACGGCCACCACCTTGGCCCGCCCGCGCGCCGGCTCGGCCAGCCGCGCCGCCAGTTCGGCCCGCACGTTGCGCGGGCTCCTGGGAAAGAACATGAAGCCGACGAAGGCCGCGCCCCCATCCAGCGCCGCCTGCACCGCCTCGGGCGTCGACAGCCCGCAGATCTTGGCGGCGGTCACACGCAGGCCTCCGAGCCCCTCCCCCTTGCGGGGAGGGGTTGGGGTGGGGGTGTCGGCCCGGCGTTTCCGCTGACCCCCCACAAGCGTCTCGCCCTGGGGGCCAGGACGGCGTACGCGGCGCTGACACCCCCACCCGACCCGCATGCGCGGGCCACCCTCCCCGCAAGGGGGAGGGACGAGGCGATGGCGAGCGCCCGCAGGGCAATGGCCGCTTCTTCCGACATGGCGCAGCAGTTAGGCCTTCGCGGGCGTTCGCGCCAGCGGGTGCGGCCTTATGGGCGGGCCTTCAGCAGGTCTCGGATCTCGGTCAGCAGGGCCTCGGTGGGGGTCGGGGCGGGCGCGGCCGGTTCCGGCTCGGCGGCCTGCTCACGGCGCAGGCTGTTGATCCCCTTGACCAGCAGGAAGATCACGAAGGCGATGATCAGGAAGGTGATCACCGTGTTGATGAAGGCGCCGTAGGCGATCGCCACCTCGGGCGCCTTGCCGACGGCCGGCTTGAGCACGACCTTCAGCTGGGCGAAGTCGATCCCGCCGGTCAGCAGCCCGATCGGCGGCATGATCACCTGGTCGGTCAGGCTCTTGACGATGGCCCCGAAGGCGCCGCCGATGATCACGCCCACCGCCAGGTCGACGACGTTGCCGCGCGAGATGAACTCTCTGAATTCCTTGAACATCGTCTAGTCTCCGACCTGGACGGGGCCTGGGTTCGACCGAACGCGTTTCGCCGTCAACCGGCTTTGCGTCTACTCGTCCGCGTTCAGCCGCTCGCGCAGCTCCTTGCCGCTCTTGAAGAAGGGCACGTGCTTGGCCTTGACCGCCACCGTCTCGCCGGTGCGGGGGTTGCGGCCGGTGCGGGCCGGGCGCGAGCGGACGGAGAAGGCGCCGAAGCCGCGCAGCTCCACCCGGCCGCCCTTTTCCAGCGCGCCGGTCATGCTGTCCAGAATGACGCCGACCACCCGCTCGACATCCTTTTGCGTCAGATGCGGGTTTTCGCTCGCGAGCCTGGCGATCAGCTCGGATTTGATCATGGGCGCCCCCTCGGCTTCGGTCGGACCATGGCGAAGTCTTGGTTCGCCTTCAAGGGGTTAGCGCGATTAAACCGCATGGAACAGCGGTTCTTTGCGTCCACGGGCCCGGCGCGGCCCGCGCGGCGCCGAAAAAAGAAACGGCGGCCGGGTCGCCCCGGCCGCCGTCGCCTCGTCTTCGATCAGCCGATCGGGGCCGATCTATTCCTTCTGGGCCTTCTCGCGCAGGGCCGCGCCCAGGATGTCGCCGAGCGAGGCGCCCGAGTCGGACGAGCCGAACTTCTCGATCGCTTCCTTGTCCTCGGCCATCTCCAGGGCCTTGACCGACAGGGACACCCGGCGGGCGGCCTTGTCGATGTTGGTCACCTGGGCGTCCAGACGGTCGCCGACGGCGAAACGTTCCGGGCGCTGCTCCTGGCGGTCGCGCGACAGGTCGGACTTGCGGATGAAGGCGTTCATCGGCGCGCTGTCCTCGCCGAACTTGACCTCGATGCCGCCCGAAGTGACCTCGGTCACCGTGACGGTCACCGTCTGGCCCTTGCGGAAGGCGCCTTCGGCCATCGGATCGCCGCCGAGCTGCTTGATGCCCAGCGAGATGCGTTCCTTCTCGACGTCGACGTCGAGCACCTTGGCCTTGACCATCTCGCCCTTCTTGTAGCGCTGGATGGCTTCTTCGCCGGAGGCGTTCCAGTCGATGTCCGACAGGTGCACCATGCCGTCGATGTCGTTGTCCAGGCCGATGAACAGGCCGAACTCGGTGGCGTTCTTGACTTCGCCCTCGACGGTCGAGCCGATCGGGTGGGCCTTGACGAAGGCGTCCCACGGATTGTCCATCGCCTGCTTCAGGCCAAGCGAGACGCGGCGCTTGGAGGCGTCGACGTCCAGCACCACCACCTCGACCTCTTGCGAGGTGGAGACGATCTTGCCGGGATGGACGTTCTTCTTGGTCCAGGACATCTCGGAGACGTGCACCAGGCCCTCGACCCCCGGCTCCAGCTCCACGAAGGCGCCGTAGTCGGTGATGTTGGTGATGCGGCCCTTGAACTTGGCGCCCACCGGGTACTTGGCCTCCACGCCGTCCCACGGGTCGGACTGGAGCTGCTTCATGCCGAGCGAGATGCGCTGGGTCTCGGGGTTGATCTTGACGATCTGCACCTTGACCGTGTCGCCCACGGCCAGGACCTGGCTCGGGTGCGAGACGCGCTTCCAGCTCATGTCGGTGACGTGCAGCAGGCCGTCGATGCCGCCCAGGTCCACGAACGCGCCGTAGTCGGTGATGTTCTTGACCACGCCTTCGCGGATTTCGCCCTCGTGCAGCTGGCTGACCAGCTCGGTGCGCTGTTCGGCGCGGGCTTCTTCCAGGATGGCGCGGCGGGAGACGACGATGTTGCCTCGCGGACGGTCCATCTTGAGGATGGCGAAGGGCTGTTCCTTGCCCATCAGCGGGCCGACGTCGCGCACCGGGCGGATGTCGACCTGGCTGCCCGGCAGGAAGGCCGAGGCGCCGCCGAGGTCGACGGTGAAGCCGCCCTTCACGCGGCCGACGATGGAGCCCATCACCGGCTCGTTCTTGGCGTAGACGCCTTCCAGGCGCGTCCAGGCCTCTTCGCGGCGGGCCTTGTCGCGGCTGATCACCGCTTCGCCCAGGGCGTTTTCCACCCGCTCGAGGAAGACTTCGACGGTGTCGCCGATCTTGACGGTGGCCTTGCCGTTGTCGTCGGTGCCGAATTCCTTCAACAGGATGCGGCCTTCGGTCTTCAGGCCCACGTCGATGATCGCGAAATCCTTCTCGATCGCGACCACCTTGCCCTGGACCACCGAGCCTTCCATGAAGTCGCGGCCGCCCATGGATTCGTCGAGCAGCGAGGCGAAGTCGTCGCGCGAGGGATTCATACTCAGGTCGTCTGCCATACAGGTCTTTCGTTCTTGTCTGGTTGAACGGGGACCACGCGCCGCGAAGGCGCGCCGCACGATCCCGTGTTCGGGTTGGAGGTTGAACCGAAAAGCGCGGCGGACGGCGGACCGTCATCGCGCTGGGTTTAGTCGCCCGCGGCCAATCGAGGTCATGGCGTGGTTGGATTTGCCCCCCGGGATGTCTCCCATCGGGCGCGCGCCGCCTCGACGATGCGGCGGGCCGCATCGGCGGCCTCGTCTATAGTCATTTCGGAGGTGTCGAGCAAGACGGCGTCGGCCGCGCGGACCAGCGGGGCGGCCGCCCGGCCCGAATCCCGCTCGTCCCGCCGGCGGATGTCGGCCAGCACGGCCTCGTACTCCACCGCCTCGCCCTGGCCGAGCAGCTGGCGCCAGCGGCGCTCGGCGCGGACCTGGGGGCTGGCGGTGACGAACAGCTTGGCCGGGGCGTCCGGGGCGATGACGGTGCCGATGTCGCGCCCGTCGATCACCGCGCCCGGCCCGCGCGCGGCGAAGGCCCGCTGCAGGTCCAGGAGGGCGGCGCGCACCTCCGGATGCACGGCCACGCGGCTGGCCGCCTCGCCCGCCTCGCGGGTGCGCAGCGCCGGATCGTGCAGCGCCTCCAGGTCCAGGGCCCGCGCCGCGGCGCCCGCGTCGGCCGGATCGTCCAGGTTCCCGCCGGCCCGCGCCGCCGCCACCCCGACCGCCCGGTAGAGCAGGCCGGTGTCCAGCATCGGCAGGTCGTACAGCCGGGCCAGGCCCGCCGAGACCGTCCCCTTGCCCGACGCCGCCGGCCCGTCGACCGCGATGACGAAGCCGGCCATCAGCCCTCCGCGATCGCCGCGCCGAGGCCGTTCATCAGGGGAACGAAGCCGGGGAAGCTGGTGGCGATCATGCCCGGCTCGTCCACCGCCACGGCCTGTTCGGCGGCCAGGCCCAGCACCAGGTGGGACATGGCGATGCGGTGGTCGCCGTGGGTGGTCACGCTGGCCCCGCCCTTCACCGGGTGGTTGCCGCGCGCCGAGCCGATCACGGTCAGGGTCTCGGGCTCCTCCTCGACGCCGACGCCGCAGGCCGCCAGGCCGGCGGCCATCAGGGCGAGGCGGTCGCTCTCCTTGACCCGCATCTCGCCGATCCCGCGCATGACGGTCGCCCCGTCCGCGAAGGCGGCGGCCACGGCCAGGATCGGATATTCGTCGATCATCGAGGGCGCGCGCGCGGCCGGCACCTCGACGCCCCTGAGAGCCGAGTGGCGGGCGGTGACGTCGCCCACCGGCTCGCCGCCCTCGTCGCGCAGATTCTCTATATTCAGGTCGGCGCCCATCTCGCGCAGGGTCTCGAACAGGCCCGCGCGCAGGGGGTTGAGCAGCACGCCCTCGACCGTCACCGCCGAGCCGGGGGTGATCAGGGCCGCGACCAGGGGGAAGGCGGCCGACGACGGATCGCCCGGCACGACGATGCGGGTTCCGGCCAGGCGCTGGCCCGGCGCGATGCGGATCACTCGGCCGCCCGCCGCGTCCTCGACGTCGACCTCGGCGCCGAAGGCCCGCAGCATGCGCTCGGTGTGGTCGCGGGTCGGCTCGGGCTCGCGCACCTCGACCGGCCCCTCGGCGTTGAGCCCGGCCAGGAGCACCGCCGACTTCACCTGGGCCGAGGCCATCGGCAGGGTGTAGGCGACGCCGGAAAGCCGGCCGCCCTTCAGCGTCAGCGGCAGCCGCCCGCCGCCGCGCGCCAGGAAGCGCGCGCCCATCTGCGACAACGGGTCCAGCACCCGGCCCATCGGCCGCCGGCGCAGGCTGGAATCGCCGGTGAAGGTGGCCGCCAGGTCGAAGCCGGCCGCCGCCCCCATGATCAGCCGCACGCCGGTGCCGGCGTTGCCGCAGTCGACCACGTCCTCGGGTTCAGAAAAGCCGCCGGCGCCCTCGATCCGCCAGGCGCCCTCGCCCACGCGCTCGACCTTGGCGCCGAAGGCGCGCATGGCCGCGGCGGTGCGCAGCACGTCGTCGCCTTCCAGCAATCCCTCGACCGTGGTCAGGCCCTTGGCCATCGCGCCCAGGATCATCGCGCGGTGGGAAATCGACTTGTCGCCCGGTGCGCGGATGCGGCCCGACAAAGGCGTTCCGGGACGGGCTGTTAGCTGTACGCACGCCATGCCGCGAGCGGAGCCTCCTGCGGCGAGGGGGGATCGAAGGGCTTTGCTTTTGACAGCGGCTGTTTCGCGTGGCAAGGGAGCCGCCGCTTTCGCCACGACTTGAGGAAGGTCGCCGCATTGGCCAATCCCGAATTGGGCGCCAAACAAATCTGCCCGAGCTGCCAGAGCAAGTTCTACGACCTTGGTCGACGGCCCGCCGTCTGCCCCAAGTGCGGGACGCAGTTCGACCCTGAAGAAGCGTTGAAGACCCGGCGGGTTCGCGCCCGCTCGGCCGCGCCCGACTACGAGGACGAGGTCGAAGCCCCGCCGAAGCCGGCGCCCGAGCCCGACGGCTTCGAGGACGAGGTCGACGAGACCCCGGAAGTCGACGAAGGCGTCGTCGAGCCGCTGGAGACCGACGAGGACCTCGACACCGCCGAGGGCGTCCCCGCCCCGCCGGCCGACGACCTGGGCGTCGACTTCGCCGAGGAAGAGGAACTCGAGGAGGAGGACGCCGACGTCCCCTTCCTGGAGGACGAGGATGAGGAAGACAGCTTCGAAGACGAAATCGAAGGCCTTCCCGGCGAAGAACCCGACTGATCGGGCCCGGGAAGAAATCCTTCCAAACCGGGCTTGATCGGCGAAGGCGCTCGACATAATGTCCGCCGCCTTCGCCGGGGCCGCCCCAAACGGCCCACCCGCGAACCCGAGATACTCGGGGCTATAGCTCAGCTGGTAGAGCGCTTGAATGGCATTCAAGAGGTCAGCGGTTCGACTCCGCTTAGCTCCACCATGGAGGCCCGCAGGTAACCCTGCGGGCCTTCGCCTTTTCGGGGTTGCGCGTCAGTTCGGCAGACAGACGAGCACGGTCCCGATGATTTCCGAATTGGCCTGGTATTCCGCCACATAGGCGTTCCAGGCGGCGTCGTGCTTGTCCGCCGGCACGTCGACGGCGTGGGTGTGCAGGGTCATCACTTCACCCGCCGCGGGAACCATCTGGTGCGACGCCGGATCGGCGACCAGCACCGGGGCCACGGTGAAGCGGTCCTGGACGTAGCCGTGGTCGGCGTACCATTTGCGGTGGTCGGCGACCGCCTGGTTGAAGCCGGCGATGGCGCCGGTGGGGGTGAGCCTGCTGATCCGGATGACGGCGACGCCGCCGGCGGGGCAGTTGGCGATCTCGGCCGGGACCGCGGCGGCGGCCGATCCGGCCGCGGCCAGGGCGAACAGGCCGCTGGCGGCCAACAGAAGTCGAATGGTCATGATTCCCTCCTCGGGCCCCGTGGCGGGCCTGGAATCGAGCCTAGCGCCGGCTTGCAACGGTTCGGTTCGGCCCGACCCCGCTTGACGCGATCGGAGCGAACCGCCACCACCGGCGAGGACCATGACCAGAGCGCTGAGCCTCCACCCCGACCGCCTGCTGCCCGCCGATCCCGGGACCCGGGCGATCGCCCGCGCGCTCTACGCCGGCGTCCGGGCCCTGCCGATCGTCAGCCCGCACGGCCATTGCGATCCGGCCTGGTTCGCCACCGACGCGCCGTTCGACAACGCCGCGGACCTGCTGGTCGCGCCGGACCACTATCTGCTGCGCATGCTCTACAGCCAGGGCGTGCCGCTGGAGGCGCTGCGGGCGCCCGACCGCGAGGGCCGGGTGTTCGCCGAGCCGCGGGCGGCCTGGCGGGTGTTCGCCGCGCATTTCCACCTGTTCCGCGGCACGCCCTCGGCGATCTGGCTGAACCATGTGTTCGCCGAGGTGTTCGGCCTGACCGTGGCCCTGGAGGCCGGGACCGCCGACCTCTATTTCGACGCCATCGGCCAGGCGCTGGCGACGCCGGGGTTCCGGCCCCGCGCGCTGTTCGACCGTTGCGGGGTCGAGGTGCTGGCCACCACCGACAGTCCCGTCGACACGCTGGAGCACCACGTCGCGATCCGGGCCAGCGGCTGGGGTGGGCGGGTGATCACCGCCTATCGCCCCGACCCGGTGATCGATCCCGAGCACGAGGCCTTCCCGGCCGCGCTGGAGCGGTTCGGCCAGATCACCGGCCAGGACGTGATGGGCTGGTCCGGCTATCTGGAGGCCCACCGGCTGCGCCGGCGCGCCTTTATCGCCGCCGGCGCCACCTCCACCGACCACGGCCATCCGACCGCCCGCACCGCTGACCTGGCCCGCGCCGAGGCCGAGGCCCTGTTCGCCCGCGTGGCCGCCGGCCGCGCCACGGCCGACGAGGCCGAGCTGTTCCGCGCCCAGATGCTGACCGAGATGGCGGCGATGAGCCTCGACGACGGCCTGGTCATGCAGATCCATCCCGGATCGTTCCGCAACCACAACCGGCTGCTGTTCGAGCGGTTCGGCCGTGACAAGGGCGCCGACATTCCGACGCCCACCGACTATGTGCGCGCGCTGAAGCCGCTGCTCGACCGGTTCGGCAACGACGCGGCGTTCAGCCTGATCGTGTTCACCCTGGACGAGACCAGCTACGCCCGTGAACTGGCGCCCCTGGCCGGCCACTATCCGGCGCTGAAGCTGGGCCCGGCCTGGTGGTTCAACGACAGCCCCGAGGGCATGCGCCGGTTCCGCGAACAGACCACCGAGACCGCCGGCTTTTCCAACACCGTCGGCTTCAACGACGACACCCGCGCCTTCCTGTCGATCCCGGCGCGCCACGACATGGCCCGGCGGGTCGACTGCGGCTTCCTCGCCCGGCTGGTGGCCGAGCACCGGATGGAGCTGGACGACGCCCACGCCCTGGCGCCGGAACTGGCCTGCGGCCTGGCCCGGCGGGCCTACAGGCTGGACCTTTAGCGGGTCGGATTCAGCTCGATCCTTTCCGCCGCGCGTCCCGGCGAATGCCGGGATGAGCGGGTTCAGGGATGGCCGATGCAGCCAAGTCCCAATCCACTCAACAAGCGCTCAGCCGCGGGCGACCAGCTGGGCCAGCACCGCGTCCAGCGGCGTGGTCCCGACGCGCTTTTCCGCGTCGCCGCCCTCGAAGTCGATCCAGCCCTGGTTGAAGCCGTCCAGCATGCGCATGCGCGGCAGGGGATGGTTCGCGCCCTGGGCGCGGAACAGCGCCTCCCAGCCGTCGCGCGGCGGCAGCTCGACGCCGACCGGATGGCCGAGCGCCCGGGCGAAGCCGGCGGCGATATCGTTGGCCGAGCAGCGGGTCGCGGCCTCCAGCTCGACCACCCGGACCCCGGTCCAGGTCTCGCCCAGCAGCGCGGCGGCGACCGCGCCGATGTCGGCGGTGGCGATCATCGGGACCGCGTGGTCGGCCGGCTGCAGGAAGCTGACGATCGCCCCGGCGCGCGCGGCGGGAAGGTCCCAGACCGCGTTCTCCATGAACCAGCCCGGCCGCAGCAGGGCCATCGGCGCGCTGGCGGCGCGCAGGCCGGCCTCCATGATCGAGGCGTTGGTCAGGAGGTTGAACTCGCTAGCCTGGGCGCCGACGGTGGAGAGGAACACCACCTTGCCCGGCCGCGCCGCCTCGATCGCGGCCAGGGCCGCGTCGCGCATCGCGTGGATCTCGGGAAAGCCGGGCTCGGGGTCGAAATTGGGCGGGGTCATCAGGAACACCCCCTCGGTCCCGGCGAAGGCCGCGGCCATCGCCTCGGCGTCGGTGATGGTGGCCAGCGCCACCTCGCAGCCGCGCTCGGCCCAGGCCCGGCCCTTGTCGGCGTCGCGGACCACGGCGCGGACGGACTGGCCGTCCGCCAGCAGGGCCCGCGCGACGGCGCCGCCGACTTGGCCGCTGATTCCGGTGATGGCGTACATGGCGGTCACTCCATGGGTGCGCGGCCCGATCGACCGCGGGGAGGACTATGCCGCCGGACCGGCTTTGACTTCAGTGCGCTTGTGTCACAACATTGATGCCCGAAAATCAGGAATGGTCATGGCCTTCGACGGGCGGCTGTTGTCCGGGGTCGGCGTGCTCGCCGCGGTGATCGAGGCCGGCAGCTTCGTGCGCGCGGCCGAGGCGCTGGGCCTTTCGGCTTCCGGGGTCAGCCGCGCCGTCGCCCGGCTGGAGGCGCGGGTCGGGGCGCGCCTGGTCGAGCGCACCACCCGCTCGCTGGCCCTGACCGACGAAGGGCGGCGGTTCTACGAAGAGGTCGCGCCGCTCCTGGCCGGGATCGAGGAGGCGGCGATCCAGGCGGCCGGCGCGGCCGGCGCGGTGCGCGGGCGGCTCAGGGTCAGCCTCGATCCCTACGTCTCCCGCAACTTCCTGGCGCCGCGGATGGCCGGACTGCTGGCGCGCCATCCGGAGCTGACGCTGGATCTGGTCACCCGCGAGACGGTGGGCGACCTGGCCGCCGACGGCTTCGACCTGGCGGTGCGCTTTGGCGAGCCGGCCGCCGCCGGCCTGATCGCCCGCAAGCTGACCGAGACCCGGATCCTCACCGTCGCCGCGCCGGCCTATCTGGCCCGCCGCGGTCGGCCGGCCCATCCGGGCGAGCTTGAGCACCACGACTGCATCCAGTTCCGCGATCCGCAGACCGGCCGGCCGTTCGAGTGGGTGTTCCTGCGTTCCGGCGAGGCGCTGGCGGTGCGCAGCCACGGCCGGCTGATGGTTTCGGACGTGGGGGCGCTGATCGGCGCCTGCGTCGGCGGGGCCGGCGTGGCCCAGGTGATGGCCCTGAGCGCCCAGGCGGAACTGGCCCGCGGCGACCTGGTCGAGCTGTTCCCCGACTGGCCGGACGAGCGGTTTCCGCTCTACGCCCTCTATCCCTCGCGCCGCCATCCGCCGGCAAAGGTGCGCGCCTTCGTCGAGGTCTGCCTGGAGACCCTGCGGCCGGGCTGATGCGAAATTTTCGTGCGTTGCGGACGATGGCAAATCGGCCGCGGCTCCCGATATCCAGGCGGACCCGCGATGGAGGCTCCCATGTCCAAACCCCCGCTGCCGCCGTTCGACGAGGCCGGCGCCATCCAGAAGGTGCGCCTGGCCGAGGACGCCTGGAACAGCCGCGACCCGGAAAAGGTGTCGCTGGCCTATACGCCGGACAGCCATTGGCGCAACCGGGCCGAGTTCATCACCGGCCGCGAGCAGATCGTCGCCTTCCTGGCCCGCAAGTGGGACCGCGAGCTGGACTACCGGCTGATCAAGGAGCTCTGGGCCTTCCGGGACAACCGCATCGCCGTGCGCTTCGCCTACGAATGGCGCGACGACAGCGGCGCCTGGTACCGCGCCTATGGCAACGAGAACTGGGAGTTCGACGCCGACGGCCTGATGCGGCGGCGGATCGCCTCGATCAACGACGCGCGCATCACCGAGGCCGATCGCAAGTTCCACTGGCCCCAGGGCCGCCGCCCCGACGACCACCCCGGGCTGACCGAGCTGGGGCTGTAGCCGCGCTCACGAACCCTCCCCCATCGAGGGCAGGGCTATGATCCGCTCCCCCTTGCGGGGAGGGGGCAGGGGGTGGGGGTGTCAGCGCCGAGCTCGCCGTCCTGGCGCCCGCCCGCTGAACCTCAAGACGATCAACAACGAACGTCCTGCCGACACCCCCACCCCAACCCCTCCCCGCAAGGGGGAGGGGCTTTGAAGGGCCTGCCGGACTTCAAATGCGATACCGCTGCCATCGAGGGGAGGGCGAGTTCGGCGATGACGGGAACATCAGTCTCAGAACCGGAACTTCACCCCTTCGGAGATGATCACCGCATCGCCGCCGGCCGAGGCGTCGTAGAGGATCGGGGTGACCACCGGGGTGCCGGCGTAGGCGGTCGCGGGACCAACCACCGGCGAGCGCTGCAGGTGGACATAGGCCAGCGCGCCCTCCAGCTCGATCCGCGAGGTCGGGCGATAGCTGCCGCCGACGGTGAACAGCAGCCGGTTGCCGTCCGGCACCCGGGCCGAGCGGCCGATGTCCGGGGTGGGCGTCGGGTCGTAGGCGACGCCCGAGCGCAGCGTCCACTGGCGATTGACCGTGTAGTCGACGCCGATCGCCTCGGTGGTGGTGTCGCGATAGCCCTGCGGGATCGCGGTCAGCCCGGCCGCGTCCTGCACCCGGATGGAGTTGAACACGCTCCAGCCGACCCGCTGGATCTGGGCGTTCAGGGCCCAGTGGTCGTTCAGGATGTAGCGCCCGCCGACCACCACGATCCACGGCGTCGAGAACTTGGCCGAGGCCGGCAGCACGCCGTTCTCCGGCGCCAGCGGACCCAGAAGGCCCTGGATGCTGGCCGTGCCGCTGAGGGTGTGGTCGATCTGCGAGCGGTAGCTGGCGCCCAGGCTGAAGCGGTCGCTCGGGTGCAGCTGTACGCCGGCGGTCCAGCCATAGTTCCAGCCGTCGCCGTTCAGGGTGTTGCTGCCGTCGGGCAGGGCCGAGGACAGGTTGGGCAGGGCAGAGCTCAGGCTCGACTTGGCGTACTGGGCGTCGAGGCCGACGCCGAGGTCGATGAACCGGTTGACCCGCACCGCCACCGTCGGCTGGACGTCGAGATCGAGCAGCCGCGAGGTCAGGGCCTGGTAGCGGGCGAAACTGTCGGGGCTGTACTTGGTGATGAAGTCGAACGGCGCGCTGACCGCCAGGCCGAGCGCCACATGGTCGCTGACCCGCCAGGCCGCGTCGAGGTTGGGCACGACCCCGACCTTCAGCGGATTGTGAGCGGTGGACGCGCCGCCGATCGGACCCGGCGTCGGCTGGCCGGGGCGCTGGATGGTCGAGCCGTGGTCGTCCAGTTCGGACTGGCTGAGGATCAGATTGGCCCCGGCGTAGGCCTGGACGCCGTCGACGCCGGCGATCGAGGCCGGGTTCCACCACAGCGACTCCGGTCCGGTGTCGGCGGCCTCGCCGGAATAGGCGCGGCCGAGTCCCTTGACCGACTGTTCCTGCAGATAGAAGCCCGCCGCCGCGGCCGGGCCGGCGAGGGCCAGCAGGCTGGACGAGAGGGCGAGCGCGGGCAGAGCGTGACGAAGCGTGGGCATGAGGCAACCTTCCTGGCGGGCGTTCGGGCCGATCGCCGCCGGGTCTCGCCGGTCGTCGAAGGGCCGAATGCAAACGGGCGTGGCCGGCGGCGGTTTCGTGGATCGACCGCGACCGTTCGTCGCCGCCATATGTGCGGCGCCCGGCCCTCGGACAATCGCATCGCCCGGCTTGCCCGGACGGCGTGGCGCCGCGGCAACAGCCGCGCATCGGGGACTTGCGGTCCCGCCCACCTCGAACCCATCTATCCAGTACTTGCGTCCGCGACCGAAAGGTTTCGAAGATGAGCGATGACGAGGTTCCCGGCGTCGGCCCCTATGGCGGCCCGGCCGGTGGGTGGGGCGCTCTGCAGGCCGTGGCCCGCGCGCTGAAGGGCCAGATGGCCTTCGCCAACGACACCAAGGCGCTGCTCAGGATGAACCAGCCGCACGGGTTCGACTGTCCCGGCTGCGCCTGGCCCGATCCGCGCCACACCTCCTCGTTCGAGTTCTGCGAGAACGGCGCCAAGGCGGTCTCCTGGGAGGCGACCAGCAAGCGGGTGACGCCCGAATTCTTCGCCGAGCACACGGTCTCGGCGCTCTGGGGCCGCACCGACTTCGAGCTGGAGGGCGAGGGCCGGCTGACCCACCCCCTGGCCTACGACGCCGCCAGCGACCGCTATGTCGAGATCGGCTGGGACGAGGCGCTCGCCCGCATCGGCGCGGTGCTTCAGGCCCTGCCCGATCCCAATCAGGCCGAGTTCTACACCTCCGGCCGGGCCTCCAACGAGGCGGCTTTCCTCTACCAGCTGCTGGCCCGCGAATACGGCACCAACAACTTCCCCGACTGCTCGAACATGTGCCACGAGGCCACCAGCGTCGGCCTGCCGGTGTCGATCGGGGTGGGCAAGGGCACCGTCACCCTCGAGGACTTCGACCACTGCGATGCGATCTTCTGCATCGGCCACAATCCCGGCACCAACCATCCGCGCATGCTCTCGACCCTGCGCGAGGCCTCGCGCCGCGGGGCGCCGATCATCGCCTTCAATCCACTGAAGGAGCGGGGCCTTGAGCGCTTCGCCGCGCCGCAGGATCCGGTGGAGATGGCCACCCTCAGCTCGACCCCGATCGCCTCGGCCTATTATCAGGTCAAGGTCGGCGGCGACGCGGCCATGCTGCACGGGCTGATGAAGGCGCTGGTCGAGGCCGACGCCCGCGACCTGGCCGCCGGCGGGTCGGGCCTTCTCGACCGGGCCTTCATCGCCGAGCACACCGTCGGGTTCGAGGCGCTGCTGGCCGACCTCGAAGCCGCGTCCTGGGACCAGATCGAAGCCAAGTCGGGCCTCGGCCGCGGCGACCTGGAAGCCGCCGCCGCCGTCTACGCCAAGGCCGAGCGGGTGATCATCTGCTACGGCATGGGCGTCACCCAGCACCGCCACGGCACCGCCAACGTCCAGCAGATCGCCAACCTCCTGCTGCTGCGCGGCCAGATCGGCAAGCCGGGCGCCGGCATCTGCCCGCTGCGCGGCCACTCCAACGTCCAGGGCGACCGCACCGTCGGCATCACCGAGATTCCGGCCAAGCCGTTCCTCGACCGGCTGGAGGCCGCGTTCGGCTTCACCCCGCCGGCGGAAAAGGGCCACAACGCGGTCGAGGCGATCGAGGCGATCTGCGAGGGCCGCTCCAAGGCGCTGATCTGCCTGGGCGGCAACCTGGCCGTGGCCATGCCCGACCCGGAGACGGTGTTCGAGGGCATGCGCAAGCTGGACCTGGCGGTGCACATCGCCACCAAGCTGAACCGCTCGCACCTGCTGACCGCGCGCCAGTCGTTCATCCTGCCGTGCCTGGGCCGCACCGAGCTGGACGTCCAGGCGGGCGGACGCCAGGCGGTGACCGTCGAGGACTCGATGTCGATGGTCCACGCCTCGCGCGGCGGGTTGAAGCCGGCGTCCGAGCATCTGCGCTCCGAGCCGGCGATCATCGCCGGCCTGGCCAAGGCGGCGCTGCCGCACAGCAAGGTCGACTGGGACGGGCTGGTCGCCGACTACGACCGCATCCGCGACAAGATCGAACAGGTGTTCCCCGACTTCGCGCCGTTCAACGAGAAGATCGCCAAGCCCGGCGGCTTCCGCCTCTACGATCCGACCACCGAGCGCAAATGGCGGACCCCGAGCGGCAAGGCCCAGTTCCTGGTCACCAGCGCCCTGGACGAAGACCCGCTGATGAGCCGCGCCGACGCGCTGGCCCTGACCACCATCCGCAGCCACGATCAGTACAACACCACCATCTACAGCCTGAACGACCGCTACCGCGGCATCACCGGCCGCCGCGACGTGGTCTTCGTCAACGCCGAGGACCTGGCCGCCCGCGGCCTGGCCCATGGCGACCGGATCACCCTGGAGGCGCTGTTCGACGATGGTCAGGGCGAGCCGGCGCGGACCATGACCGGGCTGACGGCGGTGGCCTACGCGATTCCGCGCGGCTCGATCGCCGCCTACTATCCCGAGGCCAACGCCCTGGCCCACCTGGCCGCCTACGACCCGCTCAGCGGCACGCCCTCGTACAAGTCGATCCCGGTGCTGCTGCGGGCGCAGGCCTGACGCGAACGACATTCACCGAACGAATGTACGAATTCCAACCAATCATTTGATGAATAGAGCGCCTGTCCCGCATCCTCGCGACATCCAGCGAGGGCCTTGCCATGGACAGGACATCCCAGACATCGATTCCCCCGGCCCTGGCCGCCGCCGCTGCGGCGCTGTCGCTGGCCGCCTGCACCCACCCGGCGCAGACCGGGGCCAAGCCGACGCCGGTGGCGATCGCCGACGTCGCCCAGGGTCCGGTCGCCGACGAGCGGGTCGGCCTTGGCGCGGTCCAGGCCTATAACCTGGCCACGGTGCGGGCCCAGACCCAGGGTCCGATCCTCGAGGTCCTGTTCACCGAGGGCCAGAGCGTCGCCGCCGGCCAGCCGATCGCCCAGATCGACCCGCGCCCGCTTGAGGCCGCCCTGGCCCAGGACCTGGCCAACGCCGCCCGCGACCAGGCCAGCCTGGCCAACGCCGAGCGGCTGGTGGCGCGGGATACGCCGCTGGCCCCGAACGGCGTGGTCTCGGCCGAGCAGCTCGACGCCCAGCGCACCCAGGCCGCCCAGCTGCGCGCCAGCGTCGCCGCCGACGCCGCGGTGGTCCAGCGCGACCGGCTGGAGCTGGCCTACGCCACCGTCCGCGCCCCGGCCGCGGGGGTCACCGGTCTTCGCCTGAAGGACGTCGGCGACCTGGTCGGCCCGACCGACCCCCAAGGCCTGGTCACCATCGCCCAGATCCAGCCGATCGCCGTGGTCTTCACCCTGCCCCAGGCCGACCTGCCGGCGGTGCGCGCCGCCATGGCCGCCGCCGGGCCCGCCGGGCTGGAGGTTGACGCCGACGCCCAGGGATCTGGGGAGCGGATCGACGCCGGGCGCCTGCTGATGATCGACAACCAGGTCGATCAGACCACCGGCGCGGTCAGCCTGAAGGCGGTGTTCCCCAACGCCGCCCGCCAGCTCTGGCCCGGCGAGTTCGTCAGCGCCCATCTGGTGCTGGGCCGCACCGCCGACGCCCTGACCCTGCCGACCAGCGCCATCCAGCGCAACGACAGGGGGACCTATGTCTGGACCATCGACACCGCCGGCGCCGCCCATCCCCAGCCGGTCTCGGCCAGCGGGACCCTTGGCGGGCGGACCCTGATCGCCGGCGGGCTGAAGGCCGGCCAGCCGGTCGTCGTCGACGGCCAGTTCGCCCTCACCCCCGGCGCCCGCGTCGTCGCCGGGCTGCGCCCGCAGCCGGCGCCCGTGGCGGCGCCGTCCGAAACCCTGGGGAGCCTGCAATGACCGGCCAGAGCGACACCGCCGACTCCCGCAACGGCGCCACGCCGAGCGGCGGCCTGTCCGGCCTGTTCATCCGCCGGCCGATCGCCACGGTGATGCTGATGGCCGGCGTCCTGATCCTGGGCCTGATCGCCTATGCCCAGCTGCCGATCGGCGCCCTGCCCAACGTCAACACCCCGACCCTGCAGGTCACCGCCCAGCTGCCGGGCGCCGACGCGGCGACCAACGCCTCGGCCGTCACCACCCCGCTGGAGCGCCAGTTCGGCCAGATCGCCGGGCTGAACCAGATGACCTCGTCCAGCGCCCTGAGCTTTTCCCAGATCGCCCTGCAGTTCGATCCGTCGATGTCGCTGGACCACGCCGCCGGGCAGGTCCAGGCGGCGATCAACGCCGCGGCCGGCGACCTGCCGCCGACCCTGACCTCGCCGCCGGTGTTCCGGGCGGTCAATCCGGCCCAGACCCCGGTGCTGATCCTCGGCCTGACCTCCGACGACCTGCCGCTGACCACGGTCGACGACTATGCCGAGAGCATCCTGCTGCAGCGGCTGTCCCAGGTCCCCGGCGTCGGCCTGGTCACCATCGGCGGCCAGCAGCAGCCGGCCATGCGCGTCGACATCGACCCCGACCGGCTCGCCGCCCACGGCCTGACCCTGGAGGACGTCCGCGCCGCCCTGCAACGCGGCACGGTCGACGCCGCCAAGGGCGCCCTGCGCGGCCAGCGGCAGATGTACGGCCTCGCCACCAACGACCAGATCACCGCCCAGCCGGATTATCAGAACCTGGTGATCGCCTACCGCGACGGCGCGCCGGTGCGGATCAGCGACGTCGGAACCGCCGCCATCGGCCCGGCCGACACCCAGCTGGCCGGCTGGTTCAACCACCGCCGCGCCATCATCCTCAACATCCTGCCGGCGCCGGGCGCGAACGTCATCCAGACCGTCGATCGGATCAAGGCCGAGCTGCCGGCGCTGGAAGCGGCGCTGCCGCCGTCGGTCAAGGTAGCGGTGGTCTCCGACCGCACCACCACCATCCGCGCCTCGGTCCGCGACGTCGAGTTCACCCTGATGCTGACCGTGCTGCTGGTGGTCGGAACCATCTTCCTGTTCCTGCGCGAGGTCCGCGCCACCATCATCCCCGGCCTGGCCGTGCCGCTGTCGATCATCGGCGCCTTCGCGGTCATGCGGCTGTGCAGCTTCAGCCTCGACAACCTGTCGCTGATGGCGCTGTCGATCGCGGTCGGCTTCGTGGTCGACGACGCGGTGGTGATGATCGAGAACATCGTCCGCCACCTGGAGGAGGGCCTCAGCCCGATGCAGGCGGCGCTGAAGGGCGCCGGCGAGATCGGCTTCACCATCATCTCCATCTCCATCGCCCTGATCGCGGTGTTCATCCCGCTCTTGATGATGCACGGCGTGGTCGGGCGGATGTTCCAGGAATTCGCGGTGACCGTGGTCATCGCCATCGTGCTGTCGGCGCTGATCTCCATCAGCCTGACCCCGACCCTGTGCGCCAAGCTGCTGAAGCCGCACGCCGGCGCGTCGCATGGCCGGGCGTACAGGACGCTGGAGCGCGGCTTCCAGGCGATCACCGACCGCTACGACCGCGCGCTGCGCCTGGTGCTGCGCCACCAGGGCGTGACCCTGGGCGTGATGATCGCCGCCATCGCCCTGACCGGGGTGCTGTACGCGGTCATCCCCAAGGGCTTCTTCCCCGAGCAGGACACCGGCCTGATCGCCGGCATCACCGAGTCGGCCCAGGACATCTCCACCGACGGGCTGGCCGAGCGCCAGACCGAGCTGACCGACATCATCCTGCGCGACCCGGCCGTCGCCTCGGTGGCCAGCTACATCGGCCCGGGCCCGAGCAGCCCGGCGCCGAACCAGGGCCGGATGTTCATCGCCCTGAAGCCCGAGGGCCACCGCGGCCCCAACGGCGGCGCCCAGGCGGTGATCGCGCGGCTGGACGGCGCGGTGCGTGGCGTGGCCGGCATCCGCCTCCATCTGCAGGCGGCCCAGGACATCACCATCGGCGCGCGGGTGTCGAAGAGCCAGTACCAGTACACCCTCGTCGACGCGAACCCGGCCGAGCTCAACCTGTGGGCCGGGCGGGTGGTCGCCGGCCTGAAGCAGATCCCCGGCCTGACCGACGTCGCCAGCGACCAGAGCCAGGGCGCGCCGCAGCTGGACATCCAGATCAACCGCGACCTGGCCTCACGTCTCGGCGTCGCGCCCCAGGACGTCGACAACGCCCTCTATGACGCGTTCGGCGAGCGCCCGGCGGCCAAGGTGTTCACCAGCCTCAACCAGTACGAGGTGATCCTCGAGGTCGCGCCGGCCTTCCGCGCCGATCCCCAGGCCCTGGACAAGGTCTATCTGAAGACCGCCGCCGGGACCCTGACGCCGCTCTCGTCGGTGGCCAGCGTCACCGACCAGTCCGCGCCGCTGGTGGTCAACCACCAGGCCGGATTCCCCTCGGTGACGGTCTCCTTCGACCTCGCCCCGCACGTCTCGATCGGCGCCGCCGTCGACGCCATCCACAAGGTCCAGTCCCAGCTGCACATGCCGCTGACGGTGCAGACCTCGTTCCAGGGCGCCGCCCAGGCGTTCCAGACCGCCCTTTCGGGCCAGCTGGTGCTGATCCTGGCCGCCCTGGTCGCGGTCTATCTGATCCTCGGCGTGCTGTACGAGAGCTGGATCCATCCGATCACCATCCTGTCGACCTTTCCCTCGGCCGGACTGGGCGCGCTCTTGACCCTGGAGGCGGTGGGCATGCCGCTGGACGTGATCGGACTGATCGGCATCGTGCTGCTGATCGGCATCGTCAACAAGAACGGGATCATGATGGTCGATTTCGCCATCACCCGGCAGCGCGAGGGCCTGGCCCCCGAGCAGGCGGTCCACGACGCCTGCGTCACCCGCTTCCGGCCGATCCTGATGACCACTTTGTGCGCGGTGCTGGGCGGCGTGCCGCTGATGCTCGGGAGCGGCGCCGGCGCGGAGATCCGCCAGCCGCTGGGCTACGCCATCGTCGGCGGCCTGATGGTCTCCCAGCTCCTCACCCTGTTCACCACGCCGGTCGTCTACCTGGCCATGGACCGGCTGCGGCAGCGGCTCAGCCGCCCGCGGCCCGGCGCCAGGCCGGCGGCCGCACACGCCCCCACCCCCGCAACCGGAGACCTCGCATGACCCCGCGTCCCTACTTTCTGATCGCCGCCCTGGTCGCCTGGCCCGCCCACGGCGAGCCGCTGACCCGGGAAGACCGGACCCTGACCCACGCCGGGGCCCAGGCGGTGCTGCAGGCGGCCGAACAGGCGGCCCAGATGATGAAGGCGCCCTCGGCCATCGCCGTGGTCAACCAGGACGGCGGCCTTCTGGCCTTCGACCGGATGGACGAGGTCCGTCCGGGCAGCGCCGACCTGGCCATCGGCAAGGCGCGCACCGCCGCCCTGCTGCAGCGCCCGACCGAGGAGGTCGAGGAGAATGTCGCCAAGGGCCGGGTCGGCCTGGCCACGGCCGGCTTCACCGCCCTGCGCGGCGGCACTCCCCTGGTGATCGATGGCGCGGTGGTCGGCGCGATCGGCGTCGCCGGCCGCGACAAGGAGATGGACGCGACCATCGCCAAGATCACCGCCGAGCATTTCGCGACCCTGCCATGATCCGCCAAGCCCCCCGCCTGATCCTGGCGCTGGCCGCCGCCGCCCTGGCCGGCTGCCAGCTGGCGCCCGATCACACCGCGCCCGCCACCGCCAGCCCCCCGGCCTGGCGCCAGGGTTCCGTCACCCAGGCCTGGCCGGCCACCGACTGGTGGCGCGGGTTCAAGTCGCCGCAGCTCGACCGGCTGCTCGCCGACGCCGAGGCCGACAACGACGACCTGAAGGCCGCCGCCGCCCGGGTGCGGGAAGCCGACGCGCAGGCCCGGATCGCCGGCGCCGCCCTGCTGCCCACCGTCGGCCTGGGCGCCGGCGGCGAGGCGACGCGGATCGTCAATCCGCTTGGCAAGGAGCGCCACAACCTCAACGCCAGCGCCGAGCTGGGCGTCGCCTACGAGCTGGACTTCTGGGGCAAGAACCGCGCCGCGGCGACGGCGGCGGAGCAGACCGCCCAGGCCGCGCGCTACGACCAGGCGGTGGTCCGCCTGACCGTGCTGACCAGCGTCGCCGACGCCTATTTCCAGGCCCGCGCGCTGCGGGACCAGCTGGACATCGCCCGCCAGCAGGCCGCCCTGGCCCAGGCCCAGCTCGACGCGACCCGGGCCAAGTTCGCCCAGGGGCTGGTCGACGCCCAGAGCCTCGCCCTGGCCGAGGCCCAGGTCCAGACCGCCCAGGCGGCGACCGGCCCCCTGGCCGGAGCGCTGACCCACATGCTGGACGCCCTGGCCATCCTGACCGGCCGCTCGCCGGAGACCATCGAGATCGACCGCGCGCCGCTCGACGCGGTGGCCGCGCCGGACCTGGGCGCGGGCCTGCCCTCGCAGCTGCTGCTGCACCGGCCCGACGTCCAGCGCTCGGAGGCGGCGCTGGCCGCGGCCAACGCCGACATCACCGTGGCCCGGGCCGACCTGCTGCCGTCGTTCAACCTGACCGCCGCCGGCGGCGTCGAGAGCATGGCCCTGGCCAGCGCCGCCGGCGGGCCGCCGCAGACCCTCTACAATCTGGCGTTCAGCGTGTTCCAGCCGATCTTCGACGGCGGCCGGCTGCGCGGTCAGCTGGATCGCAACCGGGCCCGGTACGACGAGCTGCTGGCCGACTATTCGAAGACCGCGCGCCAGGCCTTCGCCGACGTCGAGGATGCGCTGGGCGCGGTGCGCGACACCGGCGCGGCGCAGACCGCCGACCAGGCGGCGCTCGGCCGGATGCAGGCGGCGCTGGCCATGTCCAGGGCCGGCTACGCCGCCGGCGCCGTCGACCTGCCGACCCTGCAGGCCGCCCAGGCCGCGGTCTATCCGGCCGAAGCGGCGCTGGACCAGGCGCGGCTGGCGCACCTGCAGAGCCTGGTCCTGCTCTATCAGGCGCTGGGCGGCGGCTGGAGCTTGCCAAGTTGAACCGCGCGCGCCCAGACTTGGACTGGATGGAGCTCTCCCGGTTCGACCTCAACCTGCTGATCGTGTTCGACGCGGTGATGCGCGAGCGCAGCGTCACCCGGGCGGCCGACCGGCTGAATCTCAGCCAGCCGGCGATGAGCCACGCCCTCAAGCGGCTGCGCGCGCTGATGAACGACCAGCTGTTCGTGCGCACGCCCTCGGGCATGGAGCCGACGCCCCGCGCCCAGCAGTTCGCCGCGCCGGTGCGCCGGGCGCTGGACGAGCTCAGCGTGGCGCTGGAGCCCGACCGGTTCAATCCGGCCACGGCCGAGCGCAGCTTCCGCCTGTCGGTCAACAACTACGCCGCCGTGGTCCTGGCCGCGCCGATCGCCCTGGCCTGCGCGCGCGAGGCGCCCGGCGTCCACCTCAGCCTGTCGCCCAGCGGGGCGCTGAACATCCCCGAGGCGCTCGATCGCGGCGAACTGGACCTGGCCATCGTCGCCGGCCAGCCGCTGCTGCTGCGCTTCGCCAGCCAGCGCCTGCTGCAGGATGATTTCGTCGCGGTGCTGCGCGAGGACCATCCCGCCGCCGCCGCGGCTCTGACCGCCGAGGCCCTGGCCGGCCTGCCGCGGCTGAACATCACCTCCAGCGGCGAGGACGTCGGCTTCGTCGACGCCGCCCTGGCCGAGCGCGGCCTGGTCCAGCGGGTCGGGCTGGAGGCGCCCTATCTGTCGGCCGGCCCGCTGCTGGCCGGCTCGGACATGGTCGCCGTGCTCGGCCAGCCGTTCGCGGTGGCCTTCCGCCAGTCCTTCGCCGTGGCCATCCGCGCCCTGCCGTTCAAGACGCCGAAGGTCGGGGTGAACATGGTCTGGCACCGGCGTTTCGACGACCAGAGCGCGCACCGGTGGCTGCGCGAGACCATCGCCCGCGTCGCCGCCCAGGTGATCGCCCGGACGCCCGCGGCGGCGGCTTGATTCGTGGGTTTCCAATCGCCACCTATACCTTGTTCCGTCGCGAGGGGCGCCTGACAGGGCCCTGGAAGGCGGGAGAAGTCGCTTGATCTAGCGAGGACTTCGCGATGAACCGTACGCTACTGTTCGACAGTCCGTTCCTGCTCGGGTTCGAGCACACAAGGGCGCTGGTCGAACGCGCGGCCAAGGCCGCCGCCGAGGGCTATCCGCCCTACAATGTCGAAGAGACAGGCGACGGCGGCGTGCGGATCACGCTGGCGGTGGCCGGGTTCTCCCCCGACCAGCTCAGCGTCAGCGTCGAAGACAATCAGCTGATCGTCGCCGGCCGCAAGGACGGCGAGGCCAGATCAGGTGAGGACCGGGCCTATCTGCATCGCGGCATCGCCGCGCGCGGGTTCGTCCGCAACTTCATCCTCGCCGACGGCATGGAGGTGCGCGACGCCGTGGTCGAACACGGCCTGCTGCACATCGATGTGGCCCGTCCCAAGCCCGAGCGTCAGGTCAAGCACATCCCCATTCGAACGGCCGGCTGATCCAGAGACCGTTTGATGCGTTTGGTATTCAAGGAGGTGGTCGAAATGACACCATTGACTCAAGAAGCATTCGCCGCGCTGGGCGCGCCCAATCTGGTCTACGTCAGGCCGATCAAGGCCCGCGATGTTCTCGGCGCGACCCCGGTCGAAGCCGTCGAAGGCTTTTCGATCGACCCCGAACAGATCCTCTATGCGCTTTGCCGCGCCGACGGCGAGCGCCTCGCGGTGCTCGGAGACCGCCAGTCGGCGATCGCCGCGGCCATCGCCCACGAACTGGCGCCGGTCGCCGTCCACTAGACCACGTTAGGCGAAAGTGTACGCGGTTTCGCCGCCCGAAGGTGCTCTACGCCTTTGAAGTTAGAGCCTTTTTTGGGCGGTTCAGATGAGTCCATCTGACCCTAAAAGGCTCTAGGCCTGCGGCCTGCGTTCAGATCGATCTGACCTTTCGACCGCTCGTCCCGGCGAATGCCGGGATCCAGATGACAAAGCGCGGAGCGTCGCGTTTAACCCATTGAAACTGGGCCGTATGATCTGGGTCCCGGCGTTCGCCGGGATGAGCGGATTAGGAGGCTGCCCGAAATCAGGCCGCCGAAGGCCGCGCCGGCTGGGCCAGCAGGGCGAACACCGCGTCCGGCGTATGGGCGTGGCGCAGCTGTTCGCGCAGCTCGCGCTGGCGCAGCAGCCGCGCGACCCGGGCCAGCGCGCGCAGATGTTCGGCGCCGGCGTCCGGCGGGGCGAACAGGGCGAACAGCAGATCGACCGGCTGGTCGTCGACCGCGTCGAAGTCGACCGGCGTCTCCAGCCGCACGAACACCCCATGCATGCGGTCGATGCCGTCCAGCCGGGCGTGCGGCACCGCCACGCCCGAGCCGACCCCGGTCGAGCCGGCCTGCTCGCGGGCCAGCAGGGCGTCCAGCACGTCGCTCGCATCCAGGCCGAACCGCCGCGCGGCGGTCTCGGCCACCAGCGACAGGGCCTGGCGCTTGGTCCGCGCGCTGAGCCGCGGCGTGATGGCGCGCCGGTCCAGCAGTTCCTCGATCGTCATGGACTAAACGCTCGCTTTCGTTCGCACGCCATCGACTGGTTCGCACAACGCTCCAGAGCGTCGGGGGCTCCAGCGGGCGGCGCCTTCAGGCGGCGCTTTCTCCGTTGAGCCTGCTCGTCCGCTCCGGATCGATCCAGCCGATATTCCCGTCCGGGCGGCGATATACCACCGACAGGCCGCCGTGGGCGGCGTTCCTAAACACGATTGTTTGACTTTCGGTCAAGTCCATCTCCATGACCGCCATCGAAACAGTCATGGTGCGCAGCGGCTCGAGGGTTTCGGCGATGATCATCGCCGCCGGCGCGCCGTGGTCCTCCGCCTCGTCGTCCCAGTCGTCGGCTTCGTCGGCCGCCTCGGGCGCGCGCAGCACCATCAGCGAGGCGGTCTCGGCGGCCTTGGCGTTGGCCGCCACCGAATGGCTCTTCAGCCGTCGCTTGTAGCGGCGGATGCGGCTTTCGATCTTGGCCAGGGCGGCGCTGAACGCCCCGTGGGCGTCGCCGCCCAGTCCATGGCTGAGCAGCCGCTGGCCGGAGGCCAGGGCCACCACGCAGTCGACGCGGAAGCCGTGGCCGTCGCGGCTGACCACCACCTCGGCGTCGCCGCCGCGCTCGAAATATTTGCCGATGCTGGCCATCAGATCGTCGGTGACGCGGCTGCGGAGGGCCTCGCCGACATTGACGTGTTTGCCGGAGACTTGAACTTGCATGGCCTCAGTCCAGACCCCCGCGCGGGGCGAAGTCAAGTCCGACCACGCCCTATCGCCCGACGGATCAGACCGCTTCCTTGAGCAGCCGCCGCCGCTCCACCGAGGAGGGGATGCGCATCGCCTCGCGGTACTTGGCGACGGTGCGCCTGGCGATGTCGATGCCGCCGCCCTTGAGGATTTCGACGATCCGGTCGTCGGACAGCACGCCCTCGGATTCCTGCTCGGCGTCGATCATCTGGCGGATCTTGTGGCGCACGCTCTCGGCCGAGTGGGCCGCGCCGCCGTCGGAGGAGGCGATGGCGGCGGTGAAGAAGAACTTCATCTCGAACAGGCCGCGCGGCGTGGCCATGTACTTGTTCGAGGTCACCCGGCTGACGGTGGATTCGTGCATGCCGATGGCCTCGGCCACGGTCTTCAGGTTCAGCGGCCGCAGGTGCTCGACCCCGAAGGCCAGGAAGCCGTCCTGCTGGCGGACGATCTCGCTGGCCACCTTGAGGATGGTCTTGGCCCGCTGGTCGAGGCTGCGCACCAGCCAGTTGGCCGAGGCCAGGCAGTCGGCGACGAAGGTCTTGTCGGCGTCGCTGCGCGATCCGCCGGAGATGCGGGCGTGGTAGCGCTGGTCGACCAGCAGCCGCGGCAACACGTCGCTGTTCAGCTCGACGTGCCAGAGCCCGCCGGGCGCCTCGCGCACGATCACGTCGGGCACAACCGGCGCCGACGGCTCGCCGCCGAAGGCCGCGCCCGGCCGGGGCGTCAGGGCCCGAAGCTCGGCCAGCATGTCCTTCAGGTCGTCTTCGTCGACGCCGCACAGCCGCCGCAGCTGGACCAGGTCGCGGCGGGCGACGAGTTCGAGGTTGTCCAATAGCGCGACCATCGCCGGATCCAGCCGGTCGCGCTCCTTCAGCTGCAGCGCCAGGCATTCGGCGACCGAGCGGGCGAACACGCCGGTGGGCTCGAACCCCTGCAGCCGCGCCAGCACCGCCTCGCTGCGCTCGACCGCGCAGCCGAGCCGTTCGGACACCTCGTCCAGGTCGGCGCGCAGGTAGCCGCCGTCGTCGACCGAATCGATCAGCACCGCGGCGATCAGCTGGTCGACGCCGGACAGGCCCGCGACCACCAGCTGCGCGCGCAGATGGTCGGCCAGGGTCGTGGCCTGCTGCAGCGCGCCTTCCATGCCCTCGCCGTCGGCGTCGAACGAGCCGCCGCGCCCGGCCTGGGTCCAGTCCACCGCGCCGCCGGTGTGGTAGCCCTCGGAATCGGGCGCCGCGACCTCGTCGCCGCCGCGGCCGGCGTCGGGATAGAGGTCCTCGGCCCGCGCATCGAGGTCGGCCGCGGCCGCCGTCTCGGTGATCCGGTCGGTGGCCACCGCGCCCGATTCGGCCGCCGGGGCGGCGTCGAGATCGCCGTCGGCCTCGCCCGGCCCGTCGTCGCGCTGCAACAGCGGATTGCGCTCGAGTTCGCCTTCGACATAGGCGTCCAGCTCGACGCTCGACAGCTGCAGCAGCTTGATCGCCTGCTGCAGCTGGGGCGTGATCACGAGCCCTTGGCCCTGCCTCAACTCTAAACGCGCACCGAGCGCCAAAACGCCCTCCTGGCCTGAATCTTGCCTCAGGCTAGGGCGCGTCTTGCAACCGATTGGTTAATGCGCGGCAGGAATTTCTCGATCCGGACGCTGTTGGCGCGGGTTGCGGGCGGAAGACCGCTTCGCGCTTTTCCTCGACCCGCTCAGCTGAACCGATCGCCGAGATAGACCCGGCGCACTTCGGGGTC
>JARLIQ010000072.1 GCA_031291645.1 Caulobacteraceae bacterium | reverse complement strand
CTTGCGGTCGGCCAGGGCGGTGAAGGCCAGCCGCGCGGCCAGCTCGGCCGGGGCGCGGATCAGGGGCGCGAGCGGCCGGGCGCCGTCGGGCCAGGCGGGCGGGGCGGCGTCGCGCCCGGCCCAATAGGACGGCGCCTTGGGATCGAGCGCGGCGTTGAGGTCGTCGCCGAGGGCCGCGGCCAGCGCCGCCTCGTACCCCGGCTCGGGCGCGACCTGGTCCAGGGCGGGGGGATAGGCGGTCTTGGCGGCCGGCGCGGTCAGCTGGGCCAGGCCGCGCGCCTCGGTCTTCATCCGGCCGAGCTGGTCCTCGGCCTTGCGGGCCGCGTCGCGGGCGGCGATCTCGGCGGCGCTGGCGGCGGCGTGGGCGGCTTCGGCCGCCTCCAGCCGCGCGCGGGCCTCGCGCAGGGCGGCGAGGGCGGCGTCGAACCGGGTCTTGGCCTCCTCGGCCCTGGGGTCCGGCGCGCCCGAGACCTGGGCCCGGTCGGCCTTGGCCGTGTCCAGCGCCCGCTGGGTGCGTGCCAGCCGGCCGCGCGCCTCGCCCAGCCGGGTCTCGACCGCCCGCCGGCCGGCCTCCTCCGCCGAGAGCCGGGCGGCCAGGGCCTCGACCTCGCCCTCGGCGGCGGTGCGGGCGGCGTCGGCGGCGCGCCAGCCGGCCTCCAGCTCGGGCTGGCGCTCGGGCGCGGCGGCGACCTGGGCCTCGACCTCGTCCAGCTCGGCGGCCAGGCGGGCGAGGGCGGCCTTGGCGTCCTCCAGGGTCTGGGTCTCGCGCCCGCGGTCGGCGTCCAGCCGGGCGATCTCGCCGGCCAGGCGCTCGACCGTGGCGGCGGCCTGCTCGACCTCGCGCTCCAGCCGGTCGTTCTCGATCGCCAGCCGGTGCAGCACGGCGCCGGCGACCTGGGCCTCCTCGCGCAGCGGGCCGATGCCGGATTCGGCCTGAACCGCGGCGGCCTGGGCGGCCGCGGCGGCGCCGGCGGTGTCCTCGACCGCGCGGGCGGCGGCGGCGGCCTCGGTCTCGATCCGCTCCAGCGCCTGGGCGGCGTCCTTCCAGCGGGCGAACAGCACGCCGGCCTGCAGGGCGCGGATCTCAGCGGCGAGGCGCTTGTACTTCTCCGCCTGGCGCGCCTCGCGCTTGAGCCGGCCGAGCGCGCTTTCCAGCTCGCCCAGCACGTCGTCCAGCCGGGTCATGTTGGTCTCGGCCCCGCGCAGGCGCAGCTCGGCCTCGTGCCGGCGCGAGTGCAGGCCCGAGACGCCGCCGGCCTCCTCCAGGATCATCCGCCGGTTCTGCGGCTTGGCCGCGATCAGCTCGCTGATCTGGCCCTGGCGCACCAGGGCGGGGGAGTTGGCCCCGGTCGAGGCGTCGGCGAACAGCAGCTGGACGTCGCGCGCCCGAAGCTCGCGGCCGTTGACCCGGTAGGTCGAGCCCTGGCCGCGGTCGATCCGCCGGACCACCTCCAGCACCGGCTCGGCGGCGAACTGGGCCGGCGCGGTGCGGTCGGAATTGTCGATGGTCAGCTGCACCTCGGCGTGGTTGCGCGAGGGGCGCGCGCCCGAGCCGGCGAAGATCACGTCGTCCATGCCGCCGGCCCGCATGGCCTTGGCGGAACTGGCCCCCATCACCCAGCGCAGCGCTTCCAGGAGGTTTGACTTGCCGCAGCCGTTCGGCCCCACCACGCCCGTCAGGCCGGGTTCGATCCGGAACTCGGTCGGCTCGACGAAGGACTTGAAGCCCGAAAGACGTAGCCGCTGGAAGTGCACGCGCGTGCGGGCCTTCGGCCTATTTCGCCGCGGCCTGGGCGGCGCTGACGGCCGACGAGAGGCTGGCCAGCGACTGCTCGCCGTCCAGCACCTTGCCGTTCACCATGAACGTCGGGGTCCCGGTGATGTGGTCGCGCTTCTCGTAGGTCTCGACCCGGCTGTTCAGCGCCTGGATCGACTTGTCGTCCGAGATGCAGGCGGTGAACTGCGGCTCGCTCATGCCGGCGGATTCGGCGATCTTGAGCAGGGCGCCGCGGAAGTCGCCGGACTGGTACATCGCCTCCTGGCCCCGGTAGATGGCGTCCAGCACGCTGAAATACTTATCCTTTCCCGCGCATCGGGCCATCAGGAAGCCGGCCGCCGCCACCTCGGTCGGCGGGGTCAGGAACTCGCGGAAGACGTAGTGGACCTTGCCGGTGTCGATGAACTGCGCCTTGAACGCGGGGAAGACCTCGTTGTTGAACCGGGCGCAGTGCGGGCAACTCGCCGAGGCGTATTCGATCACCGTGACCTTGGCGCTGGCGGCGCCCAGGCTCATGTCGTCGGCGGTGACCGCGCCGGTCTTGGCCCCGAACCGGTCGCAGGCGGCGAGCGCGAAGGCGAAGGCGGCGATGACGATGAAGCTCAACTGCGAGCGGCGCATGGGCGTTCTTCCTGTCTGACCAGCGGGCCGTCGGAGCGACGAGTTAAGCGCGATTCTGCCGGCGTCGCCCATAGACGCGGGCGGCGGGCCTTGTCGGCCGCCGCGGACGGCGGATCGGCGACCGGACCGGTCGGCAAAGACGTGGGCCAAACACGAAACCCCAAGGAGGGTCCGCTCGGACCCCGCCCTGGGGAAACCGCCTCGCGGGCGGCTTGTCAACGCTTCGTTAACCGGCGCGCGGCGCCGGGCGGCGCCCGCGCGGCGTCGTCAGATCGCGGTCTGGACTTCGCGCAGGAAGATCCGCTTGCCGGCCAGCTTGACCTTCAGTTCTTCCAGGGACAGATCGAGCTTTTCGTCGATCTGGGGATCGGCGCGCTGCACGATCAGCTCGACGCCCGTCTCGCCCAGCAGCTTGGCCAGGTAGGCGACCAAGGTCGTCTTGCCCTGATGTTCCTTGCCGGACACCTCGATCTCAACGTCATAAAGCAGGCTCATCGTGCGGTCCCGTCTATTGGTGAGCTACTTGACTTCTGGAATGCTGTATTCCTCGTCGTGGTAGTCACAAATTTGTCATGTTCGTCTTCGTGGCGTACTATAAAGCCAAAGCGCTGAGCTTGGGCAAGGCCTTGATCGCCTGGCGCGGCGTCAAGTCGCGAAAACCCGGCCGCGGCGCGCCCGATTTCGGCCTGCGCCTAGGCGTGGGGATGGCGGCGGCGCGCCGGATGACCCTGGGGCTTGGCCTTGGCCTTGGCTTCGGCGGCGGCGATCGCCGTGTCCAGCGCGGCCAGGGTCTGTTCGCCCACCAGGCGCGCGCCGTTGACCACGAAGGTCGGGGTGCTGCTGACCTTGTCGCGGCTGAGGTACTGCTGCATCCGCGCGTTCAGGGCCTCGATCGCCTTGGTGTCGGCCAGGCAGGCGTCGACCGCCTTCTCGTCCAGCCCGGCGGCCTGGGCGATCTTCAGCATCGGCCCGTGCAGGTCGCCGCTCTGGTAGATCTCGGCCTGGGCTTGGAACACCCCGTCCAGTACGGTGAAATATTTGTCCTTGCCCGCGCACCGGGCGATCAGGAAGGCGGCGGCGGCGAACTCGACCGGCGGGGTCAGGAACTCGCGGAAGGCGTAATAGACCTGGCCGGTGTCGATGTACTTGGCCTTGAAGGCGGGGAAGACCTCGTTGTTGAACCGGGCGCAGTGGGGGCAGCTGGCCGAGGCGTATTCGATCACCGTGACCGGCGCCTTGGGCGAGCCAAGCACCAGGTCATCGGGCCCGACCGGGGCGACGCCCGCGTCCTGGGCGAAGACCGGGCCGCCGAGGCCCAGACCGAGCGCCGCGGCGCCGATGAACAGCCGTCGATCCATGGAGTTCAATGCCTCGCAGCAGAATGGTTCAGGGCGCCCCGCGCCGCAGGACCTCGCGGCCCAGGCGGCGCAGGGCCCCTTTCAGCGGACCTTCGGTCAGCCGGTCAAGGCCGGATTCCAGTTCGGCCTCGCGGCCGGCGTCCAGCGGCTGGGCCCGCTTGCGGCGCGCCAGGGCCGCCTTGGCCGCCGACTGGGACGTCTCGGTCCGCCGCACCGGCCCCTGGACCACCCGCAGCTTGGCCACCGCCCCGTCGCCGAGGAAGAGGTTGACCCGGGCCAGGATGTCGCTCGCCTGGTGCTGGATCAGGGCCGCGGCCGGGCCGTCGACCTTCAGCTCCAGCACCGCCCCGCCGCCGTTTCGCGGGCGGCTGAGCTTGGCCGGTTCGGTGCGGGCGGCGACCGCCTCGCCGACGATCTCGCGCCAGCGCGCCTTCAGCCCGTCGGGACCCTGGCCGAACCGTGCGTCGAGCGCCTTGATCAGCTTGTTCAGCGAGCGGCCGGCCGGCGGCGCGGCCCGGCGCGGCGGCCGGGTGCGCTTCGACGTCAGGATGCGGGCCGCCTCGTCGGCCGAGGGCAGGGAGCGGGGCATGGCCCCTTATAGAGGCGATCGCGGCTTTCGCGAATGGGGCGCGGCCGGCTATGACGGGGCCGTGGCGAACCCCAAGACCGCGATCCGCAAGGCCCTGCTGGGCTGGTACGACACCCAGGCGCGCGCGCTGCCCTGGCGCGTCGGGCCGGCGGCGCGGGCCGCGGGCGTGAGGCCCGATCCCTACCGGGTCTGGCTCTCGGAGGTGATGCTGCAGCAGACCACCGTGCCGCACGCCACGCCCTATTTCCTCGGCTTTCTGCGCCGCTGGCCGACCGTGCGGGACCTGGCCGCCGCGCCGGACGCCGAGGTGATGGCCGCCTGGGCCGGGCTCGGCTACTACGCCCGGGCCCGCAACCTCTTAGCCTGCGCCCGGGCGGTGGCGGGCGAGCACGGCGGCGTCTTCCCGCAGACCGAGGCCGGCCTTCTGGCCCTGCCCGGCGTCGGCGCCTACACGGCCGCGGCGGTGGGCGCGATCGCCTTCGACGCACCGGCCAATGTGGTCGACGGCAATGTCGAGCGGGTCATGGCGCGGCTGTTCGCGGTCGAGACGCCGCTGCCAGCGGTCAAGCCGGCGCTCAAGGCCCTGGCCGCGCGGCTGGTCGGCGAGGCGCGGCCCGGCGACTGGGCCCAGGCGCTGATGGACCTCGGCGCGGTGGTCTGCCGGCCCAAGGCGCCGCTGTGCGAGCGCTGCCCGATCACGGCCCATTGCGCCGCCTTCGCCGCCGGGGCCGCCGAGGCCTATCCAAGGCGCGCGGTCAAGGCCGACCGGCCCCGCCGCCACGGCGCGGCCTTCCTGGTGACGCGCGGCGACCTGATTGGGCTGGTGCGCCGCCCGCCCAAGGGGCTCCTGGGCGGGATGCTGGCCCTGCCGACCAGCGACTGGCGGGCCGAGCGCTGGACGCCGGACGAGGTCCGGGCCGCCGCCCCGGCGCCCGGCGCCTGGCGCCAGGTGGGCGAGATCGAGCACGTCTTCACCCACTTCGCCCTCACCCTTCAGGTCTGGCGGGCGGAGGCGGAGGCGGAAGCCGGCGCCGAGCTGATCTGGACCGCGCCGGACGGGCTCTCGGCCCTGCCCAGCGTGTTCCTCAAGGCCGCCCGCGCCGGGCTGACGCCGTTTGGCTAGGCGTGGCGCTCGGCGTAGCCGGCGCGCACCTTGGCCCGCAGCACGTCGATCGGCGTCAGGCCCCGGTCGGACTTGAAGTGCCAGTAGGTCCAGCCGTTGCAGGCCGGGATCGACTGCACCATGGCCCCCAGCTTGTGGATCGAGCCGGCCAGGTCGCCCAGCACCAGGCTGCCGTCGGCCCGCACCCGCGCCACCTGCTCGCCCTTGGGACAGAACAGCTTGTCGCCGGGGCGCAGCAGGCCGGCCTCGACGATCTGGCCGAAGGGGATGCGCGGCTCGGAGCGCTTGGAGCCCATCACGTCCAGGTCCTCCGGCGAGACCGGGACCACCTTGGCGATCCGCTCGCGGGCCAGGGCGGCGTAGTCCGCCTCGCGCTCGACGCCGATGAACCGCCGGCCCAGCCGCTTGGCCGCCGCGCCCGTGGTGCCGACGCCGAAGAAGGGGTCCAGCACGATCTCGCCCGGCTTGGACGAGGACAGGATCACCCGGTGCAGCAGGGCCTCGGGCTTCTGGGTCGGGTGGGCCTTCTGGCCGGCGGCGTCCTTGATCCGCTCCTCGCCGGTGCACAGGGCCAAGGTCCAGTCCGAGCGCATCTGCAGCTCGTCGTTGGCCATCTTCATGGCGTCGTAGTTGAAGGTGTAGCGCTTGGGCCCGCGGCCCTTGGCGGCCCAGATCAGGGTCTCGTGGGCGTTGGTGAACCGGGTGCCCTTGAAGTTCGGCATCGGGTTCGACTTGCGCCAGATGACATCGTTCAGGATCCAGAAGCCCAGGTCCTGCAGCGTCGCGCCGACGCGGAAGATGTTGTGGTAGCTGCCGATCACCCACAGCGAGCCGTCGTCCTTCAGCACCCGCCGGCAGGCCGTCAGCCAGTCGCGGGTGAAGCGGTCGTAGGCCTGGAACGACTCGAACTGGTCCCAGTGGTCGTCGACG
>JARLIQ010000071.1 GCA_031291645.1 Caulobacteraceae bacterium | reverse complement strand
CCCCGCCCCCGCCTGCGCCCTCGCCCGCGGTGGTCGGCGCGCCCCGCCTCGCCCCGCCGGCGCCGCCGCGCCCCGCGCCACCGGCAGCCCCGCCGGTCCGCAGAACGCCGCCGTCGTTGCAGGGCCAGCCGCCCGCGGCCGTGCGGCGTGAAGCCATTCCGCCTGCGCCGCCACCGGCCGCGATCCAGCCGCGCAAGCTCGAACCGGCGACGCCCGCCCCGCCGCCGCCGCCACCCGCCGCGCCCGATGAGGCGGCCCAGCGCCAGGCTCAGCAGCGCGCGGCTCAGGCCGAAGCCCAGGCCCGGGCGCGCGCCGCCCAGGCGGCGGCCGCCGAGGCCCAGGCCCGCGACAAGGCCCACGCCCCGCCGCCCGCGCCCGACGCCAAGAAGCGCAAGCCCGAACCGCCGCCGGGCGCGGCGCCGCCTTCGTGACGAGCGCGGCGGGCGCGCATGGGCAAGGCCGAGATTGAACGATAGTCTCGGCCGGCGATGGCCAGGCCCGACTTCATCTTCATGCTCACCCGCGATGACGTCACCATCGCCGACGCGCGGGGGCGGCTGCCGCAGGTGCTGGCGGCCGGGGTGAAGCACATCGGCTTCAAGGACGTGGGCCTGCCGCTGGCCGAGCTGCGCGCCCTGGCGGCCGAGATCCGCGCGGCCGGGGCGATGCTCTACCTGGAGATGGTCAGCCTGGACGCCGAGGCCGAGGCGGCCGGCGCGCGCACGGCGGTGGCGTGCGGGGTGGACGTGCTGATGGGCGGGGTGCGGCCGGCGGTGGTCGAGCCGCTCATCGCCGGCGCCCCGATCCGCTACTTCCCCTTCCCCGGCCAGATCGTCGGCCATCCGAGCCGCCTGGCCGGCGACATCGAGACCATCGCCGCGAGCGCGCGGGCGCTGGCGGCGCGGCCGGCGGTGCACGGGCTGGACCTTCTGGCCTACCGCTTCGCCGGCGACGCCCCCGCCCTGATCCGCGCGGTCTGCGCGGGCGCCGGGGACAAGCCGGTGATCGTCGCCGGCTCGATCGACCGCGACGAGCGCATCGCCGCCGCCGCCAAGGCCGGCGCGGCCGGCTTCACCGTCGGTACCGCGGCCCTGGACGCCGCCTTCCCCGCCCCGCCGGGCCTGACGCACCAGCTGGCCCACATCGACGCGGTGGCGCGGCGGTCCGGCGCGGACGGCCCCCGCCATCGGAGCCAAGGACCCCATGATCCCGCTGGGTGACGAGACCCGCCGCCCCTCGCGCTTTCCCGTGGTCACGGCGGCGATCATCGCGGTGAACGCGCTGGTCTTCGTGCTGGAACTGGTCAACGGCGACGCGTTCGTGGCCCGATGGTCGGCGGTCCCCGCCGACATCGTCGCCGGCCGCCATCCCGAGACCCTGCTGACGTCGATGTTCATGCACGCCAGCTGGTCGCACATCATCGGCAACATGGTGTTCCTCTGGGCGTTCGGCCCGGAGATCGAGGAGGCGATGAACCCCGTCCGCTACGCCGCCTTCTACCTCGTGGGCGGCGTCGTCGCGATGCTGGCCCAGGTCGCGGCCGACCCGGCCTCCACCATACCCGGCCTCGGCGCCAGCGGCGCGATCGCGGCGGTGATGGGCGCCTTCCTGATCACCTATCCGCGCGACCGGATCCGCTCGCTGCTGTTCTTCGGCTGGTTCGCGCGCGTCGCCTACATTCCGGCGGTCCTGCTGATCGGCTTCTGGTTCCTGACCCAGCTCTTCAGCCTGGGCGCGGTCGCGGACGTGCAGTCGGGCGGCGTCGCCTACCTGGCCCACATCGGCGGCGCGATCTTCGGCGCCGTCTTCGCCCGGCTGTTCGAGGACCCGCGCCGGCTGGCCGAGGCGGCGAACGACGACTGATCAGGCGGCGGCGCCCGAGGCGACTGGCGACGGACCGCAAAGGCTAGGTCCGGGCTCGCATCTCTGACATCCTCGCCTCCCCTGCCCGGTTCACGGCGAGGCGCGATGCGGCGTGGTCCTGACCTGCTTTCCCCGATCGTGCTCGGCGTGATGCTGGGCTTGGCCTGGGGCTGGAGTTCGGCCCGCGCCGCGCCCCCCCGCGCCGCGCCCACCGCGTTCGTGCATGCGGACGACGCCGTGCCCGGCCATCCGGGCGTGACCTACCTCGACCTCGTCCGGCGGCTGGTCCCCGACCTCGCCATGAACCCGGCGGACCGGCAGATCGTCCTGGTAGGCCAGGCGAAGGAGGGATGGGGGAAGCGGCGCTCTTGGGGCGCTAAGGCCAAATAGCATCCCGACTGGTGGCCGCTCAGCATCGCAAGCCGCCTCAGTGCACGCAGCGGATCACGACCTTGCCGAAATGCGCGCCGCCTTCCAGGTGGGCGAAGGCCTCGCGCGCCTGGTCGAAGGCGAAGACGCGGTCGATCACCGGTTTCAGGCCGGTGGCGGCGACGGCGCGATTGAGGTCCAGCAACGCGGCGCGGTCGCCCACGGTGATGTTGCGGATCGTCGCGCCGCTGGCCTTCAGCTGGAAGAAGTCGATGCCGGGGTTCTCGGTGCTCAGAAAGCCGATGGAGGCGATCTCGCCGCCGAGCGCCACCGCGCGCAGGGACTGGGCGATGGTCCCGGGGCCGCCGACCGGAGCCGGACAGGCTGAACGTCGGCACGGGGTTATAAACCCACGGAGGCCGTTTGGTCCCCTGTGGGTGGTGAGTTGACCTAATGCGCTGGTGACGGCGTGTCGGCGCTGCCCTGCTTGACTGGATTGGGCTCGCTCGTCGCGGGACTCGCCTTGACGCCCGCATCGGGCGACGTGGCCGGCCGTTTGACGTGCTCAGTCAGGATGATCGGCACGGTCTGAGCCGTGGTCAGCGGCCTCTTCCAGGGGTTCATGCCGATGCAATAGCCGCTTAGATCGCCGCAGGCGCGCAACTCTCCGGTCTGGCTATCGACCACGACGAAGATCGCCTGATCATCGATGGTCTTTGCGGCGGGACTGTCCGTGGGACGCGCAGCGTCTACCATCTTCGTCCAGGGCTCCTGGGGTGCGTAGATGCCGAGCCCGACAAATCGACCATGGTGGATGCCGAACAGATTTACATTGCCGCTGGCGGCCTCCTCCGCCGTCTTCGGGTGGCACCCTGCGAGACAGATCGCGGCGAACGCGACACAACCAAACGCCCTTGATTTCACCCATGCCTCCAAAGAAGCTCGCGCGGCCCACGGGGTCGTCGCCTCGATCGGATGACGGTGGCACTCTTGGTGCGTCACGACAATCGCGCCGCCCTGCCGTCCGATCCGAACTTGGGCGGCGCGTTTGGTCAGGAGTGGGTGGAAAGGAACCCTTAATTCGCCTCGACCAAAGGTTGATCAGGCGCCCGCTGGATTACCAAGCGAGAATGTCGGGTCGAGACAACATGCGAAGCATGAGCATCGCCTTCATGGCGCTGATGGCTATCGGTCTGCTTGGATGCTCCGCCAAACCCGCACCTGAAGTGCTTTTCCCGAACGCCACGCAGGTCGAGGTTTACGGCGCGCCAGCCGCATCCAGCATAACGGTCGATCGACAGGGCCACGTCCGCGCAAGCGGGCTTTCAAAAGACCATACGCGTGAGGAGGCGTATCCGGCGACGAATGGCGGGCGACTGACGCCCCTTGAGATTTCCACGCTGAGGGCCACCGTTCACTTCACGCATCCGCCCAACGAAGTAGCGGCATGCTGCGTCCCGCGTCATGCGTTCCTCTTTTTCGATCGCTCAGGCCGCTACCTGGGCTACCTTAAAGTGTGCTTCGAGTGCGGCTGCGCAGAAATGGAACCATTTCGGCCGCCAAGCCGGGAACGGAACTGGATCAGCTGGGACTATAGGATCGTCAGGCAAATCGTGGTTGCCCACGGGCTGACGCCGATTGATGACGAAGACCACTAGTTCTCTCCGACCGACGCAAACACTCCGCTTCGGGTGGAAGGCGGCGGTTGCGCCAAGGGCGCCGTGTGGCAAGCTTGACCGATGAGCCCCGAACCCGGACGCCTCGTTGTGAGCAGGCTTATGGACAGCCAGCTAAGGGCGTTGCGCCATGTCGGGGGCGCCGCGCGCAAGCGGGAGGCGCAAGCGCGCGGGCAAGCCGTCGCCATCGCCAGGCGGGCCGGTATCGACGAAATCTCATATGACCGAGCCGTCTCGCACATCCGCAATTCGGCGCGCGTCATCGTGCACTTCCACCCGGACCGCTGCGGGCGGGACGGCGTACTGACCGCGCAGGCTCTCCTGGACGAGGGGCTCTATCGCAACCAATTCGAAACCGGACTCTCGAACGGAAGCCTCTCGGCTTTCGCCGGCGGCGCAAGAGACGAGTGGGAACGGGCCCTGTTCGGAGGGGCCTACCATACCGGTGACGGACCTGCATCCGAGCGCCCGAAGTATGGGGCCCTTGAGCTGTTCCGCTTCCCCGACGGCCCAATACCGCGGTTCGGATCGTGCTATTTCGTCCTGCGCGATCACGTGAAGGCGCGAACCTCGTTCACCTTCATGGGCAGCGAAGATCCAAACGCGCTCTGGAGCCTTAGCGACATCGAACACTTGGGCGGCGTCATGGCCGCCTTGCTGTCGGAGGTCGAAGCCGGCGGCGTCGCGACCCCGGCGTGGCCTCCATACCGCGTTCCGACACTCGGCGTTCGCAACCTCACCGTGGAGCGGCTGTTTCGCCTGCTGGCGGAACTTCCCGACGCGGAAGTGCGGACGGAACCCGGGCGCGTGCTCGATACGGTCATCGAAGCTCAGGTCCACGGGCCGCTTTCACTGCACGATGACGTCGAGGCGGTCGTCTGCGATCCTTCATTCCAGGGCGCTTGCGTCGGCGTTCTGCTGGAACGCCTGGGACAGGCCTGTGGCCTGGGTGTCTCTTGGCACGGCGGCTTCTCGCTTCCGGCGAGCGAGGTTCCTGGCGATTTCCGTGGCGAGCGGATGATCCCCCTTGCGGAGCGGATCGCCGGCCGTGGCGGAATCCTCACCGCGGCCGTGATCGGAGACGCCTGGCGATCCTTCAAGCAGGACCCGAGCCGGTGGGCGGACTTGGCGCCCGAAGGCGAGGCCGACTTTCGGCGGCTCTGGCACACGCTCGTCCACTGCGGCGCGCCTGCCGGACGGTGATTGCCTGCCCGCCTCAAATGTCCGAGCTGGGGGGGGGCGAGCAGTCCTTATCCGAGGCGCGGCGCCGATCGTCGTGCTAGTACCACCGGCGCACAGCACGGACTAAACCGAGGCGGGAAATGCGTTCATTGGTCATCGGCGTCCTGGTGGCGTGTTCCTTGGCCCCGGTCACGTGGGCGGCCCAGCCGCCCGAGACCGCGCTGGCCGAAGCGGTGCAAACGCCGCCCGCTCCGCTTTACGGTCGCGCCCCGTGGTGGATGCGGACCCCGATCATCGCCGCGACCGGCGAGGTGCAGACCCATATCCCGGCCAATCGCGCGAGCTTCAGCGCCCAGTTCAGTGCGGTGGACTCCTCTGTCGCCGTCGCCACCCGCAACGTGATCGAGCAGGTGCGTGCGCTGGCGCAGACGCTTCAGGCCTATGGCGCCGACAAGGCCCAGGTCGAGACCGGCCTCTCGATTACACCGATCTACCAGCAGTACCGGGACAAACAGGGTCAGATGCAGACCAACGAGCAGGCCGACCGGATCGAGAAATACCAGGCCAACCTGAGCTTCAGCGTCCAGGTGCGCGACATCTCGATCCTTGAACGGGCCTATGCCGCCACCGTCTCCGCCCGCCCGACCTCGATTGCTCGCGTCTCCTTCAGCCTGGAGCCGAACAACGGGACCAACACCGAACTGTTCACCGCAGCTGTCGCTGACGCGGCGCGCCGGGCCAAGTTGGCCGCTGAAGCAACGGGCGCGCACCTGACCAAGGTCATGTTGATCGATCCAACTGCGCGCGCCTGCGATACGGATGTCTTGGTCACGGGGGCCGCGAACACCTATGCCGACGACGCAGGTGGCGTGCAGGAGGTGATCGTGACCGCCCAAAGGCGCTCCACGGTCCAGGGCGCGCCCATCGCCGCCATGGCCCCGCCGCCGCCCTCGCCCGGTGAGGAGGTATCCCCGTCCGACCTCCTCCCGCAGCAGCCTCCGCTGGAACGTCTGGAGCGCAAGGCCTGTGTGATCTACGGCCTGGAGTGACTGGCCCCTCGCCGCGGTCATCGCCGGTTCCGAGGTTGGGTGCTCGGTATTGAATCGGCTGAATTCGGGATCAGGTCCCAGCGAACATTGCCCGAACCGCGATGCGCCGTTTGGTCTCAAACGGGCGTCAGGTCTGCCCATCCAAGGCGACGACGCCCGGAGGAATTGGAACCCAGCCCTGGCAGCTCGACATCCAAACAAAGTAACCAGGGCGCACCCAACTCGTGTCGTCCAGCGTGCCGGGTTTGAGAACGAGGACGTCCTTGAAATGTAAGGGGATCTGATAGATACGGCCGCCACACTCCGGGCAGAAAACCCCTTCGTTGCGATTGCCGCTGTCGGCGATCCGCACGTAGCTCTTGGTAGGTCCAGTCACGGTCAGGCTGTCTTGCGGCACGATCATCGACATCCCGAAGGCGCTGCCGGACTGCCGCTGGCACTCCTTACAATGGCAGGCGACGGTCCTGATCGGCTCAGCCGTCAACACATAGCGAACCGCTCCGCACTGACAGCCACCCGTGTAAGGCGCCGGCATGGTTTCACCTCCCAAATGCTCGACGTATGGATAGCATCTGAGGGTCCCCTGGCTATTGCGGCACGTTCCGCAATGGGTGGAAACCGGACTCAACCGAGAGGCGGGAGTGGATTACCGGACGGCAACCCATCGTTCAAACGCCGGCTCCACCAGCCCACGTCGTGCCACTTGCCGAATTTGAAGCCGACTTCTCGGTACGTCCCCAGATGACGGAAGCCGACCGCCTCGTGAAGGCCGATGCTCTTGTCATTCGGAAGCGCGATGCCGGCGAACGCGGTGTGGAAACCCTGCCGCGTGAGTTGGTCCAGAAGCTCCACGTAGAGAGCGCGGCCAACGCCGCGCCGATGAAGATGAGGCGCCGCATATACGGTGACATCAACCGACCAGCGATAGGCGGAGCGCGCTCGGTGTGAACCGGCGTAAGCGTAGCCGACAACGTCGCCATCCATCTCGAATACGAGGAAGGGGCAGGTTGCGAGGGTCGCGACGATCCGCTCGCTCATCTCGACGGGCGTCGGCGGCTCATTCTCGAAGGAGATCGCCGTCTCTAATACGTATGGCGCATAGATTGCGGCGACGGCCGCTCCGTCTTCCGGTCGCGCCAGCCTGATCCGCCCCGTCATCAGTTTCCCCCTCAAGTAGTTTATCGAACCACTTTCGGAGAGGCGCCGCCACCCGGCCACGGGTCCGCAATGGGTCGCACTCGGTCGGGCCCTTTGTTCCGCCTGGGTGGGGCGCAGACGGGCATCGATCGAGCGCAGGAAGGGGAAAGCGTCCCTCATCCCTGCGCGGCAGGAGCGCTCAGGTTCTTCGTCATGCAAATGCGTGTGTGTCCTGGCGGCGAACACGCAATGCGTCCCAGCTCCCGATATCCCT
>JARLIQ010000006.1 GCA_031291645.1 Caulobacteraceae bacterium | reverse complement strand
TCGCCGCCGCCGGCGGCGCGATCACCGCCTTGCGTATCGAGGGCGTCGGCCCCTCGATGACGCCCAGCGCCTGGGCGGTCGGCGGGGCGCTGCCCGGCCTGACGCTGGCGGACCAGCTCGACGCGGCGCAGACCGCGCGGCTGTGGCGCTGGATCGCAGACGCGGCCGCCTTCGCGGGCGACGCGCGCCAGGTCTGGCGGCTGTCGCTGGCCCCCATGGCCGGCCCCGCCGCCGTGGAGGCGATCGGCCGCGAGATCGAGGCCGAGGCCTTTTACGACTGGGCCGGGGGGCTGGTCTGGCTGGCCTGCGCCGACGAGGCCGCGTCCGGCGCGGTGGTGCGCGGCTGGACCGCTTCGCTGGGCGGCCACGCGACCCTGATCCGGGCGAGCGAGGCGGTGCGGCGCGCGCTCGGCGCCTTCCAGCCCGAGCCCGCGGGCCTGGCGGCCCTGTCGCGCCGGGTCAAGGCTGGCTTCGACCCGAGCGGCGTGCTCAATCCCGGCCGCATGTGGCCCATCCAGACCGCGGAGGGCTGAGCCGTGCAGACGAATTTCTCCCCGGCCCAGCTCGCCGATCCCGAAACCGCCGCCGCCGAGGCGGTGATCCGCAAGTGCGTGCACTGCGGCTTCTGCCTGGCGACCTGCCCGACCTACACCCTGCTGGGCGACGAGCTCGACAGCCCGCGCGGCCGCATCTACCTGATGAAGGACATGCTGGAGAACGGCCGGCGGCCCACGGCCCAGGTCGTCAAGCACGTGGACCGCTGCCTGTCGTGCCTGTCGTGCATGACCACCTGCCCGTCAGGGGTGGACTACCGCCGGCTGGTCGACCACGCCCGGGCCTATATAGAGAGCCACCACAGCCGCTCGCCGGCCGACCGGCTGATCCGCGGCCTCCTGGCCTTCGTCCTGCCCCACCCGGCGCGCTTCCGGCTGGCGGCGGCCCTCGGACGGCTGGCCCGGCCGCTGGCGCCCCTCCTGCGGCGCAGCCAGGCGCTGAAGCCCCTGGCCGCCATGCTGACGCTGGCGCCGGCCGCGCGCGCCGCAGCGGCGCCGGCGCAGGCCGCCAGTCCCCCCGCGAGCGGCCCGCGGCGCGGCCGGGTGATCCTGCTGAAAGGCTGCGTCGAGCCCGAGATCGCGCCCCAGATCCGCGCCGCCGCCGTCCGGGTCCTGACCCGCGCCGGCTATGACGTCAGCCAGGTCGCCGGCGAGGGCTGCTGCGGCGCCCTGGTCCACCACATGGGCCGCGAGGACGACGGCCTGGGCTTTGTCCGGCGCAACGTCGCCGCCTGGCGCCCGATGGTCGAGGCTGGCGAGGTCGCCGCCATCGTGGTCACCGCCTCGGGCTGCGGCAGCATGGTCAAGGACTACGGCCACCTGCTGCGCCACGATCCGGCGCTGGCCGGGACGGCGGCCAAGGTCTCGGCCCTGGCCCGCGACATCACCGAACTGCTGGCCGAAATCCCTCTGCCCGACATCCGCCCGCCCGCCGGCGCCGGCGGCGAGCCCCTGACCGTGGCCTACCAGGCGCCCTGCTCGCTGCAGCACGGCCAGCAGGTGCGCCGCCAGCCCCGCGCCCTCCTGGAGGCCGCCGGATTCCGCGTCCGCGAACCCGCCGAGGCCCACCTCTGCTGCGGCTCCGCCGGGGTCTACAACATCCTGCAGCCCGACATCTCGGCCCAGCTGCGCAGCCGCAAGGTCGCCAACCTCGCGGCCCTGGAGCCCGACGTGGTGGCCACCGGCAACATCGGCTGCCTGACCCAGATCGCCGCCGAGGCCAAGGTCCCGGTGGCGCACGTGGTGGAACTGCTGGACTGGGCGTACGGCGGACCGAAGCCGGCGGGACTGCCGTAGAGCCGCCCTTCTCCAGCCCCCTATCCGCCCCCGATCTTAGGGATCAGGCAGACCTCGCTGTCCGGCGCCAGTTCCGCGCCGTAGGCGTCCTGGTGGATCACCCCGTCGATGGCGAAGGCCATGCGGCGTTCGACGTAGTCGCCGAAGCCCGGGAACCGCTGGTCGAGCGCCAGGATCAGGCGGCGCACGCTGGTCGCCTCGACGTCGAACGCGCCCTCGCCGCCGGTGAACTCGCGCCCGTCCGCGCCGGCGAGGACCACGTGGACCATCTGCGGCCTAGCTCGCCAGGCCGTCCACCACCGCCCGGATCTTGGGCGGCGAGAGCGGCAGGTCGCACATGCGCACGCCCAGGGCGTCGCGCACGGCGTTGGCCACGGCGGCCAGCGGCGGGACGATCGGCGCCTCGCCCACGCCCTTGGCCCCGAAGGGGTGGCGGGGATTGGGCACCTCGACCAGCACCGCGTCGATCATCGGCAGGTCCGAGGCCACCGGCACGCGGTAGTCGAGGAAGCCGGCGTTCTCCATCTGCCCGTCGGCGTCGAAGATGTACTCCTCGTTCAGCGCCCAGCCGACGCCCTGGGCGACGCCGCCCTGGATCTGGCCCTCGACATAGGCCGGGTGGATGGCCCGGCCGACGTCCTGGGCGGCGGTGTAGCGGACGACGGTGACGTGGCCGGTCTCGCGGTCGATCTCGACGTCGCACAGGTGGACGGCGAAGCCGGGGCCGGCGCCCTGGGCGTTCAGCGAGACCTCGGCGCTGATCGGCCCGCCGGTGCGGCCGGCCTGGGCGGCGATGGCGGCCAGGGTCAGGGGTTTGACCGCGGACTTGGTCGCGTCCAGGCAGACCGCCTGGCCGGACTCCCAGGCCACCTTGTCGACGGTGGTGTCCCAGATCAGGGCCGCGCGGCGCTTGACGTCCTCGACGATCTTCCCGGCCGCCTGGGTGACGGCCATGCCGGTGGCGAAGGTGGTGCGGCTGCCGCCGGTCAGCATGGAGAAGCCGATCGAGGCGGTGTCGGCCACGATCGGGCGGACCTGCTCGACCGGCAGGCCCAGGACCTCGGCCGCCATCATCGCCATCGAGGCGCGCGAGCCACCGATGTCCGGGTTGCCGGTGACCACCACCGCGCTGCCGTCCTCGTTGACGTGCACCGCCGCGGTCGACTCGCCGCCGACGTTGAACCAGAACCCGACCGCCACGCCCCGCCCCTGGTTCGGACCCAGCGGCGCGGCGTAGTGCGGGTGGTCCTTGATCGCCTTCAAGGTCTCCAGGTAGCCGATGTCGCGGTAGGTCGGGCCGTAGACCGCCTTGACCCCGCTGACGACGCCGTTCTTCTCGCGCAGGACGATCGGGTCCATGCCCAGCTCGCGGGCGAGGTCGTCGATGGCGCTTTCGACCCCGAAGGCCGAGATCGGCGCGCCGGGCGCGCGGTAGGCGGCGACCTTGGGCGAGTTGGTCACCACGTCATAGCCGGTGATGGCCACGTTGGGGATGTCGTAGGCGGCGAGCGCGGTCATGCTCCCGGCACCGACCGGCGAGCCGGGGAAGGCGCCGGCCTGGTACTTCAGCACCACGTCGGCGGCGACGATGGTCCCGTCCTGCTTGGCGCCCAGCTTGACCTCGATCACCGCGCCCGAGGTGGGGCCGGTGGCGCGGAACACCTCCTCGCGGGTCATCACCATCTTCACCGGATGGCCGGACTGGCGCGAGAGGGCCAGGGCCAGGGGCTCGAGGTAGACGGTGGTCTTGCCGCCGAAGCCGCCGCCGATCTCGGCCGGGGTGACGCGGATGTCGGCGATCTCCAGGCCCAGGATCTTGGCGCAGTAGGTGCGGACCATGAACTGGCCCTGGCTGGAGCTCCAGACCTGGCACTGGCCGTCCTGCGAGACCTGGGCGACGCAGGCGTGCGGCTCGATGTAGCCCTGGTGCACGGCCTTGGTCGTGTAGCGGCCCTGGACCACCACGTCGGCCTCGCCGAAGCCGGCCTCCAGGTCGCCGCGGCCCAGCCGGTTGACCTTGGCGATGTTGGAGGCCGTCGCGGGCCGCTCGGCCAGGCCCTCGGTGAAGAGGTGGGCGTGCAGCACCGGCGCGGACGGCTCCATCGCCGCCTCGACGTCGATCACGTGGGGCAGGACCTCATAAACCACCTCGATCAGGTCCAGCGCCTCGTCGGCGACCTGGGCCGAGACGGCCGCGACCGCCGCCAGGGCGTGGCCCTGGTAGAGCGCCTTGTCGCGGGCCATGCAGTTCTGCGACAGGTCGCGCAGGTTGGAGGCGCTCTCGCCGGCCTCGTATTCCTGGGAGGCCAGGTCCGGCAGGTCGGCCGCGGTGATCACCGCCTTGACGCCGGCCAGGGCGCGGGCCTTGCGGGTGTCGATCGAGACGATCCGGGCGTGGGCGTGCGGGCTGCGCTTGATCTTGCCGACCAGCATGCCCGGCAGGTGGAAGTCCGCGCCGAACTGTGCGCGGCCGGTGACCTTGTCCACCCCGTCGGGGCGGATCGGGCGGGTGCCGACGACCTTGAGCGCCGGCCGGTCCATCACGTCGGTCATGAAGCCCTCCTGACCTGTCTGAGATCGGCGGCGGCGTCCATCACCGCCCGGATCACCTTGTCGTAGCCGGTGCAGCGGCAGAGGTTGCCCGCCAGCCAGTAGCGCACCTCGGTCTCGCTGGGATCGGGGTTCTGGTCGAGCAGCGCCTTGGCCGCGACCAGCAGGCCCGGGGTGCAGAAGCCGCACTGCAGGGCCGCGTGCTCCAGGAACTTCTGCTGCAGGGGATGCAGCCGCCCGCCCTGGGCCATGCCCTCGATGGTCTCGATCCGGCGGCCCTCGGCCTCGGGCGCCAGCATCAGGCAGGCGCAGACCAGCCGGCCGTCGACCATGACGCTGCAGGCGCCGCAGTCGCCCGAGCCGCAGCCCTCCTTGGCGCCGGTCAGCCGCAGCTCGTCGCGCAGGGCGTCCAGCAGGGTCGCGCCCGGCTCGGCCAGGAACTCGGCCGCGTCGCCGTTCACCGTGGTGGAGATGTGCCGCTTGCTCATGCCCGTCCGCCCCGCCCTTGATCGGCCGCCCGCCTGTAGGCGATCGCGGCGGCGCGCCGGGCGAGCACGCCTGCGATCTTGATCCGGTAGTCGGCGGTGCCGCGCTTGTCGCTGATCGGCCGGGCGGCGGCGCGGGCCGCGGCGTCCAGCGCCTCCAGCGCCGTCTCGTCCAGCGGCGTGCCGACGATGGCCGCGCCCGCCTCGGGGACCAGCAGGGCCGTCGGCGCGACGGCGCCCAGGGCCACGCGGGCGGCGGTGACGGTCCCGGCCGCGTCCAGCGTCAGGGCCACGCCCGCGCCGACCACGGCGATGTCCATCTCGGTGCGCGGGATCGAGCGCAGGTAGGCGTCGCCCGAGCGCTGTGGGCGCGCCGGCAGGCGGATCTCCAGCACGAACTCGTCCGCCGCCAGGCTGGTGCGGCCGGGGCCCACGGCCACCTGCTCGACCGGGATCTCCCGCCGGCCGGCGGGGCCGACGACGAGGCAGGTCGCGCCGGCGGCGATCATCGCCGGGACGCTGTCAGCGGCCGGCGAGGCGTTGCACAGGTTGCCGGCCAGGGAGGCGCGGCCCTGGACCTGGGTCGAGCCGATCAGGTTGGCGGCCTCGACCACGCCCGGCCAGGCGCCGACCAGGCCCGCGTGCTCGCCGATCACCGCGCCGGGGGTCGCCGCGCCGATGACGAAGCCGCCGGCCTCCTCGCGCACGCCGATGGCCCCGGGAATGCGCTTGAGGTCGACGATGACGCCCGGCTTGATCCGCCCCGCGCGCAGCTGGACCAGAAGGTCCGTCCCCCCGCCCAGCACCTTGGCCGAGCCGCCGCCCGCCGCCAGGGCGCGCACGGCGTCCTCGACCGTCGGCGGCGCCAGATAATCGAGCTCAGACAAGCGGCCTCCTTTTCGTCGGGCGTTGGCGGGGACCGTCGCTGTGGCGGCGAAAGCGGCGCCGCCCGCGGTCCGTTGCGCGCCCGAGCGGAATAGCCGGGCCGGTGACCAACGTTCGCCTAAACGATGGGCGGCGGACCGGACGCGGTCAAGACGCCCGGCGGCGGAAATCGTTCAGGCGCCCGCCACCGCCGCCAGGTGGGCCTGGAAGGCCTCCATGATCGGGCGCACGAAGGGGTTCTTGGCCGCGAACGGGCCGTCCTCGGGCTCCAGGTGGGTCAGCATGGTGGCGTTGGCCTCGAACACCAGGACCCCGCCGTCCCCGGTCAGGGTGAAGTCCGCCCCGCCGTAGTCCAGGCCCAGCCGCGCGCCGATCGCCGCCAGCGCCGCCATGGCCCGCCCCCCGATGGCGGCCTCGGGATCGCCGAGGAAGGCCAGCTCCTCGGCCATCCGCGCCGCATCGCCCGCCATGCCGGCGCTCTGGTGGTGGACCATCCAGTGGGCCCCGATGGCCAGGTGGTAGGGGTGCGGGCGCCCGCCCACGAAGATCACCCGGTACTTGCGGAAGAAGCCGTCGGCCGAGCGGTAGTCGTGGTAGCGGCTGACGTAGGCGTCGAGGCCCGCCGGGACCTGGATCGCGTCCAGCTCGGCCGCGTCCCGCGCCAGCGCCAGCCCCGCCCCGCCGTGCGAGCCGGCCGGCCGCACCAGCACCGGCGCCG
>JARLIQ010000005.1 GCA_031291645.1 Caulobacteraceae bacterium | reverse complement strand
GCCTTGAAGCCGAAAGGCCGAGCCCCTATAACCGCGCCCTCGCCGCGAACGCGGATGCGGTCATGGCTGGGTAGCTCAGATGGTTAGAGCGGTGGATTCATAACCCACAGGTCGGCGGTTCGATCCCGCCCCCAGCTACCAACGCCCCCGACCCACGGTTCCGCGTTGGCCGCAATTTCCGTAGTCCGTAAGTAGAATCCGGCCCTTGCGGACCGGTCAAGGGGATCGCTGACGCCGCGACCAGGTCGCCGACATCTATGGCGTGAGCTTTCGATTGTTGACCTGAGTCAAGGAAGGTCTCGATCAAACAGTTAAGCTACGCCATGAACTTCCATCCGACTGAGGACCTGATCATGAGCAAAGAACGTGTCGAAGGCGCAGTCCAGAAGGCTGTTGGCGCTGCAAAGCAATCGATCGGCAAGGCTGTCGGCAACGAGAAGCTCCAGGTCGAAGGCGCCGCCGACAAGGTGGTCGGTTCGGTGAAGGAAGCCGTGGGCAAGGCGAAGGACGCCATCCACAAAGCGACCCGCTAACCTTCCCGCCCTTCCCGCTCTTCCGGGCGGTTCGGGCGATACAGCGTGAAGCGGCATGAGGGCCGGGGTTGCCCGGGGCGGCCGTAAGGGTGTCCCGGTCGGGCCAGCATCGCGCCCTGCGCGGGTTCATTGACCTTGAGGGGAAACGGCAATGTCGCTGATCGTGATCGTAGTTATTCTGCTTATCGTGTTCGGCGGTGGCGGCGGTTACTACGGCTACAGGCGCTGGGGCGTTCCGGGACTGGGCGGTATTCTCGGCTTGGTTCTGACGATCATCATCGTCTTGTGGCTGTTGGGCCTGCTCGGCATTCACTGAGGCGAAGCTGTGCGGTCCGCTTCGACGCCGACGCGGACGTCATGGCCCTGGTTCGCCGGGCTGGAATTGGAGACCTGTGGGTGACCTGGGGGCGACTCGGATTCTCCGGTCGACCGGGTCGCTCTAGGACGAGGATCAACGCTATGTCCAAAACCCGTTACGTGCTCGCGGCGTCGGCGGCGATCTGCCTGATCGCCGGCGTGGCTGCGGCCCAAACGACGGCCGGGACCCCGCAGCCCCCCAACGACGCCTCGGTCACCCCGACCGGTCAGGGCGCGCCCCTGCCGGCCGCCGAACGCGCTCCCCCGGCGGACTCGAGCGCTGCGGCGCCCACCATCGTGGGCGGACCCATTCCGCCCGGCGCCAATGTCCAATATGTCCACGTCGCAAGCCCGCCCGTGCCGGATACGCCGGAGAACCGCGCCAAATACGGCGCGCCCATGTCGCACGCCGGGCGGCGCACGAAGGCCGCCGGCGACTGAGGTCGCCCTCGGCCCGGCCGTCCGCCTGCCGGATTTCCCGGAACACGCCCTGGCCACGCTGCGTTCGTCGAAATCGAAAACCAAAGGAGCATCGAGAATGCGCCCCCTGCTGATCGTCACCGCCGGCGCCGCCGTCCTGTTTCTGGCGGCGTGTTCTCCCCGCACCCAGAACGAGGCGGGCGCGGCCGCCAGTCACGCTGAAGCCGCCACCAGTTCGGCGGCGAGCGACGCCGCCGCGAACGCCAGCAGCGCCGTGGCCGCCACCAGCGCGGCCGCCGCGGTCGCCGAGCGCAAGGCCGACGCCGCCGCGAGCGCCGCGGCCAACACCCACTAGGGCGAGCAGCGCACGGGCGTCGTTTTCTCCCTAGCTTGTCGTCACGCGATGCTCGCCCAGGTCCTGGCCTTCACCGCGCCGGAACCCTTGAATTCTGTGGGACGGTCCGGTTGATCGCGCTGAGAATCCATCACCGGACGACCTATCGCTACCGGCAGCCGGTGGCCTTTGGGCCCCACCGTCTGATGCTGCGCCCTCGTGAAAGCCGCGATCTTCGCCTGGTCTCCAACGATCTGACGGTGTCGCCCTCGGCGAGCGTGACCTGGGCGCAGGACGTGTTCGGCAACGCCATCGCGACGGCCGTCATTCCCACCATGGCCGACACGCTGGTCATCGAGGCGGTCTCGACGGTCTCGCTCGACGCCGCCGCCTGGCCGGTCTTCGACATCGCCGCCTCGGCCATCTCCTATCCGTTCCAATATTCCGAGGACGAGTGGACCGACCTCGGCGCCTTGACGGTTCAACACCACCCCGATCCGGCCGGGCGCCTGCGCAACTGGGCGCGGGCGTTCATCCTCAGCGACCCGACGGACACCCTGGCTCTTCTGAAAGACCTGAGCGCGGGCGTTGCGACCGCGGTCGCCTATCAGAGCCGAGAGCTCGAGGGGACCCAGACCCCGAACGAGACCCTGGATCGCGGCTGGGGTTCCTGCCGCGATTTCGCGCTGCTTTTCGTAGAGGCGGCGCGCTGCCTGGGCTTCGGGGCGAGGATCGTCTCCGGCTATGTTTTCGACCCCGATCAGATCGCCACCGGGTCCGCAGGCGCGGGGTCGACCCACGCATGGGCGGAAGTCTTTGTGCCGGGCGCGGGCTGGATCTCGTTCGATCCGACGAACCGGAGCATCGGCGGCTCCAACCTGGTTCCCGTCGCCGTTGCGCGCGACATCCGTCAGGCCATGCCCGTGGCGGGCAGTTTCGTCGGCAAGGGCGACGCCTATCTCGGAATGTCGGTCGAGGTCATCGTCTCATGGTAGGGCGTTCGCAGGGCGCGCCATCCGGGGATCGACGCGCATCAACGCTGATCGCTCCGCGCGCTCGTGCGGCTCGGACCATGGCGAAGCCGCCCTTGTCTCATTCCGCCGGCAAGGCCACTCTGCGGTCAGCCATATGCAGATCGGCCATCGGACTGGCGCGTCGGGGCGCGCGAGCCGGCCAGGGGGACAGAGCGATGATCCACCTTCGTGTCGTTGGCGTCGCCCTCTTGGCGGCGGCGCTGGGCTCGCCCGCCGGCGCGGCTCCGGTCTCCGCCGAAATGCAGGTCCGCCAGTTGGAAAAGGCGGTCAACGCCGCCTATGCCGCCAACGACCTGCCGACCTATTTCGCCTTCTACGCCGACGATCTGAGGGCCCTGTTCGCGGAGGGGCCGACGACCCTGCCGGCCTACAAGGCGGACTGGACGGCCTTCATCAAGAGCGGCGGCGCGATCGAGCGCTTCCAGGACTCCGACATGCAGATCCAGGTGAGCCCCAGCGGCGACGCCGCCGTCGCAAGCTACCTGGCGAGCGTCAGCACCCGCGTCCCCGGCAAGGGCGCCGTGCAGTCCTCGTTTTCGGAGACCGACGTCTGGTTCAGGCGGGCCGGGCAGTGGAAGATCGTCGAAATCCACTACTCGGAAAATCCGCCGGC
>JARLIQ010000070.1 GCA_031291645.1 Caulobacteraceae bacterium | reverse complement strand
TCGCTCACCGCCTCCGAGCCCAGGCCGCCTGAGCCAACAACCTCCAACAACCTCCAACAACCTCCAACAACCTCCAACAACCAAACCCTACGGCTTCAGACCAACCGACCAGCCCCAAATCAGATTCTTTCACAGGCTCCTGCGCCGGGACGAGCGGGGAAATGGGGGGCCGGGATGAGCGGGGTGAAGGGGTTGGCTTCAGCCGCGCTCGAAGCGGCGGGAGGACCAGTAGCGGTAGCCCTGGTCCTCGACCAGTTTCCAGCCGCGCCGGCGCAGGGCCAGGCCGATCATGGTGTTGAAGAAGCCGTGGGCGATGACCAGCACGTCGCGGCCCTGCTGGGCCAGGGCGATCAGGCGGTCGGCGATCAGGTCGGCGCGGACCTCGGCCTCGGCGCGGGTCTCCTGGCCGGCGTGGTGGTTGAAGAACCACCACCAGACCCGGGCGACGACGCCCCAGGTGCGCGGCGCCAGCTTGAGCCAGCGGGGCCAGTTGGGCGGCGGCAGGGGCGCCTCGATCAGGGCCGGGTCCTTCTCGAACAGCCGGCCCTCGGCCACGGCGTGGCCCGATTCGATGGCGCGCGGGCGGGTGGAGCTGACGATCACGGCCTCGCGGGCCTGGTCCAGCAGGCGGCGGGGGGCGGACTGGCCGGGCTTGAGCCCCCGCTCCTCGTACGTGGCCCACCAGTCGGCGTATCCGGCCGCGTTCAGCCGCACCTTGCGCGACAGGTCGGGCTCGCCGTGGCGCGTCAGGATGATGGCCCCGGCACGCGGGGCGGTCTCGTCGCGGGTGGACGTCATCGCGCTCGCCGTCCGGGTGGTCAGGGCGTCAGCCGGCATGCGGTTCGAGCCGTCCGGCCGGGGCGTCGGGCGATCCAGCGCGCGTCCATCATCCCTCCCCAAGCGCCCGGACATGGGCCAGCGCGGACTGGCCGAGCGCCTGGAGGTCGTAGCCGCCCTCGAGCGAGGAGACAATACGCCCGCCGCATCTGGCGCGCGCGACCTCGGTTATCGCCCGGGTGGCCCAGGCGTAGTCCTCGGCCTCAAGCCTTTGTTCGGCCAGGGGATCGCGGGCGTGGGCGTCGAAGCCGGCGGAGACCAGGATGAGGTCGGGGGCGAAGGCGTCCAGCGGCGCCATCAGGCTTTCGAACGCCATGCGCCAGGTCTCGCGCGGGCTTTCGGGCGGCACGACGGCGTTGACGATGTTGCCGACGCCGCGCTCGGCCGGCCGGCCGCTGCCCGGATAGCAGGGCCACTGGTGGACCGAGCCGAGGAACAGGCTGGGGTCGGCCTCGAACGCCGCCTGGGTGCCGTTGCCGTGGTGGACGTCGAAATCGACCACGGCGATTCGCGCCAGCCCCTCGGCCTGGGCCACGCGGGCGGCGATGGCGACGTTGGAGAACAGGCAAAAGCCCATGGCCCGGCCGGGCTCGGCGTGGTGGCCGGGCGGGCGGATGGCGCAGAAGGCCCGCTCGCCCTCGCCCCGCGCCACCGCCCGCACCGCCGCGGCGACGGCGCCGGCGGCCCGGTAGGCGGCGGTCAGGCTGCCCGGCGACATGGCGGTGTCCTCGTCCAGCCGCCTCAGGCCCTCGGCCGGGTTGGCGCCGGCGATGACGTCGACGAAGCGGGCGGAATGGACCCGCTCCAGGTCGGCGCGCTCGGCCAGGGGCGCCTCGCGCCGGTCGAGGTCGAGCCCCACGGCCTCGCCCAGGGCGTCCAGCACCGCGCCCAGCCGCTCCGGCCGCTCGGGATGGTGCGCTCCGGGCCGGTGATCCAGCATGTCGGGGTGGGTGTAGAGGGCGATAGGCACGGGCGGCAGTCTATGTCATCCAGGCGACCGCGCGAATGGCCGCGCGGGTCTCGAGAAGCTGGCAGAAAACGACGCGGGCGCCCATGAGTGAAATCCAGATCCGTCCCGCGGGGCCCGCCGACGCCGAAACCCTGGCGCGGCTGGGGGCGGAGACCTTCTCGGCGACCTTCGCCCACCTCTATCCGCCGCAGGACCTGGCCGCCTTCCTGGCCGAGGCGCATACGCCCGAACGCTACGCCGCCTGGGCGGCCGACCCGGCCTATGGCCTGTGGATCGCCGAGCGGGACGGTCAGGACCTGGGCTACGCCCTGGCCGGGCCCTGCCACCTGCCCCACCCCGAGGTGACGGCGGACTGCGGCGAGCTGTGGCGGGTCTACGTGCGCGGGCAGGCGCAGGGCTCGGGCCTGGGCGGGCGGCTGCTGGCCCTGTCGCTGGACTGGCTGGCGCGGCCGGGGCGGCGGCTGTGGATCGGGGTCTGGTCGGGCAACGCCGGCGCCCAGAGGCTCTACGCCCGGCACGGCTTCACCAAGGTGGGCGAGTACGAATTCCCGGTCGGCCGCGTCCGCGACCAGGAATTCATCCTGAGCCGGAGGCCCGCCTGACCTAGCGGCGCCCTGTCCATGCCCGCGCGGCGCGACGATCACCGCTCTGGACAGGGGCGCTCCGCACGCCCAATCTCAAACGAACAACTGTTCGACCCCGGACCGTCCCATGTTCATGAACTTCTTCACCGAGCTGCGCCAGGCCAAGGTGCCGGTGACGCTCAAAGAATACCTCATGCTGATGGAGGCGCTGGACCGCGACGTCATCGACCACACCGTCGAGGACTTCTATTTCCTGTCGCGCGCGGCCCTGGTGAAGGACGAGAAGAACCTCGACAAGTTCGACCGGGTGTTCGGCCACGTGTTCAAGGGCCTGGAGAAGGTCGACCTGGGCCTGAACGCCGACATCCCGGCCGAATGGCTGAAGGCCCTGTCCGAGCGCTTCCTGACCGAGGAAGAGAAGGCCCAGATCGAGGCCATGGGCGGCTTCGACAAGCTGATGGAAATGCTCGCCGAGCGGATGAAGCAGCAGCAGGGCGAGCAGGGGGAAAAGGGCGAGAAGGGCGAGCGCGGCGGCCGGCCCAACGGCAACAACCCGATCGGCGCCAACGGCTTCCACCCCGAGGGCATTCGCGTCGGCCAGGACAAGGGCCGCCACGGCAAGGCGATCAAGGTCTGGGACAAGCGCGAGTACAAGAACCTGGACGACAGCGTCGAGCTGGGCACCCGCAACATCAAGATCGCCCTGCGCCGCCTGCGCAAGTTCGCCCGCCAAGGCTCGCCCGACGAGCTGGACATGGACAATTCGATCAAGGGCACGGCCAGCAAGGGCTACCTCGACATCGTCATGCGGCCCGAGCGGCGCAACTCGATCAAGGTGCTGCTGTTCTTCGACATCGGCGGTTCGATGGACAGCCACATCAAGATCTGTGAGGAGCTGTTCTCGGCCGCGCGCACCGAGTTCAAGAACATGGAGTTCTTCTACTTCCACAACTGCCTGTACGAGGGCGTGTGGAAGGACAACCGGCGGCGCAACGTCGAGAAGCTGCCGACCTGGGACGTGCTGCACAAGTTCCCGCGCGACTACAAGGTGATCTTCGTCGGCGACGCGACGATGAGCCCCTATGAGATCACCTATCCGGGCGGCTCGGTCGAGCACTGGAACGAGGAGGCCGGGGCCATCTGGATCGACCGGGTGACCCAGATCTACGACAGCGTGGTGTGGCTGAACCCCACCGGCGAGCGACACTGGGACTACACCCCCTCGATCGGGGTGGTGCGCCAGCTGATGAACGACCGGATGTACCCGCTGACGCTCGAAGGCCTGGACAAGGCGATGCGCGAGCTGGTGCGTTGAGCGAGCCGCTGCCGCTCGACGTGGAGCCCGACGGCCAAGACGCCGAGCCGGCCGACCCCGAGGTCCAGGCCGCGACCAAGAACCTGGTGTTCGCCGCCGCCGAGCGGCTGTTCGCGGTGCACGGCTTCCAGAAGGTCTCGGTGCGCGACATCACCGCCGAGGCGGGGGTGAACCTGGCGTCGGTGAACTATCACTTCGGCTCCAAGGACGCCCTGCTGTTCGAGATCTTCCGCCGGCGCACGGCGGAGCTGAACCGCACCCGCGCGCGGATGCTGCACGAGGCGGCCGACGCCCACGGCGGCCATCCGCCCGTGCGCGCCATCCTGGAGGCCCTGATCGCGCCGCCGGTGCGCTGGATGGACCCGAGCGGCGACCGGCGCATCTCGCTGCAGTTCATCATCCGCTCGCGCAGCGAGGGCAACGAGGCCATGCGCGAGGCCCTGGGCAAGGACGTCTCGCACCTGCGCCGCTTCGCCGACGCGCTTCTGGCCGCCCGGCCGGAGCTGGCGCCGGAGGACGTCTACTGGCGCCTGCACTTCGTGCTGGGGATGATCCACAACAACCGCTTCGCCGAGTTCGACCGGCTGCACACCCTGTCGGAGGGGCTGACGCGGGAGGACGACGCCGAGACCCTGATCCGCCGGATGGTCGATTTCGCCGAGGCGGGATTCCTGCGCTGATCGGTGCAACCTGGGCCGCGCGGGGACGTTCGACACCCACATGACCCGGCTGACCATCCGACACGAGACCGTCTACGACTATGATCAGCCGGTGGCGTTCTCGCCGCACCGCCTGATGCTGCGCCCGCGCGACAGCCACGCCAGCCGCCTGGTCAACGCCTCGCTGGAACTGTCGCCGCCGGGCGAGACCCGGTGGGTCTACGACGCCATGGGCAACTGCGTCTGCTGGTTCAGCCCCCAGGGCGAGGCGCGGCAGCTGCGCATCACCAGCCACCTGACCATCGACCGCTATCCGGCCCCGCTCGCGCCGGTCCAGCCGCACGACCCGCACACCAACATGCCGATCGTCTACGAGCTGAACGACCGGCTGGTGCTGTCGCCGTTCATGACGCCGGCGAGCGAGGACGCGGACGGCGCGGTGCTGGCCTGGCTGCGCGGCCACATGGGCCCTCCCGACGAGCCGGTGCTCGATTTCCTCACCCGGCTGAACAGCGCCATCCACGGCCAGTTCGGCTATGTGAACCGCTACGTCGAGGGGGTGCAGGCCCCGACCGAGACCCTGGCGCTGGGCTCCGGCGCCTGCCGCGACCTCGCCTGGCTGATGGTCGAGGCGGTGCGCCAGCTGGGCTTCGCCGCCCAGTTCGTCACCGGCTACCTCTATTCGCCGGGGGGCGGGTCGGCCGTGCGCGGGGCCGGCGCGACCCACGCCTGGTGCCAGGTCTTCCTGCCCCAGCTGGGCTGGCTGGAGTTCGACCCGACCAACGGTCTGGTCGAGTCGCCCGACCTGATCCAGGTGGGGGCCACGCGCTCGCCCACCGAAGCCGCGCCCGTCGCCGGGAATTTGATCGGCTTCCCCGGGAACAGCCGTCTTTCAGTCTCGGTCGAGGTCTATGTCGACGAGCAGAACCCGGCGGCCGCCTGATCCGCCCCGCCCGGCCGAGCGATGGGCCTTCTAGCGGCCTATTCCGCCGCCTGCAGGGCCGGCTGCGGCGCCGCGGCGGCCTGCGGGTTGTCGAAGATCAGCGCCCCGTCCTCCAGCGCGCCGAAGCGGATCATCTTCTTGTCGCGGGCGTAGTTCTGGGGGTTGATCCAGGGCTCGCGGTCGCCCTGCTTGGGGAAGCGGTCCATCACCCGCTGCATGTAGCCGGCCGAGAAGTCGTCGATCCACGCCCGCGCGGGCATGTCGGCCTCGCCGGGCCGCAGGGTCGGGGTGACCCGCCGCGCGCCCTTCTGGTCCATGTGGTTCAGCAGGCGGCAGACGTACTCGGACGTCAGGTCCGCCCGCAGCGTCCACGACGCGTTGATGTAGCCGAAGGTCGAGACCATGTTCGGCACGCCCGAATACATCATCCCCTTGTAGGTCCAGGTCTTGCCGAAATCGACCGGCTGGCCGTCGATGGCGAAGGACATCTCGCCCAGGACCACCAGGTTGAGCCCCGTCGCGGTGACGACGATGTCGGCTTCCAGCTCGGCGCCCGACTTCAACCGGATCCCCGTCTCGGTGAAGGTGTCGATGTGGTCGGTGACCACCTGCGCCTTGCCCGAGCGGATGGCGGCGAAGAGGTCGCTGTTGGGCACCAGGCACAGGCGCTGGTCCCACGGATTGTAGCGCGGGGTGAAGTGGGTCTCGACGTCGTAGTCCGGGCCCAGCTCCTTGCGCACCCCGGCCAGCAGCATGGCCTTGGTCTTCTCCGGCTCGGCGCGGATGCGGCGGTACATGAACTGCTGCAGGGTGGTGTTCTTCCAGCGCGTGATCGCATAGGCCCAGCGTTCCGGCATCAGCTTGCGCAGCCGGTTGGCCAGGGCGTCCTCGTCCGGCCGCGAGACCACGTAGGTCGGCGAGCGCTGCAGCATCGTCACCTGGGCCGCGTCCTTGGCCATCGCCGGCACCAGGGTCATGGCCGTGGCGCCCGATCCGATCACCACCACCTTCTTGCCGGCGTAATCCAGGTCTTCCGGCCAGGCCTGGGGATGGACGATGCGGCCCTTGAACGCGTCAATGCCCGGGAAGTCCGGCGTGTGGCCCTGGCGATAGCTGTAGTAGCCCGAGCACATGTAGAGGAAGTTGCAGGTGAAACGGACGCTCTCGCCGCTATCGCGCCGCTCGGCCTCGACCGTCCAGGTCGCGTCCTGGCTCGACCACGCGGCCGACTTGACCAGGTGTCCATAGCGGATGTGATCGTCCACCCCGTACTCGGCCGCCGTCTCCTTCACATAGGAGAGGATGGAGGGCCCGTCGGCGATCGACTTGGCGGCCCTCCACGGCTTGAAGCGATAGCCGAGGGTGTGCATGTCGCTGTCCGAGCGGATGCCGGGATAGCGGAACAGGTCCCAGGTCCCGCCCATCGAGGCCCGTCCCTCCAGCACGACGTAGCGCTTGCCCGGGCAGCGCTCGTGCAGGTGGACAGCCGCCCCCACGCCGGAAAGCCCGGCGCCGACGATCACGACATCGAAATGCTCTGCTGCAGCCATGTCCGCCTTCATCCCCCGCTAACGGGCCGCTGACACCGGCCTCGTGTTCCCGGCCAGAAATAACCCAGGTTGCGACCGAATCCTAAGTGATTCTCGATCAGTTAGCTGAGGGGCCATCCCGGGCGATCCGGCGGCGGGCCGTCCACGCCGCGTCAGCTCGATCGCGGCGGCGGCTCGCGGCGAAGGCCCTTGCCCACGATGAAGATCACCAGTCCGACGCCAAAGGGCAGACCGCCGACGACAAGATCGGTCCCCAGCAGTCCAAGGCCGGAACCCAGCGACTGGGTGGCGGCGAAGATGGCCATCACCAGGACGCCAGCCGAGCAGATGCCGCAGAGGGTCATGATCAGCACGCCGACCACCATCAGCATGGCGCCGAAAAGCTTGGCGACGTGATGGTCGTCGGCCGGATTACTGGGTTCGATGCTCATAGGACACTCCCCTGCCCGCGCCGCAACGCCTCCGCGCCGGCCGCGCCTGGACGATAGAAGGTGTTGTAAGTGTCGAACGGGATGATCCGCCCGTCCGGCAAGGCGAAATGCACGCAGGAGCGCTTCACCGTTCCGAGGTCGAAATTGTAGCGGTCGAGGAACTGGGAGATCACCACCCGGAAGGTGTGCTCATAGGCGAGGTTCTCCGGAACCACCGCCTGCGGCAGGCAGCATAGCAGGCCGGCAAGCTTATCCGAGGTGTCCGCCTGCGCCGTCGAGAGGGACAGCAGGTCGAACACCTTCCCCCTCAGCTCCGGAAAGGCCTCGAACGTCACGGTGTTGGGCGCGGCGGCGACGAAGAGCTCACGCGGCAGGAGGGCGGTGACCGGCGAGACCCGCTCGCCGTCGCGCAGTCCATAGCCGATACAGATCTGGTCCGGGTTGCACGGCAGGGGGATCAGGTCCTCCAGGGCGAACACCCCGGCCTCCGCGATACGCCGCCGCACCTCGGTCAGCACCAGCCGGTGGGCCTTGGCGTCGAAACCGTCGTTGCGCCCGGCGTCCTGGACCGGCTGGAAGGTGACGCCGCGCACGCAGCGCCATTTCAGGGCGAATCGGACGATGTCGGCGACCTCGTCGTCGTTGGCCCCCTTCTTCAGGGTGACGACCAGGGTGGTGGAGATGTTGTTGCGCTCCAGCGCCTCGAGCGCCTGGACCCGGACGCGGCTGAGGTCGGCGCCCCGCAGGTTCATCAGCGCCTCGCGCCGCAGGCTGTCGAACTGGAGATAGACCTCGAACCGGGGCATGAACTCGGCCAGCCGCTCGGCGAAACCCGCCTCGCGCGCGATGCGCAGCCCGTTGGTGTTGACCATCAGGTGGCGGATCGGCCTCCGGCGGGCTGCGGCCAGGATGTCGAAGAACTGCGGGTGCAGCGTCGGCTCCCCGCCGGACAGCTGGACCAGGTCCGGCTCGCCCTCGGAGGCGACCACCGCGTCGAGCATGGCCTCGATCTCGGCCATCGGCCGGTGCGTCTGGCTGTCGGTCGAAGAGCCGGCGAAACAGACCGGGCAGGTCAGGTTGCAGGCCTCGTTGACCTCGACGATGGCCAGGCAGGAGTGCTGCTCGTGGTCCGGGCAGAGGCCGCAGTCGTAGGGACAGCCATGCTCGGTCCGGGTCTGGACCGCGAGCGGCCGGTCGCCGGGCTTCAGCCAGTCCTTCTGGGCCTTCCAGTAGCCGAGGTCGTCGCAGATCAGGGACTTCTGCACGCCATGGTCGCGGCAGCGCTTGAGGTGGAAGACGCTCGCCCCCTCGGCGATGAGCTTGGTCGGGACCAGCGCCAGGCAGTCCTCACACAGGCTCGTAGTCTGCCCCAGGAACAGGTACGGCGCGCTCTTGCGCGCGGCGCTCGCGGCGTCGGTCCGCGCGGTCGTAGACCCATCCATAGATCACCAGCCCCAGGCAAAGCCCGTGGAAGACGTTAAAGGGTCCAATCAACCGTGGATAGGGCTTCAGGAACTCCCAAACGGACCGCTGGAGCCCATACCAGGCGCACATGACATAGAAGCCGCGGCGCATGGCCCAGGCCTGGCGGCGCTGAAGTCCCAGCAGGTAGGCGGCCAGGAACAGGGCCATGCTGGCGCTCTCGTAGAGCTGCACCGGATGGCGCAAAACGCCATCGCCCAGGTCGACGCCCCAGGGCAAGCGCGTCGGGGTTCCGTAAGTGTCGTCCGGCAAGCCGGCGAAGAAGCACCCAAGCCGGCCGATCACCACGCCCAGGCTGAACGAACCGACGAAGACGCCGCCAGTTGAGCCGGTTACGCCCCGCAGCGCCTTGTAGATCTCGACCCCGACGATGGCGCCGACCAGCGCGCCCGCCACGCTGTGCGACAGGGCCGGCGCATGCTCGCGCAGGGTGTTGAACGACCCCGCCAGCCAGGCGCCGGGCGCGGCGCCCAATCCCAGGGCCACGAAATAGCCGGCGTCGAGCTTGGCCGCGACCCTCCGTGTCGCCTCGCGCAGCCGCCAGCGGTAAAGCACGACGCTGAACGCGACGCCGCTCGACCAGGCGATCAGGTCGAACGGCAGATGAGCCCAGGGCGCGGTCGGAACGTGGATCATTGGGCGAATGCACGCATGCCCGGCGCGCCGCGGCAAGGTCCAGCTAGCGAGACGGCTGCAGCCGGGTTGCCCCCCCGACGGCCGCCTGGCCGGCCGCGGCGTTGGTCGGCGTCGGCGCGCCGGGGATGACCGGGGCGCCGGATGGCAAGGGCGCGGCCGGGTCGGCGATGAAGCTGGCGATGTCGCGCCAGACGACCTCGGCCTGGGTGTCGACCAGCAGCAGGTGCCAGCCCCTGGCGTAGTCGGCGGACCGGTCGGTCGGCTTCAGGCGCGAGGCGGCCTGCAGAGCCGGGCGGCGCGGGATGATCTGGTCGTGGTCGCCGTGCAGGTCGAGGGTTGCGACCGGCAGCTTGCCGGTGTCGCGCCAGGCCCGCTGCATCAGGTCTACAAGGCCGTAGAGGGTGTCGCTGCGCGCGCCCCACAGCTGCAACGGGTCCCGGCCCATGCGCACCAGTTCGGCGAGGTTGTCCGAGGCCATGATGCGGCGGGTGACGAACCTCGGCGGATTGACCACCATTCCGCCGTCCAGGTGGGCGACGACCCAGAGCGCGGCCTTGTTGGGCAGCGGCTGGCTCGACCAGCCCCAGACGGCCGGCGAGACCAGCACCAGCCGGTCGGCGGCGGGCGGGCGGTCCGAGGCGAAGGCCTCGATGGCCACGGCCGCGCCCATGCTTTCGCCGACGACCGCGATCAGGGCGTGCGGATAGCGCTGGCGCACCAGGGCGGTGACGATGCGCAGGTCCTCGGTCATCAGCATCTCGCCTGCCCAGATCCCGCGCCCGGGCGAACGGCCGAAACCGCGCTGGTCGTAGGCGTAGGTGGCGACGCCCTGCCCGGCCCAGTAGGGCGCGGCGAGATGGAAGGCGTTGGAATAGTCGTTCATGCCGTGGACGCCGACGATCACGGCCCAGGGCTCGCGCCCCTCCGGCGTCCAGCTCGTCAGTCCGAGCCTGGCGCCGTCGAAGCTGACCACGTCGTGCGCCTCCAGCCGGGGCCCCTCGAAGCCGAGGTCAAGCCGGCCGGCCTGCTGGACCATGGGCGCGCAGGCGGCCAGGACCAGGGCGGCCAGGACGAGGACGACGCGGCGGATCATTCGGACGGCGGGACGGCGAGCCGGTAGACCCCCTTGAAGGCCTCCGGGTCGGCCGGCTTGCCGTGGCGGGTGATGACCAGCCGCCCCTGGCGCGCCAGGCCCACGGCGGTGGCGCGCACCTGGGGCAGGAGCCGGCGCCAGCCCTCGGCGTCGACCGCGCGGGCGACCTGTTCGGGCGAGACGGACTTGCCGGCCGCAACCTCGGCCAGCAGGGCGAAGATCGCCTCTTCGATCGGGGAGGTCATGCGAGGCGCTCCTTAAGGGAGACCGCTCCCCAAATCCGCTCGTCCCCGCCTGCGCGGGGACGAACGGGAAAATGGGAGGCTGTTGCTGAAACGCGCAAGCCTCACCCGCCGCGCTTTATCGTCTCGCGCGCGACCACCAACTGCTGGATCTGCGAGGTGCCTTCGTAGATGCGGAAGATGCGCACGTCGCGGTACAGCCGCTCGATCCCGTAGTCGGCGACATAGCCGGCGCCGCCGAAGATCTGCACCGCCCGGTCGGCGACCCGGCCGACCATTTCGGAGGCGAACAGCTTGGTGGCCGCAGCCTCCAGGGTGACGGTCTCGCCGGCGTCGCGCTTGCGCGCGCTGTCCAGCAGCAGCGCCTTGGCGGCCAGGGCCTCGGTCTTGGAATCGGCGATCATCGCCTGGATGAGCTGGAAGCTGGCCAGGGTCTGGCCGAACTGCTTGCGCTCGGAGGCGTAGGCGACCGCATCCCTGATCAGCCGCTCGGCCACGCCCACGCAGACCGCCGAGATGTGCAGCCGGCCGCGGTCCAGCACCTGCATGGCGACCTTGAAGCCCTCGCCCTCGGCGCCCAGCCGGTTCTCGGCCGGAACCCGCACGCCCTCGAAGATCACGTCGCAGATGTGGGCGCCCTGCTGGCCCATCTTCTTTTCCGGCTTGCCGACCGAAAGGCCCGGCAGGTCGCCCGGCACGAGGAAGGCCGAAACCCCCGCCGCGCCCTTCTTGTCGGGATCGGTGCGGGCCATGACGGTGAACAGGCCCGCCTTGTTGGCGTTGGTGATGTAGCGCTTGGCGCCGTCCAGGACGTAGACGTCGCCGTCGCGCCGGGCGCGGGTCTGCACCGAGGCCGAGTCCGACCCGGCCTCAGGCTCGGTCAGGGCGAAGGAGGTGACGATCTCGCCCGAGGCGACGCCGGGCAGCCATTTGGCCTTCTGCTCATCCGTGCCGAACATGACGAGGCCCTGGCTGCCGATGCCGACGTTGGTGCCGATCACCGAACGGAACGCCGGCGAGGTGCGGCCAAGCTCGATGGCGACCAGGCATTCCTCCTCCATCGACAGGCCGAGGCCGCCGTAGGCCTCGGGAATCGACAGGCCGAACAGGCCCAGATCGCGCATCTCGGCGACCACGTCGTCGGGCACCAGGTCGTTCTCCGCCACCTGGGCCTCGATCGGCCGCAGCCGCTCGGCGACGAAACGGCGCACCGCCTCGATGAGCTGGTCGCGGGTTTCGGTGTCGAGAGCCATGGCGTTTCCCCGGGCGTAGAGGTTATGCAGCGGGCGCAGTCATAAGGGGCTGTGCGGGAGGGATCAAACCATGGCCGACGGCGAAGAGGGTATTGGCCGCCAAGTGATCGCCGGCGCCGGCGAATGGGAGGGCTGGACCCTGATCCGCGGCGGCGATCCGTTCGAGGACCTGACGGGGCCGTTCTACATGCGCGAGGAGCCCGACGGGACGCGCCGCTCGGCCTTCCGGGCCGAGACCAAGCACCTGAACGGCTCGGGTAACCTGCACGGCGGCTGCCTGATGACCTTCGCCGACTTCTCGCTGTTCATGATCGCGCACGAGGCGCTGAACGGGGTGGAATCGGTGACCGTCAGCCTGAACGGCGAATTCGTCGGCCCGGCCCGGGAGGGCGACCTGATCGAGTCCGCCGGCCAGGTGGTGCGGGCCGGCCGTTCGCTGGTGTTCATCCGGGGGATCATCTCCTCCGGCGGCGAGCCGATGCTGAGTTTCTCGGGCGTGGTGAAGAAGCTGAGGCCGCGGAGTACCTAGCGGTCCTGCGCTCCGTGCCAGATGCGGATGATCTCCACCGCGTCGCCGGTGATGCGGTAGACGATCACATACGGCCACGCCGTGGTGATTTCCCTGGTGTCAGCGACAAGACCAGGCCGGCCGCGCTCGGGCAGGTGCTCGAGCCGGTCGCAAGCCGCGACGATCTGGACGGCGACGCGAGACGCCGCGGCGGGACTCCGCTCGCCGATGTAGGATCGGATCGCCGTAAGGTCGGCAATGGCCTCCGGCGAAAAGACTACGGGCATTCCGGCGGGGGAAGCTCTTCGTCTGCGCCCCACGACAGGAGCCAGCGCCGCACGTCCTCGTAAGGAACCGCTCGACCGCTATCGAGCGACCTCTTGCCGGCCTCGACAGCGTCCCTGAAGGCGTCGTCCTCGCCGGGCGGCTGGGGGCTGAGTGGGTCTGGCCGAGCCATGCGTCAGCCTACCACGGGAGCACTTCGCAGGCCACCCGCCCTATCCCCCCGGCGCGGCCGTGGGTCCGGCCAGGCTCTCCAGGGCCGCGCCCTCGTCGATCATGGCGTCGCGGCGCTCCAGCGCCGAGCGGACCTCGGCGTGGCGGCGGGCGTCCAGGCGGTAGCCGAAGAACATGGCCCCGCCGACGACCACGAAGGCGATGGGCGCGAACAGGTAGCACATCTCCAGGCCCCAGATGGCGTGGGGCGTGTTCGCCACATTGTCGGCGGCCTGGTAGCCGACCAGGGCCAGGATGGGGAAGATCACGCCGATCGAGATCGCCGCGCCGATCTTGGCGGTGGTGGTGACCATCGAATAGAGCACGCTGGTCAGGTCCTTGGAGGTCTCCAGCCGGATCTCGTCGGCGACGTCGGCGACCATGGCCCGCACCAGGGGAATGAAGGCGCTGGCGCAGAAGCCGACGGCGAACATGCCGACGGCGGTCGGCAGGTAGAGGGCCCTGGGCAGGGCCATCAGGGTCGCCTGGGTGACGGCGTAGCAGACGCAGGCGAGTTGGACCGTGCGGTGTTTGCCCAGGCGCTTGGCCAGGGCGGCCCAGAACGGCGAGCCGACCAGGCCGGCGCCGATGTAGAACACGAGGAGCGTGCCCGCCGCCGCGACGCTGAACCCCTTGGCGTCGTGGAAGAAGAACAGGAAGATCGGCCCGGTCGTGCCCGGCCCCAGGGTCAGCGACAGGTCGGCGGCGATGATCCGGCGCATCTCCGGCCGCGAGATGGCGCCGAGGTAGTCAGACAGGGCGAAGGTCTGGCGGGCCGACTGGGGCGCGATCTTCTCGGGCGTGAACAGCAGGGTGACGGCGAGGCTGGCCGGGATGGCGATGACCAGCAGCCAGCCGATCAGGGGCATGCTCTCGTGCTTGCCGGGCTGGACCCGGCCGTGGGTGAGCAGCGGCAGCAGCAGGAAGGCAACCGAGGCCGCCACCCCGACGGCCTGCATCCAGCCGTAGGTCCGCGAGCGCTGGTGGTAGTCCACCGCCAGGACCGCGCCCCAGGCCGCCTGGCCCAGGGTGTACATCGAGTTGCCGAGGTAGAGCACGACCAGCCACAGCACCATGTAGCCCATGCCCACCCCGGCCGCCGGGGCGAACAGCTTGTAGATGGCGAACATCAGGATCGGCGCGCCGGCGACCACCCAGGGCCGGTAGCGGCCGGCGAAGGTGCGGGTCCGGTCCATGGCCATGCCGACCAGGGGATCGAAGCTGATGTCGATCAGCCGGACCAGGGTGAAGGCCGCCCCGACCGCCGCCAGGCTGACGCCCATGTGGCCGGCGTAGAACCTCGGCATGTAGACGCCCATGATCAGCACCAGCGGCGTGGCCGGGATGGAAAGGCAGGCGAAGGCCAGGATGGTGTGAAGCGACAGGCGCGCGCCGGGCGCGGCCTTTGGGGGCGAGGTCACTGGCGTCTCCGAACCACGGCCGCGCCTCTGGCGGGCGCGCTTTGGAGGATCAGACCGCCCAGGCCGGGCCCGCGCAAGCCGGAATCGGGTTTCGGGTATGCAATCCGCCCCTGCGGCGGCGCTTATCCGATCCCCGGTTCGGGCAGCCGGTTCGGAATGGACTGGCTGCCGGAGAGGCTCTCGATGATCGCCGGCTCGGGCTGCATCGAATCGCGCAGGTCGAGCGCCTCGCGGATCCGGGCGTGCGCCTTGTGGTCCAGCTTGTAGCCGATGTAGCAGGCGCCCCCGAGCATGACGAAGACCACCGGCCCGATCAGGTAGACCAGCTCCAGCCCGTGGATCGCGGCGGGGGTGTTGATCACCCCGTCCTTGGCGTCGTAGCCGATGGCGGCCAGGACGGCGAACGACAGGAAGATGCTGAGGGCGCCGGCGATCTTCTGGACCGTGGTGATCATGGCGTAGAGCAGGCCCACGCGGTGTTTGCCGGTCTCCAGCAGGATGGCGTCGCCGACGTCGGCCACCATGGCCCGGTCCAGGAGGACGAAGCTGGTCGCCAGGAAACCCATGACGAACATGAACGGCGCGACCAGCAGCATGCTGCCCTTGGGCAGCATCGCCAGGCCGATCAGGCCGAGCGAATAGCCGGTGCTGGCGACCATCAGGGTGCGGTGCTTGCCGAACTTCATCGCCAGGCGGCTGAGCACGCCCGCGCCGAACACCCCGGCGAAGACATAGAGCAACAGCAGCAGGCTGGCCTGGGCGATGGTGAAGCCGCGCGATTCGCGGAAATAGAACAGGTAGAGGGCCGACATCCATCCCGGCCCCATCGCCAGGCAGAAGTCGGCGACGATGATCCGGCGCATGTCCGGCCGGGCGATCATCTCCCAGTAGTCGCGGGGGGTGACCCGGTCCCCGTCCCGGTGGCGCACGATGCGCTCGGGCGTGCGGCTGAGGGCCAGGAGCACGCCGAACGGCGCGGCGACGAAGACGAACCAGCCCATGCCCGGCACCGCGGCGCTGTGGGCGTGGGCCCCGCGCTCCATCGCCACCGGCAGGATCAGGACGGCGGTGGCGCCGATCACGCTGACCACCTGGATCATGCCGAACACGCGCGAGCGCTCGTGGTAGTGCGAGGCGATCACCGAGGCCCAGGACGAGTGGGCCAGGGTGATCAGCGAGGTGCCGATGTAGTAGACGAACAGCCAGCCGATCAGCCAAGCGTAGGTCGGCTGGGTCGGCGGCGTGAACAGCATGTAGACCGACAGCATCAGCACCGGCGCGCCCAGCAAGAGCCAGGGGCGGTAGCGGCCGAAGCGGGTGGTGGTGTGGTCCATCATGACCCCGATGAAGGGGTCGAAGGTCATGTCGATCAGGCGGACCGCCCCGAAGGCGCCGCCGACGACGGCGAGGCCCAGGCCGAAGTGGCCGGCGTAGTATTTGGGCAGGAACACCGCCATCGCGATGGCCAGGGCGCCGATCGGCAGGCCCGGCATGGAGAAGGCCACGAGGCCCGGAAACGAGAGACGGTCGCTGGCGGGAGCGGCGCTGGCCGAGGTCAAGCTGTCATCCTGGACACTAGGGTTTCACTCCGCGCCTCTGGCGGGCGCTCGGGCGGAAACTGAACGACGCTAAGTCATCCCGCGCAAGTGAATTCCGCGCAATGCGGGGCCCGGCGGCAAAACAAAACGGGCGGCCAGAACGGCCGCCCGCGATGCGTCGGGACGGAGCCCGCGATCAGCCGCCGCTCATCTTGCGAAAGAACTTCTGGCTCTGTTCGCCGCCGGCGAAATAGGCCTGCTGGCCCGCCTCGTCGGTGATCTTGGCCCAGTTGTCGCGCACTTCCTCGACCGAGAGGCCGCCGTCGCCGAGGTACACGCCCTCGGTCTCGTGGATCTTGGCCAAGGCGAAGACGCCGCCGCCGGCGGTCAGGATCTCGCCCGTCGGCGCCTCTTCCGAGCACAGGTAGACCACCCCCGGGGTGACGAACTCCGGCGCCAGCCGCTTGAGGATCTCCGGCGGCATCAGGTTCTCGGTCATCCGCGTGCCGGCCACCGGCGAGATGGCGTTGATGTGGACGTTGTTCTTCTGGCCCTCGAGCTTGATGGTGTTCATGAAGCCGACGATGCCGAGCTTGGCCGCGCCGTAGTTGGACTGGCCGAAGTTGCCGTAGAGGCCCGACGAGGAGGTGGTGACCACGATCCGCCCGTAGTTCTGGGCCTTCATGATCTCCCAGACCGCCTTGGTCGGCTTCACCGTGCCCATCAGGTGGACGTTCAGCACGAATTCGAAGTCGGCGATCTCCATCTTGGAGAAGGACTTGTCGCGCAGCACGCCGGCGTTGGCGATCAGGATGTCGATCCGGCCCCAGGCGTCCATGGCCTGCTGGATCATGTGGGCGACGCCCGCGTCGTCGGTCACCGACGAGCCGTTGGCCAGGGCCTCACCGCCGAAGGCCTTGATCTCCTCGACCACCTTCTGGGCCGCCTCGGACGAGCCGCCCGAGCCGTCCACCGAGCCGCCGAGGTCGTTGACCACCACCTTGGCGCCGCGCCGCGCCAGTTCCAGCGCATGCTGCCGGCCAAGGCCGCCGCCCGCGCCGGTTACGATCGCCACCTTGCCGTCGAAGCGGATGTCCGCCATGTCGCCAGTTCCTTACGTTCGTTTGAAACGAGTGCGGGCGCCGGTCTGGCGCCGGCGCGGCCCAGCGTCAAGGCGCGGCTGGCGCTGACGTCGCGGCGCCGTTCTAACGGGCCGTGCGGCCGAAGACCTCGATCAGCTCGGCGACCTTGCGCCGCTGCTCGTCCGGATCGCCGCTCCTGATCGCGCCCTCGACGCAGTGCGCCACGTGATCCTGCAGCACCGCCTCCTCGACCTTGCGCAGGGCCGCGCGCACCGCGGCGATCTGGGTGACGATGTCGATGCAGTAACGGTCGTCCTCGACCATCTTCGAGAGGCCCCTCACCTGCCCCTCGATCCGCTTCAACCGCGCCCCGCAGGATTGCTTAGTATCCGCTTGCATGCCTATATACCTTTCGGGGGTATGGTAGCAGAAGGTCCCGAGCCGTGGAAGCCGCAGCGTCGAAACCCGATCACACCCATCACGCGCACGATCATTCCCACGGCGCGGGCGAAAGTCACGGGGGTGGCGGCGATTGCTGTCACGGCGGCCACGCGCATCGGCCGTCCGCCTCGTCCGCGCGCGCGGCCGCGCCGGACGCCATCTACACCTGCCCGATGCACCCCCAGGTGCGCCAGGTGGGGCCGGGCGCCTGCCCTATCTGCGGCATGGCGCTGGAGCCGCTGGACCTGACCGTCGACACAGGCCCCAGCCCCGAGCTGGCCGACATGAGCCGGCGGTTCTGGATCGGCCTCGTGCTCGCCGCCCCGGTGTTCGTGCTGGAGATGGGCGGCCACCTGGCCGGCGCGCGCTGGCCGATCTCGATGCAGGCCTCCAACTGGATCCAGCTGGTCCTGGCCAGCCCGGTGGTCGTCTGGGCCGGCGCGCCCTTCTTCGCCCGCGGCTGGCGCTCGCTGGCCCAGCGCAGCCTGAACATGTTCACCCTGATCGCGCTCGGGACCGGGGCGGCCTACGCCTATTCCCTGCTCGCCACCTTCGCGCCGGGCGTCCTGCCGCCGGCCTTCCGCGGCATGGACGGCGCCGCGCCGGTCTATTTCGAGGCCGCGGCGGTGATCACCGTCCTGGTGCTGCTGGGCCAGGTGCTGGAGCTGCGCGCCCGCGAGCAGACCGGCGGCGCCATCCGCGCCCTGATGGACCTCGCGCCCCGCACGGCGCGGCGGCTCAAGGCCGATGGCTCGGATGAAGAGGTGGCGCTGGACCTGATCCAGGTCGGCGACCGGCTGCGCGTGCGCCCGGGCGAGAAGGTTCCGGTCGATGGGACCGTGCTGGAGGGCGCCAGCCACCTCGACGAGTCCATGGTCACCGGCGAATCGATGCCGGTTTCGCGCGGGCCCGGCGAGGCGGTCGTCGGCGGCACGCTGAACCGCGAGGGCGGCCTGATCATGCGGGCCGAGAAGGTCGGCCGCGACACCCTGCTCTCGCGCATCGTCCAGATGGTGGCCGAGGCCCAGCGCAGCCGCGCCCCGATCCAGCGCCTGGCCGACAAGGTCTCGGGCTGGTTCGTGCCGGCGGTGATCGCCTGCGCGGCGGTCGCCTTCGCGGCCTGGGCGATCGTGGGGCCCGAGCCCAAGCTGGCTTACGCCCTGGTGGCGGCCGTGTCGGTGCTGATCATCGCCTGCCCCTGCGCCCTGGGCCTGGCGACGCCGATGTCGATCATGGTCGGCGTCGGCCGCGGCGCCCACGCGGGCGTGCTGATCAAGTCGGCCGAGGCGCTGGAGCGGTTCGAGAAGGTCGACACCCTGGTGGTCGACAAGACCGGCACCCTGACCGAGGGCCGGCCGGCGGTGACCGGCATCGTCCCGGCCGAGGGCTGGAGCGAGGCGGACCTTCTGGCCCTGGCCGCCAGCCTGGAGCGGCCGAGCGAGCACCCGCTGGCCAAGGCCATCGTCGAGGCGGCCACCGCCCGCGGCCTGGCGCTGGAGGAGCCTTCGGACTTCACCTCGCCCGCGGGCAAGGGGGTGGTCGGCCTGGTCGGCGGCCGCAAGGCGGCGATGGGCGCGGCCCGCTTCATGGCCGAGCAGGGGATCGACGCCCAGGCCCTGGCCGACAAGGCCGAGGCCCTGGCCCGCGACGGCGCGACGGCGGTGTTCGTCGGGGTGGACGGCAGGCTGGCCGGGGTGCTGGGCGTCTCGGACCCGATCAAGGCCACGACCGCCGGCGCCGTCCGGGCGCTGATGCAGACGGGCGTGCGCATCGTCATGCTGACCGGCGACAACCGCGTCACCGCAGAGGCCATCGCCCGCAAGCTCGGCATCACCGAGATCGAGGCCGAGGTGCTGCCCGACCAGAAGGGCGCGGTCGTCGCCCGGCTGCGCGCGGAGGGCCGCGTGGTGGCCATGGCCGGGGACGGGGTCAACGACGCCCCGGCGCTGGCGGCGGCCGACGTGGGCGTCGCCATGGGCGCGGGCGCGGACGTGGCGATCGAGAGCGCCGGCGTGACCCTGGTCGGCGGCGAGCTGACCGGCCTCGTGCGCGCGCGCAACCTCTCGCGCGCGGTGATGGGCAACATCCGCCAGAACCTGTTCTTCGCCTTCGTCTACAACGCCGCGGGCGTGCCGATCGCGGCGGGCCTGCTCTATCCGGCCTTCCACCTGGCCCTCTCGCCGACGATCGCGGCGGCGGCCATGTCGCTGAGCTCGGTCAGCGTGATCGGCAACGCGCTGAGGCTGCGCAGGGCCAAGCTGGATTAGACCCTGCCTACCCCTTCGCCGGGCCGGCCGCGGTCTCCTGCCCCGCCGCGCGGCCGGCGCGCATGAACTTCACCAGCACCCGCTGGCCGACGAGGAACGGGGCGCTGTCGGCCGAGACCACCACCTCGACCACCCGGGTGTCGGTGGCCTCGGCCGGGTCGTCGGACAAAAGCTTGCGCGCGCCGAACACGCCCGAGCGGCGCAGCACCTTGCCCAGGTAGACGTGGCCCTGGTCGGCCTCGGGGACCAGCTCGACGGTCTCGCCCAGCTTGACCAGCGGCACGGCCGCCTCGGCCACCTCGGCGCGCACGATATGCGGGGTGTCGGGTTCGAGGTCGAACATGGTCGAGACGTTCAGGGTCGAGGCGCCCGAGCCGGGGTTGGCGTAGCGCCGAACGATCACCCCGTCGGCCGGGGCGCGGATGATGGTCAGCTCCTCGTTGTATTCCGCCTGGGCCAGGCGCGCCTGGGCCGCGGCGATGGCGGCCTGCTGCATGCCCTGCTGGGCCTCGGCGGTGCGGATGGCGTCGCCGGCCTGGTCGAGCTGCTGCTTGGCCACCCAGTTCTGGGCCGCGAGCCGCGCCAGGCGGTCGTATTCCCGGTGGGCGGTGGCGATCTGCACCTGGATGGCCGCCACCTGGGCGCGGGCCTGGCCGAGGTCGGCGCGGGCGGTCAAGGCGGCCAGGCGCGCCTGGTCGTCCTCCTGGCGGGCCAGGACCTGGCCGAGCCTGACGTGGTCGCCCTCGTGCGCGTCGACCTCGCGCACGACGCCGGGCGCGCGGGCGGCGACCTGGATCAGCCCGCCCTCGACGTCGGCCTTGCCGGCCGCGATGGCGGCGTAGGGGGTGTCGGCCGCCGGCTTGGCGGCGGCGTGGGCGGCGCGGCCCTTGGCGCCGAGCGCCAGGGCGCCGCCGATCGAGCCGACGACGACCACCGCGAGCACGGCGAGCCAGAAGACGGGGCGGCGGATCAGGGCGGACATCAGGCTCGGGCTCCTTCAAGCAGGCTGGCGGCGGCCGGGGCCGGCGACGGCGCGGCGCGCCGGTCGTCCAGGATGCGGCCGTCCTCGATATGGATGACCCGGTCGGCGAAGACCTCCAGCCGAGGGTCGTGGGTGACGCAGACCACGGCCGCGTCGTGGGCCTTGGCGGCGCGCTGCAGCAGGCGGATGACCACCTGGCCGTTCTCGCCGTCGAGGGCCGAGGTCGGCTCGTCGGCGAACAGCAGGCGCGGCTGCTTGGCGAGGGCCCGGGCGATGGCCACCCGCTGCTTCTCGCCGCCGGAAAGCTCGGAGGGCCGCTGGCCGAGCCGCCGGGTCATGCCGACCTCGTCCAGCGCCTCGGCCGCGATCCGGCGGGCCTCGTCGCGCGGGCGGCCCTGATGGCGCAGCACCACCTCGATCTGCTGGGCCGCGGTCAGGGCAGGGAACAGGTTGAAGCCCTGGAAGATGAAGCCGCAGTGATCCAGCCGGAACCGGTCGATGCGGCCCGGGCTCTGGCTCCAGAGGTCCTGGCCGAGCGCCGTCACCTCGCCCTCGTCGGGACGCAGCAGGCCCGAGAGGGTCGCCACCAGGGTCGACTTGCCCGAGCCGGACGGGCCCATCACCAGGGTCAGCTCGCCATGGCGGGCGTCGAAGTCCACGCCGCGCAGCACCTCGATGCGGGTGCGGCCGGTCTTGAAGCTCTTGCGCAGGCCGTGGGCCTGAAGGGCGGGCGGCGGAAGGCTCATCGCAGCAGGTCCGCGGGCTGGCTTTGCTTGAGCACGCCGAGCGACAGGAAGCCCGATCCCACCGCGATCAGCACCAGCAGCACGGCCGTCGCCCCGACCATCTGCGGCGGAAAGGTCATCGGCAGGCCCGCGTAGCCGGCGAGCAGCGAGACGCCCCAGACGAAGAGGCCGGCGGCCAGCAGTCCCGCGATCCCGACCCAGAAACTGAGCTCGATGACGATCATCCGCAGCGCGCCCATCGAGACGCCGAGCGCGCGCAGGGAGGCGAACTCCTTGATGTTGGCGAAGATCGCCCCGCGCAGGGTCTGCCAGGTGATGCCGGTGCCGATGCCCGCGCCCAGGATCACCGAGAACACCAGGAGCACGCCGATGATGTCCTTGGTCAGGATGGCGCTCTGGTTGGCCTTGGACAGCTCCTGGCGGGTCCAGGCGCGGTAGAGGCCGTGGCTGTTGGCGTTCAGTTCGTCGCGCACCTCGATGGCCTTGGCCGGGTCGGCGATCCGCACCAGCAGCGGGCCCACGTGGTCGCCCTTGTCGCCCATGCCCAGGAGCCGCATCGTGTCGCGCGAGACGAAGACCGTGGCCTGGGCCACGTTCGGATAGTTGCGCAGCACCGCCCGCACGGTCACCGTCTTGCCGTTCAGCGTCGCCTGGTCGCCCAGCTTGACCCCGAGCTGGCCGAGCGCGGTCGCGTCGACGGCCACCGCGTAGGGCTCCATCAGCGCCACCCGCGTCGCCTCGGTGTAGTCGGTCGGCAGGTCCACCGCCCCGGGCTCGGTCCCGACGGTGAACAGCTGGACGAAGGTGTGGGCCAGCTTCTGGCCGGGGGCCGGGTGGTTGCGCCAGAGGGCGCCGTCGCCGTCCATCGGCCGGACGTCGGCGACCTGGGGATTGAGGTAGATCAGCGGCTCGACCCGGGCCGGCAGGCCCTGGCCGTCGCCCATCAGGCTCTCGGACTGGGGCGACATCACCATGATCTCGGCGCGCGAGCGGTCGATGGTGGCGGTGAAGGCGTCGGCGATGCCGGCGAACAGCCCGACCTGGGCCAGGATCAGCAGGCCCGAGAAGGCCAGGGCGATGATCGCCGCCAGGTAGCGTCGCCACTCGTAGATCAGCGTCGATAGCGCCAAGGACACCGGTCACACCCCAAGGTGGCGCGGACCTCTCGCCCTCGCCTTACGGGGCGGATGAAGCGGCCGACGCCCGCCGAAACCAAGTTAAATCGCGGTAACGGGCCCTTCGCCCGGGCCCGCCGGCGTGGTTGACTGGCGCAAAACCAAGGGACGAACGCCGATGAAACTCTACGACAGCTTCCGCGCCCCCAACCCGCGCCGGGTGCGCTGGTTCATGGCCGAGAAGGGCATAGACGACGTCGAGGTGATCAATCTGGACGTGTTCAAGGGCGAGCACCGGACGCGCGACTACCTGGCCAAGACCGGCATCGCCAACGTGCCGGCGCTGGAGCTGGACGACGGGACGACCATCACCGAATCCCTGGCCATCTGCCGCTACCTGGAGAGCGTCTATCCCGAGCCGAACCTGTTCGGGCGCGATCCGAAGGAGACGGCGCTGATCGAGATGTGGACCCGCCGCGCCGAGATGATGGTGGCCACGCCGCTGATGATGGCCGTGCGCCACGCCCACCCGGCGCTAGCCGCCCTGGAGACCCAATCGCCCGAGGTGGCGGCCAACAACCGCCAGGCCGCCGAACGGTCCCTGCGCCTGTTCGACCGCCAGCTCGCGGCCCACCCCTTCATCGCCGGCGAGCGCGTCACCATGGCCGACATCGTCGCCGCGATCAGCCTCGACTTCGCCCGGATGGTGAAGTTCGCCGTGCCCGAGGGCCTGGCCAACGTCGAGCGCTGGCGCGCCGAGATGATGGCCCGCGAGGCGGCCAAGGCCGGAACCTAGGGCGGGGCCGCCGTCCGCACCTAGATCACGATGATTTTGGATTGAATCAATCCAAAATCATAAACGTGATCGATTCTAAAGAGTTAGAGCGGGTTGCGGGCGGAAAACCCCTTCGCACATTTCCGAGGGCCCGCTCTAGGTCGTGGTGCCGATTTAGGGATTCCGGTGGATCGCGAGTTCTGATTCAAGGCTGCTTTTTGGAGGCGGCCTTGGAAGGTGAAGTTCTTCGTGACGATCAGTGGGAGCGGATCAAGCCGTTCGTTCCGGGAGGGCTGAAGGGCAAGCGCGGCCCGCGCAGCAACGGGCGGCGGTTCATCGACGCGCTGTTGTGGATGGCCCGTTCAGGCGGGCGCTGGCGCGACCTTCCCGAGCGGTTCGGCCCCTATCAGTCGGTGAAGCGGCGTTACTACCGTTGGATCGAGATGGGGGTGCTGAACCGCATCTTCGAGGCGGTGGCCGCCGAGCCAGACCTGGAGTGGGTGATGCTGGACGCCAGCGTCATCCGGGCCCACGCCCAAGCCGCCGGCGCGCCCAAAAAAAGGGGGGACAGGACGCCCAGGCGCTTGGCCGCTCTCGCGGCGGCTTCGGGACCAAGCTTCACGTCTGCGTAGACGCCTTGGGCCTGCCAGTCCGCCTCATCCTGGGCCCTGGCCAGCAGAACGACATGGCGCCGGCGTGCGACCTGATCGAAGGCGTGGCGGCGCAAAACGTCCTGGCCGACAAGGCCTACGACGCCGACCGGCTCTACCAGAAGATCATCGACCAGGGCGGCGATCCGGTCATACCGCCCCGGCGTCACCGCAAGCGACAGCACGCCTACGACAAGGACCTCTACAAGGAGCGAAACCGCGTCGAGAACTTCTTCAAGCGCATCAAGCACTGCCGACGCATCGCAACCCGATACGACAAGCTCGCCGAAACCTTCATGGGCTTCGTCGTCCTCGCATCCATCATGCTCTGGCTCAAATAGCTAAATCGGCACTACGAGCTAATCGTCGTCCTCGGCGGGTTCCTCGGGCGGCGGGGCGGCGTCCGGCGTCGCCATCATCCTGACGCCGACGATCTCCGCGCCGGGGAAGGTGTCCATCACCGAGCGGACGAAGGGGTCGGCCTCGATCTGGGCGCGGGCCTCGCGTTCCTCGCGCTTCTGCCGCTCCCAGGCGCTTTCCGCGCCACCGCCGCCCTCGGCGGCCACCAGCCACGGCTGGCCGGTCCATTCCTTCAGCCGCGAGACCAGCCGGCCGGCGAGGTTGGCGGGCGCGCCGGGCGCCGGTTCGAAGGTGATGGCGCCGGGGCGAAAGCTGATGGGCCGTACGAAGCGCTCGACGTCCAGCTTCAACCCGATCTCGCGCTTGGCGTCGATCAGGGCGACGACCTCGTCGAACGACTGCGGCTGGGGCGGCGGAGCCGCCGCGGGCCGGGCCTGGGCGGCGAAGGCGTGGGCCGCGCCGCCGCCGTGGCCGCCACCGGACGGGCCGGGCGCGGACGGAGCCGGCTGGCCGCCGCCGACCGGCGCGCCGTCGCGCAGGGCCTTCAGCGCCTCCTCCGGCCCCGGCAGGTCGGCGACGTAGCACAGGCGGATCAGCGCCATCTCGACCGCCGCCTTGGGGTCGGGGGCGCGGCGCGCCTCGTCGTGGGCCTTGAGCAGCATCTGCCAGGTGCGCGAGAGGGTCCCGGCCGAGGCCTGGGCGCCGATCGCCGCCAGCCGGGCCGCCTGTTCCTTGGGCAGGCCCAGGGCGTCCGGCCCCAGGGCCTTGGCCACCGCCGCGCCGTGGGCGTGGTCCAGCAGGTCCAGCATCACGACCACCGGATCGGCGCCATAGCCGTAAAGGGTGCGGAAGGCTTCGATCGCCTCGCCCGCCTGCCCCCTCATGGCCAGCTCGAACAGGGTGATGGTCTGGGCCCGATCGGCCAGGCCCAGCATGTCGCGCACCACCGCGGCGGTGACCATCGCCCCGCCCTCGGCCTGGACGATGGCCTGGTCCAGCAGCGACTGGGCGTCGCGCACCGACCCCTCCGCCGCTCGGGCGATCAGGGTCAGGCCCTCGTCGTCGACCGAGGCGTGCTCCTTGCCCAGGATGCTCTTCAGGTTCTCGATGATCACCTCCGGCTCGACCCGGCGCAGGTCGAAGCGCTGGCAGCGCGAGAGGATGGTCACCGGCACCTTGCGGATCTCGGTGGTGGCGAAGATGAACTTGGCGTGCGGCGGCGGCTCTTCCAGCGTCTTGAGCAGCACGTTGAACGCCGCCGTCGAGAGCATGTGCACTTCGTCGATGATGTAGACCTTGTAGCGCGCCTCGGCGGGGCTGTAGCGCACCCCATCCAGCAGCTCGCGCATCTCGTCGGCCTTGGTGCGGCTGGCGGCGTCGAGTTCCAGCACGTCCATGTGCCGCCCGTCGATGATCGCCTGGCAGTGGACGCCCAGAGTCTCCAGGTCGAGCGATGGCTGGTGGACGGTCTCGCTCTCGTAGTTCAGCGCCCGCGCCAGCAGGCGCGCGGTCGTGGTCTTGCCCACCCCCCGCACGCCGGTGAGCATGAAGGCGTGGGCGATGCGGCCGCTGCTGAAGGCGTTGCGCAGGGTGCGCACCATCGCCTCCTGGCCGATCAGGTCCTCGAAGGTCTGGGGCCGGTATTTGCGCGCAAGGACCTGGTAGGCCTTGCCTTCGCGCCCCTCGGCGGCCGGCGCGGCCTTGGGCGCCGCGGCGGGCGCGCCGAACATGTCCGAGGTGTCCGGATCGCGCTCCGGCGTTTCGGCTTCGGGCATGAGGTCTTCGTCGGCCATCGCGGGTGACGGGCGTCCTTCGACTCGGCCATCCTGGCGGATGCGGCTCAGGATGACGAATATTGGGGCGATGCAAAAGCGGGATCGGAAGGCGGGTCCGATCGGGGGTAGGTGGAGACTGGACGGCGACCCGAAGCGAAACTCGTTACGGCTGCTTCCTTCCGGACCTGACCGGGTTGGCGAGGACTCCGCCCGCCGCCAGCCTCCGCGCCCTATATCGCGGCTAGGCGGCCTCGACGCAAGCCCGCGCGCCCCAAGCCGTCTTCGGACCCTCGCGCACGAGGGCCGGCTTTGGTAAGCAGGGCCATGCCCCTTTCGACCATCACCAACACATTCGCCGGCAACCCGCTCGACCGGGCGAGCGAGCGGCGATCCGACACCGACTGGCTGCGCGCGCGACTGAACGATCCGGAATCGCTGGCCGTGGCCATATGGAATGGCCGTCCGCTGGTCGAGAACGCCCCGTCGGGCGAGCCGGCGGTGCGGATCGCCTACCTGCCGATCACCCTGGCGCGGGAGATCGCGGCCGGCGACGAGCGGGTCCTGTTCATGGGCCTGTGGCAAGAGACCGCGGTCTTCGCCATCGACCTGGAGAGCACGGCCGACCCGGTCGACGGGCCCCTGGCCGGCTTCGGACGGTTCGAGGACCTGCGCGCCATCGCCCTTCGCCTGCCGCCAGAGGACGCCGCGATCCTGGCCACGGCCAAGAGCGTGTTCGAGTGGCGCCGCCGGCACGGCTTCTGCTCGGCCTGCGGCCAGCCGAGCGTGCCCGTCGACGGCGGCTGGAAGCGGGTGTGCGAGGCCTGCCGCACCGAACACTTCCCCCGGACCGACCCGGTGGTGATCATGCTGCCGATCCACGGTGAGAAGTGCCTCCTGGGTCGCCAGGCGGCCTGGCCCAAGGGTATGTACTCGGCCCTGGCCGGCTTCCTGGAGCCGGGCGAGGCGATCGAGGAGGCCTGCGCGCGCGAGCTGAAGGAGGAGGCGGGCCTGACGGCGGTCTCGGTCCGCTACCACTCGACCCAGCCCTGGCCCTACCCCTCCTCGCTGATGATCGGCCTGCTGGCCGACGTCGCGGACGACGAGGCGACGCCCGACCAGACCGAACTGGACGAGGTGCGCTGGTTCACCCGGGCGGAGACGCGCAAGCTTCTGGCCGGCGAGATCCCCGGCGTCTTCGCGCCCGGCGCCATGGCCATCGCCCACCAGCTGATCAAGGCCTGGGCCGAGCAGGACTGACCGGCGGGCGGCTTCAGGACCGCTCGCGGCCGTAGAAGTCGTAGAACCGCTCGACGGGCGCGCGCGCCGTCAGGGCGTGCAACGGAAAGGCGCGCCAGGGCGCCAGCGGGTCGAGTCCATCGAGGTTGTCGATGAACGCCTGCCGGACCGGCGCCTTCACCTCGCCCCTATGGTCCAGGAACTGGCCCCAGCTCGACGTGCCGGTCAGCCGCAGCCGCTCGGGCCGGGATCGCGAGGCCGCGTACTCGGGCGGGAACAGGCGCTGGTAGGCGTCGAGGTTGTAGAGCCACGAGCCGCCGTTGACCGTCCGGGCCGACGGATAGTCGCGCCGCAGGCAGGCGAACATGTCGGACAGCTCGGCCAGGCGCGCCGGCCTCTTGGCGCTGGCCAAGGGGCCGATCCCGTCCGCGCTGTCGCGGTTGTTGAAGTGGATCCGCACCGCGCCGTCAGCGTCCGGCGGCTCGAAGCTGAAGCAGCCGAAGCGGACATGACCTTCTGGCGGAGCCTCCGGGGGCCGGGCGGCGAAGAACCCCACCGTCCAGTCCAGCCGCTGTTCGGCCGACGCCAGCCCTTGCAGCCTTTCGGCATAGTCCGCCCAGGCCGGCGCGGCCCCCTGTTCGGGACGGCCCAGGCCGAATCGCCGGTGCAGGTTGGTCACCGAGAGCGCCGCGTCGCCCAGCGGCAAGCCGCGCAGCTCAGCCACGCGCGCCGCCAACAGCAGCTGGACGGCGAAGTAGCCGCGCATGCGCTCCGCGTCCGCCGCGCGGCCCAGGTCCGATTCCGCCATCGCCCACTCCCCAGCCCGGCCATTCCTGCAGGCCCGAACCGCGTCCGGCAAGCCGTCGTCGGCCGGCCTGGACTTAGCGCGCCGAAGATAACAGTTTGAGCGCGCCCGCAGCGTGTACGGCGGGCAGTAGGGGGGCGTGGATGGCGTCAATATCGCAAGCGCGGGGCCTGGACCGCCATCAGTGGAGCGCGGTCGCGGCCAGCTTCCTTGGCTGGACGCTGGACGCCTTCGACTTCTTCCTCATGGTGTTCATGTTCGGCGCCATCGCCAAGGAGTTCCACACCAACGTCGCGGCGGTGGCGATCGCCAGCACCCTGACCCTCGCCGCCCGGCCGTTCGGCGCGCTGGTGTTCGGCATGCTGGCCGACCATTACGGCCGCCGGCCGGTGCTGATGATCGACATCCTGCTCTATTCGGTGCTGGAGTTCGCCTCGGCCTTCGCGCCCAGCCTGACGGTGCTGCTGATCCTGCGCACGGCCTTCGGCTTCGCCATGGGCGGCGAATGGGGCATCGGCGCCTCGCTGGCCATGGAGTCCATCCCGCCCAAGGCGCGCGGCTTCATCTCCGGCCTGCTGCAGGAGGGCTATGCGGCGGGCTACCTCCTCGCCTCGCTGGTGTTCTTCTTCCTGTTCGACCGGATCGGCTGGCGCGGCATGTTCATGGTCGGCCTGGTCCCGGCGCTGCTGGTGGTGCTGCTGCGCGTGGGGGTCAAGGAATCCCCGGTGTTCGAGGCCCAGCGCCACGCCATGCCGAGACGCAGCCCCTGGGTGCTGCTGGGCGTCGGCCTGGCGGCCCTGGCCGTCGCCATGGGGCCGGCGATCGTCGGCGCGGTCGACAAGTCGGCCATGCTCAAGTGGGTCTATTTCATCGACGCCCCGATCGCGCTCTGCGGCCTGTGGGCCTTCCGCAAGCACTGGAAGACGGCGCTCTACGTCGTGGTGCTGATGACCGCCTTCAACTTTCTCAGCCACGGCACCCAGGACCTCTATCCGACCTTCCTGCAGAAGCAGCATCACCTGGACACACGCACGGTCGGGACGCTGACGGTGATCATGAACCTCGGCGCCATCGTCGGCGGCCTGGCCTTCGGGGCCTGGTCGGAGAAGATCGGCCGGCGCTGGGCGATCGTGATCGCGGCGGTCCTCTCGCTGGCCATCCTGCCGCTGTGGGCCTTCTCGCACACGGTCGCGATGCTAGCCGCCGGCGCCTTCGCCATGCAGGTGATGGTCCAGGGCGCATGGGGGGTGATCCCGGTGCACCTGAACGAGCTGTCGCCCGCCGACGCGCGCGGCGCCTTCCCCGGCTTCGCCTACCAGCTCGGCAACCTGCTGGCCTCGGGCAACGCCGTCTGGCAGGCCCAGATCGCCGAGGCGCGGGGCGACAACTACAGCCTGGCGCTCGCCCTGGTGGCCGGCGCGGTCGCCGTGGTCATCGCCATCGTGACCTTCCTGGGGCCGGAGCGGCGCGGGATCGACTTCGCGACGCAGGTCGAGGCCTGATTCAGCGCCCCGCCTTCTCCCGGTAGGGGTCGGCCGGATAGACCCCGAGGATCTCGAACTTCTCGGAGAAGAAGCCCAGTTCCTCGAAGGCGCGGGCCAGCGGGGCGTCCTCCGGCCGGCCGTCGACCTCGGCGTAGAAGAAGGTCGCGGTGAAGGCGCCGTTCTCCATGTAGCTTTCCAGCTTGGTCATGTTGACGCCGTTGGTCGCGAACCCACCGAGGGCCTTGTAGAGAGCCGCCGGGATGTTGCGGACGCGGAAGACGAAGCTGGTCACGCAGGCGACGCCGGCGGCCGGGCGGGGCGGCCGGCGCTCGGCGCTCATCACCAGGAACCGGGTGGTGTTGTGCTTCTCGTCCTCGATGTCGCGCATCAGGATCTCAAGCCCGTAGATCTGGGCCGCGAGTTCCGGCGCGATCGCCGCGCGGCTGGGATCGGGGCGTTCGGCCAGGGCCTTGGCCGCGCCAGCGGTGTCGCCCGCCGCCTCGGTGGCCACCTTCAGCTTGCGCAGCACCTTGCGGCACTGGCCGAGCGCGATGGGCATCGAGGCCACGGTCTTGACCGCGGCCAGCCGGGTCCCCGGATTGGCCATCAGGTGGAAGCGGATCGGCTTGAACCGCTCGCCGACGATGGTCAGGCCAGAGCGGGGCAGCAGGTGGTGCACGTCCGCGACCCGCCCGGCGATCGAGTTCTCGACCGGGATCATGCCAAGGGCGCAGACGCCGGTCCTCACCGCCTCGAACGCATCCTCAAAGGTGGCGCAGGGATAGGGCGCGTAGTCCGGGAAATGGCTGCGGCAGGCTTCGTGGCTGTTGGCGCCCGGCTCGCCCTGGAAGGCGATCTTCAGCATCGACTTCGCAAGCCCGTTCATCGGTTCTGCTCCGCATGCGCCCGCGCCGCGGCCAGGTCGGCGGGATTGTTGACTTCGATCGGCGCGGCCTCGACCACCGCGGCCCAGATCGAAAGGCCGAGCTCCAGCGCCCTCAGCTGCTCCAGCTTCTCCCGCCGCTCCAGCGGCGAGGGCGGCGTGGCGCAGAACCGCTCCAGCGCCTCGCGCCGATAGCCGTAGATGCCGATGTGCCGCCAGACCGGCCCGTCGCCGTAGAGGGTCGAACGGGTGAAATAGAGCGCGCGGCCGGCGACGGCCCCCTCCGGCAACGCCAGGATCGCCTTGGGAACGTCCGGGTCGGTGCGCTCTTCGGGGCCGCGTTCGGCCACGACGAGGGTGGCGATGTCGCACGACGGCTCGCGGTCCAGCAGGCCGGCGCAGGCCTGGACCAGGGCGGGGTCGAAGAAGGGGATATCGCCCTGCAGGTTGATCACCACGTCGTGCCGCCGCTCGGGGTCCAGGGCCTCCAGCGCGGCCAGCACCCGGTCCGAGCCGGACGGCAGGTCCGGGTCGGTCAGGACGGCGCGCCCGCCCGCCGCCTCGACCGCGGCCACGATCTCCGCGTCGCCCGCGGCCACCGCCACCGGACCGACGCCGGCGGCCTCGGCCTGTCGCAGCACACGTACGATCAGCGGCTCGCCGCCGATGTCGGCCAGCGGCTTTCCCGGCAACCGGGTGGCCGCCATACGCGTGGGAATAAGGACGATTGGACGCATTCTATCCCTGGGAGAGGCGCGGCGCTTTTCGCGCGGCGCCAAGGCTAATTGGCCGGTTGCGCGAGGGCCGGTAGCGTGTCAGAGACGCGAGCGCAAGGAATAGGCGCGGGATTCTTATACCGTGCGCCACGGCTTAGGGGCTGACGAACGGGATGAGCGACGAGCTGGGCTTCAACAAGATCGCTGGCGCTGTGCTGGCGACCGGGCTGGCCATCTTTGGCCTGGGCGAACTCTCGAACATCATCTTCAAGTATGAGCCGCCGGCCAAGGCGGGCTATGCGATCGCCGTCTCGACCGAGGCCGGCGGCGGCGGCCCGGCGGTCGAAGCTCCGATCGACTGGGGCACGGAACTGCCCAAGGCCGACGTCGCGGCCGGCAAGACCATCACCGCCAAGTGCCAGTCCTGCCACAACTTCGACCAGGGCGGCCCGAACATGACCGGCCCGAACCTCTATGGCGTCTTGGGCCGTGCGCCCGGCAGCCACCCCGGCTTCGCCTACTCCGACGGGATGAAGGCCTTCGGGGCCAAGCAGCCCGTGTGGGACTACGAGCACATCAACGACTTCATCACTGCGCCGCAGAAGTACATCGACGGCACCAAGATGACCTTCGTCGGCCTGAAGCAGCGCCAGGACCGGATCAACGTCATCGCCTACCTGCACACCCTGGGCTCGAACCTGCCGATTCCGGCCCCGAACCCCGCGGCGACCGCCACGGCGGCCGGCGGCGCGAGCGCCTCGGGCGCGGCCGCGTCTGGCGCGGCGGCTTCGACCGCCGCGGCGGCGGCCCCGGCGGCGACGGCCAAGAAGTAGGCTTCAGATCCGCCTGTAGGCGATCGGCTGGCCCGAGCCGGCGGCGAAGATGCGCGCCGTCGCCTCGGCCAGAGGCTCGATCACGACGGCCGCGTGGTGGCCGTTGGCGTGCACGATGCGCGACGCGTCCACCATGATGGCCACGTGGCCGCGCCAGAACACCAGGTCCCCGCGCCGCAGCGCGCTCGCCTCGACCGCCGCGCCGAGCCCCTGCTGCAGGTCGGTGTCGCGTGGGCAGCCACAGCCGCAGGCCAGCAGGGCCTGCTGGACCAGGCCCGAACAGTCGACGCCCTCAGCCTCACGGCCGCCCCACAGATAGGCCGCGCCGACGAACCGCTCGGCGATAGCGACGAAATCGGTCTCGACCTGGCCGATCGGGGCCAGCTGGTGCTCGAACAGCCAGCCCAGGCCCTCGACATGGCCGAACCGGCCCTCCCGCTGGCCCAGGGCGACCAGGGCGTTGATCGACAGCGGGCCGCTCGCGCGCGACTTGATGGCGGGCTCGGCGAAGGCGTAGGCGCGCAGCGCCGAGACCCGGTGCGTGGGCCGCGGGCCCGGCCGGTCCAGCGCCGCGCGCTCCACGAACCCCACATAGCCGTCCCGCCGCGCCTGACCCCAGGCCCAGCCGCCGGCCTCGTCCAGCACCTCGAAGGCCTCGCCGAACAACAGCTGGTCGACCTGCTCGGCCTCGGGCGCCGGCGCGCGACGGAGTCCCGTCGCCGGGACCGCGCACGCCAGGGCGAGCGGCGTGGCGTAGCGGTCGGCCGGGACGATCCCCTCCAGCGCGGCAGCCGCCAGGTCGCCGCGCGCCAGGGTCAGGCGGGGGTCGAGCGCGCTCATGCGTAGCGCGCCTTCAAGACCGCATAGAGGGCGCGGATGGTCTGGGCCTCCGCGCCGGCGGGCAAGCCGGGCCGGCCCCGCGGATTCCAGGCGAAGATGTCGAGGTGGACCCAGGCCGTCCTCGGCGCGAACCGCTGCAGGAACAGGGCCGCGGTGACCGATCCGGCCTGGGCCCAGGCGTCGGGGTCGTTCTTCAGGTCGGCGATGTCGCTGTCGAGCGCGTCCTCGTAGCCGGCCCAGAGCGGCATGCGCCAGGCGGGATCGCCCACCTGCCGGCTCGCCGCGGCGATCTCGTCGGCCAGGGCGTCGTCGGCGGTGTAGAAGGGGATCACCTGCGGCCCCAGGGCCGCCCGCGCCGCGCCGGTGAGGGTCGCCAGGTCGATGGTCAGCTCCGGCTCCAGCTCGGCCGCCCGGGTCAGGGCGTCGGCCAGGATCAGCCGGCCTTCGGCGTCTGTGTTGCCGACCTCGACGGAGAGCCCCTTGCGCGAGGCCAGCACGTCGCCCGGCCGCATGGCGTCGCCGGAGACGGCGTTCTCGACCACCGGCAGCAGGATGGAGAGCCGCACCGGCAGGCGCCGCGCCATCACCATCCGGCCGAGCGCCAGGGCGTGCGCCGCGCCGCCCATGTCCTTCTTCATCAGCCGCATGCCGGCCGAGGGCTTGAGGTCGAGCCCGCCGGTGTCGAACACCACCCCCTTGCCGACCAGGGCGACGCGCGGGTGGCCCAGCTCGCCCCAGCTGATCTCGATCATCCGCGGCGCGCGGGTAGGGTCGGCCGCGCGGCCCACGGCATGGATGGCCGGATAGTTGGCCTGCAGAAGCTCGTCGCCGGCCACGACCGCGATCTGCGCGCCGAACGCCTCGGCCACTTCGCGCGCGGCCATCTCCAGCTCGGTCGGGCCCATGTCGTTGGCCGGGGTGTTGACCAGGTCGCGGACGAGCGCGCAGGCCTGGGCGATCTGGCGGACCTCGTCCAGGTCGACGCCCGGCTCGACGACCAGCCGCGCGCGCGGCTCCGCGGGGGTCTTCTTGTAGCGGTCGAAGGCGTAGGCCCCGAGCGCCCAGGCCAAGGCGACGTGCTCGGGATCGAGCCCCTCGACGGCCCCCGCGAAACGATAGTCCCCGGCCGGCAGCCGCACCGGCAGGGCCCGCATGGCCATCGCGTCGGGCCGCGCGCCCTCGCCGAGGCCGATCAGGGCGAGGTCGCCCTCCGCCCCCGGCGTCGCCAGCACCTGGCCGGCCTTGGCCTTGAACCCGGCGAGCTGCGCCGCCCGGGCCGCGTTCGGCGGCTGGGTGGCCAGGAAGCCGGCGAGCTTGGATTCGGTCAGAGGGTGGATCGGCGTCGGCTCGCCCTCGGCGGCGCTCAGAAGCACATCGGTCATGCGGCGGCCCTAACCCGGTAAGATTTCGTCAAGCTTAACGCTTCATTGAGGCGGCGCGACCGATGATCCGCGCCATCGCCGCCTCGCCGGAGCGCCCACCTGATGTGTCGCAAGCTTCTCCTCGCCGCAACCGCCGTGATGGTGACAAGCCTCGCGCCGCTGGCCGCGACGGCCGCCACCCAGGCGACCGCCGGGACCTCGGCCGCCGCATCCGGCCAGACCACCACCGGCCAAGCTACCACCGGCCAGGCCACCGCCCCGGCTGAGCCGGCCCGGCGCAAGGCGACCGCCGAGGAACGCGCCCAGGCCGAACGGATGGAACCCCTGGCCCGCGCGGCCTTCTGGGCGCGGGAGGTCGGCATCGACCCGAAGGACGCCTTCGCCGGCGTACGCCTCGCCGCCGCGTTGCGGGCCTGCGGCCAGTACGCCGAGGCGGCCCAGACCGCCCAGCAGGTGCTGGTGATCGATCCCAACAATTTCGACGCCCTGATGGAGACCGCCCGGGCCTTCGTGGCCGAAGGCCAGGGTTTCTACGCCGTCGATCCGGCCAAGAAGGCGCTGGCGATGGCGCCTAGCGACTGGCGGCCGCTGTCGCTGATCGGGGTGGCCTACAGCCAGGTCCAGCGGGACGACGACGCCGAGGCGGCCTGGCGCCAGGCGCTGGCCCTGTCGCCGGACAACCCGGCGGTGCTGTCCAACATGGCCATGGCGATCGCCGCCAAGGGTGACGCGCCCCAGGCCGAGATCCTGCTCCGCCGCGCCGTCGCCCAGCCGGGCGCGAGCCTGCAGGTGCGCCAGAACCTGACCCTGATCCTCGGCCTGCAGGGCAAGCTGGCCGAGGCGGAAAAGCTGCTGCGCGAGGACCTGCCGCCGGCCCAGGCCGACGCCGACCTCGCCTATCTGCAGGCGGTCTCCACGCCGACGACGGCGACCACGGCCGCGTCGACCGCCTCGGACCACAGCTGGAGCCGGTTGAAGGGCGCGGGCGGGTAGACACCCGACGCCGCGTCCGCGCGCGGCGCTCAGCCGTGCTTGTGGCCGAGGATGTCCTGGACCTTGATGATCGCCGGTCCCAGGATCACCACGAACAGCACCGGCAGGAAGAACAGGATCATCGGCACGGTCAGCTGGGCCGGCAGGGCCGCGGCCTTCTTCTCGGCCGCCGCAAGGCGCAGCTCCCGGTTCTCCTTGGCCATGACCCGCAGCGCGGCGCCCAGAGGGGTGCCGTAGCGCTCGGCCTGGATCATGGCGGTGGCCACCGACTTGACGCCGGGGTTGTTGGTCCGGCGGGCGAGGCCGTCATAGGCGAGGCGGCGGTCGGGGAGGTAGGACAGCTCGGCCACCAGCAGCGACAGTTCCTCGGCCAGTTCGATCGAGGCGCCGCCGATTTCCTGGCTCACCTTCTGCAGCGCGGCCTCGATCGACATGCCCGATTCGACGCAGATCAGCAGCAGGTCGAGGGAGTCGGGGAAGCCGGCGACGATCGATTCGCGCCGGCGCGAGGCCATGTTCGAGATGTAGACGTTGGGCGCGTAGTAGCCGAGCGTCAGCCCGCCGATGCAGATGCATATCCTGGACATCACCGGCAGGTGGAAGCCGTTGATCAGGAACAGATAGACCGCGGCCACGGCGGCGAACACGAACGGGGTGATGAAGCGGAAGAAATAGAAGGTGGTCACCGGCCGGGGCCCGCGGAAGCCGGCCTGGGCCAGCTTCTCGACCACCGCCGTGTCCTCCAGCAGGCGCGAGAGCTGGAGGCGGTCGACGATGGTCTTGTAGAGGCCTGCGTCGGTGTGGCGCAGGGTGGCCGCCGTCGCCCCACCCTTCTGGGCTAGGGCTTCGCGCGAGCGCCGGCGCAGCTCCTCGCGCCGGTTGGCCACCGACTTCAGCCGCCCTTCCAGGTTCGACCGGTTCATCAGCGGCGAGGCCAGGGTCAGCACCGTGGCGAAGGTCACCAGGCCGACCAGGCCCAGCAACATGTTGTTGAAGTTCAGGATCGCGCCGGCGATTTCGGAGAACATCGCGGGCCCCTCAGAACTTGAAGTTGATCATCCGGCGCATGACGAAGATGCCCATCGACATCCAGATCGCGCCGCCCAGCAGCATCAGCTGGCCCCGGTTATCGGTGAACATCAGCTTCATGTAGGACGGGGTGGTGACGGTGATCAGCAGCATCACCGACGGCGGCAGCGAGCCGATGATGAAGGCCGAGGCGGTCGCTTCGGAGGACAGCGCCTTGATCTTCTCGCGCATCAGCTTGCGGGCGCGCAGCACGGTCGACAGGTTGGCCAGCGCCTCGGCCAGGTTGCCGCCGGTCTTGGACTGGATGGCCAGGACGATGGTGAAGAAGCGCAGTTCCGAGGTGGGCATGCGCTCGTACATCTTCTCCAGCCCCTGCTCCATGGTCAGGCCCATGGCCAGGTTCTCGACCAGTCGGCTGAATTCGGCAGACAGCGGCTGCGGGCTCTCGCGGGCGATGATCTTCAGGCAGTCGCCCACCGGCAGGCCCGAGCGGATGCCGCGTACGACGATGTCGATGGCGTCGGCGAATGCGGCGGTGAACTTGGCCGTGCGGCGCTTGGCCAGGAAGCCCACGATCCAGCGCGGCAGGCCAAAGGCGGCGGCGAAGGTCGCGCCCGCGCAGATCAAGATGTTGGCCCGCAGAAGCAGTGTGGCCGCGAGCGCCACCGCGCCGATCACGCCGCTGACGATCCAGAACTGGGGCACGGTGGCGTTCAGCCCGGCCTGCTGGAGCCGGGCGGCCAGGGTGACCGAGGCCTGTCGCTGGATTCTCTCCTGCTCTTTCAGGGATTTGAGAATCTGCTTGCGGCGCTGGCCGGCGTCGATGGGCGCGGCGCGGCCCCTGGCGGTTCGATCCGTGCGCTGGGGCGCGGCGGTGATCGACTGGGTGCGCTTGACCATGCGCGCGCTGGGACCGCCGCCGGCGAAGACCAGGCCTACGCCCGCGACCGCGGCGAAGCCGAGGACCGCCACGACGATGAGGAGCACCAGGTTCATCGCCTATTCCGCCGCGTCCAGCGCCTCGGCCAGCTCGCGCTCGAGCCCGTAGTAGCGGGCGCGGTCCCAGAAGCGCGGACGGGCGATGCCGGTGGAGCGGTGACGGCCCATGACGCCGCCGTTGTCGTCTTCGCCCGTGATCTCGTAGATGAACAGGTCCTGGGTGATGATCACCTCGCCTTCCAGACCCACCACCTCGGTGACGTGGGTGATCCGGCGCGAGCCGTCGCGCAGGCGGGCGGCCTGGATGATCACGTCGACCGAGCCCACGATCATCTCGCGGATGGTCTTCGACGGCAGGCCGTAGCCGCCCATGGTGATCATCGATTCCAGGCGGCTGATCGCCTCGCGCGGGGAGTTGGCGTGCAAGGTGCCCATCGAGCCGTCGTGGCCGGTGTTCATCGCCTGCAGCAGGTCGAAGGCCTCCGGCCCGCGCACTTCGCCGACGATGATCCGCTCCGGGCGCATCCGCAGGCAGTTCTTGACCAGGTCGCGCATGGTGATCTGGCCGGTGCCTTCCAGGTTCGGCGGCCGGGTCTCCAGGCGCACCACGTGCGGCTGCTGCAGCTGCAGTTCGGCCGCGTCTTCGCAGGTGATCACCCGCTCGGTCGGGTCGATGAAGGCGGTGAGCGTGTTGAGCAGGGTGGTCTTGCCCGAGCCGGTGCCGCCCGAGATCAGGACGTTGCATCGCGAGGCGCCGATGACGCCCAGGACCCGCGCGCCTTCCGGACTGATCGACTGATAGTCGACCAGGTTGCGCATGGTCAGCTTGTCCTTCTTGAACTTCCGGATGGTCAGGGTCGGTCCGTCCAGCGCCAGCGGCGGCGCGATGACGTTGACCCGCGAGCCATCCGGCAGGCGCGCGTCGCAGATCGGCGAGCTTTCGTCGACCCGGCGGCCGACCTGGCTGACGATCCGTTGGCAGATGTTCATCAGCTGGGCGTTGTCGCGGAAGCGGACATTGGTCAGCTGCACCTTGCCGCTGACTTCGATGAACACCCGCCCGGACCCGTTGACCATGATGTCGGCGATGTCGTCCCGCGCCAGCAGGGGCTCCAGAGGGCCATAGCCCAGGACGTCGTTGATGATGTCCTGGACCAGGTGCTCCTGCTCGGCCACCGACATCGAGACGTTCTTGATCGCCACCAGCTCGGCGACGATGTCGCGGATCTCCTCGCCCGCCGCCTTGACGTCCAGCTGGGCCAGCTGGGCCAGGTCGATGGTGTTGATCAGGGCGTTGAAGATCGTCGTCTTGGTGGCGTGGAAATACTCGTTCTGTTCACGGACGATCTCGGTCGGCTGGGCGCCCTGCGCGGCGCGCAGCTGCTCGAAGCCGGAGGTGGCCTTGGGCCCGGCCTGGGCGGCGTGGGCGCCGGCGATGCGCTCGGCGGCGGCGCGGCGGCCATCGGCCGGCTTGGACAGGGCCTGGGCGCTGGCCGACGGCTCGACCCGCTGGGGCCGGGTCGCGATGCCCGATCCGCCAGACGGCGCGGGCGGCGGCGCGCCCGGGACGGGCGGCTTCTGATCGCCGGCGACTGGGCGCTTGCCGAACACCGGGCCCTACTTCAGCTTGAACAGGCTGGCGAGCGCCGACTTCTTGGGCGGCGGCGGCGCCTCGCGGCGGGTGATCAGCTGGACCAGCTGCTGCATCACCTCGGCGGCCTTGGACTTCGGATTGACCTCTTCGATCATCTGGCCGTTGTTGGCGGCGTGGCCGAACAGCTTGGCGTCGAACGGCAGCACCAGCGGATTGGCCAGGCCGAGGGCCTCGGCGAAGTCCTTGACCGGAATTTCGGGCCGCCCGGGCATGCCGACCTGGTTCAGCACCAAGTGCGGCGGCGCGTCGTTCGGGCGGGCGCCGCGGACCAGGTCGACGATGTTCTTGGCGTTGCGCAGCGACGCCAGGTCGGGCGCGGCGGTGATCACCACGTCGTCGGCCGCCAGCAGCATCCGGCGCATCCAGTTGGACCACAGGTGCGGCAGGTCCAGGGCGACGAAGGGGGCAGTGGTGCGGATCTTGTTGGCCACCTCCTCGAACGCCTCGGGCGAGATGTCGTAGTCGGTGTCCAGGTTGGCCGGCGCGGCGAACAGGCTGAGCCGGTCGGTGCAGTGGACCATCATCCGGTCGAGCAGCACCGGGTCCAGCCGGTCCGGCTGGCTGAGCGCGTCGGCCACCCCCTGCAGCGGGTCCTGGTTGAAATCGAGGCCGGCGGTGCCGAACGGCAGGTCGAAGTCGACGATCACCGCGCTGGTCTGCATCCGCTCGGTGAGGGTGAAGGCCAGGTTGTGGGCGATGGTCGAGGACCCCACCCCGCCACGCGCGCCGCAGAAGGCGATCTGGCGGCCGACGAAGGGCGCGGAAGGGTCGGCGTAGAGGGTGGTGATGGCGCGGATCAGCTGCAGGGTCTGCAGCGGCGGGACGAGGTATTCGCTGACCCCGCGTCGCATCAGCTCGCGGTAGAGGGCGATGTCGTTGTGGCTGCCGATCACCACCACCTTGGTGCCCGGGTCGCAGACCTCGGCCAGCCGGTCGAGCTGGGCCAGGATCGCCGCCCCGTGGTCCTGGCTCTCGACGATGACCAGCGAGGGGGTGGGCTGGTTCTGATAGTAGTCGACGGCCGCGGCCAGGCCGCCGGGGCGCACCACGGTGGTCGCGCGGGCCATGCGCCGGTCCTCGGCGGCGTGCTGGGCGGTCTGGGCCACCTCGTCGCGCTCGCAGAAGATGTGGATGGTGATGCGCGGCACGCTGACCTCGCCCAGCGCCGCCTCCGCGCCGGCGATCAGCTCGCCGACCGGATTTTGCATCGCGCGCGACGGCGCCGCCGCCTCGGCCGGCGGGTCGAAGTCGTCGAATCCGCTGGTCCGGGTCAGGAAGGGATCGTCGTCCTGCGCATCGTCCTTGAGGACCGGCGCATCGCGCCAGGGATCGTCCTGGACGACGCTGAAGTCGTCATCCGCGCCGAAGCCGTCTTCGATCGGTTCAGGTCCGAGCTGTGGCTTGATCACCGTTCGACGTCCTAATTACCCACGCTGGAGACCGCGCCGTTGGCCTGGCTGTCCTTTGCGGTGGAGGTGGTCTGGCCCTCGACGTACTTGCCGTACACGGCCATGCGGCGGTCGGCGTTGGCCGGGGTTTCCGGCCGGGGGGCCAGCAGATCCCCCGGATTGGCGACCAGGGCGGCGACGTTGGCGGTGTTGGCGCAGCCGAAGTTGGGCGTCACCCCGTTGTCGGCGGTGGCGGTGTAGCTGGTCCAGTTGCGTCCGCAGCGCGGGCCTGTGGCCGTGTAGCGGGTGAAGCCCACCACGACCGGCGGATGGATGCGGGCGCCGGGATCGTAATCGGTGACCCGCAGCTGGTCCGGGCGCACGCCGAGGCTGTAGAGGGCGTCCTGGATCAGGGCGGTCGCGCGGTAGGCCTCCTCGCCGCCGCGGCTCGGGGTCTCGACCTTGACCTGGCCGTCGCCCGCGTCGCGCCAGCGCGCGACCAGGTCCTGCAGGGCCGCGGTCTGGGCGGGCGAAAGGGCCTGGGCGTGGGGAGCCAGGAGGATCTGGTCCTCGTGCGGAGCGACGTCGATGGCGTAGTGCTCGGTGGGGAGCAACCCGGTCTGTTCGACGGTCTTGTCGCCACTCGCGCAACCGGCCGCCGAGGCGGCCAGGCAAAGCGCCAGCAGGGTGCGAAGGGGAAGCGCGCGTCTATTCGATGACATAGCCCACGGGTCCTTGATAGGTGCGTCCGGCGACGGCGGCGGGCGGCGCCTTGTAGACCTTGTTCAGGCGCCCCAGCAGGACGGTCTCCGCATCGTTGGCGATTTCCAGGCCGTCGGCCGGCGTCTGCAGGTTGGACGGACTGGTCGGATTGACGAGGTAGGGGGTGACGATGACCACCAGTTCGGTCTCGCCGTCCTGGTAGTCCCGGGAGCGGAAGAGCGCGCCCAGCACCGGCAGGTTGGTCAGGCCCGGCAGCGAGCTGATGTCCTCCTTGGCCTCCTCCTTGAGCAGGCCGGCGATCATCATCGCGCCGCCGGACGGCAGCTCGACGGTGGTCTCCGCGCGGCGGACGTTGAGGCCGGGGACGGTGATGCTGTTCGAGGTGGAGGAGCTGGTCGAACCCGCGCTGATGCTGATCGAGCCGACGCTGGTCAGTTCGGACACCTCGGTCGAGATCTTCAGCGAGATGCGGCCCCCGGAGAGGACGACCGGGGTGAAGCCGAGGCCCACACCATAAGGTTTGAAGGTGATGCTGACGCGGCCGGTCGTGTCCTCGCCCGTGGGGACGGGATATTCGCCACCGGCCAGGAACCGGGCCGATTCACCCGAGATCGCGGTCAGGGTCGGTTCGGCCAGGGTGCGGATCAGGCCGACCTGTTCGAAGGCCTGGATCTCGCTCTCGGCCTGGTTGACGCCGTTCGAGCCGGCCACGGTCCCGCCCTTGGTGGTGTCCAGCTTGTAGCCGGAGCTCAGCCCGCCGAGCAGCGCGCCGTTGACCCCGTAGGTCGCGGCCTGCTGGAAGACGAACTGAGAACTGCCCAGCTTGCCCACGACGGCGCTGAGGTCGAAGCCGAGTTGTTTGACGATGCTGCGCTGGACCTCGACGATGCGCACCTTCAGCATCACCTGCTCCTTGCCGGTGATGCTGAGCATGTTGACCACCTGGTTCGGCCCGGCGGTGAACTGTGCGGCGATCTGCGCAGCCTTGACAGAGTCCTCCGCGGACGCGACCTGACCGGTGAGGACCACGCTGTTGTTGATCGGCTCGACCCGCACCTGCGCGCCGGGGATGACGCGGTTGATGGTCTGGCCGAGCGCGCTGAAGTCCTGGTCCACGCGGATGTTCAGGCCGAGGATGCGGCGGCCGGCGGCGTCGAAGAAGGCCGCGTCCGTCTGCCCGGCCGTGACCCCGAGGATGTAGATCCGCCGCGGCGAGCGCAGCACCACGTCGGCGACCGCCGGATTGGTGACCAGCACGTCGCGCGCGTCGATCGGCAGGTCGATGATCGCGGACTTGCCGCGCGGAATCGCCAGGTTCTGGGAGCCGGCGCTCTGTCCGGCCAGGTCGACCCGGATCACGCCGGTGGGCGCCGCGTCGGCGGCCTGGCCTGGCGCTACGCTCTGGGCCAGGGCGAGACCGGGCGCGAAGCCGATCAGTGCGACTGCGAGCGCCGCGCGGACCAGGGCGGGCATGACGGGTGGGCGGATCGGGCGGGACCTCATGGCGTCACCGTGGTTTCGCTGAGCTGACCGTTGCGGATGATCCGCACCGACCCGATCTGGACCGGCGCGCCGCTGTGGCCGGACGGCCCATCGGCGTCGGCGTAGGACCTGAGGGTGAGCACCATGTCGCCCTGGACCTTGGCCAGCGCAACCCGCTCGGCGTCGGGCGGGGTGACCTCCAGCGTGGCGACCGCGCCCACGGCGGTCTCACCGCCGTTCTTGGGCGGCGTCGAGGCCTGATCGATGGCCAGGACCCGCACGTTCTGAAGAATGGTCTGGACCACGTAGGGCCGCTGTCCGCCGTTGGCCGCGTCGGCCTGGCGGGCCTGGATCACGTCGACCCGGTCGCCCGGGAGGATGAAGCCGCCGGCGGCGGTGTTGACGCTGACCGGCACGGCCACGGCGCGCATGCCCGGATGCAGGACCACGGCCATGAAGCCGCCCTCGCCGCCCCGGACGAGCTTGGCGTTGGTCACCGGCTCATTCGCCAGGATCGGGGTTTTGACGATCGCGCCGACCAGGGCGTCGATCGGGCCGTGCGCGCCGGTGACGGCGTCGACCGCGGCGGTGGCGGCCTGGCTGGTCTGGTTGGCGACGCCGGCGGGGCCCTTGAGCGGCGGCGCGGACTGGCGGCCGTCGGTGATGTAGGCGGCGTTCACCGCCGTCACCGGCCAGGGCTGGGTGGTCAGGTCCGACGCGGCCAGCCGCGTGCCGATCTTGAGGTCGTGAGCCGCGACGACGACGTTCGTGGTCTGCACCGCGGCCACGGGCGCGGGCGGCGGGCCCTGCGCAGGCTTGTGGCTGATCAGCCGCCCGACGATCAGCATCAGGGCGAGCGCGGCGACCGCGGCGACGACGAGAATGATGATGCGGGCTGAGCCCATCGAAGGCGATTCTCCGGCCCCTCCAGCCTTCGGGCGATTCGGGGCAGACCAGTCGAAACGCCTATCCGGCGTGCCGGGACCTTGGGTGGTCCATGGTTAACGACGCGCTAAGCCGGGCCATGGCCCGGCTAAAAACTTCCATGAAAGGCGTGGATTAGGGCGCTCTGGGGAAAAGCCGCCAAGGCGCCCGCCGCGATCGCCACGCCGTAAGGCACCGCGGCCTTGGGCGTCGCCAGGCGGACCACCCAGGACGGCGCGCCGCTGAAATAGGGCTTGAGCCATTCGGCCCGGAGGTTGAGCAGGGCCACCGCCAGGAGCCCGCCGGCCAGGGCGGTCACCACCAGGAAGGCCGGCGCCGCCGCCCAGCCGAGCCACAGGCTGGCGGCCGCGAACAGCTTGGCGTCGCCGCCGCCGATCCAGCCCGCCGCGAACATGCCCATGGCCGCCACAAGCGCGCCGGCGCACACCGCCAGGTCGATCCCGACCTCGCCGAGCGGACGGCCGAGCACGAGGGCGGTCGGGAAATAGCAGGCGACCAGCAGGACGGAGATGCGGTTGGGAATGGTGAAGCTGGTCGCGTCGGTCAGCGCCGCGAAGATCAGCAGAGCCGGAAAGAGGCTCAGAAGGGCGGCCTGGAGGAGGGTCATCGTCCGGTGCGACGGGTAAGGAAAGGGTTGGAGGCCACGATGCGTGGTCGCGGTGAACGAAAGGTTGCGGCCGCCGCATCGTCGCCGGGAATCGAAAGGGCCGCGACGCCCCGGCGCCGCGGCCCCATCCAGATCTGCTCGGTCTCTAGTATTAGATGTTCGAGTTGATCGTGTTGAACTTGGCGCTCAGGTTGGTGCCAACGGTGGTCACGGCGGTGATGATCACGACCGCGATCAGGGCGACGATCAGGCCGTATTCGATGGCCGTGGCGCCCGATTCGTCCTTCATGAAACGCGTAACGAACTTCGACATTGCTTGATCTCCTGTTTCAGCAAGCAGTGGACTGGAGGATCAAGCCTGTCCGGCCTGCTCGCCCCCGAAAACACGAGCAATTTGCCTCACGCCACTTAATGGCCAGTAAACATCAAACTATTACTCGAAAAATTCTATGATTAGCCGATATTTACTATTACGATCCCTTAACCAACCGAGCGAGGCACGGGAAGAACCTGACCTCGCACTCTATGACTCACGCGCGATCCGGCGGTTTCGGCGGCCACGGCGATTTCAGACTTTATTGACCATTCCCGACGAGGCTGACGCACACGTCCCGCCGAGGAGCGCCGGCATGCGCCGACCGATCCAGACCTTCACGCTCTGCCTGCTCGCCTTGGGCGCGGCGCTCGCCGCCAGCCCCGGCGCGGCCGCGCCGACCTCGGCGCCCAACGGCGCCCTGAGCGTCGAGCTGAACCAGAGCCGCCGGGTCCTTCTGCCGGGCGCGGCCGCCAATGTGGTGGTGGGCGATCCGACGGTCGCCGACGTGGCGATGACCGACGCGCACAGCGTCGTGGTCATCGGCAAGGGCTATGGCGCGACCGAGGTGATGATCACCGACCACGCCGGCCGCACCCTGCTGGACGACATGGTCACCGTGGTGACGCCGACCAACGGCCAGGTCACCGTCTATCGCGGCGTCCTGCCGAGCGAGTTCGCCTGCGCCGAGCGGCGGTGCCACCCGGTGATCCACAACGCCAGCCCGGGCGGCGACAGCGCCAGCGCCGCAGCGCCGCAGAGCCACCCCTAAGCCCTAAGCCCCGAGCGCCTCAGCGCGCGGCGGCGAACAGACGGTAACGGGTGGGGGTGAAGCGAAGGCGGGCGCCCCGCGTCAGGGCCTGCGGGGGAACCTGACCCAGGCCCTGCAGCTCGATGACCTGCTCGCCGACCTTGCACTCGATCTTCACGCTCGCGCCGCGCACGGCCGCGGCCAGGACGTTCGCGCCGACCCCGACGCCGTCGGCCGGCGCGAACGCCACCTCGTTCGGCCGGAAGAACAGGTCGACCGGGCCTTCCGGCGCGTCCGCCGGCGCTGTGGTCGTCCAGTCGGCGACGGTCAGCCGCCCGTCCCGCACGACGCCCTCGAGCCGGCAGGCCTCGCCCAGGAAGTCGAACACGAAGGCGCTCGCCGGGTTCTCGTAGACGTCGTTGGGCGCGCCGACCTGGACCAGCTCGCCCGCCCTCAGCACCGCGACGCGGTCGGCGAGGTCGAGCGCCTCCTCCTGGTCGTGGGTGACGAACACCGTCGTCACGCCGGCGCGGTCGTGCACCTGGCGCAGCCAGCGGCGCAGCTCGCGGCGGACCTGGGCGTCGAGCGCGCCGAACGGCTCGTCCAGCAGCAGCATGCGCGGCTCGATGGCCAGGGCGCGGGCCAGGGCGACGCGCTGGCGCTGGCCGCCGGAGAGCTGCGAAGGATAGCGCTTTCCGAGCCCGTCGAGCTGCATCAGGTCCAGGAGTTCGGCCACCCGCGCGGCGATCGCCGCCCGCCCCGGCCGGCTGGCCCGCGGGCGAACCTGCAGGCCGAAGGCGATGTTCTGCTCGACCGTCATGTGGCGGAACAGGGCGTAGTGCTGGAACACCATGCCGACGCCGCGTCGGCGCACCGGCGCAGCCAGCAGATCCTCGCCGCGGAACCGCACCTCGCCCGCGTCGGGCTGTTCGAGCCCGGCCAGGATCCTGAGCAGGGTGGTCTTGCCGGAGCCGGACGGGCCCAGCAGGGCCAGGAACTCGCCCTCCGCGGCGGTCAGGGTGATGTCGCTCAGCGCCGGATAACGGCTGAAGGCCTTGCTGAGGGACTTGATCTCGAGGGGCATGGGCTCTGGGGTTTCAGCGGCGGCGGAAGGCGGCCAGCTCGTCCGCGAACCGCCATTCCAGCGCGGTCTTGACCACCAGGGTGATCAGGCCGAGCGAGGCCAGCAGGGTGGCGGCGGCGAAGGCGCCGACGAAATCGTAGTCGTTGTACAGCACCTCGATGTGCAGCGGCAGGGTCGTGGTCAGCCCCCGGATGTGGCCCGAGACCACCGAGACGGCGCCGAATTCGCCCATCGCCCGCGCATTGCACAGCAGCACGCCGTAGAGCAGCGCCCATTTCACCTTGGGCAGGGTCACCCGGGTGAAGACGGCGGCGCCGCCGGCGCCCAGGGTAAGGGCGGCCGCCTCCTCGTCGGCGCCCTGATCCTGCATCAGCGGTATCAGCTCGCGCGCCACGAACGGCAGGGTGACGAGGATGGTCGCCAGGACGAGGCCGGTGGTGGCGAAGATGATCTTGACGCCCCAGGCCTGCAGCAAGGCGCCGAACAGGCCCTGGGCCCCGAATAGCAGCACCCAGACCAGGCCCGAGACCACCGGCGAGATCGAGAACGGCAGGTCGATCAGGGTCAGCAGCAGGGTCCGGCCCTTGAACTCGAACCGGGCGATGGTCCAGGCGGCGGCGAGGCCGAACACGGCGTTCAGCGGCACGGCGATGGCCGCGACCAGCAGCGTCAGCCGGATGGCCGCCAGGGCGTCCGGATCGGCCAGGGGCGCCAGATAGGCCGCGACGCCCTTGGAGAAGGCCTGCTGGAAGACGACCGCCAGCGGCAGCACGACCAGAAGGCCAAGCACCGCCAGGCTGGACAGCAGGAGCAGCGGGGCGGCGCCGGGAAGGCGGACGAGAGGCCTCATGTGCGGCCATGCCCGGCGAGCCGGGCCTGGAGCGCGTTGATCGCCACCAGGGCGCCGAAGGCGATCACGACCATGGCCAGCCCCACCGCGGCCGCGCCCGCATAGTCGAACTCCTCGAGCTTGATCACGATCAGCAGCGGCGCGATCTCGGTCCGCATCGGCATGTTGCCGGCGATGAAGATCACGGAGCCGTATTCGCCGACCGCCCGGGCGAAGGCCAGGCCGACGCCGCTGACCAGGGCCGGCGCCAGGGCCGGGAGCACGACCCGCCAGACCCGCTGCAGGTCGCTGGCGCCCAGGGTGCGGGCCGCCTCCTCCACCTCCTGGTCGAGATCCTCCAGCACCGGCTGGATGGCGCGCACCACGAACGGCAGGCCGACGAACAGAAGGGCGATGAAGACGCCGAGCGGCGAATAGGCGGTCTTGATCCCCACCTTGGCGGCGAGCGCTCCCAGCGGGCCGTTCGGCGCATAGAGGGCGGTCAGGGCGATGCCGGCCACCGCCGTCGGCAGGGCGAACGGCAGGTCGACCAGCGCATCGAGCAGGCGGCGTCCCGGGAACTCGTAGCGGGTCAGGGTCCAGCCGATCATCAGCCCGAGCGGCGCGTCGACCAGGGCGGCGAGGGCCGCGGTGGTGAACGACAGGCGAAGGGCCGCCAGGACCCGCGGCTCGGTCAGGGCGCTCCAGACCCCCGCGATCCCCAACGACCAGGGCTTGAGCGCCAGCACCGCCAACGGCACGACGACGATCGCGCCCAGGTAGGCCAGCGTAAGGCCCAGGGCGAGCGGAAAGCCCGGCAGAACGCTCGGTTCGCGCCAACGCGCGATCGCGGCTGATTTCATCGGGTCAGGCGGGCCGGTAAATTCGGTCGAATATACCACCGTCTGCGAAATGGGTGGCCTGGGCCTTGCTCCAGCCGCCGAAGGCCTGGTCGATGGTGACCAGCGGTATCCGCTTGAGCGCCGAGGCGTAGCGCGCGATCGCCCGGGGATTGCGCGGCCGGAAATGGTGCTTGCCGGCCAGGTCCTGGCCGATCGGGCTGTAGAGGAAGTTCAGATAGCCCTGGGCGACCGCCCGGGTCCCGTGCCGGTCGACGATCTTGTCGACCAGCGCCACCGGCGGCTCGGCCAGGATCGAGAGCGAGGGATAGACGATCTCGAAATTCGGTCCGAACTCGTCGAGCGCCAGGAAGGCCTCGTTCTCCCAGCCGAGCAGCACGTCGCCAATCCCGCGCTGGGCGAAGGTGACGGTCGAGCCGCGCGAGCCGGTGTCGAGTACGGGCACGGTGCGGTAGAGCTTCTGCACGTAGGACTGGGCGGCGGCCGGCGAGCCGCCGGTCTTCTGGGCCCAGGCCCAGGCGGCCAGGTAGACCCAGCGCGCCCCGCCCGAAGTCTTGGGATTGGCGGCGATCGAGGCGACGCCCGGCTTGATCAGGTCCGACCAGTCGTGGATCGCCTTCGGATTGCCCTTGCGGACCAGGAAGACGATGGTCGAAGCGTAGGGCGTCGAATTGTCCGGCAGGCGCGACTGCCAGGTGGCCGGCAAAAGCTGGGCCCGCGCCGCGATCTCGTCGATGTCGGCCGCCAGCGCCAGGGTCACCACGTCGGCTTCCAGCCCGTCGATCACCGCCCGGGCCTGCTTGCCCGAGCCGCCATGGCTCTGGTTGATGGTGACGCTCTGGCCCGTCCGGCCCTTCCAGAACTGGGCGAAGGCGGCGTCGAACTCCTTGTAGAATTCGCGGGTCGGGTCGTAGCTGACGTTGAGCAGGGTCGCCGGCTTGGGCGACTGGGCGAAGCCGGCGCGCGGCAGAAGGACGGGCGCGGCCACAGCGCCGGCGCCGAGCAGGGCGCGGCGCGAAAGTCCGGTGGAAGTGGTCATCGGCAGGGATCCCCAGCGGTCAATTCGGCCGCGCGCGCACCGACCGGCCAAGGCCTGTTTATCGCATAAATACCCATCGAATAAATCGGCATAATATGGATCGCCGATTAGAAAAACTGACCGTCGCCGCGGCTTAAGCGTCGATTAGGGACGGCGCGCTAGGCTCGCGCCATGCAGCCCCGCCTGACCAGAAGAGTCCGCGAAAGCCGCCTTGCCCGGATGATCGTCCGACTGGCCGAAGGCCGTCGCGGCTCGGCGGCGGTCGAGTTCGCCATGGTGGCGCTGCCGTTCCTGGCGCTGATCATGGGCATCCTCGAGATCAGCATGATCTATCTGGTGTCGACCACGCTGGAGAACGCGACGGCCGACGCCGCGCGCCAGATCCGCACGGGTCAGTTGCAGACCGCGGGCGGCGCGACCTCGGCCGGCTTCGTCACGACGATCTGCGGCGAGCTCACCTGGCTGGGCTCGAACTGCTCGAACAACCTGCACGTCGACGTGCGCACCTTCGCGTCCTTCTCCAACATCACCCAGGCCAGCCCGATCAAGAACGGCGTCATCGACACCACCGCCCTGCAGTTCACGCCGGGGACCGCGGGCCAGATCGTGCTGGTTCGGGCCTTCTACCAGTGGACCCTGTTCACCCCGCTGCTGGACGGCATCGCCGCCCAGATGAACGGCGGCAGCACCCTGCTCACGGCCACGGCGGCGTTCAAGAACGAGCCGTATTCCAACACGGGGACCTGACGCAGATGCCGGCGCGCTTCCTGGGTCGCTGGCGGCGGGACCGCCGGGGGGTCTCGGCGGTGGAGTTCGCCTTCATCGCGCCGATCCTGATCCTCTGCTACTTCGGCGTGGCCGAGCTGTGCGGCGCGATGCTGGCGCAGCGCAAGGCCGGGCACGTGGCCTCGGAGATCGGCGACCTGGTGGCCCAGTGCCAGTCGGTCGCGCTGAGCGACTTCAGCAGCACCGGCTTCTGGGCGGTCGGATCGGCGGTGATGTATCCGCTCGACACCTCGCCGCTGTCGATGCGCGTCACCAGCATCTCCGCGGACTCGACCGGCAAGGTCTTCACGGTCGCCTGGAGCTACGACAACAGCGGCGCCCTGACGAAATACGCCACCGGCACGGTGCTGACCAACGCCGCCCTGACCGGGCTGGTGCCGGCCAACGGCAGCGTGATCATGTCGGAGACGCGGTACGTCTACACCTCGCCGGTCGCGATCGTCGTCAAGACCGCGCTCCCCTTCAACAGCGTCTTCTACCTGTCGCCGCGTCAGATGACGTCGATCCCGCCGAATTCCACCGCCTGCATAAGCTGATCGAGGCGGCCGGCCAGGGGGTGTGATCCGACGGCCCGGCCGTCGACGGAGCCCACCGGCCGCAGGCCGATCAGGCTGTTGGTCAGGAAGACCGCCTCGGCCGCGCCCAGGGCCTCGGCCCCCGAACGGGTCTCGACCGCCTCGACGCCCGATGCGGCGGCCGCCGCCAGCACCTGGGCCCGCTTGGTCCCTGCCAGCACGCCGCACGCCAGCGCCGGGGTGAACAGCCGCCCGCCGGCGATCCAGAAAAGATTGGCCGCCGCCGCGCCGGCGATCTCACCCGCCCCGTTGAGCATCAGCGCCTCGTCCGCGCCGGCGAGGCGCGCTTCCCGGCGCGCCAGCACGTTGTCGAGATAGGCCAGGGTCTTGAGCCGGGAGGCGGGCGAATGTTCGTTGCGGCGCACCCGGGCGGTGGCCAGAACGGCGGGGCCGGCGGGCGGCGGCGCGGGCGCGGCCTGGGCGAACAGCCGCGGCTGCAACTCGTCCGGCCGGTCCAGCCCGCGCCCGCCCGAGCCGGCCGTCCAGGTCAGCCGCACCGCCGCCCGCGCGCCGGCCAGGCCGGCGGCGGCGAGCGCGCCCGCCG
>JARLIQ010000069.1 GCA_031291645.1 Caulobacteraceae bacterium | reverse complement strand
CCGCCCAGCCGCCGGCCACTCAGCCGCCCGCGGGCCCGCCGCCCGCCGCCGCGCCGGCGCCCCAGAGCGGGGTGGTGCAGCGCGTGCTGGTGCAGGGCAACGAGCGGATCGAGACGGAGACGATCGTCTCCTACCTGCCGATCCAGCCGGGCGACACCGTCGGCCCGCAGCAGATCGACCTTGCGATCAAGACCCTGTTCAGGACCGACCTGTTCCAGGACGTCGCCATCGAACTCCAGGGCGGCGACCTCATCGTCCGCGTCATCGAGAACCCGATCATCAATCAGGTGGTGTTCGAGGGGAACGACAACATGAAGGACGACAAGCTGCGCGACGAGGTCCAGGTGCGGCCGCGCGGCATCTTCACCAAGGGCAAGGTGGAGAGCGACGTCCAGCGCATCGTCGAACTCTACCGCCGGTCGGGCCGCATCTCGGTCACCGTCACCCCCCAGATCGTCCAGCTGCCGCAAAAGCGCATCGACCTGATCTTCGAGATCAACGAAGGCCCCAAGAGCGGGGTGATGCGGATCAATTTCCTCGGCAACCGTCGCTTCTCGGACAATGACCTGCGCGGGATCATCGTCACCAAGGAAAGCCGAATCTACCGGTTCCTGTCGAGCAACGACAACTACGACCCGGACCGGCTGGACTACGACCAGGAACAGCTGCGCAAGTTCTACCGCAACCACGGCTTCTACGACTTCCGAATCGCCAACACCGTGGCCGAGCTGGCGCCGGACAAGAACGGCTTCGCCATCACCTACACACTAGACGAAGGCGAGCAGTACAAGTTCGGCAAGCTGACGGTGAACACCGCGCTGAAGAAGCTGAACGGCGCGGTGCTGCGCCAGCTGCTGCCGATTCACACCGGCCAGCTGTACCAGGACGAAAAGATCGAGCAGGCCACCGACGCCCTGACCTTCGCCGCGGGCGCGGCCGGCTTCGCCTTCGTCGACGTGGTGCCGCGCTATACCGCCAACCGCCAGACCCATACCGTCGACGTCTCCTTCGACGTCAAGGAAGGCCCGCGCGTCTACGTCGGGCGGATCGACATCGTCGGCAACACCCGCACCCTGGACTACGTGATCCGGCGCGAGTTGCTGCTGACCGAGGGCGACGCCTACAACCGCGTGCTGGTCGACCGCTCCAAGCTGCAGGTCAAGGCGCTCGGCTTCTTCAAGGACGTCGACATCCAGCAGGTGCCGGGCGACGCGCCCGACCGCACCAACCTGCAGGTCAGGGTCTCCGAACAGCCCACGGGCGAGCTGTCGTTCAGCGCCGGCTACAGCTCGACCGACCGGCTGGTCACCGACATCGGCATTTCGGAACGCGACTTCGGCGGCCGCGGCGAGGACGTGCGGGCCGAGGTCTCGATCGGTTCGCTGCGCCAGCAGGTCAACCTGGCCTTCACCGAGCCGAAGTTCATGAACCGCAACCTCAGCGCCGGCTGGGACCTCTACAGCTTCCGCTACGACTTCACCTCGTATGCGGGCTACGAGAGCCGGTCGACCGGCGGCGACATCCGCGTCGGCTTCCCGCTCAGCCAGTACCTGACCCTTCAGGCCCGCTACTCGCTGCACACCGACCAGGTGGTGGTCGCCGCGTCCGAGTGCGGCGATCCGCCGACGCTGTCGCCGGTGATCTGCGACCAGGTGGGTTCGACCCTGACCTCGGCGCCGGGCTACACCCTGCGTTGGGACCGGCGGAACGACCCGCGGAACCCCACCCGCGGCTTCTACGCCCAGCTGTCGCAGGATTTCGCGGGCCTCGGCGGCAACGTGAAGTACGTCAAGACCGTCGCCGAGGGCGGCTGGTACCACGGCTTCAGCCCGAGCTGGATCTTCAGCGCCACGGGTTCGGCCGGCTACATCAACGGCTGGGGCGGCGACTACGTGCGCCTCAACGACCGCTTCTTCGAAGGCGGCAACACCTTCTACGGCTTCCGGATCGCCGGTCTCGGCCCGCGGGACACCAACCCGACCTACGACCAGGCGCTGGGCGCCAAGCTGTACGCCATCGGCACCCTGGAGCAGACCTTCCCCGACGGCCTGCCCGAGCAGTACGGCATCAAGACCGCCGCCTTCCTGCAGTTCGGCACCGCGGGCATGGTGGACAATGCGGCGAAGCGTAACCCGACGACCCACGCGATCATTTCGACCATCAAGGACGATCTGAGCTTGCGGGCCTCCGCCGGGATTAGCGTCTTCTGGAAGTCGCCGCTGGGTCCGATCGAAATCGACCTCGCCGAGCCCTTCCTCAAGAGCTCGTACGACAAGACCCAAGTCTTCAACTTCACCACCTCAACCAGGTTCTAAATCCCATGCAAATCAAGACTTACGCCGCCGCAGCCGCCGTCGCGGCCTGCGCCGCGTTCGCGGCCACGGCGGCGTCGGCCGCCACCGCGGCCGCCCCGGCCGCGGCGCCGGTGGTGACCGGTCCGGCCATCCCCGGCATGTGCGTGCTGTCCAACGACGCGGTGCTGGGCGGCTCGGCCGTCGGCAAGTTCGTGATCACCCGCCTTGGCCAGCTCAAGGCCCAGGTCGACGCCGAACTGAACAGCGAAGGCACGGCCCTGCAGACCGACGCCAAGGCGCTCGACGCCCAGCGCTCCAGCCTGTCGGCCGACCAGTACGACCAGAAGGCCGCCGCCATCCAGATCCGCGACCGCGAACTGCAGCGCAAGGCCCAGCTCCGCCAGCGCGAACTGCAGGCGACGCAGGACAAGGCGTTCAACGTCGTCGGCCAGCAGGCCGAGCCGATCGTGCGGCAGGTCATCGCCGAGCGGAACTGCTCGATCCTGCTGAACGGCGCGGCCGTCGTCGTCGCCTCGCCGGCGATGGACATCAGCCCGACCGTGGTCCAGCGCCTCGACGGCAAGATCCAGCAGTTCGCCTTCGACCGCGAGCACCTGGACACCACGGCCGGCCCGCCGGCCCAATAGGCGGATCGGCGGCCTATAGAGCGGGCCTACGGAAAAGTGCGAAGCGGTTTTCCGCCCGCAACCCGCTCTAACGCTTTAGAATCGATCACGTTTATGGTTTTGGATTGAATCAATCCAAAATCATCGTGATCTAGCTGAGGGGAGGTCATGCCGGACCTGCGCTTCTTTGAGGATCTGGGTCCGGTGTCGTTGCGGGAACTGGCCGAGCTGACGGGGGCGACCCTGGCGGATTCGGCCAGGGCCGACCTGGCGATCGCCGCCGTCGCGCCGCTCGAGCGCGCTGGACCGGACCAGATCAGTTTCTTCGCCGACCGCCGCTACGCCGCCGACCTGGCGGCGACGCGGGCGGCCGCCTGCTTCCTGGCGCCCGCCCAGGCCGACCGCGCGCCCGAAGGCGTCGTCCGGCTGATCACGCCCGAGCCTCAGGTGGCCTACACCTACGCCGCCGCGCGTCTGCACCGGCCGCGGACCATTCCCGCCGGCCCCGCGGTCCATCCGACCGCGACGCTGGAGGAGGACGTGACCCTCGCGCCGGGGGCGGTGATCGGCCCGGGCGCCAGCATCGGGCGCGGGACCTACGTCGGCCCGCACGCGGTGATCGGCGCGGGCGTCGCCATCGGCCGGCAATGCCATATCGGCCCCGGCGCCGTCGTCGGCTTCGCCCTGGTGGGCGATCGGGTGCGTATCCTGGCCGGGGCGGTGATCGGGGAGGCCGGCTTCGGCGTCGCCGGCGGCCGGGGCGGGGCGATCGACACGCCCCAGCTCGGCCGGGTGATCCTGCAGGACGGCGTCAGCGTCGGCGCCAACAGCTGCGTTGACCGCGGGGCCTACGACGACACGGTGATCGGCGAGAACACCAAGATCGACAACCTGGTCCAGGTCGGCCACAACGTGCGGATCGGGCGCAGCTGCGTGCTGGCGGCCCACACCGGGATCTCGGGCAGCACCACGATCGGCGACGGCGTCCGCTTCGGCGGTCGCGCGGGCGTCGCCGACCACCTGAACATCGGCGACGGCGCCCAGGTGATGGCCGCGGCGGGCCTGATGCACGATATTCCAGCCGGCGAGACCTGGGGCGGGATTCCCGCCGTGCCGGGCCGCCAATGGTTCCGTCAGGTCGCCTGGCTGAACAAGGTCAGCCAGGGCCGGGGCGGCCAGGGCGGGGGGCAATGAGCAAGACCAGTTCCGAGGCGCCGGAGACCACGGCGATCGACATCACCGAGATCCTCCAGCGGATCCCGCATCGCTATCCCTTCCTGCTGGTCGACCGCGCCGAGGACTATCGCCCGCACCAGTCGATCGTCGGCATCAAGGGCGTGACGGTGAACGAGCCGTTCTTCGTCGGCCACTTCCCGTCCTATCCGGTCATGCCCGGGGTGCTGATCGTCGAGGCGATCGCCCAGACCGGCGCCGTGCTGATGTCCAAGTCGCTGGACGCGGACGTCAGCGGCAAGACCATCCTGTTCATCTCGCTCGACAATTGCCGGTTCCGCCATCCGGTGCGTCCGGGCGACATGCTGAGAATGCCCGTGGAGGTGCTGCGGGCGAGGGGGGACGTGTTCAAGTTCCGCGGCAAGGCCCTGGTCGGCGAGAAGGTCGCCGCCGAGGTCGAATTCGCCGCCATGGTCGTGGAGACCCCCGCATGAGCCGCATCCATCCCACGGCGATCGTCGCCGACGGCGCCGTCCTGGCCGACGACGTCGAGGTCGGGCCCTACTGCATCGTCGGCGAGACGGTGACGCTGGGCGCCGGCACGCGGCTGCTGTCGCACGTGGTGATCGAAGGCATCACCGAACTGGGCGAAGGCAACGTCGTCCACCCCTTCGCCAGCCTGGGCGGGCCGCCGCAGCACGTGGCCTACAAGGGCGAGCCCACGCGGCTGGTCATCGGCGACGGCAACACCATCCGCGAATACGTCACCATGCACACCGGCACGCCCACCGGCCGCGGCGTGACCACGGTGGGCTCGTCGAGCTTCTTCATGGCCCAGTCGCATGTGGCCCACGACTGCATCGTCGGCGACAATGTGGTGCTGAACCACGCCGCCACCCTCGGCGGCCACGTGTCGGTCGACGAGTTCGCCATCATCGGCGGCCTGGCCGCCGTGCACCAGTACAGCCGCATCGGCCGGCACGTCATCGTCGGCGGCCTGGCGGCGGTGACCAAGGACGTCATCCCGTTCGGCTCGGTCTGGGGCAACCACGCCCACCTGGAAGGCCTGAACCTGGTCGGCCTGAAGCGCCGCGGCTTCAGCCGCGAGGTGATCAACGACCTGCGCGCCGCCTACCGCCTGCTGTTCGCCGACGAAGGCACCTTCCAGGAGCGGGTCGAGGACGTGGCGCGGGTGTTCGCCGGCTCGCCCGAGGTGACCGAGATCGTCGAGTTCATCCAGGCCGATTCCGCCCGGCCCCTGTGCCTGCCTCACGCCGACGACTGACGCCATGAGCAAGCTGGGCCTGATCGCCGGAGGGGGCGGGTTGCCGCTGGAGATCCTCAGCGCCTGCCGGGCGGCGGATCGGCCGACCTTCGTGGTGCGGCTCAAGGGCTTCGCCGACGCCGCCCTGGCCGAATTCGACGGCGTCGACGCGGGCCTCGCGGAATTCGGCAAGACCTTCAAGGCCTTGAAGCAGGCGCGCTGCGAGGCGGTCTGCTTCGCCGGACTGGTGCCGCGGCCGGACTTCGCCGCGCTCAGGCCCGACCTGCGGGGCCTGGCTTCGTTGCCGGGGGCCATCGCCGCCGGCGCCAAGGGCGACGACGCCCTGCTCCGGTACGTGATCCACGAGTTCGAGCGCGAGGGCTTCAAGGTCGAGGGCGCCGACCAGGTGGTGGGCGGCCTCACCCTGGGCGAGGGCCCGCTGGGCGCGCGCCAGCCGGGCGAGGCCGACGGCCTGGACATCGACCGGGCCATGCGCGCGGCCCGGGCCCTGGGCGAACTGGACATCGGCCAGGCGGCCGTCTCGGCGCGCGGGGTGGTGCTGGCCGTCGAGGCCCAGGAGGGCACCGACGCCATGCTGCGCCGCTGCGCCCAGTTGCCGTCGTCGCTGCGCGGGACGCCCGAGGCGCCTGCCGGCGTCCTGGCCAAGGCGCCCAAGCCGAACCAGGACCGCCGCATCGACCTGCCCACCATCGGGCCGGCGACGGTGATGGGCGCGGCCCGCGCGGGCCTGGCCGGCATCGTTGGCGAGGCGGGCGCGCTCCTGATCGTCGACCGGCCGGCCGTGGTCGCGGCGGCGGACGAACTCGGCATCTTCATTCTCGGCCTGCCGCGGCAAGGCGGACGATGAACCGGCCGGCCTGCGTGATGCTGGTCGCCGCCGAGGCGTCCGGCGACGCGCTGGGGGCCGAGCTGGCGCGGGCGCTGAAGCGGCGCCTGGGCGCGGACCGGGTGCGGTTCGTCGGCGTCGGCGGGGCGCAGATGGCGCGCGAGGGGGTGCAGAGCCCGTTCGACATCGGCGAGCTGTCGATCCTCGGCCTGCTGGAGGGGCTGATGGCCTATCCCAAGGTGGTCGCCCGCGCCGACGAGACGGCGGCCCTGGCGGCGCGCGAGAAGCCGGACATCGCGGTCCTGATCGATTCCTGGGGCTTCACCCTGCGCGTGGCCAAGCGCCTGCGCCGGCTGGATCCCGGCCTGCCGCTGGTCAAGTACGTCGGGCCCCAGGTCTGGGCCTCCCGGCCTGGCCGCGCGCGCACCCTGGCCCAGGCGGTCGACCACCTGCTGGCCATCCACAGCTTCGATGCGCCCTATTTCGAGAAGGAAGGCCTGAAGACCACCTTCGTCGGCAATCCCAGCCTGTCGCGGGACCTGTCGGGCGCCGACGGCGCGCGCCTGCGGGCCCGGATCGGGGCGGAGCCGGACGATCCGATCCTGCTGCTCCTGCCGGGCAGCCGGCCGGCCGAGATCGCGCGGGTGATGCCGCCGTTCGAGGACGCCGCCGCCAGGCTGATGGCCGAGCGGCCCAACCTTCGCGTCGTGGTGCCCGCGGCGCCCACCGTGGTCGAGCAGGTGAGGGCGCGGCTGGCCGCCTGGCCCCATGCGGCCGCCGTCGTCGAAGGCGAGGCGGCCAGGTTCGACGCCATGAAGGCGGCCACGGTCGCGCTCGCCTGCAGCGGCACGGTGACGACCGAGCTGGCGCTGGCGGGCTGCCCGATGGTCGTGGCCTACCGGGTGGGCGCGATCACCTACGCCCTGATCAAGCCGCTGATCCGCACGCCCTTCATCACCCTGCTGAACATCGCCGCGGGACGGGCGGTGGCGCCGGAGATGATCCAGAAGGACTGCAACGGCCCGGCCCTGGCGCGGGTCCTGGCGGAGCGGCTGGACGATCCGGCCCTGCGCGCGCGCCAGGTCGCCGACCAGAACGACGCCCTGGAGCGGATGGGCCGCGGTCAGCCCGATCCGTCGGAACGGGCCGCCGAGGTGGTCGCGGGAATGCTCGAGGCGCGGCGCGCCCCGAGCTAGGCTGTGATCAGCCGCGCTGGTCGATCGGGGTGAACGAGCGCCGCAGGGCGCCGGTGTAGAGCTGCCGCGGGCGGCCGATCTTGCGCTGCGGATCCTCGAACATCTCCTTCCACTGGCTGATCCAGCCCACGGTGCGGGCCAGGGCGAACAGCACGGTGAACATCTCCGGCGGGAAGCCCAGCGCGCGCAGGGTGATGCCGGAATAGAAGTCGACGTTCGGGTACAGCTTGCGGTCGACGAAATAGGGGTCGTTGAGCGCGATCTTCTCGAGCTCCATGGCCACCTTCAGCAGCGGATCGTCCGCGTCGCCGACCTCTTCGAGCACCTCGTGGCAGGTCTTCTGCATCACCTTGGCGCGCGGATCGTAGTTCTTGTAGACCCGGTGGCCGAAGCCCATCAGGCGGTACTTGCGGTCCTTCACGCCCTGGACGTACTCGGGGATGCGGTCGACCGAGCCGATCTCCTTGAGCATGTTCAGCGCTTCTTCGTTGGCCCCGCCATGGCTGGGGCCCCAGAGGCAGGCGATGCCGGCCGCGATGCAGGCGAACGGGTTGGCGCCCGACGAACCCGCCAGGCGCACCGTCGAGGTGGAGGCGTTCTGCTCGTGGTCGGCGTGCAGGATGAAGATCCGGTCCATGGCCTTGGTCAGCACCGGATTGGGCTTCCAATCCTCGGCCGGGACGCTGAAGGCCATGCGCAGGAAGTTCTCGGCGTAGCCGTGGTCGTTGCGCGGCGACACGAACGGCTGGCCGACCGAGTACTTGTAGGCGCGCGCGGCGATGGTCGGCATCTTGGCGATCAGCCGGTGGGCCGAGATCTCGCGCTGCTTGGCGTCATCGACGTTGATGCTGTCGTGGTAGAAGGCCGACAGGGCCCCGACCGCGCCGGTCATGATCGCCATCGGGTGGGCGTCGCTGCGGAAACCGGAGAAGAACCGGTCGAACTGCGCATGCAGCATGGTGTGGTAGGTGATGGTGTGTTCGAAGGCCTCGAACTCGCTGGCCGTCGGCAGCTCGCCGTGCAGCAGCAGGTAGCAGACCTCCAGGAAGCTGGAGTGCTCGGCCAGTTCCTCGATCGGATAGCCGCGGTGCAGCAAGACCCCGGCGTCGCCGTCGATATAGGTGATCTTGCTCTCGCAGCTCGCCGTCGAGGTGAAGCCCGGGTCGAAGGTGAAGACGTCGGCGTCGCCATACAGCTTTCGCACATCGACGACGTCCGGGCCCGTGGTGCCCTTGATCACCTGCAGGTCATAGGATTTTCCGTCCAGCGTAAGGGTCGCCGTGCGATTGGCAGCGCTCGTTTCCGTCATGCCGAAAGCCTTCTGTGTTCAAGAGGCCGCGAGCGGCCATACGCTTGTTCGGGACGCGTTATAGCGTCTTACCGCAACTGCGAAAGAGCATCATCAATCCGGCCGAGACTCTCTGCGTCGCCGAGGGCGCAGAGGGTGCTGGCCAGGTCGGGGGCCGGTGCGCCCCCGGAAAGCACGCCGCGCAGCGCCGGCCCGAACTTGCCGAGACCCACCCCTTCGCCCTCCGCGAACGCGCGCAGAAGCGCGTTCAGGGTGGGAACGCTCCAGTCGGACGCGTCCGCCAGGCTATCGCGCAAACGTGACAGCCGTGCGCGCGTCTCCTCGGTCAGCAGGCCCTGGGTGCGCGCGTCCAGTTCGAGCGGGCGGGCCTTCAAAGTGAAGACCGTCAGGTCCGCCAGGTCCAGCAGGGTCTTGGCCCCTTCCTTCACCAGCGGGACGGCCCGCGCCAGGGCCGGCAGGGCCGTCTCGTGTAGGTGCACGCCCCGGCCGGCGTGGACGTCGCGGACCATGTCGAACAGCCGGCCGTCGTCCGCCTGGCGCAGATAGTGGTTGTTGATGAAGCCCAGCTTGTCCCAGTCCAGCCGCGCGGGCGAGGAGACCACGTCGGCCACGTCGAACCAGGCGATCGCCTGCTCGTCGGAGAAGATCTCGTCGTCGCCGTGGCCCCAGCCGAGCCGCGCCAGGTAGTTGCGCATCGCCTCGGGCAGGTAGCCCATGTCGGCGAACTCGCTGACCGCCTGGGCGCCGTGGCGCTTTGACAGCTTCTTGCCGTCCGGGCCGTGGATCATCGGCATGTGGCCGAACGCCGGCCGGGCCCAGCCGAGGGCCTCGAAGATCAGCGACTGGCGCGCGGCGTTGCTCAGGTGGTCGTCGCCGCGGATCACGTGGGTGATGCCCATGTCGTGGTCGTCGACCACCACGGCGAGGTTGTAGGTCGGCGCGCCGTCCGAGCGCAGCAGGACCAGGTCGTCCAACTCCTTGTTCATGAACCGGACCGGGCCCTTGATCAGGTCGTCGACGATGGTCTCGCCCTCCAGCGGCCCGCGGAAGCGCACCACGAACGGCTGGTTGGCGCCGGCCGGCGGCTCGCGGTCGCGCCAGGGCGAGCGGATGGCGCGGCCCTCGGCGCGGGCCTTCTCGCGCTCGACCTCCAGTTCCTCGACGGTCATGTAGCAGCGGTAGGCGCGGCCGATCTCCAGCATGTGCTGGACCACCTCGCGGTGGCGCTCGGCGTTGGCGTGCTGGAAGACGGGCGGGGCGTCCGGGTGCAGGCCCAGCCATTCCAGCCCGTCCAGGATCACCTGCACCGCCGGCTGGGTCGAGCGCTCGCGGTCTGTGTCTTCGATGCGCAAAAGGAAGGTCCCGCCGCAGTGGCGAGCATACAGCCAGTTGTAAAGCGCGGCTCTTGCCGTGCCAATGTGCATCATCCCGGTGGGCGAGGGGGCGATGCGGGTGACGACAGGTCTGTCGGCGGGGGACGGGGCGGACATCGAATTCCCGGACAAGGAGGCTGATCCGCCGCGCGCGGACGATCGGGCGACGCGGCGGCAATGGGCGCGGGGTCTTAGCACGCGCCGGCTCGGCCTTCCTAGCCTCGGTGCGGTCGGGGCCGGTCTGAGGGACCAGGCCGCGGCCCAGCTCGACCGCGCCTTCCTGTGGACGCCGGTGGCGTTCGGGGCCGGCGCGGCGACCTATCTGGGGCTGAAGACCGAACCGCCCGCCCTGCCGCTGCTGATCGCGGCGGCGGCCGCCGTGGCGCTCGCGCTGGCCGTGCGCCGCTATGCGCCCAGCCGGGCCGCGGCGGTGCTGGCCGGCCTCGTCGCCGCGGCGGTTTGCGGCCTGGCGGCGGCGAAGCTGCACAGCGACCTGGCCGCAGGCCCCATCGCGCCCGCCCACGCGGGCATGGTCGAGGTCGAGGGCTGGGTGGTCGATGTCGCCAACCCGAGCGAGAGCGGGGCGCGGCTGCTGATCGCGCCGGTGCGCATCGAGCGGCTGGAGCCGTCGCGCACCCCGCGCCTGGTGCGCATCGTCGTCCCGCCCGAGGCGGTGCTGGGGCCGGGCTCGGCGATCCGCATCCGCGCCCTACTCGATCCGCCGCCCGCGCCGGCCGCGCCGGGCGGCTACGACTTCGCCCGCGACGCCTGGTTCCAGGGGATCGGCGGCGTCGGCTTCTCGAAGGCCGCGCCCAGCGTCATCGACCTGGCCCCGCCGTCCTGGCCGTTGCGCTGGGAGATGGCCGTCAACGCGGCGCGCTGGTCGCTGGCCCAGCGCCTGGCCGCCGACGTCAGCAGCCTGATGGGACCCCGGGACGGGGGCGCCACGGGCCTGGTGGTCACCGTCGCGACCAGTCACGAGGACTGGCTGGACGACCAGAGCCGGGACGACCTGCGCGCGTCCGGGCTCGCCCACATGCTGGCCATCGCCGGCCTGCACACCGCCGCCGTCAGCGGCTTCGTCTTCTTCGCCCTGCGGCTCGGCGTCGCGGCCTGGCCCTGGCTGGCGCTGCGGGTTCCGGGCAAGAAGCTGGCCGCGGCCGGCGGGCTTGCGGCCGTGGCGGTCTACCTGGGCCTCTCCGGCGCCCATCCGCCGGCCGTGCGCGCGGCCATCACCGCCTCGACCGCCTTCCTCGCCATCCTGGCCGATCGGCGCGCGCTCAGCCTGCATTCCCTGGCCATCGCGGCGCTGGCGATCCTGGTGCTGCAGCCCGAGGACGTGGTCCAGCCGGGCTTCCAGATGTCGTTCTGCGCCACCGCCGCCCTGATCGCCCTGGCCGAGGTCTGGCCGCGCGCGCCCGCGGCGGCGGGCTTGCCCTGGATGCTGGCGGCGCTCCAGCGCCTGCGCGACTGGACCATCGCCATGCTGGCGGTGAGCCTGGTCGCGGGCGCGGCCACCGGGCCGTTCTCGATCCAGCACTTCAACCGCCTCGCGGTCTATGGCGTCTTCGCCAACCTCAGCGCGGACTTCCTCGCCGGGGCGGTGATGATGCCGGCCCTGGCGCTCGGCGCGATCGGGGAGGGGCTGGGCGCCGGGCCCGCGCTCACCGCCGGGCCGCTGTTCGTCGCCGGCTGGGCTGCCAAGGCCATCGTCTGGCTGGCCCACGTGTTCGCGAACGGCCCCCACGCCCAGGTCGCCATGACCAGCGCGCCGTTTCCGGCCCTGTTGATCTCGTTCGTCGGCATACTGATCGCCTGCCTCTGGCGCGGGTGGCTGCGCGTCGTCGGCCTGCCGCTGGGCTTGGCCGTGGCCCTGTGGCCGAGGCCGGCCGCGCCGGTGGCCTGGATCGCCTCGGACGGGGACGATGCGGCGGTGGCGATCGCGGGCCAGGCGGTCGCGCTCAAGCCCGGCAAGCGGGCCTATGCGACCCAGCTCTGGGCCCAGCAGACCGGGCTCGCCCAGCCGGCCGACGCCGCGGCCGCCCAGGCCAAGGCCTTCACCTGCGACCGCAAGGGCTGTGTTCCGATCGGGCCGGCGCGCCCGGCGCTGGCGGCCTGGTGGAGCACCAGGCCCGCGCCCGCCGACCGGCTGGCGGCGCTGTGCGCCCACGCCGACATCCTGGTGACCCGCGCTCCGGTGGCTGTGAGCGACGGCTGCCGGGCGCCGGTCATCCTGGGGCCGGAGGCCTTCGCGGCCGACGGCGCGGCCGACGTCTATGCGGCGGCCAAGGGCTGGCGCATCGTCTGGGCCCAGCCCATGCGAGGGCGCAGGCCCTGGTCAAATCCTAGTGGTAGCGGCGAATGAGGCCGACCAGCTTGCCCTGCACCTGGACCTGGTCGGGTCCGAAGATGCGGGTCTCATAGGCCGGGTTGGCGGCCTCCAGCGCCACCGAGGCGCCCTTGCGGCGCAGGCGCTTGAGCGTGGCTTCCTCGCCCATCACCAGGGCGACGACGATCTCGCCGGAATTGGCGGTCTGGCCCCGGCGGATGATCACATAGTCGCCGTCGTAGATGCCGGCGTTGATCATCGAATCGCCCTGGACCTCGAGGACGAAGTGCTCGCCCGCGCCCAGCATGGCCTCGGGCACCACCATCCGCTCGCGCTCGTGCTGGATCGCCTCGATCGGCGTGCCGGCGGCGATGCGGCCCAGGACCGACAGTTCGCGCACCTCGTTGGCGGGCGGCGGCGGCGCGGCTGCCGTTCCACCGCCCTCGACCACCTGCGGGCGGAAGGCCTGGCGTCCCTGCGGCGGGGCGGCGGTCGTCGCCTGCTGCGGCAGCTTGACCACCTCCAGCGCGCGGGCCCGGTGCGGCAGGCGGCGCAGGAAGCCGCGTTCCTCGAGCGCGGTGATCAGCCGGTGGATGCCGGACTTGGAGGCCAGGTCGAGCGCCTCCTTCATCTCGTCGAACGACGGCGAGACGCCGGTCTCCTTGATCCGCTCATGGATGAACATGAGCAATTCGTGCTGCTTGCGGGTGAGCATGCCGGAAGGAACCTTCGCTGGAACAAAGCACAAACGTTGGCGATGTTCTCTAGGTGTTCTTCCTTAATGTCAAGTTGACGAGGCTTCGGTCTCCAGCAGGGCGCGGGTCGCCGCCTCGACGTCGGCCTGCCGCATCAGGCTCTCGCCGACCAGCATGGCGCTCGCGCCCGCGCGCTCCAGCCGGTCCGCGTCGGCCGGCGTGAAAATGCCGCTTTCCGTTACCAGCAAAGCGTTTTTCGGCGCCCGCGGGGCCAGCCGCTCGGTCACGGCGAGGTCGGTGACGAAGGTGCGGAGGTTCCGATTGTTGACCCCCACGAGGTCCGCGCCGAGGGCGCCGGCGCGGTCGAGCTCGGCCTCGTCGTGGGTCTCCACCAGCGCGTCCATGCCATATCGCGCGGCCTCGGCGAGCAGTTCGGCGGCCAGCGAATCGCCGACCATGGCCAGAATCACCAGGATGGCGTCGGCCCCCAAGGCCCGTGATTCGGCGACCTGCCAGGGGTCGACCAGGAACTCCTTGCGCAGCGCCGGCAGGCGGGTCGCGGCCCGCGCGCCGGCCAGATAGGCGTCGTCGCCCTGGAAGCTCGGCCCGTCGGTCAGCACGGAAAGGCAGGCGGCGCCGCCGGCCTCGTAGGCGCGGGCCAGGGCCGTCGGGTCGAAATCGGCGCGGATCAGCCCCTTGGACGGCGAGGCCTTCTTGATCTCGGCGATCAGGGCGAGACGCCCGGGCGCATGGGCGCGCTCCAGCGCCGCGCGGAAGCCCCGCGGGGGCGTGGCGGCCCCGGCGGCGGCCTCGACGGCGTCCTGGGTGCGCGCGGCGCGGCGGTGGCGCACCTCCTCGCGCTTGTAGGCGGCGATGCGGTCCAGGATGTCGCTCATGCCGCGGTCACCGCGATCAGGGTGTCCAGGGCGGCCTTGGCCCGGCCGTCGTCGATCACGGCCTCGGCCAGGGCGACCCCGTCGCGCAGGGTCTCGACCGCTTCGGCGACCAGGAAGGCCGCCGCGGCGTTCAGCGCCACCACGTCACGGTAGGGGCCGGGCTTGCCGTCCAGCATCTCGCGCAGCGCCAGGGCGTTCTCGGCCGGCTCGCCGCCCTTCAGGTCGGCCAGGGCCGCGCGGCGCAGGCCCACCGCCTCGGGCGTGATGGTGAACAGGCGCAGCCGCCCGTCGCGCCACTCGGCCACGTGCGATTCGCCGGTCGTGGTCATCTCGTCCATGCCCGCGCCGTGCACCGTCCAGGCCCGCTCGGCGCCCAGGGCGCCCAGCACCCGGGCGATCGGCTCGACCAGGCGCACGTCATAGACGCCCAGCACCTGGCGCTTGGCCCCCGCCGGATTGGACAGCGGGCCCAGGAGGTTGAACACCGTGCGGAAGCCCAGCTCGGCCCGCACCGGCATGACGTGGCGCATGGCGCCGTGGTGGGCCGGCGCGAACAGGAAGCAGATGCCGGCCCGCTCCAGCGCCTTCAGCTGCAGCTCCGGCCCCGCCTCGATGTTGACGCCGAGGGCGGCCAGCACGTCGGACGAGCCGGACTTGGACGAGAGCGCCCGGGTGCCGTGCTTGGCCACCTTCAGGCCGCCGCCGGCGGCCACGAACGCCGCCGCGGTCGAGATGTTCAGGGTGTGCAGCCCGTCGCCGCCGGTGCCGCAGGTGTCGATCACCTCGAACGGGTGGTCCAGCGTCAGGGCGGCGCGGCGCATGGCGCGGGCGCAGGCGGTGATCTCGCCCACCGTCTCGCCGCGCAGCCGCATGGCCGTCACCGCCGCGGCGATCTGCGCCGGCGTCGGCTCGCCCCGCAGGCAGGCCGCGAAGAAGGTGTCGGCGTCCTCCTCGGACAGGGTCGCGCCGTCGGCCAGCTTGGCCAGCAGGGGTTTGAATTCGTCGGGCATGGGACTCTACGCGACGACCGTGCGCTTGACGCCGGCCAGGTCCAGGAAATTGGCCAGCAGCTGGTGGCCGCCCTCGGTGGCGATGGATTCCGGGTGGAACTGCACGCCGTAGATCGGCCGCGAGACGTGCTGCAGGCCCATGATCTCCCCGTCGTCGGTCCAGGCGGTGACCTCCAGCACGTCGGGCAGGGTTTCGCGGCGCACCGACAGGCTGTGGTAGCGGGTGGCGGTGAAGGGGTTGGGCAGGCCGGCGAACACGCCCTTGCCGGTGTGGTGGATCTGGCTGGTCTTGCCGTGCATCAGCGCCTTGGCGCGGACCACCTCGCCGCCGAACGCCTGGCCGATCGACTGGTGGCCCAGGCAGACGCCGAGGATCGGCAACGTCGCCGGCGCGGCGGCCAGCAGGTCCAGGCAGATGCCGGCCTCGTTCGGGGTGCAGGGCCCCGGCGACAGCAGCACCGCCTCGGGCCGCAGGGCCAGCGCCTCCTCGACGCTGAGCGCGTCGTTGCGGACCACCTGCGTGTCCGCCCCAAGCTCGTTCAGATAGTGGACGAGGTTGTAGGTGAAGCTGTCGTAGTTATCGATCACCAGGATCATGGCGGTCCCAAGTCGTTCCAGTCGTTCGAGCCGTTCCGGCCGCGGCTCCGTCCAGGCCGGCGCCGCCTGAAGGCCGCGCCGATCCCCCGAAGGTCGGCTTCTAGCATATCGGCCGGCGGACGCACCGCCCAGCATGCGCGCGCTCTTCGGCGGGGCTCAGGCGGGCGGGCCGGCCTGCCAGCCGCCGCCCAGGGCCTTGTAGAGGCCGACCAGGTCCTCGTCGGTGGCCGCGGCGCTGGCGGTCAGGGCCAGCTGGGCCTGCTGCAGCTTGTCCTCGGCGTCCAGCACGTCGCGGAAGCTGACCGAGCCGGTCTGGTAGCGGCGCTGCGCCAGGGCCAGGGCCGTGCGATTCTCGGCCACGGCGGTCTCCAGCGACGTGCGGCGCGACTGTTCCAGATCGTAGGCGGTGATGGCGTCGTCCACCTCGTGCAGGGCGGCGAGCACGGCCTGGGCGTAGGTCAGGGCGGCCTCCTTGGCGCGCACGTCCTGGATCTTGACCGTGGCCCGGCGCTGGCCCGCGTCGAACACCGGCAGGTCCAGGCTCGGCCCGATAGTCATGTAGCGCGCGGCCCAGTTGGTCAGGTTCGCCATCTTGCTCGCCTCGAAGCCCGCGCCGGCGTTCAGCGAGATGCTGGGATAGAGGTTGGCGACGGCGACGCCCTGACGGGCGACGGCGGCGTGCAGCCGGGCCTCCGCCCGGCGGATGTCGGGCCGGCGGCGGGCGAGGTCGGACGGCAGGCCGACGGGCACTTGCGGCGGAACCGGCGGCAGGGCCTTGGCCGCGTCCAGCTCGGCGTCCAGCGCGCCGGGATTGGCCGCCAGCAGCAGGGCCAGCTGGTTCTTGTCGGCCGATACCTGCTGGTCCAGCGGCGGCAGGGCGGCCTCGGCCGTCGCCACCTCGGCGCGCGCATTGGCGATGTCGAGGTCGCCGCCCAGGCCGGCCCGGCGCGAATCCTCGGCCAGCCGCAAAAGCCCCTTGGCCGTCTCCAGCGCCTCGGCCGTGACCGCGCGCCGCGCCTGGACGGCGCGCAGGTCGACATAGGCCGCCGCCACCTCGGCCATCAGCGAGACCCGCACCGCGCGCGCGTCCTCGACCGCCGCCGCGGTGTCGGCGTCCGCCGCTTCGACGGTGCGGCGCACCCGCCCGAACAGGTCGAGCTCCCACGAGGCGCTCAGGCCGTACTCGTACTGGTCGAACGGGTTGCTGAGGCCGGAGAGGGCGGAGGCCACGCCGCCGGGCGCCCCGCTCTGGCTCTTTTCGCCCAATGACGAGAGCAGCGAGGTGGTCGCCGTCCGCTCGCTGATCCGGACGTTCTCGTAGGAGCCCGCCGCGTTCACCTGCGGCCAGGCCCCCGCCGCCGCCAGCCGGCGCTGGCCGCGCGCCTCCTCGATGCGCAGCACCGCCTGGCGCGCGTCGAAGTTGGATTGCGCCGCGCGCTCGATCAGCGAGGTCAGCTCGGGGTCGCCGAAGCTGTTCCACCAGGCCTGGTCGGAGGCCTCGGCCGTGGTGACCAGGCTGGCCCCGGGCGCCGGGGCGGCCGCAGGGACGGCGGTCCAGCCGGCCGGGGTCTCGGCCTTGGGCGGGGTGAACCGCGGCCCGACGACACAGCCGCCCAAGAGGCCGGCGCAGAGGGCCGCGACGCCCGCGGCCTGGATCGATGACTTGGTCATGGGAATGCTCATCTCAACCGAGCCTGCGCTGGAACATCCAGGACGCCCCGGTCAGGGCGACGACGCCGATGGCCGCGAGCGGCAGAAGATCCGGCCCCAGGCGGTCCAGGCCCGCGCCTTCCAGATAGACCCGGTGGGCGATGTCGATCGCGTACCGGAGCGGATTGATCAGGGTGAAGTCCTGCAGCACCTGCGGCATGCTGCTGATCGGCGTGGTCAGGCCGGACAGCAGCATGAACGGCATCATCACGATGAAGGTGTAGAGCATGGCCTGCTGCATGGTCTGGGCGACCGAGGAGACGAACAGGCCCAGCCCGACCGCCGCCAGCAGGAACAGCACCAGGCCCGCATAGAGCACCAGGAACGATCCCTGGAACGGGATGTGGAACCACAGCTGGGCCACCAGCAGGACGTTGGTCGCCTGGACCGCGCCCACCAGCATCGACGGGACGGTCTTGCCGACGATGATCTCGGCCGGGCGCAGCGGGGTGACCTGCAACTGGTCGAAGGTGCCCTGTTCGCGCTCGCGCGCCACCGACAGGGCGGTCAGCATTACCGTCTGCATCATGGTCAGGGTGCCGATCAGCGCCGGGATCATGTTCCAGCGCGTCTCGAGATTGGCGTTGTACCAGGCCCTGAGCGTCGGCTGGACGGTCGGCGTCGCCCCGCCGTGACCCGACCGCCAGTCGCCGTTGAAGGTGGCGACGATGGTGCTGACATAGCCCATGGCCACGCCCGCGGTGTTCGAGTTGCGCCCGTCGGCGACCACCTGGACGTCGGCCTGCTCGCCCGCCTGCAGCCTGCGCTCGAAGTCCGGCGCGATCTGCAGCACCAGGAGGGCGCGACCGTTGTCGATCGCCTGGGTCATGGCCGCCGGACTGTCGATATTGCCGATCCGGCGGAACACGCCCGAGCCGTCGAGCCGGGCCAGCAGCTGCTGGGAGGCGGCCGAGCGGTCCTGGTCGTACGCTGCATAGGGGACGTTGCTCAGGTCGAAGGTCGCGGCGTAGCCGAAGATCAGGCACTGAATGATCGGCGGCACGAACAGGGTGATCCGGCTGCGCGGGTCCTTCAGGATCGCGAGCAGCTCCTTGCGCGTCAGGGCGATCATCCGCAGGACAGATTCGAACATGGCCTACTCCAGCGACTTGCGGATGGCGCGGCGGGTCAGGGTCAGGAGCACCGTGGCCATCACCCCCAGCATCAGGGCGTTGGGCAGGATGACGCTCCAGACGTCGCCGGCCAGGAAGATGGTCTGCAGCAGGGCCACGAAGTACCGTGCGGGCACGCCGTAGCTGATCACCCGGATCACTGCCGGCACGCTCCGAAGGTCGTAGATGAAGCCCGACAGCATGGTCGCCGGCAGGAAGGTGACGAGCTGGGTGATCTGGCTGGCCAGGAACTGGCTCCTCAGCGTGGTGGAGATCAGCAGCCCGACCCCGAGCGTGACCAGCAGGTAGAGCATCGAGGTGAAGCCCAGCACCCAGACCGAGCCCCGGAACGGCACCATGAACAGGAACTTCGCCGCGAGCATGCACAGGCCCAGGCCGCAGAGGCCCAGCAGGAAGTAGGGGACGAGCTTGCCGATCATGATCTCGTCGGCCCGCACGGGGGTGACGAACAGGGCCTCCAGCGTCCCGCGCTCCCATTCGCGCGCCATCACCATGGCGGTCAGGGTGGCGCCGATCAGGGTCATGACCAGCACGATCAGGCCCGGCACCAGATAGTAGTGGCTGTCGTCGGCGTCGTTGAACCACAGGCGGGATTGCACGCTGACCGGCCCGGCGCCCAGGTCCTGGCCGCCCTCGCTGGCGGCGCGCGCGCCGGCCTGGGCCAGCGCCCCCTGGGCGTAGGCCTGCATGATCCGGGCGCGGTTGGCGTCGGTGCCGTGCAGGATCACCTGCACGCTGGCTCCGCTGAGCCGGACCTGGCGGGCGAAATCCTCACGGATGAAGACGATGCCGTCGACCTTGCGTTCGAGCATCAGTTCGTTGGCCGCCGCCAGGGTGGTGACGGCCTTGACGCTGAAATAGGGCGAGAGGCTGAACCCCGAGGTCAGGTCGGCCGCGTCGGGCGAGGGGGCCTCGACCACGATGGCCACGGGGACGTGCTTGACGTCGAAGGTGACGCCGTAGCCGTAGAGCAGGATCAGGATCAGCGGCAGCACGATGCCGATGGCGAAGCTGGACGGGTCGCGCACGACCTGCAGCCCCTCCTTGCGGATCAGCGCCCAGATGCGTAGCAGCTTGGCGGCGCGCGGGCCCATCTTGTCGACCGCGGCGGTCATGCGGCGGCGCCTGGGGCGGATTCGGCCGCCCGGGAGTCCTCGACGATGGCGATGAAGGCGTCCTCCATCGTCGGCGTCTCGCCCGCGCCGCGCGCGCGGATCTCGGCCGGCGCGCCCTGGGCCAGGATACGGCCGCCGTCCAGGATGGCGATGCGGTCGCAGTATTCGGCCTCGGCCATGAAGTGGGTGGTGATGATCACCGTCACCCCCCGGTCCGAGAGGTCGGTGATCCGCCGCCAGAAATCGCGCCGCGCCATGGGGTCGGCGCCGCTCGTCGGCTCGTCGAGGAACAGCAGTTCCGGTTCGTGCAGCAGGGCCGCGGCCATGGCCAGCCGCTGCTTGTGGCCGCCGGCCAGCCGCGCGCTGGGCGCGCCGACATAGGGGGTCAGCTCGAACTCGTGCAGCGCCCAGTCGATCCGCTCGCGCTTGTGGGCGCCGCGCAGCCCATAGACGCTGGCGAAGAAGTCCAGGTTCTCGCGGACCGACAGCAGGCCGTAGAGCGAGAACTTCTGCGCCACATAGCCCAGCCGGCCGCGACCCGAGGCGCGGGCCGTGCGCATGTCCGCCCCGCCGACCTTGAGCTCGCCGCCGGTGACGGACAGAAGGCCGCACAGCATGCGGAAGGTGGTGGTCTTGCCGGCGCCGTTGGGGCCCAAGAGGCCGAAGATCTCGCCGCTGCGGACCTCGAAGCTGATGTTGTCCACCGCGGTGAAGGCGCCGAAGCGGCGAACGAGGTTGCGCACCTGGACCTCGACGCGGCCCTCCGGCGTCCCGGCGGTCAGCCCGCTTGCGGCCACGGCTGCGGTCGGGCCGTTCGCGGCCGGCGCGACGCCGGGCTCGCCGGCGGCGCGCAGCAGGGTCATGAAGCCGTCCTCGAAATGGGCCGGCGTGGCGACGACGGCGCCGGGGGCGACGCCGGGCAGGGCGCTCGCGGCCGCCGGGTCGTTCAGCACCACGCGCACGCGCCCACCCTCGGGCACGGCGTCGATGACGGCTGGGTCGCCGAGCAGACGCGCCTGCATCTCGCGAGGCTTCTCGTCGCCGGAGGGCGTCACGAGGAAGCTGCGCCCGGCCGCCACGCCGCTCACGCTCGCCGGCGCGCCCTGGGTCAGCACCTTGCCGCGGTGAAGCACGATGACGTGGTCGCAGCGGTCGGCCTCGTCGAGATAGGAGGTGGAGACGATCACCGGCAGGCCGGTGTCGCGCACCAGGTCGCGGATGATCTGCCACAGTTCGCGGCGCGACAGCGGGTCGACCCCGGCGGTGGGCTCGTCCAGCAGCAGCAGCTCCGGCGTGCTGACCAGGGTACAGGCCAGGCCCAGCTTCTGCTTCATGCCGCCGGACAGCTGGCCGGCGAGGCGGCGGGTGAACGGCGAGAGCGCCGTCATCTCCATCAGCTGGGGATATTTCACCGCCCGCTCGGCCGCGCTGACCCCGTGCAGGTCGGCGTAGAGGTCCAGGTTCTCCTGCACGGTCAGATCGTCGTAGAGGCCGAAGCGCTGGGGCATGTAGCCGATGCGGGCCTGGATCTGCCCGGGCGCGGCCGCGGCGTCGACGCCGACCACGGTCAGGACGCCCGCGTCCGGCTTCAGAAGGCCGGCCATGAGGCGCAGCAAGGTGGTCTTGCCGGCCCCGTCGGAACCGACCAGGGCGGTCACCGCGCCCGGCGCGGCCTGGAAGTCGATGTCCTGCAGCGCCTGGAACGAATGGTGGTCGGCCTTGAAGCTCTTGCCGAGGCCGGCGCAGACCACCACGGCCGCCGGCGCGGCGGCGTCGCTCACCGCCCGCTCCCGTCGGCCGGGGCCAGATGGATGTGGACGGTCGCGGGCATGCCCAGCCGCAGGTCGTCCGACGGATCGATCACGAACACCCGCACCTCATAGACCAGGCTGGTGCGCAGCTCGGGCGTCTGCACCGTCTTCGGGGTGAACTCGGCGACCGAGGAGATGAAGCCGACCCAGCCCTTGTAGGCGTGGCTGGAAAAGCCGTCGACGGTCACGCTGGCCGCCATGCCCGGATGCAGGCGCGGCAGGTCGGTCTCGTTGACATAGGCGCGGACCCACTTGGGATCGGTCTCGGCGATGGTGAAGACGGGGCGCTGGGGCGTGGCCATTTCGCCCGGCTCCATCAGGCGCGCGCGCACCACGCCGGCGATCGGGGCGACCAGCTGGGCGTCGGCCAGCTGCTGTTTCAGCAGCACGAGTTGCGCCTGGCTGGCGCTCAGCTGCGCCTCGGCCTGGGCGATGTCCTCGCGGCGGGGACCGATCAGCTCCAGCTCATAGGCCTTCTGCTGGCTTTCGAGCTTGGCCGCGGCGGCGTCGGCGGCGGCCTTGGCGTTGTCGACGTCCTGGCGGCTGACCGCGGCCCGGCCGGACGTGGCGCTCCACAGGCTGGCGGCGCGCTGGTACTGGCCCTGGGCGACCAGGGCGTCGGCCTGGGCGGCGGCCAGGCCGGCCTTGGCCTGGGCGATCTCCTGCGGCCGGTTGCCCGCGTGCATCCGGTCGACCACGGCCTGCTGCGCGGCGGTCTGGGCCTCGACCTGGGCCATCTCCGGCTGCAGCCGGCTGACGTCGAGCCGGGCCACGACCTGGCCCTTGGCCAGCCGGTCGCCTTCCTGGACCAGCACGGCCGAGATGCGCTCGCTGTCGTTGAAGGCCAGCTCGATCTGGCGCAGGTCGACGTTGCCGAACAGGGTGAGGGTGTCGGCGGGGCGCTTTGAATGGGTCAGCCACCAGGCCGCGCCGGCGCCGGCGCCGGCGCAGACGACGACCGCCAGCGCGATAATCAACAATTGTCGTTTGGTCATGGGGAGTGCTCAACGAACCGTCGAGTTTCCCTTACCGGTTCAGCCTTCCGGCGTATTTGATCCGGCGCAAGCGGCGGCGGTGACGGCCTGGCCGGAGCCCGCTAACCTTCAGGCTGTCATGCGAGTCGCGGAATGGTCGATCAGGCGCTGAAACGGGAGTTGGCCCGGGCGCGCCGGCGTCTCGCCCCGCCGCCGGTCCGGCGCGAGCCGGTCTGGCCGACGCTGGCGGCCGCGGCCTTCTTCGCCGTCTGCGCCCTGACCTTCGCCGCCGCCGCGATCCTGGCCCCGCCGGTGCAGCTGGCGCCGGCGCCGGTGACTAACCTCAGAGGGACGAACTGAAGCCCAGCCGGGCGTCCAGGCCAGCGGCCCCCGTCGGCAAGGCCGGCTCGACGCAATCGAGCACGTGGTCGACGGTCAGCCGCTCCATCCCGCTTTCCAGGTCGGGCTCGCCGACGGCCGGCAGGATGGCGCGGATGCGTGGCGAGAGCGAGGCGTGGGGCGCGGCCCCGCCGAACAGGCCATAGGCGGGTATCCCCAGCGCGGCGGCCAGGTTCAGCGGCCCGCTGTCGTTGCCGATGAAGAGGTTGCTCTCCGCGAGCAGGGCCATCACCTGGTCGAAGGGCAGGGCCTGGCGGCTGAGGTCCACGATCCGTTCGGCCCGCTCGGGCAGGCGTTCGAGCACCTGGTCGATCTGCCCGGCGTGGTGGGGGCCGCCGTAGAGAAAGACCGTGCCGCCGCAGCGCCGCTCCAGCCGCCGGGCGAGTTCGGCGAACCGGCGCGGAATCCATCGCCGGTCGTCCTCGTTGGCGCTGACGCCCAGCGCGATCCAGGGCCGCGGGGCGGCGGCGAACCGGATGCGGACGGCGGCGCGGGCGGCGCTCGACGCGGCCAGCGCGGGCGCCGCCTCGGGCGCCGGCAGGCCGTTGCGGACCAGGAACTGATGACATTCGACGACCGGGCCGCCGCTGACGGCCCGGGTCTCGTCGTCGGTCAGCCCCTGGCCGCAGTTCAAGAGCCCTCTCTGGCCGCCGCCGCCGAAGCCCAGGCGCTGGGGCACGCCGGCCATGGCCGCGGCCAGGGCGAGGCTCGAGCGCTGGCTGAGCACGTAGCACCGCTCGAAACGGCCCTGGCGCAGCTTGAGCGTCAGGTCGGTCAGGGCGGGCAGCAGGCCGGCCCCCCGTCCGCGGTCGAAGGCGACCACCTCGGCGACGTCGGGCGACGCCTCGAACAGGGCCGCGGCCTGGGTGCTCGGCCGCGCGAAGAGGCAGACCGGGCCGCCGTGGCGCCGGGCGATGGCCGCAAGGGCCGGCTGGTGCCAGACCATGTCGCCGATGCCCGGCTGGCCGACGATCACGGCCACCTGGGCGCGGAGACGCTGCGGCCCGGGTGACGCGGACTCGACGGACATGCGGATCATGGGCGGCCCTGGCGTTCGGCCGCGACGACAGCGGCCCGGCGGGACCTTCAGCCATGCTCACGGCCGAAACGGGGCAAGAAAATTTCAGAAAAAATAGTTAGTTGCGGAAGTTACCGGCAATGCTTCAGCACTGAAGCGAAGCGACCGGATCAGTCGAAGCGCCACGCCTCTTCGGCCGCGCGACGCAGCGCCCGCGACTTGTGCAAGGTTTCCTCGTACTCCGCGTCCGGGTCGCTGTCCGCCACCACGCCGCCGCCGGCCTGGACGTACATCACCTCGTCCTTCACCAGGGCCGTGCGCAGCACGATGCAGGTGTCGACGCTGCCGTCCGCGCCGAAATAGCCGACCGCGCCGGCGTAGCCGATGCCGCGCTTGACCTGCTCCATCTCGTCGATGATCTCCATCGCCCGCACCTTGGGGGCGCCGGAGAGGGTGCCGGCGGGCAGGGCGGCCATCAGCACGTCGACCGGATCGACGCCTTCGGGCGCATCGCCCTCGACGTTCGAGACGATGTGCATGACGTGGCTGTAGCGCTCGATGGTGAAGCTCTCGGTGACCCGCACGTTGGGGCCCCTGGCCGCCTCGGCCGGGGCGTTGGCGCCCGCCTGGCGCAGCATGGCGACGCGGCCGACGTCGTTGCGGCCCAGGTCGAGCAGCATCAGGTGCTCGGCCCGCTCCTTGGGATCGGCCCGCAGTTCCTGCTCCAGCGCCGCGTCCTCCTCGGGCGTCGCGCCGCGCGGCCGGGTGCCGGCGAGCGGCCGGATGGTGATCTTGCCGTCGCGCAGCCGCACCAGGATCTCGGGGCTCGAGCCGACCAGCTGGAAGCCGCCGAAGTTGAGGAAGAACATGAACGGCGACGGGTTCAGCCGACGCAGCGAGCGGTAGAGGGCGAAGGGCTGGCCCGGAAAGGGCGAATGGAACCGGTGGCTCGGCACCACCTGGAAGATGTCGCCGGCCTCGATGTAGCGTTTGCACCGCTCGACGATCTCGCCGTAGGCGGCGCGGCTGACGTCGCTTTCGAACGGCTGCGGCGCGGCGGGCTCGCGCTCGGGCGCGGGCGGCAGCGGGCGGCGCAGGTCCGCGATCACCGCCTCCAGCCGCTCGGCCGCCGCGGCGTAGGCGGCGTCGGCGCCTTCGCCCGCCGGCCGGACCGTGGTCGCCAGGGTGATCTCCTGGCCGATCGAATCGAAGATGGCGACCACCGAGGGCCGGATCATGATCGCGTCGGGCAGGTCCAGCGGGTCCGGATTGACGTGCGGCAACCGCTCGACCAGCCGGACCATGTCGTAGCCCAGAGCCCCGAACACCCCCGCCGACATCGGCGGCAGGCCCTTGGGCATCTCCATCCGCGAGCGGGCGACCAGGTCGCGCAGGGCGTCCAGCGCCGGCTCGACCTCGGGCCGGAAGCGGCCGGCGGCGAGGTCCGCGCCTTCGCTGACCTCGGCCTTCTGGCCGCGGCAGCGCCAGATCAGGTCCGGCCGCATGGCCACCACCGAATAGCGGCCACGCCAGGCGCCGCCCTCGACCGATTCGAACAGGAAGGCGTAGGGCTCGCCCCGCGCGATCTTCAGATAGGCCGAAACCGGCGTCTCCAGGTCGTCGACGATCCGGGTCCAGACCAGCTGGGGCCGGCCGGCGTTATAGGCCTGGCGGAAGTCGTCGAGACTGGGGGAGGGGGTCACGGCGCTCTCGCGGGCTTGGCGCCGCTGGCGGCGGCCTTGGGCAGGTCGTCCGGCGACACGCCCATGGCGGTGCGCGCGCGGTTGAGGTCCGAGGTCGGTTTGACCGCGGTCTTGGCCGCCGCGGTCACCGCCTCGCCGAGGTCGGCGAACATCTGGGAGGTGGCCCGGTCGCGCTGGGCGACCACCATGCGGGCGGCCTCGGCGGGCGCGGGCGGGCTGACGGAGTCGAGCCGCGCCACCATCACCGGGATCTGCGCGGTCTGGCCGGTGATGATGTCGCCGGCCTTGGCGGTGAACAGCTGCTCGGCCAGGGCCTGGCCCAGGGAGTGGTTCTGCTGCATCGAGACGCGGGTCACGCCGACCGCGTGGCCGACCTGGGCGTGGACCTCGGCGGCGGCGGCCTCCAGGGTCTCGCCCTTCCGTATCTTGGCGGCCAGCTCGCCGGCGCGTGCGTTCAGCCGGCGGATCATCTCCTGGCTCATCCAGTACTGGGTGAGGGGTTTGCGGATCTCGTCCAGGGCGGGGACCGCCGGGGCGATCACCTTGTCGACGTGGACGGCGAAATATTCGCCGGCGCCGTCGTCCATCATGTCGCTCTCGCCGTTGGCGGCCAGGGCGAAGGCCTGCTTCAGCAGCTTGGGCGACAGGCCCTGGACCGGCTGGCCGTCCGAACCCACGCCCTGGGCCGAAATCGGGCCGAGCTGGACCGGCGCCGCGCCGGCCGCGCGCGCCGCGTCGGCCAGGGTCGCGCCGGTCGAATGGGCGTCGTCGTACTTCTGCACCTGGTCATAGATCTTCTGGGTGGCCATGTCGGACCGGGCCTGGGCCTCCAGCTGCGGCTTCAGTTCGTCGAAGCTCGCGGCCTTGGCCGGGGTGACGGCGGTCACCTTGACCACCGCGAGGCCGGCCAGGCCGGTCTGGACCGCCCCGCTGACCTGGCCGTTCTGCAGGCCGAAAGCGACGTCGGCCACCTTGGGGTCGGCGACGGCGGACTTGGGCGCGTCGGTGTAGGCGATCGGCTGCACGCCATAGGCCTTGGCCACAACGTCGGCCGCCTGGCCGGCCTGCAGCCTGGCGGCGATGGCCTGGGCGGTGGCGGCGTCCTTGGCCGGGATCTCGACCAGCGAGCGCTTTTCCGGCGTGGACAGGCTGTCCTTGCGGAAGTTGTACATCTTCTGCAGGTCGGCCGGGTTCGGCGTCAGGCTGGGCGCCAGCGCCTTGGCGCTGAGGCGGACCACGCTCAGGACCCGCATCTCCGGCCGCTTCAGCTGGTCGGCGTGCTGGTTGATCAGCGCCTGCAGCTGCTGGTCGGTCGGCAGGGACGGCGGCTGGACGTTGTGCGGATCGAGCAGGAAGTAGCTGAGGGTGCGGCCTTCGAGCTGGAAGCCGGCCACGACCGCGCCATAGGCCAGGGGCTGCTTCAGCCCGGCCGCCAGGCCCGCGCCCAGATGGTCCTGGGCGATCTCGTCGGTGAGCGACGCCAGGAACTTGTCGGGGGTCAGGCCGTTCTCGGCCAGGGTCTGCTCGTAGGCCTTCTCGTCGAACTTGCCGGTGACGCTGTCGAAGAACATCGGCTGCTTCTTCAACTGGTCGGCGACCAGCTTGTCCGAGGGCAGGATGCCCAGCCGGTGGATGAACTCCGCCAGCGCCTCGCTGCCGGACAGCTCCTGCAGCATGCGCTGGTCGACGCCCGCCGCGACCGCGTCCTGGGCCGTCATCATCTGGCCGCTCTGCTGCATCATCTGCTTGCGGTAGTTCTCGAACATCCGCTTGAAGTCGGCCGGCTGGATCTCGTGCGAGCCGGCGCTCACCACCGCGGTGCTGATCTGCGGGTGGAAGGCGTCACGGATGCCCCAGGCGGCGAAGCTGATGATCAGCACCACGAAGAAGACGTTGGCGACCCAGGACTTCGAGATGGCGCGGAAGAAGGCGAGCATGGACGCGGATCCGGTTGATCGAGGCCATTCGCCGCCGAAATGGCGTCCCTCGCGGGCGAGAAGGGCCTCGACTTGAGGCTTGGCGACGCTGTCCGGCCGATCGGTGGCCGGATGGCGGCGCGGGCGCGCGGAGGGCGGCCGTGAGGCGGTATAGTTGAGCCGCACGAGCCCCGGCAAGCGTTCCGGCGCGCGTCGGCGGCGTGGACAGGCGCGCGGCCATGACCTAGGGCGTCACGCAAGCTTTGCATTCGACCCGGAGCCCCTACTCATGCCCGCGCCGCTGATCGCCGGAAACTGGAAGATGAACGGCCTGGCGGCCGACCTGGGCGAGGCGCGGGCCCTGGCGGCGGCCCTGGCCGAAACCCCGGCCGGGACGCGGGTCGCGCTCTGCCCGCCGGCGACGCTGCTGGCGCGGATGGCCGACGCCCTGGCCGAATCGGCGGTGCTGGTCGGCGGCCAGGACTGCCATTCCGAGCACGCGGGCGCCTTCACCGGCGACGTCAGCGCCGAGATGCTGGCCGACGCCGGGGCGCGGCTGGTCATCGTCGGCCATTCCGAGCGGCGCGCGGCCTATGGCGAAGACGACGCCCAGGTGGCGGCCAAGGCCCTGGCGGCCCTGCGCGCCGGCCTGGAGCCGATCATCTGCGTCGGTGAGACCCTGGCCCAGCGCGAAGCCGGCGCGGCGCTGGAGGTGGTGGCCCGGCAGGTGAGGGGCTCGGTCCCGGCGGGCCTGGGCGAGACGGCCTTCGCGGTGGCCTACGAGCCGGTCTGGGCCATCGGCACCGGCCTGACGCCGACCATCGAGGCGATCGAGGCGGTCCACGCGGCCATCCGCCGGACCCTGGTCGAGGCCCTGGGCGCGGCCGGCGCGCGCGCGCCGATCCTCTATGGCGGCTCGGTCAAGCCGGCCAACGCGGCCGAGATCCTCGGCGCGGCCGAGGTCGGCGGCGCCCTGGTCGGCGGCGCCTCGCTGAAGGCGGCCGACTTCCTGGCCATCATCCGGGCAGCGTGACCCGCTAGGCTACAGCGAAAGCCCCATCACCAGGCCGTCGCGCCGCTCGCCGTCGCGCACGACGGCGCCGCGCAGCACGCCCTCGCGGCGGAAACCCAGCTGCTGCAGCACCGTGATCGCGTGGTGGTCGGCCAGGTGGGCGCTGGCCGAGAGGCGCCGGAGCCTGAGCGCCTGGGCGGCGTGGCTGATCACCGCGTGCATCGCCTCCAGCTCATAGTCCGCGCCCCAGTGCGCGCGGGCCACCAGAAAGCCGGTCGCCGCCCGCCGGTGATGCCGGTCGATGTCCGACAACTCGCAGCATCCCAGGAAGGCGCCGTCGTCGTTGCGCCGCAGCGCCCAGTGCAGCGCCACGCCCTCGGCGACCGCCGCCAGCCGATCGGCCAGCAGGTCCGCGGCGGCCGCCGCGTCGGTGATCTCGACCGCGTCGCGGAACGCCATGGCCTCGGCGTCGCTCATCAGGGCGTACAGGTCGGGCGCGTCGTCCAAGGTCAGGGGAGCGAGCGTCAGGCGCTGGGCGGCGAGGATCATCGCGGCCTCCGCGCGCGGCCCGCCAGGCTGGCTGGCGCCTTCCCCGCGTTGATGATAGATGGGCCGGCTGTTTGCGAGGGCGAAGCGCCCCGCGCCAATCGAAGTTCGTCCCTCATGCTGCTTGGCATTCTTCTGGCCGCGATCATTCTGGTCTGTGTCGCCCTGGTCTTCGTCATCCTGCTCCAACGGTCGGAGGGTGGCGTGCTGGGGATGAGCGGCGGCGGTCCGGGCAATTTCATGTCGGCGCGCGGCACGGGCGATCTTTTGACCCGCACCACCCAGATTCTGGCGGCCGTCTTCTTCATCCTGTGCCTGGTCATGACGCTGGTGACGGGCCACCTGCGGCGCGAGAACTCGCTGACCAGCAAGCTGAAGGACCTCACCATCGCGCCGCCCGTCGCTTCCAGCCATGCGCCGGCCCAGACGGGAGCTACGCCGCAAACCGCGCCCCAGAGCGCGCCGATCGTCCCCGCCGCGCCGGCGCCCGCCAGCGACGGCCTGAACCTGTTCGGCTCCGCGCCCGCAGGCGCTCCGCGCGTCCAGCCCGCGCCTGCGGCCGCTCCGGCCGTCTCCGCCGCCAAGCCGGCGGTCAAGGCTGCGGTCGCCAAGCCGGCCGCGCCCAAGGTCGCCAAGGCCAAGCCCGCGGCGGCTTCACCCGCCTCGTCGGCTGAACCCGCGCCGGCCCCGTCATCGCCGCCTGCGTCGTCCGCCGCCCCGGCCGCGCCGCCTGCGGGTCGATAGGCCGCGCATCTGCGCGAAGGAAGTCACGGGCGCTTCGCTCGAATCACCGCTAATCTGGACTCCCATGGCCCGGTACATTTTCATCACCGGCGGCGTGGTCTCCTCCTTGGGTAAGGGTCTCGCGTCCGCCGCGCTCGGCGCGCTTTTGCAGGCGCGCGGCTACAAGGTTCGGCTGAGGAAGCTGGACCCGTATCTGAACGTCGACCCGGGGACCATGAGCCCGTATCAACACGGCGAGGTGTTCGTCACCGACGACGGCGCCGAGACCGACCTCGACCTCGGTCACTACGAGCGCTTTACCGGCGTGTCGGCGACCAAGGCCGACAACATCACCACCGGCCGCATCTACCAGACCATCCTGGAGAAGGAGCGGCGAGGGGACTATCTGGGCGCCACCGTCCAGGTGATCCCGCACGTCACCGACGAGATCAAACGCTTCGTCCTGGCCGACGCCTTCGCCGAGGACGGCAGCCCGGTCGACTTCGTGCTGGTCGAGATCGGCGGCACGGTCGGCGACATCGAGGGCCTGCCGTTCTTCGAGGCCATCCGCCAGGTCAGCCAGGAGCTGCCGCGCGGCCAGTCGTGCTTCGTCCACCTGACGCTGCTGCCGTTCATCAAGACGGCCGGCGAGATGAAGACCAAGCCGACCCAGCACTCGGTCAAGGAGTTGCGCTCGATCGGCATCCAGCCGGACGTGCTGCTCTGCCGCTGCGAACAGCCCATCCCGGCGAGCGAGAAGCGCAAGATCGGCCTGTTCTGCAACGTGCGCGAAAGCGCCGTGATCCAGGCGATGGACGCGCCCTCGATCTACGCCGTGCCGCTGGACTATCACCGCGAAGGCCTCGACGCCGAGGTGCTGTCGGTGTTCGGCATCAAGGACGCCCCGGCGCCCGACCTGTCGCGCTGGCAGGCCATCACCGACCGGCTGACCCATCCCGACGGCGACGTCCAGATCGCCATCGTCGGCAAGTACACCATCCTGAAGGACGCCTATAAGTCGCTGATCGAGGCCCTGGTGCACGGCGGCGTGGCCAACAACGTCGCGGTCAACATCGACTGGGTCGAATCCGAACAGCTGGAGGCCGACCCGGCCGCCGCCGTCGAGCGGCTGGAGAACGCCGACGGGGTGCTGGTGCCCGGCGCCTTCGGGGAACGCGGCGCGGAGGGGATGATCCGGGCGGTGCAGTTCGCCCGCGAGCACGAGATTCCCTACCTCGGCATCTGTTTCGGCATGCAGATGGCGGTGATCGAGGCGGCGCGGAACCAGGCGGGGCTGAAGGACGCCTCGTCGTCGGAATTCGGGCCGACGCCCAATCCGATCGTCGGCCTGATGACCGAGTGGGTCCAGGGCAACGAGCGAATCAAGCGCACCGTGGGCGGCGACCTGGGCGGCACCATGCGCCTGGGCGCCTACGACGCGGTGCTGACCCCCGGCTCGCGGATCGCCGAGATCTACGGCTCGACCACCATCTCCGAGCGCCACCGCCACCGCTACGAGGTCAATGTCGGCTATCGCCAGACCATCGAGGCGACGGGGCTGAAGTTCGGCGGCCTGTCGCCGGACGGGGTCCTGCCCGAGACGGTCGAGCGGCCGGACCATCCCTGGTTCGTCGGCGTCCAGTTCCACCCGGAACTCAAGAGCCGCCCGTTCGCCCCGCACCCGCTCTACGCCAGCTTCATCGCCGCGGCCAAGGCCCAGAGCCGGCTGGTCTGACCTACGGGCGTGCGCCTTGTGGTTGGAGCGCTTGCCGGGTTGAGGCGCCGAACTCGGGATCACGCGGCCTCACCTTTCCTCGTCATCCCGGCCGGAGCGCAGCGCAGAGCCGGGACCCAGGGGGTTCGCACCCGGTCCCCTAGGTCCCGGATCGCCCCAAGGGGCGTCCGGGATGACGATCGAGGTACAGTTCAGCGTCTTGTTAACGCGTGTTCGTCGCCCTGCTCGCCCGGTCGAAGCGCTTGAAGCGCGGAGGCATTTGAGGCATACACGCCCGCTCGCGTCGGCGGCCCCAGGCTTCCGGCGGTTCCGTCATTCGCCGAAAGAGCCTTTCCATGGCCGTTCCTAAACGCAAAGTCTCCCCCTCGCGCGCCGGGATGCGCCGCTCGCACCACGCGCTGGAAGCCAACAGCTACATCGAAGACAAGCAGACGGGCGAACTGCGCCGTCCGCACCACGTCGACCTGAAGACCGGCATGTACAAGGGCCGCCAGGTCCTGACCCCGAAGGAAGACTAGTCCAGGTCGCTTTCCCTTCCTCCCTTGCGGGGGAAGGTGTCGGCGGAGCCGACGGATGGGGGGTGCGAGGGCGAAGCCCTCGTCGAGCGCTGGCGGGATGGTCCGCCTTTGGATCGCCTTCCCAGAGAGGCTCTGGAAACACCCCCACCCCGAACCCCTCCCCGCAAGGGGGAGGGGCTTTTGTTGTGGCTTGCGCCTACTGCCGCCGGCCGCGCGCCAGCACCTCAAGGCGGTTCTGTTCCACCCGTTCCGGCGTGACCCCGGCGTTCCAGGCGCTGGAGCGCTCGTGTTCGAGCGCCAGGGCCTGGCCCAGCGGCAGGGCGAAGCCGTCGTCGATCATCCGCTTGTAGTAGATCAGCATGTCGAGCGGGATGGAGGCCATCTCGCCGGCCAGCCTGCCCGCCGCGGCCATCAGTTCGTCCGGCGCGACCACCCGGTTGACCAGGCCCCAGGCGCAGGCGGTCTCGGCGTCCAGGAAATTGCCGCTCAGCGACAGTTCCTTGGCCCGGTAGATCCCGATCAGCCGCGACAGCTTCTGCGACAGCCCCCAGCCCGGAGTGATGCCGACCCGCGCGTGGGTGTCGGCGAATCGGGCGTTGGTCGAGGCGATCAGCACGTCGCAGGCCAGCGCCAGCTCGAATCCCCCCGTGATCGCCACCCCGTTGATCGCCCCGATCACCGGCTTGCGGCACTGCTGGATGGCGCGCACCGGATTGGCGGCGGGGGTGGTGGCGTTGGCGGCGCCCAGGCCGTCGGGGTCGGAGCCCAGCTCCTTCAGGTCCAGGCCGGCGGTGAAGGCGCGCTCGCCGGCGCCGGTCAGGATCACCGCCCGCACCGAATCGTCCCCGTCGAGCGCCACGAAAGCCTCGTCCAGCGCCGCCCGCAGCGCCTTGGACATGGCGTTCATCGCCTCGGGACGGTTCAGCGTCACCGTGGCGACGCCCTCGGCCTTTTCGATCAGCAGCATGCCGGCTCCTCCAATCCTGGGCGCGATCCAGCGCAGGCGCCGCAGCGGAAGACAAGCCTCGCCCGGCCAGGGGCGCCATCTCGCGGCTTTTCGGAACCGCCTGCGTGGGCTAACACCCGCGGCGACAGCGCCGGAGGGGACTTCATGACCGAGATCGTCGACATTACCGCTCGCGAGATCCTGGACAGCCGGGGCAATCCGACCATCGAGGTCGACGTGACCCTGGAGGATGGCGCCTTCGGCCGCGCCGGCGTGCCCTCGGGCGCCTCGACCGGCGCCCACGAGGCGGTCGAAAAGCGCGACGGCGACAAGTCCCGCTACGGCGGCAAGGGCGTGCTGGCCGCCGTGGGCGCGGTCAACGGCGAGATCTTCGACGCCCTCTCGGGCATGGACGCGGAGGACCAGCGCCGCCTCGACCGGCTGCTGATCGAACTGGACGGCACGCCGAACAAGAGCCGGCTGGGCGCCAACGCCATCCTCGGCGTCTCCCTGGCCGCCGCCAAGGCGGCCGCGATCTCGGCCGGCCTGCCGCTCTACAAATACGTCGGCGGCGTCTCGGCCCGCATCCTGCCGACCCCGATGATGAACATCATCAACGGCGGCGCCCATGCCGACAATCCGATCGACATCCAGGAATTCATGATCCTGCCCACCGGCGCCGACAGCTTCGCCGAGGCGCTGCGGATGGGCGCGGAGATCTTCCACAGCCTGAAGGGGGCGCTGAAGGCGGCCGGCCACAACACCAACGTCGGCGACGAGGGCGGCTTCGCCCCGAACCTGGCCTCGGCGGAGGCGGCGCTGGAGTTCATCGTCAAGGCGGGCGAGGGCGCGGGCTACAAGGCCGGGCGCGACTTCCATCTCGGCCTGGACGCCGCGGCGACCGAGTTCTTCAAGAACGGCCGCTACGAGCTGGAAGGCGAGGGCAAGAGCCTCGACCAGGCCGGCATGGTCGACTACCTGGCCGCCCTGGCGAACGCCTTCCCGATCGTCAGCATCGAGGACGGCTGCGCCGAGGACGACTTCGAGGGCTGGAAGCTGCTGACCGACCGGCTGGGCGGCAAGATCCAGATCGTCGGCGACGACCTGTTCGTGACCAACCCGGCGCGGCTGGCCGACGGCATCGCCCGGGGCCTGGCCAACTCGATCCTGGTCAAGGTCAACCAGATCGGCACCCTGTCCGAGACCCTGGACGCGGTCGATATGGCCCACCGCTCGGCCTATACGGCGGTGATGTCCCACCGCTCGGGCGAGACCGAGGATTCGACCATCGCGGACCTGGCGGTGGCGACCAACTGCGGGCAGATCAAGACCGGCTCGCTCGCCCGTTCGGACCGGCTGGCCAAGTACAACCAGCTGCTGCGAATCGAGGAACAGCTGGAGGACCAGGCCGTCTACGCCGGCGCGGGCGCGCTCAAGCGGCTCTGAGCCCCGCGCGACGGGCGCGAGCAACACTCCGTTAAGCACGTAGGGCGACTCTAGGGGATCAGCTTCGGTCCTTGAGTCGCCTCTCGAAACGCCCATGCTCGCGCGCCTGAGATCCTACCTGCCGACGGCCTTGCTGGCGTTCCTGATCTTTTATTTCGGTTTCCAGGCGCTGACGGGCGATCGCGGCCTGCTGTCGCTGAACAGCCGCAACGAGACCCTGGAGGCCAAGACCGCCGAACTGGCCCGCCTGCGCGGAGAGCGCCAGGAGCTGGAGGTTCGCGCCCGCCTGCTGCGCGACGACCACCTTTCGGCCGATCTTTTGGACGAGCGTGCGCGTTCGGTCCTAGGCTTCGCCGATCCCAGGGACTATGTGATCCGCACCGGGGGCTAGTGACGCGACGTAAGCGTCACGGCCCAGGCGTGCGACGGGCGCGGCCATGGCGGTCCCCGTCAGGGAGACGTTTATGGCGCAAGGGCCCAAGAGCTCGAAACCCGCGGCTGCGGCCAAACCGGCCGCTGAAAAGTCCTTGGGCGACAAGGACGAACTGCTCGGCTTCTATCGCGAGATGCTGCTCATCCGAAGGTTCGAGGAGCGCGCGGGCCAGCTCTACGGCATGGGCCTGATCGGCGGCTTCTGCCACCTCTACATCGGCCAGGAAGCCATCGCGGTCGGCATGCAGGGGATCAAGCAGCCGGGCGACCAGGTGATCACCGGCTACCGCGACCACGGCCACATGCTGGCCTGCGGCATGGACCCGCGCGCGGTGATGGCCGAGCTGACGGGCCGGGCCGCCGGCGCCGCCAAGGGCAAGGGCGGCTCGATGCACATGTTCTCGACCAGCCACGACTTCTACGGCGGCCACGGCATCGTCGGCGCCCAGGTCTCGCTGGGCACCGGTCTTGGCCTGTCGAATCGCTACCGCGACAACGGCAAGGTCGCCTTCGTCTATTTCGGCGACGGCGCGGCCAACCAGGGCCAGGTCTACGAGAGCTTCAACATGGCCGAGCTGTGGCGGCTGCCGGTCGTCTACGTGATCGAGAACAACCAGTACGCCATGGGCACCAGCGTCGAGCGCTCCTCGTCCGAGACCCACCTGTTCAAGCGCGGCGCCAGCTTCAACATCCCCGGCGCCGAGGTCGACGGCATGGACGTGCTGGCGGTGCGCGACGCGGGCGCGAAGGCGGCCGAACACGCCCGCAGCGGCAATGGCCCCTTCATCCTGGAGATGAAGACCTATCGCTATCGCGGCCACTCGATGTCCGACCCGGCCAAGTACCGCACGCGCGAGGAGGTCGACGAGGTGCGCAAGACGCGCGATCCGATCGACCACCTGCAGGAGCGGCTGGAGAAGGCCGGGCTCGCCGACGAGGCGGCGCTCAAGGCGATCGACGCCGACGTCAAGAAGATCGTCGCCGACGCCGCCGAATTCGCCCGCACCGCCCCCGAGCCGGAGCCGGGCGAACTCTATACCGAAGTCTATGCGGAGGCCTCGGCCTGATGAGTATCGACGTACTGATGCCGGCGCTCTCTCCGACGATGGAGGAGGGCACCCTGGCCAAATGGCACGTGAAGCCCGGCGACAAGGTCTCGTCGGGCGACGTCATCGCCGAGATCGAGACCGACAAGGCGACCATGGAGGTCGAGGCGGTCGACGAGGGGGTGGTCGAGGCCCTGCTGGTCCCGGAAGGCTCCGAAGAGGTCAAGGTCAACACGCCGATCGCGCGGCTGAGCGGCGAGAGCGCCCCGGCCGCTGCGCCGCAACCCGCCGCTGCGCCTCAGGCCGCCCCGGCGCCCCAGGCCGTCGCCGCGCCCGCGCCGACCCCTGCCGCCGAGCCCGCGAAGCCGGCGCCGGTCGCAGCGGCGCCGGTGGCCGCCGACCCCGAGGTTCCGGCGGGCGCCAAGCTGGTCAAGATCAGCGTGCGCGACGCCCTGCGCGACGCCATGGCCGAGGAGATGCGCCGCGACGACGGCGTGTTCCTGATGGGCGAGGAAGTCGCCCAGTACCAGGGCGCCTACAAGGTCAGCCGCGACCTCCTGCAGGAGTTCGGCGCCCGCCGGGTGATCGACACCCCGATCACCGAGCACGGCTTCACCGGCTTGGGGGTCGGCGCCGCCATGGCCGGCCTGAAGCCGATCGTCGAGTTCATGACCTTCAACTTCGCCATGCAGGCGATGGACCAGATCATCAATTCGGCGGCCAAGAGCCACTACATGTCCGGCGGCCAGCTCCACTGCCAGGTGGTCTTCCGTGGGCCGAACGGTCCGGCCGCCCGCGTCGCCGCCCAGCACAGTCAGGACTATTCGGCCTGGTACGCCAACGTCCCGGGCCTGAAGGTGGTCGCGCCCTATGACGCGGCCGACGCCAAGGGCCTGCTCAAGGCCGCGATCCGCGACCCCAACCCGGTCGTGTTCCTGGAGCACGAGATGCTCTACGGCCACGAGTTCGACATCCCCGACGTCCCGGACTGGATCGTCCCGATCGGCAAGGCCAAGGTCCGCCGCGTCGGCAAGGACGTCACCCTGACCGCCCACTCGCGGATGGTCGGCCTGGCGCTCGAGGCGGCCGACAAGCTGGCCGGCGAGGGGATCGAAGCCGAGGTGATCGACTTGCGCACGCTTCGCCCGCTCGACCACGAGACCATCGTCGAGAGCGTGAAGAAGACCAATCGCCTGGTCACCGTCGAGGAAGGCTGGGGCCCGATGGGCGTCGGCGCCGAGGTGGTGGCCCGGGTGATCGAACACGCCTTCGACTATCTCGACGCCCCGCCGTTGCGCGTCCATCAGGAGGACGTGCCCATGCCCTATGCGGCGAATCTGGAGGCGCTCGCGCTGCCGTCGGTCGACAAGATCGTCAGCGCGGCCAAGGCGGTCTGCTACAAATGAGCATCGACATCCTGATGCCGGCCCTGTCCCCGACGATGGAAGAGGGGACGCTGGCGAAATGGCACGTGAAGACCGGCGACAAGGTCTCCTCCGGCGACGTCATCGCCGAGATCGAGACCGACAAGGCGACCATGGAGGTCGAGGCGGTCGATGAGGGGACGGTCGAGGCCATCCTGGTTCCGGAAGGGACCGAGGGGGTCAAGGTCAACGCCCCGATCGCCCGTCTGAGCGGCGAGGGCGCCCCCTCTCCCTTCCCCCTCGATGGGGGAAGGGGCGGGGATGGGGGTGCTGGCAAGGCCGAGCCGAAAGAGGCGGCTCCGGGCGCCGGCGCCAATCCGAGTCCTTCGCCCGAGCCTCAGCGCGCGCACCCCCAACCCAACCCTTCCCCCATCGAGGGGGAAGGGAGAAGGGTCTTCGCCTCGCCGCTGGCCCGGCGCCTGGCCCAGCAGGCCGGGATCGATCTGTCGCAGGTCAAGGGCTCGGGCCCGCACGGCCGGATCGTCCGGGCCGACGTCGAGGGCCTGAAAGCCCTGCCGGCCGCCGCTCAGCCGTCCGCGCCCAAGGCCGCTGCACGGCCCGCCGCCGAACCGCGCGAGGCCAAGAGCCTGGAGCAGATGGGTATCGCCCCCGGCTCCTACGACCTCATCCCGCTCGACGGCATGCGCAAGACCGTCGCCCGGCGGATGGCCGACAGCTTCCGCGACGTGCCGCACTTCCCGCTGACCATCGACCTGGAGATCGACCGGCTGCTTGAGGTCCGGGCGCGGATCAACGCCCTTCTGGAGAAGGACGGGATCAAGGTCAGCGTCAACGACATCGTCATCAAGGCCGCCGCCAACGCCCTGCGGCGCGTGCCGGAGGCCAACGCCTCCTACACGCCGGACGGCATCGCCATGCACCACCACGCCGACGTGGCCGTGGCGGTGGCGCTGGAGCACGGGCTGATCACCCCGATCATCCGCTCGGCCGAGACCAAGGGCCTGGCCCAGATCGCCGCCGAGGCCAAGGACCTGGCCGAACGGGCGCGCAGCAAGAAGCTCAAGCCCGAGGAGTTCCAGGGCGGCACCTTCACCGTGTCCAACCTTGGCATGTTCGGCATCAAGGCCTTCGCCTCGATCATCAACGAGCCGCAGGGCGCGATCCTCAGCGTCGGGGCCGGCGAGAAGCGGCCAGTCGTGCGCGGCGACCAGCTGGCCATCGCCACGGTGATGACGGTCACCCTGACCTGCGACCACCGCGTCGTCGACGGCGCCATTGGCTCGCGCTTCCTCGCCGCCTTCAAGGCCATGGTCGAAGAACCCCTGACCATGCTCGCCTAAGGATTCAGTGATGGATTTCGACCTCGTCATCATCGGCGCCGGTCCTGGCGGCTATGTCACCGCCATCCGGGCCAGCCAGCTCGGGCTGAAGACCGCCATCGTCGAGCGCGAGGCGCTGGGCGGCATCTGCCTCAACTGGGGCTGCATCCCGACCAAGGCCCTGCTCAAGTCGGGCGAGGTCTACGAACAGCTCGGCCACCTGGCCGACTACGGCCTCTCGGTCGAGGGCCGCTCGTTCGACTTCGCCAAGGTCGTCGACCGCTCGCGCAAGGTGGCCAAGCAGCTGTCGTCGGGCGTCGCCTTCCTGATGAAGAAGCACAAGATCGAGGTGGTCGAAGGGACCGCCACGCTCGAAAAGGCTTCGCCGGCGCCCAAGGTGGTGGTGGCGCTCAAGGCCGGCGGCTCGCGCACGATCACGGCCGGGAACGTCATCCTGGCCACCGGCGCGCGGGCCCGCACCATCCCGGCCATCGGCCTGGAGCCGGACGGCGAGCGGGTCTGGACCTACCGCGAGGCCCTGGTCCCCAAGGCCTGCCCCAAGTCGCTTGTGGTCATCGGCTCCGGCGCCATCGGCATAGAATTCGCGAGCTTCTACAGGGCCCTGGGCGCGGACGTTACAGTGATCGAGGCCCTCGACCGCATCCTGCCGGTGGAGGACGAGGAGGTCTCGGCCGCCGCCCGCAAGGCGTTCGAGCGCCGGGGTCTCAAGTTCCGCGTCGCGGCCAAGGTGAGCAAGCTCTCCAAGACCAAGACCGGCGTCGCCGTGGCGCTGGAGGCCGACGGCAAGGCTGAGACGTTGGAGGCCGAGGTCGCCATCGTCGCGGTCGGCATCGCCGGCAACGTCGAGAACCTGGGCCTGGAGGCCCTGGGCGTGAAGGTCGATCGCGGCCACGTGGTCATCGACGAGCATTGCGCGACCGGCGTGGCAGGCCTCTACGCCATCGGCGACGTCGCCGGCCCGCCCTGGCTGGCGCACAAGGCGAGCCACGAGGGCGTGCACTGCGTCGAGCACATCGCGGGCCTGAAGCCCAACGGGCTGAACGCGCCGATCCCCGGCTGCACCTACGCCCAGCCCCAGATCGCCTCGGTCGGCCTGACCGAGGCTGCCGCCAAGGCCAAGGGCCTCACGGTGAAGGTCGGCCGCTTCCCGTTCCGGGTGAACGGCAAGGCGATCGCCGCCGGCGAGACCGAGGGCTTCGTCAAGACCGTGTTCGACGGCGCGACCGGGGCCCTGATCGGCGCCCACATGATCGGCGGCGAGGTCACCGAGATGATCCAGGGCTTCGCCCTGGCCATGACCATGGAAGCCACCGAGGCCGAGCTGATCGCCACCGTCTTCCCGCATCCCACCATGAGCGAGGCCATGCACGAGGCCTCCCTGGACGCCTTCGGCCAGGTGCTGCACATCTGATCCCTAAAAGGGGTGAGACGATGCCGGTTGCCGGCCGGCGCCAGCCATGGCGGCCTGATCCCATCGATCCTGCACGCCATGGTCCCGGCTTCGAGCGGCCGGACGCCTAGAACCGGCGGCTGACCACCAGCTTGAACAGCTGGGGCGCCACCAGCTGGTCGCCGTTGACGCGCTGGTAGACCGGGAATTCGACGTCGCCGTAGAGTTTCCAGTCGCCGCTGTCCAACTCCACGCCGGGCGAGATCAGCACCCGCTCATAGCCGCTGTTCGGCGGGTCGGCCTCGGCGCCGCCGTCCTTGGCGCGGGCCGAGCCGATCAGTTGCAGCACCGGGGCCACCTTGACCCGTCCGCCCAGGACCGTCCCCGCGTCGTAGGAGACGCCCGCCGCGCCGTCGAACTCGGTCCCGGGACGATAGTTGTCCTGGATGGCCAGCGGCGTGTCGACCTGGCCCTGGATGAAATAGCCCCAGGGCCCCGCGCCCCGGCCCAGCTGGCCCACGTGGTAGCCGCCCAGGATCAGATCGGTGCTGCCGCTGCCGATGGCGGTGTCGCGGTCGAATCCGGCGGCCTTCCAGTCGCCGGTCGGCAGCTTGACCCCGAAGATCAGGCCCGTGGACATGTCCGGCGACAGGCCGGTGTAGACGCCCATCAGCCGGACGTCGCCGATCGCCGTGTCGCGGAATCTGTCGACGGCGCCGCTGTCGGCGGTGCGGAACAGCCGGTTGGTGACCGGCAACTCGGCCATGACGCCCCAGTCGTGGTTGATCATGTACTGCACGCCGGCCAGCACGAAGTTGGAGCGGATCTGCTTGTCGGCGTTGTCGGCCGCCGGCGCCCCGGACGTCCCCGCGTGGTTGTGGGTCTGGTTCATGTAGTCGTATTCGACGAAGGCTTCGCCGCCCTGGCCGTTGGCCATCAGCGGCACGCCGCCGACGTCGAACACCCCGCAGCCGCAGGCGCAGGCGAGGGCGGCGCTGGGCGCCAGGACGAGGAGAGACGCGGCGGCGATGGCCGCGCGGATACGCAAGGTTCGCATGGGTATTGGCCCCTCGAGGCCGCCGGCCCTCGGGCGCGGCGCCTCAGTGTGATCTGAAACGAGGGCGACCGCCATCGGCGGGCCCGCGGAAGGTCGGGATCAGATCGGTCGGGCGGGCGGGGCGTGGGACGGCGGCGGCGGCGCGGCGAGGCCGAGGCCGGGCGCCATGTCGCGCAGCGGGCTGGCGAGCGCGGCTTCGGGGGCGAAGGCGACCGGCGCGACCGAGACCAGGCTCGGCGGCGCGGCGCCGGCGCCATGGGTGGCGAAGCCGCAGGGCGCGTCGGCGTGGGGCTTCGGCGCCTTGGCGGGCTGGCCGTGGCCGTCCAGGCTGAGCAGGGGGCCGTGGCCGGTGCAGATGACCAGGCCCCGCGCGGCCGGGTCGGCGCTGACCATGTAGCCCTGAGGGATCAGGACCTGGACCAATAGGGCGAGCGCGGCCAGGGCGATGAACCATCGCCGTCCGATCGCGGTCTCGCGCCAAGCCCCAGCCATGGTCGGGCGATGTATCAGCTTTGCGCCGGCCGCCAAGCCCCCTAGGCGGCGCGCGCCTCGGTTTCGGCCATCCGCTGGATCGCGACATAGTCGGTCTTGCCGGTCCCCAGCACCGGGATTTCCGGCACCCGCACGATCTTGCGCGGCACGGCCAGCTCGGGCGCGCCCACGGTCTGGGCGTGGGCCACCAGCCGGTCGACCGAGGCGTCCAGCCGGTCGGTGACCAGCACCAACCGCTCGCCCTTCTTGGGGTCGGGCATGGAGATGACCGCGTGGCGCGCCTCGGGCCAGGCTCCGGCGGCCAGGGTCTCGGCGGCCGTCAGCGAGACCATCTCGCCGCCGATCTTGGCGAACCGCTTGACCCGGCCGAGGATGCTCATCCAGCCGTCGGCGTCCAGCTCGACTACGTCGCCGGTGTCGTGCCAGCCGTCCGCCGGCGGCTCCAAGCGGCCCTGCTCGTCGAGATAGCCGGTCATGATGTTCGGGCCGCGCACGTACAGCCGCCCGCCGCGCTCGATGCCCTCGACCGGCTCGATGCGGGTCTCCAGGGCTGGTAGCACCGGCCCCACCGTGCCGTGCTTGTTGCCGCCGGGCCTGTTGACCGCGATCACCGGCGAGGCCTCGGTCGCGCCGTAGCCCTCCAGCAGCGGCACGCCGCCGAACCGCTCGGCGACCAGCTCATGGGTCTCGTCGCGCACCTTCTCGGCGCCGCAGACCACGAACCGCAGGCCCGACAGGTCCCCCGGGTCGGCCGCGCGCGCGTACTGGTTCACGAAGGTGTCGGTGGCCAGCAGGATCGAGGCCTTCGAATCGCGGATCAGCGGCGGGATCTGCTTGACGTGCAGGGGCGAGGGGTACTCGAACGCCTTCATGCCGCGCAGGATCGGCAGCAGCACCCCGCCGGTCAGGCCGAAGCAGTGGAAGGTCGGCAGCGGGTTGAACATCACCCAGTTGGGATCGAGGTCGATGTGGGCCGAGATCTGCTCGACGTTGGCCACCAGGTTGCCCTGGCTCAGCACCACGCCGCGCGGCGCGCCGAAGCTGCCGGAGGTGAACAGGATCACGCCCGGGTCGGAGGGCTTGGCGAGGGCGCGGAAACGGCGCGGGAAGGCGCCGGCGAGGGCGGCGAAGGCCTTGTCCGCCACGCCCACCTTGGCCCGCACGTCCTCCAGGTAGACGATCTCGTGCTCGGCCCCCAGGGCGTCGATCAGGTCGTCCAGCTTGCCCTGGTCGATGAACCGGTGCGCGGTCAGGATGGTCTTGACCCCGGCGACCTTGCAGGCGGTCTTCAGGTTGCGGATGCCGGCGGTGAAATTCAGCATCGTCGGCACGCGGCCGAAGGCGTGCAGCGCAAAGAAGGTCACCACCACCCCGGCGCTGGACGGCAGCAGCACGCCGACGTGCTCGCCCGGCGCGGTGAACCCGGCCAGCTTGCGGCCCAGGGCGAACGAGGCGCGGATCAGGTCGGTGTAGCTGAGCGGATTGCGTTCCTGGTCCTCCAGGATCGGCTTCTTGGCCCCGTACTTGTCGCGGGCGTCGATCAGCGCGTCGAAAATCGTCCGGTCGCCGGCGCTCGCGTCATAGGTGCGCGGCATGAAATTCCACCTCCCAAAGCCTCTTCGGACCTGGGCCGGAGGCTATCGCCCATGGCCGGGGATTGGAAGACCGCGGGTCTCCAGCGGGCTGTCTCCCGCGTGGGCCACGGTTTCGATGAACTGCGCCTCGCTTTGCGGCCACTGATCCGGGCTTTCCAGCGCGAGCGCGCAGTGGGGCAGGGCGCGACAAAGGCGCGCATCCGCCGCCCGCTCGGCCGGCGGCGCGGCGGGGTCGGCCAGAACCAGCACCGGCAGGCCAAGGCTCCTCCAGCCCGCCGCCCGCACCGCGGCCAGAAGCTGGTCGAACGCGCCCAGCCAGCCCAGGCTCGGGCCGCCCATCCGAAGGTCGGGGTTGGCGAGCTGCCAAGCCTGGCGCGCGAAGGCTGGCGATCCGGGCTGTGGCGGCGGGACCGGCTCGCGCCGCCAGCCGCCTTCGCCCGGCGCGCGGCGGCGGTCCAGGCCCAGCCAGCGCGCGATCCGCGCCATCCCGGGAGAGCGGGGCTCGATCGGCGCGTGCGGCGGGGGCGACAGCCTCGGCCCGGTCAGCACCGCGGCGGCGAGCCCGGGCGCGCCCTCCTGCAGGGCCCGCAGCAGGACGGGCGCCGCGGTCCCGTCGGCGATGGCCACCAGCGGCGGGCCCTCCTGCGGGCGGATCACCTCGGCCACGAGCCGCCGCAGGCCCGCCACGTCGTCCTCGAAGCTGTCGACATGGCCGACGTCCCGCGCGGCCGCGATCCGGCCCGAGCCGCCCTGGCCGACCCCGTCCAGCGCCCAGACCTGGATGCGCCGGTCGATCATCGCGTTCGCCACCGGGAACACCTCCTCGGCGAGGCCGCCATAGCCCGGTAGGAACAGCGCCTGGGCCAACGGCTGCTGGTCGGCCGGGGCGCCGACGCCGTAGCGCTGGGCCGGCGCCGCGCCGGTCTGAATCAGGCCCCAGGCCCAGCCCTGGGGCGGCCAGAAGGCGGGTCCGAGGCTGGGCGGAATGCGGCTGTCGGTGAACGGCGCGCGCTCGTCCGCACGCCCGCAGGCCGCGAGCGCCAGGACAAGCATCATGAGGGCGCCGCGCCGGATCATCGGCGCCACTCTTCCAGGGCCGTCCCTCCGGCGGCAAGAGCGCTTGATCCTGAGCCGTGGAAGGTCGATCTAAGCGTCATGACCACAGTCATCGACACCCGCGGCGGGCGCGCCCTGCGCCACCCGGAAAAGCAGTCCCGGCCGGAGACGCCGGTGCTGCGCAAGCCGCCGTGGCTGCGCGTGCGCGCGCCCGGCTCGGCCGGCTACAACGAGACCCATCGGATCGTGAAGGAACACGGCCTGACCACGGTCTGCCAGGAGGCCGCCTGCCCGAACATCGGCGAGTGCTGGTCCCAGGCGCACGCCACCATGATGATCATGGGCGAGGTCTGCACGCGCGCCTGCGCCTTCTGCAACGTCGCCACGGGTCTGCCCCAGCCGCTGGACCCGACCGAGCCCGAGCGCGTCGCCGACGCGGTGCGGCAGATGGGGCTCAAGCACGTGGTCATCACCTCGGTCGACCGCGACGACCTGGACGACGGCGGCGCGGCGCATTTCGCGGCCGTGGTGCGGGCGATCCGCGCGGGCGCCCCCTCGACCACCATCGAGATCCTGACCCCCGACTTCCTGCGCAAGGGCGACGCCGCCGACCAGGTGATCGACGCGCGGCCGGACGTGTTCAACCACAACCTCGAAACCGTGCCGCGGCTCTATCTGTCGATCCGCCCGGGCGCGCGCTACTACCACTCCCTGCGCCTGCTGGACCGGGTGAAGGCCCGCGATCCTTCGATGTTCACCAAGTCCGGCCTGATGGTCGGGCTCGGCGAGAGCAAGGAGGAGGTGATGCAGGTGATGGACGACATGCGCTCGGCCGGCGTCGACTTCCTGACCATCGGCCAGTACCTGCAGCCCACCCGCCGGCACGCGGCGGTCGAGCGGTTCGTCGATCCGGACGAGTTCAAGGCCTATGAGGCGATCGCCCGGGCCAAGGGCTTCCTGATGGTCTCGGCCAGCCCGCTGACCCGCTCCTCGCACCACGCCGGCGAAGACTTCGCCAAGCTGCAGGCCGCGCGCCTGGCGCTCCAGGGCGCCGGACGGTAGGATTTGCGCCACGCCGTCGTCCGTGTGCTGCCCTATACGCCGGAGCAGCTGTTCGAGCTGGTTGGCGACGTCGAGGCCTATCCGCAGTTCGTGCCGTGGATCCAGACCATGCGCACCTGGAACCGGCGCGAGGAACGGCCGGGCGTCAGCCTGCTGGACGCCGAGGTCCAGGTCGGCTTCTCCTTCCTGAAGGAGCGGTTCTCGACCCGGGTCAGGCGCGACGCCCATGCGCGGGAGATCACCGTCAGCCTGCTGAACGGCCCGTTCAAACGGCTGTTGAACCGCTGGCGGTTCGACCCGCATCCCGTTGGTACGGAAGTGAAATTCGACATCGACTTCGAGTTCAGGTCGAAGCTTCTTGAGGCGCTGCTGGCGGCTAACTTCCACCACGCGGTCGACCGGCTGATCGCCTGTTTCGACGCCCGGGCCGAGGCGCTCTACGGCAAGGGCGCGGCTACCTGATCCGCTCGCGCAGCATCTCGAGCGCGATCTGCACCGCGCCCATCTGGATGTCGTGCCGGCTGGCGTCGCCGAACCGCTCGACCCGGTGCATCACCGACTGGTTGGAGCGCGCCGTGGCCAGGTGAACCAGGCCGACGGGCTTGAGTTCGGTGCCGCCGCCGGGGCCGGCGACGCCGGTGATCGCCACGGCGATGTGGGCGTTGGAGTTTTCCAGCGCGCCCTCGGCCATCATCCGGGCCACCGGCTCGGACACCGCGCCATAGTCGGCGATCAGGTCGCCGGGCACGTCCAGCAGCTCCTGCTTGGCTCGGTTCGAATAGGTGATCAGCCCCCGCTCGAACACCGCCGAGGAGCCGGGGATCGAGGTGATCGCCGCCGACAGCAGCCCGCCGGTGCAGCTTTCCGCCGCCACGATGCGCAGGCGCCGCTCCTCGCACTCGTCGATCAGCAGCCGCGCCAGGGTCTCGATCTCGAGTGGAAACATGGTGCGCCTCTGGACCGCCGCGGGTGACTCGCCCGCTATCCTAGCCCGGCGCCAGCACCGAGACGATGGCCTGGGCGGCCATGCCTTCGCGCCGGCCGGTGAAGCCCATCTCCTCGGTCGTCGTGGCCTTGACGCTGACCCGGTCGAGCGGAAGCTCCAGCAGTTCGGCCAGCTT
>JARLIQ010000068.1 GCA_031291645.1 Caulobacteraceae bacterium | reverse complement strand
GTTCTTCGGCCGGCGCACCCGCCGGTTCGGGTCCCTGCTGGCCAAGGCGCCGGCCAGCGCCGAGCTCGCGCTCGAACCCCTGGCGCTGGGGCCGATCGAGACCCTGCTCAAGGCGGATGGGGCGTGCGATGAGATCGAACTGAACCTGACCCAGGCCATCGCCATCGATCCGGGCGAGGCGGCCCAGGTGCTCCACCGCGACGAGACCTTGTGGCCGGTTCGCCTGGCCTACGAGCGGATGGCGAACGTCATGTGGACGCTGGACGACTTCACGATCGAGAACGGCGCCACGCGGCTGATACCTGGCAGCCACCGGTGGGACCGCGCCCGCGCGCCGGCCCCCGGCGAGGCGGTGGCGGCGAGCGCGCCGGCGGGTTCCGCCGTGATCTGGCTGGGCGGCGTGCTGCACGCCGGCGGCGCCAACCGGTCGAACGCCGTCCGTCATGGACTGGTGATCAGCTACCGGCTCGGCTGGCTGGCCCCGGCCGAGCGGCTGCAGCTGGTCACCCCCAGGGCGACGGTCGCGGCGCTGCCGGAGCGGCTGCAACGCCTGCTCGGCTACCAGCTGCATCGGCCGAACCTCGGCTGGATCGAGGGACAGGACCCGATCCGCTGGCTGCGGGGCGAGGTCGCAGACCTGGCGCCGACCGCGGACAACTTCCCCCCGGAGATGGCGGGGTTGTTCGAGGCGCTGCTGCACGACCCGGCCTTCGCTGGCTACCGCGATTGAAGCGTTTTTTGAGGGATTTCAAAGTCGTGAGGCGGTCGCGAGGGGCGACCGCACCGCGCCATCGGGGTTAAAGAGCATGAACCGATTTGGTGAGATCGCGGACGAACTGACCGACCTGATCGAAGAGCTCGAACGCTCCGATCTGGCCGGCGAGTCCAAGCGGCTGAGGGTGGCGCTGGCGCGCGCCTTCGAGAGGGCCTGCGAGGCCGAGCGCTCGCTGCGGCTGAAGACCGAGGCCACGGTCCACGTCGCTCCGCCGGGGCGGCGGACGCGGCAGGACCATCGGGCGACGGGCGGCTTCGGCCCCTCGGCCAATGTGATCGAGCTGCCGGCCTGGCGGGCCGCGGCCATGGACCGCCGGCCGATGTGATCGGGCTGCCGGCCTGGTGGGACACGGCGGCTCGATGCGTGAGGAATGTGCGGCTTAGCCGGCGCGGGCCAGGAGGCTCGCCCGACGGCCGTAGAGCAGGTAGGTCAGCACGCCCACGCCGTTCCAGACGAAGAACAGGGCGATGGTGATCTGCGGCAGGGTGGTGAAGAGGTAGAGGCACCCCAGCGCCCCCGCCGGCCCGATCAGCCACCAGAGGGGCGCGCGGAAGACCCTCGGACGGTCCGGCTCGCGGATGCGCAGCAGCACCATGCAGACCGCCACCGCGATGAAGGCGCAGAGCGTGCCGGCGTTGGCCAGGGCGGCGATGTCCTTCAGCGGCAGGAAGCCGGCGATGGCCGCGGCGATGGCGGCGGTGACCAGGGTCACCGGGCCCGGCGCGCCGGTCTTGGCGCTCACCCGGCTGAGGCCGTGCGGCAGCAGGCCGTCGCGCGCCATCACGAAGAAGATCCGGCTCTGGCCGTACATGAAGGCCAGGATCACCGTCGGCAGGGCCACCACCGCCGCGCCCGCCACCAGCCCGGCCGCCAGCGGCTGGTTCAGCCGGTCGAGCACATAGACGAGCGGCGCGGCCGAGCGGGCGAAGGCGTCGGTCGGCACGGCGCCGAGCGCGGCCAGGGCCACGGCCATGTAGATGACCACGCACAAGGCCATCGAGCCGATGATGCCGATGGTCAGGTCGCGGCCGGGATTGCGGGTCTCTTCCGCCGCGGTCGAGATGGCGTCGAAGCCATAGAAGGCGAAGAAGATGATCGAGGCCGCCGGCATGACGCCGACCTTCGAGCCGTCCGCGGCGTGGCCGAAGAAGCCCTGCGGCATGAAGGGCGTGAAATGGCGCAGGTCGAAGGCCCGTGCGGCTATGACCACGAAGGCCGCTAGCGCGGCCAGCTTGACCGCCACCAGGACGGCGTTGGCGCCGGCGCTCTCGCGCATGCCGCGGATCAGGAGGGCGGCGACCGCGAAGGTTATCGCCACGGCCGGCAGGTTGATCACGCCGCCTTCCGCCGGGCCGACCAGCAGGGCGTGCGGCAGGAGCCCGTGGGGGCCGAGGAACTCCGTCGCATGGGCCGACCAGCCCACCGCGACCGCCGCGCAGACCACGGTGTATTCCAGGATCAGACTCCAGCCGACGATCCAGGCCAGGAACTCGCCCAGCACCGCGTAGCTGTAGGTGTAGGCGCTGCCGGCCGCCGGCATCATCGTCGCCAGTTCGGCGTAGGACAGCGCCGCGCAGGCGCAGACCGCGCCGGCGATCAGGAACGACAGGATCACGGCCGGTCCCGCCAGCCCCGCGCCCACCCCGATCAGGGTGTAGATTCCCGTGCCGACGATCGCGCCGACACCCAGGGCCAGCAGGTGCGGCCAGCTCAGGGTCGGCCGCAGCCGGTGCTCGGGCGCCTGGTCGGTTATGGTGTCGATCGCCTTGCGGCGGGTCCAGAAGCTCATGGGTGGCCTTCGGCTGGGCGATGGTCCAAGGCTGAGCCTAATTCGCCGCCGCCGCCAAGAGGTCCCGGCCCACGCCGCCGCTTGCATCGCCCGCCCGAGGGGTAGAGCATCAGGCCCGACGGGCCTTCATAGCGCTCGCGAATGAATGTCCGGCCCGCCGTCATAAGAAACGGAGGCTACGCGCATGACCCCCCATTCCGCTGGAACGGTTCGCGCCCTCGCGCTCACGGGCGCGACGGGCGCAGGCAAAACCACCTTGCTGCACGCCATGCTGACGGCGGCCGGCGCGCTGGACCGGCGATCCGGCGGCGTCGGCGAAGGGGTTGGCGACGCGAGCCCCGAGGCCAGGGCGCGCGGCCATTCGGTCGAGTTGAACATGGCCGGCTTCGAATTCATGGGCGACCGCTATGCGGTGATCGACTGCCCCGGTTCGGTGGAGTTCTCGGCCGAGGCCGACTTCGCCCTGCCGTGCGTCGACCTGGCCGTGGTGGTGGCTGATCCCGAGCCCGAGAAGGCCGTGCTTCTGCAGCCGACGATGAAGATGCTGGAGCGCCTGGGCGTGCCGCACATCCTGTTCGTCAACCGCATCGACCAGGCTCACGGCTCGCTGCCGGCCCTGCTGGCCGCGCTCGCGCCGATCAGCGCCGCGCCGCTGGTGGCGCGCCAGATTCCGATCTGGAAGGGCGAGCAGGTCTCGGGCTTCGTCGACCTGGCGCTTGAGCGGGCCTTCGTCTACCGGGCCGGCCAGCCCTCCGAGCGCGTCGACCTGCCGCCGGACCTGGTCGAGAGCGAAGGCGAGGCCCGCTTCCACATGCTGGAGCAACTCGCGGACTTCGACGACGCGCTGATGGAGCAACTGTTGTCCGACGCCATCCCCGACCGGGACGCGGTGTTCGCCGACCTGGTGCGCGAGATGAACGAGGGCCTGATCGTGCCGGTGTTCCTGGGCTCGGCCCAGAACGGCTTCGGCGTGCGCCGGCTGCTCAAGGCGCTGCGGCACGAGCTGCGCTCGCCGGGCGCCGCGGCCGAGCGGCTGGGCGTCACGGGAACCGGCGCCTATGTGTTCAAGACCGCCCAGGCCGGCCAGGCCGGCAAGCTGGCCTACGCCCGCGTGCTCGGCGGCAAGCTGGCGGACGGCGCGGAGCTGACCCTGCCGGGCGGCGAGCGCGCGCGGATCGGCGGCCTGTTCGCGGTCCAGGGCGCGGCGCTGAAGAAGATCGCCGCCGCTGATCCGGGCGACGTGGTCGCGATCGGCAAGATCGAGCACGCCACGCCCGGCGAGGTGATGAGCGCCGGCGGCGAGGTCAGGGCCATCGCGGTCAGGCCGAGCGCCCGCCCGCCGCTCTACGCCGTCGCCGTGGCCGCCAAGACGCGCGGCGAGGACGTGCGGCTGTCCAGCGCCCTGGCCAAGCTGGTCGAGGAGGATCAGGGCCTGCAGCTGACCCACGACGCCGAGACGCGGGAGGTGCTGCTGCAGGGGCAGGGCGAGGGCCATGTGCGCCTGGCGCTGGAGCGGCTGAAGCGCAAGTACGGGCTGGAGGTGGCGACCAACCACCCGGCGACCCCCTACAAGGAGACCATCCGCGCGCCGGTGACCCAGCATGCCCGGCACAAGAAGCAGAGCGGCGGCCACGGCCAGTTCGGCGACGTGACCATCGAGATCCAGCCCCTGCCGCGCGGCGCCGGCTTCACCTTCGGTCAGAAGATCACCGGCGGGGTGGTGCCCAAGCAGTGGATCCCGGCGGTCGAGCAGGGGGTGCGCGACGCCCTGACCAAGGGACCGCTGGGTTTTCCGGTGGTCGATGTGGCGGTCACCCTGGTCGACGGCGGCTACCACACGGTCGACAGCTCCGAGATGGCCTTCCGCGCCGCCGGCCGGCTGGCGATGGACGAGGGGATGCGCCGCAGCGGCTCCTGCCTGCTCGAACCGATCGAGAAGCTGGTGATCCACGCCCCGTCCTCGTCGACCTCGCACGTCACCTCCGCGCTGTCGGCGCGGCGCGGCCAGATCCTGGGCTTTGGCCCGCGCGAGGGCTGGCCGGGCTGGGACCGGATCGAGGCCTTCCTGCCCAGGGCCGAACGGCTGGAACTGATCGGCGAACTGCGCTCGGTCAGCCAGGGGCTGGGCGCCTACGAGGCCGCGTTCGACCACATGGCCGAGCTGGCGGGCCGCCAGGCCGACGAGATCACCCTGAAGGCGCGGTCGGCGGCCTGAAGAACGGCGTTATCCGGCCCAAGGCTTCGTTAACCCTGAGCTGGTAGGCGTCCGCCCTTCGGGGATTGGAAACGCCGAGAACAAAAAGATATGACCGAACAACGGTCTGCGCGCGCCGATCAGGGCGCCGCGCGTCGCGCCGGGGTCCTGGGCGGATCGCCGGGCCGCCTGCTGGCGCTGGCGGAACGCGCCGCGGGCCTGGGCTATTGGCGCATCAGCCTGCCCGACGGGCTGCTGTTCTGGTCCGACGAGGTCTATAGGATCCATGGGCTCGATCCGTCGACGTTCGATCCGAACACGGATTCGGCGCTGAGCTTCTACCATCCCGACGATCAGGCCACGGTGGCCGAGGCCATCGGTCGCGCACGCGAGCAGGGCGAGCCGTTCGAATTCGAGGCGCGGCTGACCACCGCCGCCGGCGACGTGCGCCAGGTGATGGCGCGCGGGGTCTGCGAGCGCGGGCCGGACGGCGCCCTGGCCGAGGTCGTCGGCGTCTTCCAGGACGTGACCGAGCGGCGGAACCTGGAGGCGATCCAGCGGGCCAGCGCCGAGCGCCTGGCCCAGATCATCGAGCGGCTGCCGGCCGGCGCCGTCCACGTCCAGGGCGGGGTGCTGTCGCTGAACGCCGAGATCGAGCGGATCACCGGCTATTCGCGCGAGGAGCTGCCGACGCTCGATGTCTGGTTCCGGGTGCTGTACGGCGACGACATCGGCAAGATGCGCCGACGCTACGAGCAGGCCCGCGCCGCCGGCTTCCGTTCGGTGGTCCGCAACGTCATCCGGCGCAAGGACGGCGCCGAGCGGGTGGTCGAGTTCCGCGCCTGCTACGAGGCGATCGGTGAGCTGTGGATCATCCACGACATCACCGAGCACAAGCGGCTGGAGGACGCCCTGATCGAGGCCAAGGAGCGGGCCGAGGCCGCCGCCCGGTTCAAGACCGAGTTCCTGGCCAACATGAGCCACGAGATCCGTACGGCCCTGACCGCCATCATCGGCTTTTCCGGCCTGTTGCTGGGCGAGGCGGGGCTTTCGGCGAACGAGCGGCGCTGGACCGCGCGCATCGACGAGGCGAGCCGGGCGCTGCTCTCGATCGTCAACGACGTGCTGGACTTCTCCAAGCTGGAGGCGGGCTCGATCGAGATCGCGAGCCAGCCGTTCGACCTGCGCGGCTTGGTCGAGGAGACCGCCGCCCTGTTGGCCGGCCAGGCCGCGGGCAAGGGCGTCGCGCTGGAGGTCGATGTGGATGCGGCGCCCGACGGCCTGGTGCTGGGCGACGCCGACCGCCTGCGCCAGGTGCTGCTGAATCTGGTCAGCAACGCGGTGAAGTTCACCAACCGGGGCGCGGTGACCGTGCAGGTGTGGCGCGAGGCCGGCGGCGCCGACCGCTTCGGCTTCAGCGTCAGCGACACCGGCATCGGCATCCCCGCCCAGGCGCTGGACGTGGTGTTCGAGCGCTTCGCCCAGGCGGACGGCTCGATCTCGCGCCGGTTCGGCGGCACGGGGCTGGGGCTCGCCATCTGCAAGCGGCTGGTCGACGCCATGGGCGGGGCGATCGGCGTCGAGAGCAAGGTCGGGATCGGCTCGCGCTTCTGGTTCGCCATCGACCTGCCGCCCGCGCAAGCGCAGGCCGCGCCGGTCGAGGCGGCCGCGGCGATCGACCTCGGCGCGCTGCGCATCCTGGTGGTCGACGACGCCGAGGCCAACCGCGACCTGGTCTCGACCCTCCTGCGCGCCGCCGGGGTGGAGGTCGACCTGGCCGCCAACGGCGTCGAGGCGGTCGAGGCGGTGAAGGCGACCGCCTACGACCTGGTGCTGATGGACGTGCAGATGCCGGTGATGGACGGCGTCCAGGCGACCCGGGTGATCCGCAGCCTGGGCGGCGCGGCCGCCGAGGCGCCGATCGTGGCCTTGTCGGCCAATGTGCTGGCCGAGCAGGTGGCCAGCTACCGCCGCGCCGGGATGGACGCCCACCTCGGCAAGCCGATCAACCCGGCCGAACTCCTGGCCACGATCGCCGGCCTGACCGCCGAACCTGGCCGCGATCGCCGACGCGCCTGATCGCCGGCGCGCCTGATCGCCGGCGCGCCTGAACGCCGGCGGCGGGCGTCAGTCCTGCGTCCGCGCCTTGCGCCACATGGGATAGAGGGTCGGGCCGTCGGGCACCTTGATCTCGCCGGTGACCTCGAAACCGAAGCTGGCGTAGATCGGGATGTTCGATTCCTTGCTGGATTCTAGGTAGGCCGGCATGCCCGAGGCGTCGGCGGCCGCGAGATGCCGGCGCATGATGACGCCGCCAAAGCCCTTGCCCTGCCTGACCGGGTCGGTCCCGATCACCTGCAGGTACCAGTGCGGCTCCTCCGGGTGGCGCTTTTCGACGTGGTCCATGATGGCGGCGGTGCGCGCGGCGCCGGCGACCCCGAACAGGCCGAGGAACTCCCCGGCGTTGACGACGTAGTGCCAGAGCGAGACGTGCCAGCGGCCGGGCGGGCGCCAGAGCGCGGCGGCCTCGTAGCCGTCGGTCACGTCGCACGCCCCGTAGGGCAGGCCGAGCTTGAACAGGAGCTTGAACAAGCGCGCCATCTTGGCCGGGCGGGTGGCCTCGTCGTTCAGCACGAAGCACATCATCGGATCGTCGAAGAAGGCCCGCGCCAGCGTCTGCGAGAGGGGCTCGGCGTCAGCCCAGACGGCCGCGCGCGCGACGGCGCCGGCCTGACGGGCGGTAATTTCCATAGTCATGTCCTGGCGTCCTCCCGATCGCCGCTTTGGACACCGTTCTAGCGGCAACCGCGGCGTCCCAAAAGGGTGACGGGGGCGTCAATTTCGTGAATTCTTAGACAGGTTCGTCCAGCCCGAGGTGGTCGCGCAGGGTGGTCCCCGCATAGTCGCGGCGGAACAGGCCGCGCTTCTGCAGCACCGGGATCACTTCGTCGACGAACAGTTCGAACTCGACCGGAATCTGCAGCGCCTGGATGATGAAGCCGTCGCAGCCGCCGCCCTCGCGCCAGTCCTGCATGAAGTCGGCGATCTGTTCGGGCGATCCGACCTTGCTCAGGTGGCCGGTCGGCTTGGCGGTCATCCGCTCGGCGTAGGCGGCGATGGTCTCGCCCTCGCGCACGTCGGCCAGGAAGCGGGCGCGCGGGCCGCCGATGTTGGGCCGGTCCTCCAGCGTCGCCTTGATCTCGTCCAGCGGGAAGGGCGCGTCGAGCGGCCGATCGGTGAAGTCGATGTTGAACCGCTCGCCCAGCATTCCGCGCACGATCGCGGGGTGGATCAGCGCCCGGTATTCGTCGGCCTTGGCCTTGGCCTCCCGCTCGGTCGAGCCGATGATCGGCATGAAGCCCGGCAGCACCTTGATACTTTCGGCCGAACGGCCCTTGGCCACGGCCCGCTCGCGCAGGTCCGAGCGGAAGGCGCGGCCGGCCTCCAGGGCGCCGAAGGCCGAGAAGATCGCCTCGCCGAAGGACGAGGCGAAGTCGAGCCCCCATTCGGACATGCCCGCCTGGATCAGCACGGGCTGGCCCTGGGGCGAGGGCGGACCCGCGGCCCACTTCGCCCGCACCGCGTGCACCACCTCGTGGGCGTTGGCGTAGCGCGCGGCGTGCTCGGGATGCTCGCCCGAGCCGAAGTTGCGCCCCGCCGCGGCGCCCGAGGTGACCATGTTCCAGCCGGCCCGGCCGCCGCTCAGCCGGTCGATGGCCGCGAACTTGGCCGCGAGCACCTCGGGGCTGTGGTAGGTGGTCGAGAAGCTGGCGGCCAGGCCGATCCGTTCGGTCGCCGCGGCCAGGGCGGCGATCTGGATCAGGGGGTCCAGCGAGTTGAACGAAACCTCGCCGAAGACCCCGCCGTTGCGTTCGCGCGGGGCCAGGGTGTCCTCGAAGAACACCATGTCCAGCTTGCCCCGCTCGGCCAGGCGCGCGACCTGGACGTAGTGGTCGATGCCGGTCAGGGCGGCGGGATCGGACCTGGGATGCCGCCAGGAGGCGATGTGGTGGCCGCTGGTGAGCAGCCACAGCGCCAGGTGCAGTTCGCCGGCGCCACTCATGCCGGAACGCCCTCGCCCACCGGCGCATAGCGGTTCGCCGGCCGCGGCAGGCCGAGCCGGGTGCGCAGGTCGCCGCTTGCCGGGGCGGACCGCATCAGTCCGCGCGCCTTCAGCGCCGGCAGGACCTCGGCGGCCAGGACCTCCAGGTCGGCGGCGGGCGAGGCGGGCAGGATGTTGAAGCCGTCCGCCGCGCCGGATCGCGCCCAGGCCTCGATCAGCGCGACCAGGCCTGCGGCCGGGCCGCGCCAGGCCAGACGGTCGGTCTCCAGCGGCGCGCCGGCGAGGCTCACGGCCAGGTCGACGATCATGGGGGCGCCGTTCAGCCCGGCGCGTGCGGCGGCGGCGGCCTCGGGCGTTGCGGCGCGGCTGACGGCGACGTCGGCCAGGGCTGCCTTCGGCGCGCCGTCGCCGACGTGTTGCAGGATCACCGGCCGCCCCTGCGGCGGTCTCGGCGCGTTCAGCGGCCCGTCCACGGTGAAGAAGCGGCCATGGTGGCGGATGCGGCGGGTCCTGTCCCGATCGGCGAAGACGGCGGCGGCCTTGTCGAACACCAGGGCGTCGTCGTCCCAGCTGTCGAACAGGGCGAACACCACCTCCAGGTGCTCGGCGAAGCGCTCGAAGCCGGGGTCGGCCGGCTCGTCCTGGCCGGGGACGGCGAACCAGCCGGTCCGGCCGCCGGCCAGCAGGTCGAACGAGGCGAAGGCCCGCGCGAGGTTGTAGGGCGCCCAGCCGGCCGTCTCGACCACGGCGCAAAGGCCCAGGGTCCGCGTGGCGGTCGTCATGGCGGCCGCCAGCGACAGGGCGTCCAGCCGCTCCGCCGGCGCGGCCGCGTAGCCGGCCAGCACCAGGTCGAAGCCGGCCGCCTCGGCCTTGCGCGCCAAGGCCAGATAGGCGTCGCGCTCGCCGCCGCTGGACGAAGCCGGCGCCGCCAAGGCGTCGAGCGCCAGGCCGAGCAGCAGCGGCGCGTGGTCGCCGTCGCCGGCGCCCGGATCGGTCGAGCTTTGCATGGGTCCGGGTACCGCGCCGCGAGCTCTGGTGGCAGGCCGCGTCGGCAGGAGATCCCGTAAAATTTCACCGGCGCCCAAAGCCTGCGCAGCCGGCCGCCGCCAGCGCCGGGAAAGCCGCCAGTCGCGTCCAAGCCCAGGATTCCTAAGGCGGCGGGCCGAAATACTGATCGGCCGTCGTGTTGAACCGCGCCGCGGCGACGCCAGATTCGTCGGGCCCGAGGGCTGCGGAGGAACGGCATGGCCGAGACGCGTCAACTGAAGCTGGGCGCCTTCATGCGCCCGATCAGCATCCACACCGGCGCCTGGCGCTATCCGGGCGCGCTGCCCGACGCCAACTTCAACTTCCCCGCCATCAGGCGCTTCGCCCAGACGCTGGAGCGCGGCAAGTTCGACGCCTTCTTCATGGCCGACCACCTGGCGGTGCTGAACATGCCGGTGGAGGCGCTGAAGCGCAGCCACACGGTCACCTCGTTCGAGCCCTTCACCCTGCTGTCGGCCCTGGCCGGCGCGACCGAGAGGATCGGCCTGGTGGCGACCGCCTCGACCACCTTCGACGCGCCCTATCATATCGCCCGCCGGTTCGCCTCGCTGGACCACATCAGCGGCGGGCGGGCCGGCTGGAACATCGTCACCACCTCCAACCCGGACGCGGCGCTGAACTTCGGCCTGGACGAGCACATGGACCACGACGAGCGCTATCGCCGCGCCCGTGAGTTCTACGACGTGGTCACCGGGCTTTGGGACAGCTTCGCCGACGACGCCTTCGTGCGGGACGTGGAGAGCGGCCTCTACTTCGATCCCGAGCGCATGCACGTCCTGGCGCACAAGGGCGAGTTCCTGTCGGTGCGCGGCCCCTTGAACATCGCCCGGCCGGTCCAGGGCTGGCCGGTGATCGTCCAGGCCGGCGCCTCCGAGCCTGGCCGGCAGCTGGCGGCCGAGACCGCCGAGGTGGTGTTCGCCGCCGGCGGGTCGCTGGCCGGCGCGCGCGAGTTCTACGCCGACGTGAAGGGCCGGATGGAAAGGCTCGGCCGGCCGCGCGACCACCTGAAGATCCTGCCCGGCGCCTTCGTGGTGGTCGGGGAGACGGTGGAGGAGGCGAGGGCCAAGCGGGCCAAGCTTGACAGCCTAGTCTATTACGAAAGCGCCATCGCCTCGCTGTCGATCGCCCTCGGCCACGACGTCTCCGGCTTCGACCCGGACGGGCCGCTGCCGGAGATTCCCGAAAGCAACGCCAGCAAGACCAGCCGCGACCGGGTGGTGGCCATGGCGGCGCGGGAGAAGCTGACCATCCGCCAGCTCGCCCAGCGCCTGGGCGGCTATTCGGGCCTGGCCTTCGTCGGCACGCCCCGGACCATCGCCGACCAGATGGAGGAATGGCTGATGAGCGAGGGCTGCGACGGGTTCAACGTCATGTTCCCCTACCTGCCGGCCGGGCTGGACGACTTCGTGGACAAGGTCGTGCCCGAACTGCAGCGGAGGGGCCTGTTCCGCCGCGAGTACGAGGGCGCGACCCTGCGCGAGAATCTCGGCCTGCCGCGGCCGGAGAACCGGTTCTTCAAGGCGCCCGTCCGATCCTCCGTCCCCAGCTTTTCTTGATCGCCCGCGCGGACCGCCTTACGTCTGGTCCATGAGCGTCGCCTTCACCAAGGAAACCGACCACGAGGCCACGGCGGCGGACCTGCCGGACCGGCCGGTGTCGCCGCACCCGAACCTGGTCACCCCCGAGGGGCTGGCCCAGCTCGACGCAGCCTTGGCCGAGGCGCGCGCGGCCTACGCCGCCGCCCAGGCGAGCGGAACCATCGAGGCCGACCGTACGGCCATGGCCCGCGCGACGCGCGACCTCCGCTACTACGCCGCCCGGCGGGCCAGCGCCCAGCTGACCGAACCGAGGGCGGACAGCGACAAGCTGGTGTTCGGCGGCAAGGTGACGATCGAGCGCGAGGACGGCCGGCGCCAGAGCTTCCGCATCGTCGGCGAGGACGAGGCCGACCCGGCCAAGGGCGCCTTGTCCTACATCTCCCCGCTCGCCCAGGCGGTGCTCGGCAAGGCGGTCGGCGACACCGTCACGGTGGCCGGGCAGGAGGTCGAGGTCGTCGCGATCGGCTGAGCCGTTCTTGAGGACCGGCAGCCCCGAAACCATCTATGGGGCATGGCATACGATGTAGCAGAGCGGCCCGAAGAGGCGCTCGATCCTTACTCCGCCCGGGTGTCCCACGCGTTCGAGACCGTCGGCCCGGCGGTGGTTCATATTTCGGCGGTCAAGGCGAACGGCCGGGCCGGAACCGGCTCGGGCGTGATCTTCGCGCCCGACGGCTACCTGATCACCAACAGTCACGTGGTGGCGGGCGCGGCCAGGCTCTCGGCCAGCCTGACCGACGGGCGCCAGTTCGAGGGCCGGCTGATCGGCGACGATCCCGCCACCGACCTTGCGGTCCTGCGGCTGGAGGCGACGGACCTGCCGCACGCCGCGTTCGGCAGCTCCGCGCGCCTGCGCGTGGGCCAGCTGGTGGTGGCGATCGGCAATCCGCTGGGTTTCCAGGCGACGGTCACCGCCGGCATCGTCAGCGCGCTCGGCCGCACCCTGCGCTCGCCCAGCGGCCGGCTGATCGAAAGCGTGATCCAGACCGACGCCGCGCTCAATCCCGGCAACTCCGGCGGGGCGCTGGTCGATGGCCAGGGCCGCGTCGTGGGCATCAACACCGCGATGATCGGCCAGGCCCAGGGCCTGTGCTTCGCCATCGGGGTCGACACGGCGGTGGACGTCACCGCGCGGCTGATGCGCGACGGACGGGTGCGCCGCGCGCGGCTGGGCGTCGCGGGCCAGACCACGCCGCTGGATGCGCGCCTGGCGCGGCGGCTGCAGCGCGCCAGCGACACCGCCGTCCTGGTCTCCGAGGTTCCGGCCGGCGGGCCGGCCGCGCGGGCGGGCGTGCAGAAGGGCGACGTGATCCTGGCCTTCTCGGACGCCAAGGTGTTCACCGTCGACGACCTCCACCGCCTGCTGACCGCCGAGATCGCGGGCCGCGAGACCGAGCTGGTGCTGATGCGCCGCGCCCGGATCGAGACGCTCAAGCTGACGCCCGACCTCGACGACTGAGGCCGGGCGTCACCGCGCCGGGCGCAGGACCCAGGTCTCCAAAGCCTGGATCGTCGCCTGGCCGCCGCGGGCTTCGGCCGTCCAGGCCAGCGCGCCCGCCGGGAAGATCAGGTCGGTCAGGGTCTGGCGGCCGTCGTTCACGAAGATCTCGACGATCGAGCGGTCGACCAGGATCTGCAGCCGCACCCGGCCGTCCATCGGGGCCGCGGGCGCGGTGTGGCGGTTCGGGAAGCCCTCGTGAAACGCCGCACCGGTCTGCGTGCGGTCGAGGAACACCGCGCCGGCCGCGCGGTCCACGCCGATCAGGGTGCGGCCGCCTTCTTCGTCGCTGAGCGCAAGGACGACCGCGTCGGCCGCGCCCAGTTCGACCTCGAGCTTCAGCTCCAGCGCCGAGCCGGCGAGGCCGAACGGCGCCAGGGACAGCGGCGCTGGGCCGAGCCGCAGGTCCCGGGCGGCTTGGGGCCGGGCGCGCAGCGTCTCCAGTTCGCGCACCGGCGCCTGGCGGATGCGATAGCCGGCCCCGGTCAGGGCCAGCGTCACGCTGCGCGGCGCGGTCATCATGCCGCGCCAATGGCCGGTCGGGACCGCCTCGGCGTAGCGCCAGTTGCTGGCCCAGGCGATCCAGATCCGCCGCGGGTCCCCAGGCGGGGTCCGCGACCAGGAGGCGACGGCGTAGAAGTCCGCGCCGTGGTCGATCCACACCGGCTCGGCGCCCCAGTCCGGCGCAAGGGTGAAGGCCGCGCCGTCGAAGTCGCCGACGAAATACTGGGCGCCCGACCCGCCCGCGACGCCGCCGTCGCCGATGTTGACGGCGAGCACCCAGCGCGTCTCGCCTGGCCGGTTCTCGACGGGCAGTTCGAACAGGTCCGGGCATTCCCAGTTGCGACCACGAGCGCCGGCGGGCCCGAAGGCGCCGGCCCGGCGCCAGGTCCAAAGGTCCGGCGAGCGGTAGAAGGCGATGCGGTTCTCCGCCGCCAGGGCCACCGCCATCACCCAGGCCCGGCTCGGCTGGTGCCAGAACACCTTGGGGTCGCGGAACTCGGTCGAGCCGATGTCGAGCACCGGCCCCGCGCCCTGCCGCGTCCAGCTGCGGCCGCGGTCGTGGCTGCGGGCCAGGTATTGCGCCTGGCGGCCGGTGCGCGGGTCGTGGCCGGTGTAGACGGCGGCCAGGGCGCCCGCCTCGTCCATGACGGCGCAGCCGGAGAAGGCCATCACCTCGGTCTCGGGGATCGCCACCGGCAGCTCGCGCCAATGGACCAGGTCGGGGCTGACCGCATGGCCCCAGCTCATGTGGCCCCAGTGCGCGCCGAGCGGATTGTACTGGAAGAACAGGTGATACTCGCCCTCGAACCAGATCAGGCCGTTGGGGTCGTTGATCCAGTTGCGGTCCGGCGTGAAATGCCAGTCCGGCCGGTAGGGGGTCCGCTGCGAACTCATCGGGCCGCCGCGGAACCGGCGTTGACCAATGTATGATTTATCATATATCTGTCCTCGCCATGCGGCGCGCCGGCGCCGCCCTTGCGTCTAGTCGATCTCAGGAATGGTGAGCCAGTGTCCGTCGAATTCCCCGTCGAAGCCGTCCGCGCGAAGTTCCCGGCGCTCAAGCGCGCCGCGCCGTTCATCTATTTCGACAACGCCGCGGGCGCCCAGGCCCCGCAGAGCGTCCTGGACACGGTCGCCGGCCACCTGCTGGACTTCAACGTCCAGCGCGGCGCGCCCTACGAGAAGAGCCGCACCGTCGACCGCGTCGTCGGCGCCGCCCGCGAGAAGGTCGCGACCTGGCTGAACGCCAAGGAGGCCTCGGAGGTCGCCTTCGGCATGAACGCCACCTCCTTCATCCGCCTGGTCAGCCTGGCGATCGGCCAGACCCTGGGCGGGGCGCGCAACGAGTTCGTGGTCTCCGACCTCGACCATGACGCCAACGTCGCCACCTGGCTGGCGCTGGAGCGGATGGGCGGCAGGATCGTCTGGTGGCGGATGCGCGACGACCGGCGCCTGCACGTCGAGGACCTGGTTCCGCTGCTGTCGGAGCGGACGCGGCTGGTGGCCTGCACGGCGGTCTCCCACGCCCTGGGATCGCTGGTCGACGTCGCCGCGGTGGCCAAGGCCGCCCACGCGGTGGGCGCGGAGATGTTCCTCGACTGCGTCCACTATGGGCCGCACGCCCCGATCGACGTGCAGGCCTGGGACTGCGACTACCTGGTCTGCTCTGGCTACAAGGCCTTCTCGCCGCACATGGGCTTCCTGTGGGGCAAGCGCGAGAAGCTGATCGCCCTGCCGACTTTCCGCGAGGACTTCATTCCCGACGAGCCGCCGTACAAGATCGAGGCCGGCACCTTCATCTACGAGAACGTGGCCGGCATGGCCGCGGCGGTGGACTACCTGGAGGCGCTGGGCTCGGACCTGGCCCAGGGCGCCGCCCAGACGCCGCGCGCGCGGCTCGAGACCGCCATGGGCGCGATCCAGGCCTATGAGCAGACGCTCTCGCGCGAACTCCTGCGGGTGCTGGCCGCCTGTGGCGCGACGGTCTACGGCGTCGACGACCCGGACAAGGTCGCCCAGCGGGTGCCGACGATCTGCTTCAATCTGGGCGACCAGCATCCCGCCGTGGTGGCCCAGCGGGTCTGCGACGCGGGCATCGGCATCCGCGACGGCCACATGTACGCCCCGCGTCTGATGGCCCGGCTGGGCCTGGCGATGGACCGCGGCGCGGTCCGCGCCTCGCTGGTCCACTACAACACGGTCGAGGAGATCCATCGCTTCGGCGACGTTCTGCAGGCGGTCGCCGACGCTGGCTGAGGCGTCGCGACCTGGCCACTTGGCCAGCGGGTCTATTCTTGGGATGGTAGGTCTTCGACTAAGTATATCTCGCCATAAGACGCGGCGCCCGCAATAATAGTTTTTCAGTTGGCAATTCAACTGGCGTCGTTCATGCCATTTTAACCATCGATTAACCGGACGATGCTGGAGTGGCCTGCAAGTAAGGTCAAATTCCTGCGCAGTCGTTCGGGGTTGAGGGGGCGGACGCGGGAGTAGCGGCGAGAACGGCCGCAATACAGTCGATTTTCTTGTTTTGGGGCGGGACGGACCTGTGGGTCCGCCCCGGCCGACCCCACGCCGCCGGTTCCCCCGGCGCGGGCTGTGCGCGTTCAAACACGCAAGGAGCCAACCATGTCGATCGACAATGCGCTCGAAGAGCGCCTGAGTTTCATGCAGCTTGGCGCGCAGGCGCAGGCGCGTCTGCGGTCCATCCAGTCGATCGTGATGCGCGAACTGCCCGCGGCGCTGGACGCCTTCTATGAGCGGATCGAGGCCTTTCCCCAGACCCGGGCGATGTTTTCCGGCCGCAGCCAGATGTCCGGCGCCAAGACCCGGCAGGTCGCGCACTGGCGGATCATCTCCAGCGGCGGGTTCGACAGGACCTATGTCGAGGCGGTCACCGCGGTCGGCGAGACCCATGCGCGTATCGGCCTGGAGCCGCGCTGGTACATCGGCGGCTACGCCCTGCTCATGGAATCGCTGATCACGGCGGTGGTCGAGGCGCGCTGGCCCAAGCCGGGCTTTGGCCTCGGCCGCAGCGGCGGCGCCAGCGCCGCCCAGGTGGCCGGCGAACTGAGCGCCCTGGCCAAGGCCACCCTGCTCGACATGGACTATGCGATCTCGGTCTATCTGGAGGCGGCCGAGCGGGCGCGGCTGGCGGCGGAGGCCGAGGTCCTGGCGCGCGAGCGTGGCGTGGTCGTCGCCTCGGTCGGAGAGGGGATGGCGAGCCTGGCGGCCGGTGACCTGACCTATCGGATGTCGGCCGCGGTCCCGGCCGAATACGCGCAGCTGCAGTCGAACTTCAACGCGGCGATGGAGACGCTGCAGCAGACCATGACGGTCGTCTCGGCGAACACCCACGGCATCAGCTCGGGCTCGGACGAGATCGCCCATGCGTCGGACGACCTGTCGCGGCGGACGGAGCAGCAGGCCGCGAGCCTGGAGGAGACGGCCGCGGCGCTGGACGAGATCACCGCGACGGTGCGCAAGACGGCGGCCGGCGCCCGGCAGGCGAGCGACGTGGTCGCCCAGGCCAAGGACGAGGCCGAACGCTCGGGCGCGGTGGTGTCCCAGGCGGTCGAGGCGATGGCCCAGATCGAATCCTCGTCCCAGCAGATCAGCCAGATCATCGGGGTGATCGACGAGATCGCCTTCCAGACCAACCTTTTGGCCCTGAATGCGGGGGTCGAGGCGGCGAGGGCGGGGGACGCGGGGCGCGGGTTTGCGGTGGTGGCCTCGGAGGTGCGGGCCCTGGCCCAGCGCTCGGCCGACGCGGCCAAGCAGATCAAGGCGCTGATCTCGGCCTCCTCGCAGCAGGTCGGCCAGGGCGTTTCGCTGGTCGGGCGGACGGGCGAGGCGTTGGCCTCGATCGTGGGCAAGGTCGGCGAGATCGACGCCCTGGTGAGCGGGATCGCCGCCTCGGCCCAGGAGCAGGCCACGGGGCTGAACCAGGTCAATGTCGCGGTCAACCAGATGGACCAGGTGGTCCAGCAAAACGCGGCCATGGTCGAGGAATCGACAGCCGCGACCCATGCGCTGAAGGGCGAGACGGAGGAGCTGGCGCGGCTGATCACCCGCTTCAAGGTGGCGCAGCAGGTCGCCGCTCGGCCCGCGCTGGCGACAGGGGGCGGGTCTGGGATCAGCGGGTCCCGCGCGCTGGCCCGTTAACATAAACAATAGCGTTTTCATCGACGCTGCGAGGCCGTGGCGGGGAGTATCCGATGAGCGTTGACGGCCGGGCTGCGTGCGCGGAAGACCAGATCGCGCCCGGCGCGCCGATCTGGACGGCGATGAAGATGACGGCCTTCGCGGTCCTCATGTTCGCCGTGTGCTGGGCCTCCGTCGATATCCCCCGCGAGCTCGACCGGGTCACGCCGATCTGGCCGTCCAACGCGATCGTCCTGTCGGTGTTGCTGACGCTGCCGAGCCGGCGCTGGGCCAGCTGGCTGGCGGCGGCCTGGATCGGCGCCCTGGCGGCGAACTTCGCGGCCGGCGACACGCCGACCCTGGCCTTGGCCCTGTCGGCCTGCAACATGGTCGAGGTGCTGCTGACTGCCGTCGTCCTGCGCCGTCTGTTGGGTCCCGACCTGGACATCGCGCGCACGGGGGACCTCGTGCGCTTCGCCCTCATTGCGGGCCTTCTCTCGCCGGTCGTCGCGGCGATGCTGGCGGCGCTCGTCATCGGCGGCCTGCGCCACGGCGACGTGCTGCTCCGCTTCGAGGCCTGGGTCGCCGCCGACGGCCTGGGCGCGGTGATCGTCACACCGCTGATCCTGACGCTGCGCGACGCGCGCAAGCACCTGGCCAGGACGCCGCTCCGGCCGATGGGATGGCTTTCGCTGGGCGCCCTGGCGGCGACCGCGGTCCTGGTGTTCTCGCTTCCGCGCCCGATGGCCTTCCTGATCATGCCGCCGATGCTGTTCGTGGTGTTCCAGCTCGAGCTGCTGGGCGCGGCCCTGGCCGTGCTGATCGTCCTGACGATCGCGGTGGGTCTGACGCTGTGCGGCCTGGGGCCGATGGCGGTCATCCGCGTCAGCGTGACCGACAAGGCCCTCGTCGGCCAGGCGTTCCTGGCCGCGCTCACCCTGACAAGCTTTCCCACCGCCGCGGTCCTGGCCCAGCGCCGGCGGCTGCAGTCCGAGGTCGCGGCGGGGGCGGCCAGGACCGCCGAGCTCTACCGCCGCGCCTTGCTGGCGGAAGAGGTCGCCCAGGTGGGGTACTGGCGTCTGGACCTCGGCGACCGGCTGACCTGGTCGGACGCCATGTTCACCCTGTTCGCCCTGCCGCCAAGCGATCCGCCGGACGCTCGGCTGGCGGTGGACCGCATCCACCCGGAAGACCGCGCCGAGGCGCGCCAGCTGCTGGCGCGCGCCCTTAGGCGGGGCGAGGAATGCCACCACCAATTCCGGCTGGTCTGGCCGGGCGGCGAGGTCCGTCACCTGCTGGCGAAGGCCGGCTGCGAGCGCGACGCCGCCGGCGCGGTGGCGGCCGTGTTCGGCACGGTCATCGACATCACCGAACTCAAGCAGGCCGAGGCCGAGCTGCGCGCCGCGCGCGAGGCCGCCGAGGCGGCCGCGGCCGTCAAGAGCGAGTTCCTGGCCAACATGAGCCACGAGCTGCGCACGCCGCTGACCAGCGTCCTCGGCTTCACCCGCCTGGCGCTGGAGCAGCCGGACCTGACCGACGCCAGCCGGGGCTACATCGCCAAGGCCTCGAACGCCGGCGCGGCGCTCCTGTCGACCGTCAACGACATCCTCGACTTCTCCAAGCTCGAGTCCGGCCGGCTGCAGATCCGCCGGCAGCCATCCGATCCGGCGGCCCTGTGCGCCGAGACCCTGGAGCTGTTTTCCGAGCACGCCGCGGCCAAGGGCCTGTCGCTGCGCTTCGAGGCGGGGACCCTGCCGGGCGGCCTCGCCATCGATCCCGACCGCGTGCGCCAGCTGCTGCTGAACCTGATCGGCAATGCGGTGAAGTTCAGCGACGCGGGCGAGATCGTCCTGGCCGCCGCTTGGCGGCCGCAGGACCAGACCCTCGCCATCTCGGTCCGCGACCAGGGGCCGGGCATCGCCGCGGCGCAGCAGCCGTTGCTGTTCCGCCGCTTCTCCCAGGTCGACGGGTCCAGCACCCGTCGGCATGACGGCTCGGGGCTCGGCCTCGCCATCTGCCTGGGCCTGGTCGAGGCCATGGGCGGGCGGATCGGGGTCGAGAGCGAGCCGGGGCGGGGCGCCCGGTTCTTCTTCGAGATCCCGGCGGCGCCGGCCGGCGCATCGGAGGCCGGGGACGACGCCGAGCCGCCGATCTTCCCGCCGGGGGTGCGGGTGCTGGTCGCCGACGACCACGCCGCCAACCGGCAACTGGTCCGGGCCGTGCTGGAACCCCTGGGCGCGGCGGTCAGCGAGGCGGTGAACGGCGCCGAGGCGGCGGCCATCGCGGGCCGCGCGCCGTTCGACCTGATCCTGATGGACCTGCGCATGCCCGAACTCGACGGCCTCGGCGCGATGAGGGCGATCCGGGCGGGCGAGGGGCCCAACCGCACGGCGCCGATCCTGGCCTTCTCGGCCGGCGCCGACGCGCCCACCGCCGAGGGCCGCCGCCAGGCCGGCTTCGACGGCGACCTGTCCAAGCCGCTGCTGCCGGCCGACCTGATCCTGGCCGTCGCCCTGCACGCGCGCGCCCGGCCCGATCACGCCGAGGAGGCGCGCCGGGCCTCCTGAGCCGGCCCGCACGGCATTTGCAACGTCTGATCCGAGGCTGGCGCGGGCGAGGGTCCCGCGCGGGCCGTCATGGGCGGCCCGCCACCGGAGACAGACGTGCAAACATCAGGAATTTCAAGCGGTTCGAGCGCCTGGCAGGCCTTGCAGGCGATGATGGCCTCGATGCAGAGCGCCGCCACGAGCGCGACCAGCAGCGCCGCTTCGACCGGGCAAAGCCTGCCCAGTGGGGACATCTCGACCGGGACCCAGTCGACGGCGGCCTCGCCCCTGGCGTCCAGTCCATCCAGCCAGTTCTCCAGCGACGCCCTGGCGTTCCTGACCTCGCTGCAGGATCCCCGGTCGGCGGCGGCCTCCGCCGCGCAGGCGACCGCCAGCTACGCCGTCGGGACGGGGGCGAGCGCCCTGAGTTCGGCGCTCGACAGCCTGAGCCAGGCCCTCAATGGCTCGTCGTCCAGCGCCAGCAGCGCGTCCGGCTCCCTGAGCGGCCTGGCCTCCACCGTCTCGTCCGCCGCGACCAGCCTGACGGGCGGCGGGACCAGCTCGGCCTTCAGCCAGCTGCTCGATCAGCTGACCAGCGCGCTGCATGCCCATTCGCACGCCCGTGCCGGCCAGGCGAACAGCGCCGTCGCCACGGCCAGCGCCAGCGCGACCAGCCTGGCCAGCCCGACCGCCGCGGTCACCACCGCGGCCGCCGGCGACGCGGACGGCTGACCGGCCCTGCCCCCGCGACCTTGCCCGCGGCCTTGTCCGCGCCCTTGAATGACGCGGGCCGGGCGCGTTTATGATCGTTCCTCCGGGCCCTGGCCCGGGACGGCGGCGGTCCGCGGCCTCGGTTTCACAGACGGCGGCGCGACCGATGGCCACAAACACCCGCGGCCAGCCCGCGACTTGGGGGGACGACGCTCATGGGACGCTTCGTGACGGCGACGGACGCGCTGATCGACTACCTCTCGCGAGTCGGCGCGCGGGAGCATCCGGCGCAGGCCCGCTGCCGGCGCGAGACCCAGCAGATGGGCCGCGTGGCGGGCATGCAGATCGCGCCGGAGCAGGGCGCCGTCCTGGCCATGCTGGTCAGGCTGATCGGCGCGACGCGCTGCCTGGAGGTGGGAACCTTCACCGGCTACAGCGCCCTCAGCGTCGCCTTGGCGCTGCCGCCCGACGGCCGGATCATAGCGCTGGACGTGAGCGTCGAGTTCACCGACAAGGCGCGGGTCTATTGGCGGGCGGCCGGCGTCGAGGACAAGATCGACCTGCGCCTCGGACCAGGCCTCGTGTCGCTCGACAGGATGATCGACGCTGGCGAAGGCCCGTTCGACTTCGCCTTCATCGACGCGGACAAGAGCAACTACGACAACTACTACGAGCGCGCGCTCAGGCTGGTGCGGCCGGGCGGGCTGATCGCGCTGGACAACATGCTGTGGGGCGGCGCGGTCGCCGACCCCGCGATCGACGACCCGGACACAAGCGCCCTGCGCGCGCTCAACGCCAAGATCCACGGCGACGCACGCGTCGACATGGCGCTGGCGACCATCGGCGACGGCGTCATGCTGGCGAGAGTGCGCTGAGGGGCGCGGCTGAAGCGGCGACGAACACCAGTATGGGGCCCATGCGCCCGCGAATGGCGCCGACTGCAGGAATCGAACCCGCGACCTTCTGATTACAAATCAGCTGCTCTACCAACTGAGCTAAGCCGGCCTTGCGGTCCTGTATGCCCTGGGCGGCGGCGATTGCAAATCCGATCCTCGCCCTGGTGGGACGCCGGTCCGGGAGGCGACAGCGGTCGCGCCGACCGGAAGCCTGCGATCACGGCTTTGGCTTTGCTGGCCGTCCGCCTTATATGCGCGCTCCGTTTTCTCAGAACCGCGTCATGACCCGCATCCTCATCACCTCGGCCCTGCCGTACATCAACGGGATCAAGCACCTCGGCAACCTGGCCGGCTCGATGCTGCCGGCCGACGTCTACGCCCGGTTCCAGCGCGCGCGGGGGCGAGAGACCCTCTACATCTGTGCGACGGACGAGCACGGCACCCCGGCCGAACTGGCCGCCGCCGAGGCCGGCCAGGACGTCTTCACCTATTGCGAGGAACAGCACCGGCTGCAGCATGACGTGGGCCGCGCCTTCGGCCTGTCGTGGGACTGGTTCGGCCGGTCGTCCTCGCCGCAGAACCGCGTCCTGACCCAGCATTTCGCCGAGGTGCTGGAGGACAACGGCCTGATCGAGGAGCGCACCGACCGGATGATCTACTCGAACGCGGACCGGCGCTTCCTGCCCGACCGCTACGTCGAGGGGACCTGTCCGATCTGCGGCTACGAGAAGGCGCGCGGCGACCAGTGCGACAACTGCGGCTCGCTGCTCGATCCGGTGGACCTGAAGAACCCCTATTCGGTGATCTCGGGCTCGCGGGACCTGGAGATCCGCGAGACGCGCCACCTCTATCTGCTGCAGACCCGGCTGGCGGACCGCATCCGCGCCTGGGTCGATTCGAAGGCCGACTGGCCGCTCCTGCCGCGCTCGATCGCCTACAAGCACCTGGACGAGGGGCTGATCGACCGGGGCATCACCCGCGACCTGGCGTGGGGCGTTCCGGTCACCCGGGGCGGGGCGCCGCGGCCAGGCTTCGAGGACAAGGTGTTCTACGTCTGGTTCGACGCCCCGATCGAATACATCGGCGCGACCGAGGAGTGGTCGGACGCGACGGGCGCCGACTGGCGGCGCTGGTGGCGCACCGACGCCGGGGCCGACGACGTGCGCTACGTCGAGTTCATGGGCAAGGACAACGTCGCCTTCCACACCGTCAGCTTCCCCGCGACCATCCTGGGTTCGGGCGAGCCGTGGAAGACGGTCGACACGCTCAAGGCCTTCAACTGGCTGAACTGGTACGGCGGCAAGTTCTCCACCTCGCAGAAGCGCGGGGTGTTCATGGACAAGGCGCTGGAGATCCTGCCCGCCGACGTCTGGCGCTGGTACCTGACGGCCAATGCGCCGGAGAACTCGGACACCGCCTTCACCTGGGAGCAGTTCGCCTCGGCGACCAACCGCGACCTGGCCGACGTCCTGGGCAATTTCGTCAACCGCATCCTGAAGTTCTGCGAGACCCGGTTCGAGGGCGTGATTCCGGCGGGGGGCGAGCCCGGGCCGTTGGAGGAGAAGCTGTTCGCCGACGTCTCGGCCCGGCTGGCCGACCTGACCGAACAGTTCGAGGCGATCGAGGTGCGCAAGGCGGCCCAGGCGCTGCGGGCGCTGTGGGTGCTGGGCAACGAGTACCTGACCGAGGCCGCGCCGTGGACGGCGATCAAGACCGACCGGGACCGGGCCGCGGTGGTGGTGCGCACGGCGCTGAACCTGGTGTCCCTGTTCGCGCGGGTCTCGGCCCCGGTCATCCCGTTCGCCGCCGAGGTCATCGGCGCGGCGGTCGGCGAGGCCTGGCCGCCGTCCTGGCCGGCGGCGGACGGCGCGGCCGCGCTGTCGCGGCTGGAGCCCGGCCGGCCGATCCGGGTTCCGGAGGTGCTGTTCCGCAAGATCGACGACGCCCAGATCGCCGAGTGGACGCTGCAGTTCGGCGGCGCGGAACAGGCCGGGGCGGAGTAGGGGCTCCAGCCCCTATCTGCGGTCGGTGTGCTTGGCGACCTCGCCCGGCGAGATGTCCAACCAGTCGGGCGTCACGGCGTTGTGCTTGGCGACCTCGTGCAGGTCGATGACGGCGCCGCGATAGCCGTCCCAGATCATGTGCAGCGAGACATAGAGCACGATGGCGATGCCGACGTAGGCGATCGCCGGATAGCGGCTGAGCACGCGCGACAGGCCGTTGGCCGCCACGCCCATCAGGGCGATCGAGAGCAGCAGGCCGAACACCATCACTGCCGGGTGGGCGTGGGCCGCGCCGGCGACGGCCAGCACATTGTCCAGCGACATGGAGATGTCGGCGATCAGGATCTGCAGGAAGGCCTGGCCGAAGCTCTTTGTCGGCCGCAGGGCGTGGGTCTGCGCGGCGTGCAGCTGGGCGCGCAGTTCGCGCCACATCTTCCAGCAGACCCACAGAAGCAGGAGGCCGCCGGCCAGCAGCAGGCCGATCAGGTTGAGCAGCGCGGCCGCCCCGAGCGCGAAGCCGATTCGCATCACCACGGCCACGGCCAGGCCCAACATGATCACCTGGCGGCGGTGGCGGTCGTCGAGGCCCGACGCGGCCACCCCCACCGCGACGGTGTTGTCGCCCGCGAGCACCAGGTCGATCAGCACGACTTGGAGGAAGGCCACGACCGGCCCTGTCCAGTTCGCCTGGTCGAGGAAGGCTGAGAGCGTCTGCGGCATCCCCGCTGACATGCTTCAGGCGCGGCCGCTTGGCAAGACGGTCGGGGCCGCGGTCAGGGTTTGGGTTCGCCGTCCGTCGCGGCGGGCTTGTCGCCCTCGCCTTCGCCGAGCTGGGTCGGGCGGTAGTCGGAGGCCGGCTTCGGCTTGGCCTTGGCCCGGGCGGGCGCGCCGCGGATGGCCAGGATCAGGATCGCCAGGGCCAGCAGCAGCAGGAGGACGGCGACCACGGTCTTGGACGGGACCTTGCCGATCCCCGGAACGTCGAGGGTGGGCGCGCCGGGGATGCTCAGCCAGTCGGTGCTGAAGCTGTTGGGCGCGCCGCTGGCGGCGGCCGAGGTCGCGGCGCTCGCGCCCGAGGCGCCGCTGGCCGCCGCGCCTTCTTCCTGGGCGGCGCTGGAGGTCGCCGGCGGCTCGGCGGCCGCGGGCTGATTCTTGGGTTTGGCCGGGGGCCTGGCCGTGGGCTCGGACCGCGCTGCGGCGCTGGCGCCGGCCTGGGCGGCTGCGCCGGGCGCTGTGTGGCGCCGGCCCGGATGACCGTGATGGTGGCGCAGAGGGCCTTGGCCCGGGCCGGCGGCCTCATGATGGCGGCCGTGATGATGGTGGCGGCGGTGATGGCCGCCGGCCGCGGGCGACGCGCCCGCGGGGCCCTGGTTCAGGTCGTCGTAGCGGTGGCCGTAGATCCCCTCGCGCTCGTCGGGCGGCAGGTCCTCCGGATTCGGCACCGGCGCCATCTGGTAGAAGCCGGACGATTCGGGCGCCGCCTCGTTCGCATCAGAGGGCGCGGACGATTCTGGCGGTCCGCCCGCCAACCCCGGCGGGGGCGGGGGCGGGGGCGCCTCGGCGGGCGGGGCCTGGGGCTGGGCTTCCTGCGGCGGCGGCCCGCCGCAGGCGGCGAGAGCGACCAGGCTCAGCGCGGTCGCCGCGCCCAGGGCGGCGGCCCGCAGCATCTTTCCGGCCGACATCGTCCCAGTCATTGGCGGTCCCGTCCCATGGCGAAGCGATCGCGAGTCGGGACGCGGTCCAGACTCGATCGGGGCACAGAACCACTCTGGCGAAAGGAATCAATAACCTTAGCGCCGTCGCGGGAGCGGCGTTCGCCCGCCACGCGAACCGGAGCGCCGAAAAGCCCGCAAGTTTCAGGACTTGCGCGGCCTCGTCGCGGCATAGAGCGCCACCGCGGCGGCGGCGGAGACGTTAAGGCTTTCGAAGCCGCCCGGCATCGGTATGCGCGCCAGCACATCGCAGTGCTCGGCCACCAGCCGGCGCAGGCCTTCGCCCTCCGAGCCCAGCACCAGCACCGTCGGCCGCCCGTCGAGCGCGTCCTCCAGGTCGATCTCGGCCGCGCCGTCGAGCCCAACCGCGCGCCAGCCGAGGTCGGCCAGGGTCTCCAGCGCCCGCGACAGATTCGTCACCCGCGCATGGGGCAGGGCGTCGACCGCGCCGGCCGCCGCCTTGGCCAGGGCGCCGGTCAGGGCCGGGGCGTGGCGATCCTGCAGCACCAGGCCGCGCGCCCCGAAGGCCGCCGCCGAGCGGAGGATGGCGCCGACGTTCTGCGGGTCGGTGACCTGGTCGAGCATCAGCAGCACGCCCTCGGCCGGCGCGCCCAGTTCCTCGATCGGCGTGGGGTCCAGCGGCGCGGTCTTCATCGCCACGCCCTGGTGGGCGGCGCCGGCGGGAAGCTGCTGGCCGATGTAGGCCGGCTCGACGGTCTCGATCGTCTTCAGCGCCCCGAATCGCTCGACCAGTTCGCGCGCCCGCTCGGCGCTGGCCAGGATGCGTCGGGGCGGCTCGCGGCGCGGATTGGCCAGGGCGGCGGTCACCGCGTGCCAGCCCCACAGCCACTCCGCGCCGCTGGCGTCAGGCCTGGCGCGGGGCGCGGAACGGGGGCCGCGGAACGGCCGTTCGCCCCCCGGTCGATGGCCCCGTTTGCGGTCGTTGCGTTCGTGGGAAGAGGACACTATAAGACGCGCTCCGATTTGGGGCCTTTGAGCCTCCGCGACGAGGGCCGGCTGAGATCTAGCATCGGTCGCAACCGTAGGCGGAGGCTTTTTGTTCGTGAGAGTGACCGGCTTGCCGGGCGGTCTTGCGGGCAGAGTGCAAGGCGCTCGAAAGGCGCGCGCGGGGGAATGTCCCGAGCGGCAAAGGGGGCGGACTGTAAATCCGCTGGCGTACGCCTTCGTAGGTTCGAGTCCTACTTCCCCCACCACGCGCATCGAGCGGCCGCCGGAGGCCCCGGATGAATTGAGGAGAGATTTGCGGCCGGCCCGCATGGAGACCTGCGGGTATAGCACAATGGTAGTGCAGCAGCCTTCCAAGCTGAGGATGCGGGTTCGATTCCCGCTACCCGCTCCAGATCTCCGATTTGACGCAACCCCACGCCGCTAAAAGGTAAGACGACGATGGCCAAGGAAAAATTCGAGCGGAATAAGCCGCACTGCAACATTGGCACGATTGGTCACGTTGACCATGGGAAGACGACGCTGACGGCGGCGAT
>JARLIQ010000067.1 GCA_031291645.1 Caulobacteraceae bacterium | reverse complement strand
GGCTACAACCTATAAAAAAAATTTTTCCAAACACGACGCTCTTCCGAACTAGCAGCCGGCCGGCCACGCGCGGGGTGCCGCGGGCGCGGGCGGCGATCTCGGCGGCGCCTTCCGGCGCCAGGTCCGCGCCCATCTTGCGGGCGGCCTGGATGAGGACGGTGGTCAGTTCCTGCGGGGTGTAGAACTCCAACCGCAGGGGAATGCCGAAGCGGTCGCGCAGCGGCGTCGCCAAGAGGCCCGCGCGGGTCGTCGCCGCCACCAGGGTGAAGGGCGCTAGATCGATGCGGATCGAGCGCGCGGACGGCCCCTCCCCGATCACCAGGTCCAGCACATGATCCTCCATCGCCGGATAGAGGATCTCCTCGACGTTGGCGGCCAGGCGGTGGATCTCGTCGATGAACAGGACGTCGCGGGGCTCGAGGTTGGTCAGGATGGCGGCCAGGTCCCCGGCCTTCGCCAGGACGGGTCCAGACGTAGCGCGGAAGTTGACGCCGAGTTCCCTGGCCACGATCTGGGCCAGGGTGGTCTTGCCGAGGCCCGGCGGGCCGAACAGCAGGACGTGGTCCAGCGCCTCGCCCCGGCCCCGGGCGGCGTCGATGAAGACCGAGAGGTTGGCCTTGAGCGGCGCCTGGCCGACGAACTCCGCCAGGGTCTGGGGCCGCAGGGCCCGGTCGGGCGTCTCCTGCCCGGTCTCTTCGCCGGAGACCAGCCGGGTCATCGGCCGAACTCCTGCAGGGCGGCCTTGATCAGCACCGCTTCCTCGGCGCCCTCGCCCAGGCGGGCGGCGGCCTGCTCGACCACCCGCCGGGCGGCGGCCTCGGCGACGCCCAGGCCCATCAGGGCCGCGACGGCCTCGCCGGTGGCGCTGGGGACCGCAGCCGGGGCGCCGGCGCGCAGGGGCGCGGCGGCGATCGGGCCGTCGCTGATCGGCTTGTCCTTCAGCTCGGTGACGATGCGTTGGGCCAGCTTGGGGCCCACGCCCTGGGCGCGGCCGACCAGGGCCTTGTCCTCGCGCGCCACCGCGCCGGCCAGTTCGGCCGGGGTCATCACGTCCAGCACCGACAGGGCCGCCTTGGGCCCGACGCCCTGGATCGCCTGGAGAAGGACGAAGGCCCGCCGCTCCTCGCGGCTCAGGAAGCCGTAGAGCCGCATGCCGGCCGCCTCGGTCCACTGGGTCTCGACGTGCAGCAGGGCCTCCTCGCCGGGCGCGGGCAGGCGCTGGAGGGTGCGCGCGCCGCAGCGCACCACATAGCCGACGCCGCCGACGTCGATCAGGGCGTCCTCCTCGCCGGCCTCGGCCAGCGCGCCGCGCAGCCGGCCGATCACGCCACGGCTCCGAAGCTCCGCGCCCGGCGGGCGTGGGCGTGGGCGATGGCGACGGCCAGGGCGTCGGCCGCGTCGGCGGTCGGCCCGCCGGCGGTCGGCAACAGGCGGGCGATCATGAAGGCGACCTGGTCCTTGTCCGCGCCGCCGGTGCCGACCACCGCCTTCTTGACCACCTTGGCGGCGTATTCGGCGACCGGCAGGCCGGCGCGGGCCGGCGCGATCATGGCCGCGGCCCGGGCGTGGCCCAGCTTGAGGGTCGAGGAGCCGTTGGCGGTCACGAAGGTCTCCTCCACCGCCGCCTCGTGCGGGACGTGGTCGGCGATCACCTGGGTGATGGCCTCGAACAGGAACAGCAGCCGCTCGGCGAAGGGCAGGGTCTCACGCGGGGCGATCACCCCGTGGGCGATGTGGCTCAGGCGCGCGCCGTGGATGGCGACGACGCCCCAGCCGGTGCGGCGCAGGCCCGGATCGAGCCCCAGAATGCGAATCGCGTTCGTCATGTGTTCCAGAGCATCGCCCGCGCGAGGCTCCAGGGAAAGCGCCGTAAGGGTTAACCGAACCTTACCCCGCCAGGCCTACCCCGCAAGGCGTGCGAGATCCTCGTCGCTGAAGTCGGCGTTGGTGAACACGTTCTGGACGTCGTCGTCGTCGTCCAGCGCGTCGATCAGCTTGAACAGGGTGGTCGCGTCGTCGCTGGAGACGGGAGTCAGGGTCTTGGGCTTCCACACCACCTCGGTGGCCCTGGGCGCGCCGAGCGTGGCCTCCAGCGCCTCGGCCACCGCCGAGAGGTCCTCGAAGGCGGTGTAGATGACGTGGCTTTCCTCGTCGGATTCGACGTCCTGGGCGCCGGCCTCGATCGCCGCCTCCATCACCGCGTCCTCCGAGCCCACCGCGATCGGATAGGTGATCTGGCCCAGCCGGTCGAACATGAAGGCGACCGAGCCGCTCTCGCCCATGTTGCCGCCGTTCTTGCCGAACAGGGTGCGGACGGACGAGGCCGCGCGGTTGCGGTTGTCGGTCAGGACCTCGACGATCACGCCGACGCCGCCCGGGCCGAAGCCTTCGTAGCGGATGTCCTCGTAGTTGTCGGTCTCGCCGCCCTGGGCCTTCTTGATCGCGCGCTCGATGTTGTCCTTGGGCATGGACTCGGCGCGGGCCGAGGCGATCGCCAGGCGAAGGCGGGCGTTTGCGGTCGGGTCGGGCAGGCCCTGCTTGGCCGCGAGGGTGATGTCGCGCGAGAGCTTGGAGAACAGCTTGGAGCGCTTCTTGTCCTGGGCGCCCTTGCGGAATTGGATGTTCTTGAACTTGGAATGTCCGGCCATGGTCTCATCTGGCTGCGGTTCGAGGTTGGCGGCTTCTAGAGTGCGGCAGCCGAAAGTGGAAGCCGTTTCGGCGCGCGCCAAGCCCTAACACCAGGAAGAATGGACCCTTTTGACGCCTCGGGCGCGCCTGGGCCGACCGTCGCGATTGAACTGCGCCGGCCCTTGGCGGATTAGATAGGTCATGGCGGCCGGCTTGTTCGGCCGGGCCGCTCCCCGTCACCGCCCCGGCAAGGAACCCGAGCCATGAGCGCGTCCCAAGACATCGAACCGACCGAACGGACGGCGGGCGCCGTGGTCGCCGCCGCGCCCTCGCCCAGGCCCGAACGCCAGAGAACCGGCGCGGTCAGCGCCGGCGCCGCCGCGCTCGGGGCCCTGGCCCTGGGCGCCTTCGCCGTCGGGCTCATCGCGATCGGCCGGCTGGCGATCGGGCGGATGTCCGTCGGCCGCGCAGCGGTCGGCCGCACGCACCTGGGCAAGGTTCGGATCGACGAACTGGTGGTGCGCAAGTTGACCGTGCTCGAGCACGACTGAGGCCGGAGCCTCAGGCGGTGGCGAACTCGACCTGGGGGATGGTCTGGGAGAGCCGGCCGCCGACGCGGATGGGCTCGACGCGGCGGGCCAGGCCCGTGGCCGGGTCGGTCTCGACGAAGACGCCGCAGACCGTGGCCGGCCCCTCGGCCGGCTTGTAACGGCCGCCGGAGATGCGGGTGGTGAAGCGGCGCAGCGGCTCGTCCTTCTGGTTGCCGATCACGCTGTCGTAGTCGGCGCAGGCGCCGGCGTCGGTCTGGTAGGCGGTTCCGCCGGGCAGGATCTGGGCGTCGGCGGTGGGCACGTGGGTGTGAGTGCCGACCACCAGGCTGGCCCGCCCGTCGCAGAAGTGGCCCATGGCCATCTTCTCCGACGTCGCCTCACAGTGCATGTCGACGATGATGGCGTCGGCCACCGCACCCAGCGGGCAGGCCTCCAACTCGCGATCGACGGCGGCGAAGGGGTCCTCCATCGCATCCATGTGCACCCGGCCGAGAAGGTTGGTCACCATCACCCGCCGGCCGCCCTCGGTCTCGAACAGCTGGGCGCCGCGGCCGGGCGCGTCGGACAGGACCGGATAGTTCAGCGGACGGATCAGCCTGGGCTCGCGCACGATGTAGGTCAGGGCCTCGCGCTGGTCCCAGGCGTGGTTGCCCAGGGTCAGGCAGTCGGCGCCGGCCTGGAAAAGCTCGCGCGCGGTGTTCTCGGTGATGCCGAAGCCGGCGGCGGCGTTCTCGGCGTTGACGATGACGAACTCCAGGCCGAGGCGGCGGCGAAGATCGGGCAGAAAATCGGCGAGGCCATCGCGGCCGGCTCGGCCGACCACATCGCCGAAAAATGCGAAACGCATGTCAGAGGTCCTTATCTGACCTCGATATACGCCTTTTCCGTCAAAATGGCGTCCAGCCTCTGATCGTGCGGCTCGGCGGGAATGGCGGCGCTCTCCTGGCCGGCGTAGGCGAGGCCCAGGACGAAGACCGGGCCCTCGGCGCGCAGGGCCTCCAGCGTGCGGTCGTAGTGGCCGCCGCCCTGGCCCATCCGCCCGCCGGACCGGTCGAAGGCCAGGAGCGGGGCGATCACCAGGTCCGGCCGCAGCAGCGGCGCCTCGGCGGTGGGGGCGGCGATGTTGTAGGCGTCGGGCTCCAGCCGGTCGCCGGGCTGGTAGGCGCGGAACTCGAGCGGCGCGTCGCGCGCCAGCGCCACCGGCAGGGCCAGCATGACGCCGGCGGCCGCCAGGCGGGCCATCAGGGGACGCGGATCGATCTCGCCGCCCCTGGGGCGATAGCCGGCCGCGACCACCACGCCCGCCATCCGCTCGGCCGGCAGAAGGGCGGCGGCGCGCGCGCCGGCGTCGGGGGCCTGCGCCGCCAGGGCCTTGCGCTGCTCGCGCAGGACCAGGCGCAGCGCGGTCTTGGCGTCGGCGGCGGCCAGGCTCATGCGCGACTCTCGGGGAGACGGAAAGGAAAAGGGTGGCGGCGCCGCGAAGAACCGTGAAGGCGGTTTCAATCCACTCGGACCTGGTCAGACCAGGTGGGCGCCGTGTGTCCAGGACCACGATCCCGGACAGGGACAGCTCCCTATAGAGAGAATTAAGGTCCCCGGGATGTGAAGCCTTCGACGCGAGCCGCAGCAAGACCCGCCACCCTCCAACGTAGGGGCTCCGAGCCCCTCGCGCCAGCCCTTGATAGGGGCCGCCTGCTAGACCGAGGCCTTGGACGAGAGGGCCTCGATCCGCCGGGCGGCCGCGTCGAGCGCGTTGGCGGCGCGGGTCTCCAGCCGGATCGCCTCGGACTGCACCCGGGTCAGCTCGGCCTCGGCCATGGCCAGCCGCGCGCGGGTGTCGGCCAGTTCGTCGGCGAGCAGCAGAGCGCCCATCAGGAACAGCCGGGTCTCGCCCAGCTGGCCGACCGAGACGCCGACCTGGCGCACCTGGCGGTCGAACAGGCTGGCCAGTTCGATCAGGTGAGTCTCCTGCCCGTCCTCGCAGCCCACGGTGTAGGGCCGGCCGTTCACCTCGATGGTCACCTGGGCCATGTCTACGCCTCCTCGCCCAGCACGGCGCGAATGTCGGCGATGGCCCGCCCGAGCGCCTGGGAGGCGAGCGAGCCAGCGATCTCCAGTTCCCGCTCGCGGCTGCGGGCGGCGTCCAGCTCGGCCGCCAGCTTGGTCCGATCCTGGTCGAACAGGCCGTTGTTGGCCGAATCGACCTCGGTGATCAGGGCCGTGAGCCGCAGTTCGAGCTGGCCCAGGGCGCGGTCGAGCCGGTGAATCGCGACGTCCAGCGTCCCGCTCTCCTGCGCCTCGTCAATCATGCCGCCGCCGCTCCGTCCTGGGACTATTGTGCCCTTATAGACTCCCCGCGCCCGTCGCCGAAAGCGGCGCCTTGCTTGACCCTCGAAGCGCGCCCGTGCAAAGGCCCCTGTCGCCGACCCGAAACCGCCGCCCCTCAAGCCCAAGGCCGCCGTCGATGACCGTCTCTCCGCAAAAAATGGCCGACGCCATCCGTGTCCTGTCGATGGACGCGGTGCACAAGGCCAAGTCCGGCCACCAGGGCATGCCGATGGGCATGGCCGACGTCGCCACCGTGCTGTGGAGCCGGTTCCTCAAGTTCGACGCCTCCAGGCCCGAGTGGGCCGACCGTGACCGCTTTGTGCTGTCGGCCGGCCACGGCTCGATGCTGATCTACAGCCTACTGCACCTGACCGGCTTCAAGGCGGTGTCGATGGCGGAGATCGAGAATTTCCGCCAGTGGGGCTCCAAGACCCCCGGCCATCCGGAATACGGCCACACCCCCGGGGTCGAGACCACCACCGGCCCCTTGGGCCAGGGCATCGCCACCGCCGTCGGCATGGCGATGGCCGAGCGTCACCTGGCCGCACGCTTCGGCGGCGACCTCGTCGACCACCGCACCTGGGTGATCGCCGGCGACGGCTGCCTGATGGAAGGCGTCAGCCACGAGGCGATCCACCTGGCCGGCCGGCTGAAGCTGTCCAGGCTGACGGTGCTGTTCGACGACAACAACGTCACCATCGACGGCGCGGCGACCATCGCCGAGACCGGCGACCAGCAGGCCCGGTTCAAGGCCGCCGGCTGGGCGGTCAAGGCGGTCGACGCCCACGACGCCGGCGCGGTCCGCCGCGCGCTCGCCTGGGCGGTCAAGCAGGACCGCCCGACCATGATCGCCTGCAAGTCCAAGATCAGCAAAGGCGCCGGCCCCAAGGAGGCCGACCCGCACAGCCACGGCTACACCCTGTTCGACAAGGAGGCGGCCGACGCGCGCGAGGCGATGGGCTGGACCGCCCCGCCCTTCGTCATCCCCGACGACATCGCCGCCGCCTGGCGCAAGGTCGGCCGGCGCGGCGCCAAGGCCCGCAAGGCCTGGGAGGCCCGCCTGAAGGCCCACGACGCCCAAGCCGAGTTCGACCGGGCGATGAAGGGCGAGCTGCCGGACGACGCCTTCGACGGCCTCGCCGCCCATGTCGAGAAGCTCTTCGCCGACCGGCCGGCCAACGCCACCCGCGTCTGGTCCGGCGCGGCGCTGGAGACCCTGATCCCGGCGATCCCGGAGATGATCGGCGGCTCGGCCGACCTGACCGGCTCGAACAACACCATCGTCAAGGGCATGAAGGCGTTCGACACGCCCGACTACGACGGCCGCTACGTCCACTACGGCGTGCGCGAGCACGGCATGGCCGCGGCGATGAACGGCATGGCCCTGCACGGCGGGGTGATCCCCTATTCCGGCACCTTCATGGTGTTCTCCGACTATTCGCGGCCGGCGATCCGGCTGGGCGCGCTGATGGGCGCCCGGGTGATCCACGTCATGACCCACGATTCCATCGGCCTTGGCGAAGACGGCCCAACCCACCAGCCGGTCGAGCACGTGGCCTCGCTGCGGGCCATGCCGAACCTGCTGGTGTTCCGCCCGGCCGACGGCGTCGAGACCGCCGAGTGCTGGCGCCTGGCGCTGGAGCACCGCCAGACCCCGTCGCTGATGGCCCTCTCGCGCCAGAAGACGCCGGCCGTGCGGACCGACGCCACGGTCACCGAGAACCTCTCGTCCCGCGGCGCCTACGAGCTGGCGCCGGCCAAGGGCGAGGCCCAGGTCACCCTGTTCGCCTCCGGCACCGAGGTCGCCATCGCCCTGGCGGCCCGCGACATGCTGCACGACGAGGGGATCGGGACCCGGGTCGTCTCCACCCCCTGCTGGGAGCTGTTCGAGCCCCAGCCCGCCGACTACCGCACCGAGGTCATCGGCGGCTCGCCGGCCAGGGTCGCGATCGAGGCCGGCGTGCGCCAGGGCTGGGAGCGGTTCATCGGCGAGGACGGCGGCTTCGTCGGCATGACCGGCTTCGGCGCCAGCGCGCCCTACGAACGGCTCTACCGCGAGTTCGGCATCACGCCCGAGGCCGTGGCCGGCGAGGCCAAGGCCAAGCTGCGCCAGGCGTAGGGCGGGCGGCCATGCGCATCGGCACCCCGCTCTCCCCCTCGGCGACCCGGGTCATGCTGCTGGGCTCGGGCGAGCTCGGCAAGGAGGTGGCGATCGAACTGCAGCGGCTGGGCGTCGAGGTGATCGCCGTCGACCGCTACGAGAACGCCCCGGCCCAGCAGGTCGCCCACCGCGCCCACGTCATCGCCATGACCGATCCCGAGGCCCTGCGCGCGGTGATCCTGCAGGAGCGGCCCCACCTGGTCGTGCCGGAGATCGAGGCGATCGCCACCGACGCCCTGGCGCAGATCGAGGCCGAGGGGCTGGCCGTGGTCATCCCGACCGCCCGCGCGGCCCAGCTGACCATGAACCGCGAGGGCATCCGCCGGCTGGCGGCCGAGGAGCTGGGCCTGCCCACCTCGCCCTACGCCTTCGCCGCCAGCAGCGGGGACCTGGCCGAGGCCGCCGCGCGCATCGGCTATCCCTGTTTCGTCAAGCCGGTGATGTCCTCGTCGGGTAAGGGCCAGAGCTATGTCGAGGGACCGGACGGCGTCGCCGCGGCCTGGGCCTACGCCCTGGCCGGCGGGCGGGTCGAACAGCCCCGGGTGATCGTCGAGGGCCGCATCGCCTTCGATTTCGAGATCACCCTGCTGACCGTGCGGGCCATCGGCGCCTCGGGCGGGATCGAAACCCGGTTCTGCGCCCCGATCGGCCACCGGCAGGTCAAGGGCGACTATGTCGAGAGCTGGCAGCCCCAGGCCATGACCCCGGCGGCGCTGGAGACGGCGCAGGACATCGCCCTGAAGGTCACCTCGGCGCTCGGCGGCCAGGGGCTGTTCGGCGTCGAGCTGTTCGTGCGCGGCGACCAGGTCTGGTTCTCCGAGGTCAGTCCTCGGCCGCACGACACCGGCCTGGTCACCCTGGTCACCCAGCAGCTCAGCGAATTCGCCCTGCACGCCCGCGCCATCCTGGGCCTGCCGGTGGACACCAGCCTTCGCGAGACCGGCGCCAGCGCGGTGATCTATGGCGGGCTGGAGGCCCGGGGGATCGCCTTCGAGGGGATCGCCGAGGCCCTGTCCGTGCCGACCGCCGAGCTTCGCCTGTTCGGCAAGCCCGAATCCTTCGAGCGCCGCCGGATGGGCGTGGCCCTGGCCCGCGGCGCCGACACCGACGAAGCCCGCGCCCGCGCCGGCCTGGCCGCCAGCCGCGTCAAGCCGGTCGCCGGATAGGCCAAGGACCGGCGGGCGAGCGAAAAGCAATACCTCGCGCGGTATTTGCACATTCGTGTCGCGAGGCTTGACTTCCCGCGCCCCAGCCGCAAAACCGCCCGCCAAGCAAGCAAAAGAGGACCTCGCACATGACCGTTCGCGTCGCCATCAATGGCTTCGGCCGCATCGGACGTCTGGTCCTGCGTTCGATCGTCGAGCACGCACGGCGCGACATCGAGGTCGTGGCGATCAACGACCTGGGGCCGGTCGAGACCAACGCCCACCTGCTGCGCTACGACAGCGTGCACGGGCGCTTCCCCGGCCTGGTGCGGGTGGACGGCGACACCATCGACGTGGGCCTGGGCCCGATCAAGGTCACCGCGATCCGCAACCCGGCCGAGCTGCCGCACAAGGACCTGGGCGTCGACATCGCGCTCGAATGCACCGGCCTCTTCACCACCAGGGACAAGGCCGCCGCGCACCTGGAAGCCGGCGCCAAGCGCGTGCTGGTCTCCGCGCCCTGCGACCATGCCGACAAGACCATCGTCTTCGGCGTCAACCACGAGGTCCTGACCGCGGACGACGTGGTCGTCTCCAACGGCTCGTGCACCACCAACTGCCTGGCGCCGGTGGCCAAGGTGCTGTGGGACCTGGCCGGGATCGAGCGCGGCTACATGACCACGGTCCACTCCTACACCGGCGACCAGCCGACGCTGGACACCCTGCACAAGGACCTCTACCGCGCCCGCGCCGCGGCCATGTCGATGATCCCGACCTCGACCGGCGCGGCCAAGGCCCTGGGCCTGGTGCTGCCGCAGCTGGCCGGCAAGCTCGACGGCTCGTCGATCCGCGTGCCGACCCCGAACGTCTCGGTCATCGACCTGAACGTGGTGCCCAGCCGCGACGTGACCAAGGACGAGGTCAACGAGGCGATGAAGGCGGCCGCCGCCTCCGGCCCGCTGAAGGGCGTGCTGGCGGTGACCGACGACCCGCTGGTCTCGGTGGACCTGAACCACATCGCCGCCTCCTCGACCGTCGCCCTGCCCCAGACCCAGGTGATCGAGGGCAAGCTGGTGCGGGTCCTGTCCTGGTACGACAATGAGTGGGGCTTCTCGACGCGGATGGCCGACGCCGCGCTCGAAATCGCCAAGCACATCTAGCCGCCGCTCCATGACCTATCGCACGCTCGAACAGGTCGACCTCCGCGGCAAGCGCGCCCTGGTCAGGGTCGATTTCAACGTGCCGGTCCAGGACGGTGTCATCAGCGACGACACCCGCCTGCGCGCCGCCCTGCCGACCATCGCGGCGCTGCGCAAGGGCGGGGCCAAGGTCATCCTGATCAGCCACTTCGACCGGCCCAAGGGCAAGCGCGTGCCCTCGATGAGCCTGAAGCCGGTGGTCGAGCCCCTGGCCAAGCTGATCGGCGCGCCGGTCGCCTTCGCCGACGACTGCGTGGGCGAGGTGGCCGAACGGGCCGAGGGCTACCTGCACCCGGGCGACGTGCTGCTGCTGGAGAACCTGCGCTACCACGCCGGCGAGGAGGCCAACGACCCGGCCTTCGCCCAGCAGCTGGCCGCGCTCGGCGACATCTATGTCGACGACGCCTTCTCGGCCGCCCACCGAGCCCACGCCTCGACCGAGGCCATCGCCCACATCCTGCCGGCCTATGCGGGGGAATCGATGCGGCGCGAGCTGACCGCCCTGGACAAGGCGCTCGGCCATCCCGAGCGGCCGGTGCTGGGCATCGTCGGCGGCTCCAAGGTCTCGACCAAGCTGGAACTGCTGGGCCACCTGGTCACCAAGCTGGACCGGCTGGCGATCGGCGGCGGCATGGCCAACACCTTCCTCCACGCCCAGGGCTGGGAAGTCGGCGCCTCCTACTGCGAGAAGGAGCTGGCCGACACCGCGCGCGAGATCATGCGCGAGGCCGGGCGCAACCACTGCGAACTCTTGCTGCCGATCGACATCGTGGTCGGCGAACGGCTGGAGCCGGGCGCGCCGGCGCGAGTGCGCGGCCTTGGGGAACTGGACGAGCACGAGCGCATTCTGGACGCGGGACCCCAGACGGTCGGGCGGCTGATCCACGCGATGGACGAATCCAAGACCCTGATCTGGAACGGGCCGCTCGGCGTGTTCGAGATCCCGCCGTTCGACAAGGCCACCCTGGCGGTGGCGCGCCACGCCGCCGAGCGGGCCCAGGCCGGCAAGCTGGTGGCCGTGGCCGGCGGCGGTGATACGGTCGCGGCCCTGCACGCGGCGGGGGTCGCCGACCAGCTGACCTTCGTCTCGACGGCGGGCGGCGCGTTCCTGGAGTGGATGGAAGGCAAGGCGCTGCCGGGCGTCCAGGCGTTGAACAAATAGGCGGGGTCAAACGACGATCACGGCCCTGACTTGGGTTTGTCCCAATCCGGGGGCATCGTGATCTAGAGCGGGTTGAGGAAAAGTGCGAAGCGGTTTTCCGCCCGCAACCCGCTCTAACTCTAGAGGCGATCACGTTTATGATTTTGGATTGATCCAATCCAAAATCATCGTGATCTAGTCGCGGCGGGGGCCGCGAAGGGGTGAGGAGAAGGCGATGGCGCGGATTACTCTCAGGCAGCTGCTCGATCACGCAGCCGAACACGGCTACGGCGTTCCCGCCTTCAACATCAACAACATGGAACAGGGGCTGGCCATCATGGCCGCGGCCGACGCGGTCTCGGCCCCGGTGATCATCCAGGCCAGCCGCGGCGCGCGCCAGTACGCCAACGACGTGGTGCTGGCCAAGCTGATCGAAGGGCTGGTCGAGCTCTACCCCCACATTCCGGTGTGCATGCACCAGGACCACGGCAACAACGAAGCCACCTGCGTGACCGCCATCCAGCACGGCTTCACCTCGGTGATGATGGACGGCTCGCTGGGCGCGGACGCCAAGACCCCCTCGACCTACGAATACAACGTCGAGATCACCCGCAACGTCGCCAGGATGGCGCACTGGGGCGGGGTCTCGGTCGAGGGTGAACTGGGCGTCCTGGGCTCGCTGGAGACCGGCCAGGGCGAGAAGGAGGACGGCCACGGCTTCGAGGGCGTGCTGTCCCACGACCAGCTGCTGACCGACCCCGACCAGGCCGTGGACTTCGTGCGCCAGACCGAGGTCGACGCCCTGGCCATCGCCATGGGCACCAGCCACGGGGCCTACAAGTTCACCCGCAAGCCGGACGGCGACATCCTGGCCATGGGGGTGATCGAGGAGATCCACCGCCGCCTGCCCAACACCCACCTGGTCATGCACGGCTCGTCCACCGTGCCGCAGGACCTGCAGGACATCATCAACGCCTACGGCGGCGAGATGCCCCAGACCTGGGGCGTGCCGATCGAGGAGATCCAGCGCGGCATCAAGAACGGCGTGCGCAAGATCAACATCGACACCGACAACCGCATGGCCATGACCGGCCAGATCCGGCGCATCCTGTCGGAGCACCGCGAAGAGTTCGACCCGCGCAAGTACCTGAAGCCCGCCATGGAGGCGATGACCAAGGTCTGCCGCCTGCGGCTGGAGGAATTCGGCACGGCCGGCCAGGCGCCCAAGATCCGGCCCCTGCCGCTGTCGGCCATGGCCCAGCGCTACGCCAAGGGCGAACTGTCGCCCAAGTTCGGCGTCTCCAAGCACGCGGCCGAATAGGCGGCGGACGGCGGGCGCATTGACGCGCGGGCGGGCGGGGGCTAGCGGCAGGCGATGACCGCGCCCGCCTGCCGCCTCTACCTGATCACCCCGCCCGAGATCGACGACCTGGCCGCCTTCGGCCACCTGTTGGCCCGGGCGCTGGACGCCGGCGACGTGGCCGCCCTGCAGATCCGGCTGAAGGACGCGCCGGACCCGGTGATCGCCGCGGCGGTCGATGTCCTGGCGCCCATCGCGCGCAGCCGGGACGTGGCGGTGATCCTGAACGACCGGCCGGACCTGGCCGCGCGGCTCGGCTGCGACGGCGTGCACGTCGGCCAGGAGGACGCGTCCTGCGCCGAGGCGCGTCGGATCATGGGGCGGGACGCCATCGTCGGCGTCACCTGCCACGACAGCCGCCACCTGGCCATGGAGGCGGCCGAGGCCGGGGCCGACTACGTCGCCTTCGGCGCCTTCCACGAGACCGGGACCAAGGTCCCCAGGACCCGCGCCGAACCGGAGGTGCTGGAAGTCTGGCAGGAGACCATGCAGACGCCGTGCGTCGCCATCGGCGGGATCACGGTGGAGAACTGCCGCCCGCTGGTCGCCGCCGGGGCGGACTTCATCGCCGTCTCGGCCGGGGTGTGGGGCCATGCGCAAGGTCCCGCCGCGGCGGTGAAGGCGTTCAACGCCGAGATCGCGGCCGGCCTGGCCGAGCGGGCCGCGCGCCCAGGCTGAGCCCAAACCGGGCCGAGGCTGGGCCCAGCTTGCCACGAGCCGGCGCGATGACTAGGTTCCGCCGCCAATTCCGATCCTTTCGAACCCCCGCGTCCCCAAAGGCAGCGATGACCCTCGATCCCGGCGCCCCGCGCGCATGAGCACGCCCAGCGCCCTCCTGAAGGTGATGATCGACGCCGTGCGCAAGGCCGCGCGCGGCCTGACCCGCGACTTCGGCGAACTGGCCGAGCTGCAGGTCTCGCGCAAGGGCCCCGCCGACTACGTCTCCGCCGCCGACCTGAAGGCCGAGCAGGTGCTGTTCGAGGCCCTCAGCGCCGCGCGAGCGGGCTATGGCTTCCTGGGCGAGGAACGGGGCCTGATCGAGGGCACCGACAAGACCCACACCTGGATCGCCGACCCGCTGGACGGCACCACCAACTTCCTGCACGCCATCCCCCACTTCGCGGTGACCGTCGGGCTGGAGCGCGAGGGCCAGATCGTGGCCGGGGTGACCTACAACCCGATCACCAACGAGCTCTACTGGGCCGAGAAGGGCAAGGGCTGCTTCCTGAACGACAAGCGGCTGCGCGTCGCCGCCCGGCGCGAGCTGGCCGACACCGTACTGGCCACCGGCATCCCGTTCATGGGCCGGCCCGGCCACGCGACCTTCCTGAAGGAGCTGCACCAGATCGCCGCGCGGGTCTCGGGCGTGCGCCGGTTCGGCTCGGCGGCGCTGGACCTGGCCTATGTCGCGGCCGGCCGGTTCGACGGCTACTGGGAGCGCGGCATCCAGAAGTGGGACATCGCCGCGGGCATGCTGTTCGTCACCGAGGCCGGCGGGGTGGTCTCCGACGCCGACGGCGGCGACAACCCGATGCAGGCCGGCACGATCTGCGTCGCCAATTCCGACCTGCACCCGCAGATCATCGAGCGGCTGCGGGGCTAGTTGAGGCCTGAGGCGGCGTCTGGCCGGTCGGTGCGGGTGAAGGAGGCCGGCTCGGCCTCGGTCGCCTTGCGGCGCAGCGCCGAGATCCGGCGCGCAGCCTTGCGGGTCTCGGCCCGGACGTGCTCGTAGAGCTCGAAATCCCGCGCATAGAGCTGTTCGATCCGCCGGCGGGCGGCCGCGTCCGCCGCCTGCGCCTTGCGATCGAGCGTGCTGTTGGCCCAGGGGAAGTCCACCGGCCGGCCCAGCTTCTCGGCCAGGCCGAAGGCGAAGGTCGCGCTGTCCTCCAGCACTCCGGCGTGGAACACGGCGGTCTCGAAGAAGCGGTCCAGGGGCTGGGCCCCGTCCCAGCCGAGGTATTGGCTGGCGAGGTCGCCATAGGTTTCGCGCCGGTCGAGCAGGTAGTCGAGGTAACCGACGAGGTCGTAGCGGGCGGCGATCTTGGGCTGGGTCTTGGAATCGATCCGCTTGAAGACGTCACGCGCGAGGTGGTTCTGCCGGGCGTAGTTGTATTCCGAGACGCAGCGCGCGACCGGGTCGCGCAGCATGGCGATCGCGCGCGCCGGCCGCGACAGCGCCTGGCGCGCGAAGCCGAAATCGAAATGGCCGCCCGCGATCAGGTCGCCCGGCCGGGCGTCGGCGTTGATCGTCGCCAGGGCGCTGGCGAGGCGGGGATCGCCGTAGTGGGCGCGCAGCGCGCCCTTGCGCGCCCGCTGGAAACGCCAGCGCTGGAAGGCCGAATGGCGGCCGTCGAGGTTCAGGGTGTCGGGCAGGAAGAAGGTCCGGCGCTCGGCGAACGCCGCGTTCAGGGCGTGGCTCAGGCTGCTTGAACCGCTCTTGGGCACCCGGATGCAAAGGCAGATGAAATCCATGAACCCCAGCCGCAAGGCCACGACGATCGCCGCCGCCTCATCGGGCGCCGACCGGGGCCAATCGAGAGAACAACGCAGTAAAAGCCCCGTTCCGTCGTCGCGTCAGCCTCTAATCGGTCTCGTCAGGCGAAATAATGGCGCCGCGGGCGCCAAATGGGCCGCGCCGCACAAGAAAACGCCGCCCCGGGAGACCCGGAGCGGCATTGTCGTACATGATCCGCACCCGGATCATAGGGACCCGGGTGCGGACGGACCGGGCAGGCGTCAGAACTTCGCCCGGACGCCCAGCTTGAAGTAACGGCCGATGATGCCGTCCTGGGCGTAGGTCGGGTTGTAGTTGACGCCGGCGTAGTCGAGCGGGTCGAACGGCGGCTTGGCGTCCATCAGGTTCTGGACGTCCCCGTAGACCTGGATCTTCGGATTGACGTCATAGGCGATGTGGAGATCGACGTCGGTGAACGACGGCGAGGTGCAGTTCGCGGGGAAGTTTGCGCCATTGACCGTCGAAAAGCATGCCGAACCGCCGTAGTCGTAGGCCACCATCTTGATCGAGCTGACGTACTTGACCGTCGCGGTGACCGACAGAGGACCGTGGGACAGGGTGGTCTGCCAGTTCCAACGCCACTTCGGCGTCCCTGCGCCCGACGACAAGGCGTATGGGCTTTGAGTGCCGACGTAGTTGTAAGTCGGCTGGCCGGGTTCCGTATAGTTGAAGTGGAAGATGTCCGTGATGTTGAAATCGCTTGTCAGGCGGAAATCATACGGAAGATCGTGCTTGAACAGTATATCTAGGTCGAGCCCGTCCGTCATGATCTTGTTGGCGTTGGTATATGGCGTGTAGACGACCAGAGGCTTCGGCAACAGATTGGGATGAGCCGGGTCGGGCGTATCCACGGTGACGGAAGATCCGGCCGGCAGCGGCAATCCGGCAAAGTAATCGGCGAGGACGACCGACGGATTCCCCTGCGCGATAACCTGGGTTTTCTGGATATGGTAGTAGTCCAGCGTCAGGCTGATGCTCGAGATCGGCTGGACGACCATGCCAACGGTGAAGTTTTGCGACTTCTCGGGCTTCAGGTGGGGATTACCCGAAGCCGCCGTGCCGATGAAATACGGCTGAACATAACCGTCGTTGCCGTGCGCCGTGACATACGATGACGGCAGAGTCTCGCCCGCGAAGCCTTCGAAGAAGCTGTTTCCGTTTTCCGCGAAGCTCGGCGCCCGGAAGCCTTCCGAATAGGTCGCACGCAGCAGAAGCTGGCGGATCGGCGTCCACTTCAGGCCGATCTTCGGCGAAAAGTTATTGCCGGCGTCCGAATAGTGGTCGAAGCGGCCGGCGATGTCGATATCGACCTGCTTGATGACCGGCGCATCCAGTTCCGCAAAGGCGGAGGTGACGGTGCGGTTGCCGATGGTGCGGGCGTCACCGAAGCCGTTGTATTCGGCATTGCCGTTCACGAGCGGGTTGAGGTCGGGGTCGTAGGTCGCCTCGTAGCGCCACGCCGCGCCCAGGGCGAGGTTCAAGGGACCACCGGGCAGCTCGGTCAAGGCATGGGTCGCCTGCAGGTTGATGCCGTCGAGGTCGGTCGTCGAGGTCTTGGCGTCGGTCGGCGACAGAGCGGCGCGAACCGCCGCCGAGTTGGACGACGGATTCACGAAGCTGTAGGACCCGTCGGCGATGTCGGACAGCAGTTGATTGTAGTTGATGAAACCGCGGTTGACGGTGTCCAGCCAGGTATGGGCGATGATGCCCGTCGTCTCATAGTCCCAGCCGTAGGCCGACCCGCGCAGATCGAGCACCGATCGGAACACGTGGTTGTTCTCGGTGCTCGACGAGGGAATGTCGCCGAACGCGTAGTTGATCTGGGCGTCATAACCTTGCGCCGCAAAGGGATCGTTCGGATTGAGCGAGCCATTCGACAGGTGCGCCGGCAGCGTGATCGTGCTCGTGTTGTACGGCACATATTGGTTGATCTGCGCGCGAGAGGTGTCGATGAAGACGTCGTTCTGATAGTAGCTCGCGTTCAGATAGGCCGTGGTGTTCGGATTGATCTGGACGGTGAAGCGGCCGTAGAAGCCATAGCGGGTTTCACGGGGCTGGTCGTCGCTATTCAGTGACAGGTTCTGGGCGCAATAGGTGTCGGTGAAGCCCAGGGAATCGGTCTGGGTCGACAGCTTACCCCGCGAGCCGCAGCCCGCCGGGTTGAGGATCTGGGCTCCGCCCACCTGGGCGCCCGTGGTCGGATCGATCGGCGCGACCGAACCGTAGATGGAGCCGGAAGGCACGCCCGGTTGGCCATTGCCCGGGTTGTTGCCCCCGATCGAGGTCAGGTCCGTGGTGTTGAACGGGAAACCCCGTTGGCCGACGTGGATCGGGTCGTCGTGCTGGTATTCAACGTTGAAGTAGGCGTTGAACCGATCGGTGTCGAGGTTGCCGTAGCCCACCGTGCCGGCGAAGCGCTCCATCGAGCCGCCGCCGTGTTGCGAGGTGCCAGCCTCGGCCTCGACCTCCTCGCCCTGGAAGGTCGGCTTCATGACGATGTTGACCACGCCGCCGATGGCGTCGGCGCCGTAGATGGCCGAGGCGCCGTCCTTCAGCACGTCCACGTGGTCGACGATGCTCTCGGGGATGGTGTTCAGGTCGACGAAGCCACGGACGCCGTCGTCAGCCAGCGCATAGTTCGCCGTCCGGAAGCCATCGATGAGAACGATGGTCGAGTTGACCGTCAGGCCGCGCAACGCGATCCCCGACGAGCCCGCCGCAAATCCGATGCCGAACGCGGTCGGGATGGTCCCGCTGTTGTCGGCGGAGATCGAGCGGACGGCGTCTGAAATCGTGGTGATGCCCGCGTTGGTGATGGACTGCTGGCTCAGAACGGTGACCGGGGCCGCCGTTTCGACCTTGGTCCGGAACAGGGTGCCGGTGACCACCACTTCCTGCACCTCGGTGGCGTTCGACGCGGGCTTGGCCGGCGCCGGCGCCGCCTGGGCGGCCGCCATGGTCGGCGCGCTCAGAATCGCGATGGAAAGTCCGGGCGCGATGAGCGCGGTCGAACTGACGAGCACCGCAGCCAGGCTGCGGCTGGATTTCATTTTCATATAGGCCCCTTTCGAACCGCTCTGCGCCCCCTGCGGCGTGGCGGTTCCAACTCTTTCGTGTGTCCCGGCCCAACTCGGGGTCCCGGTTGCGCGCATCGTAAGAACGACGACTCCGGCCGGTCAACGCGTGTGACGAACTCACGAAAAAATCGTGACGTACATGTCACATTCGGGACACAGTGTCGCACCCGGCCAGAAAATTTCTGCCTCAATTCGGCCGGGACGAGGTCGATCGCGGCAAGGATCGACCCGGATTCAGCGCAACATTCGCGCGTTTCGAAATGAGGATCGGGTGATGCCTGAACGGCCGGGTGGAATCGACCCCAACCTCTGTGAGGCGCGTGTTACGGCCCCCGCCCAGACCGTGTCGCCAGCGCGAGCGGGCGGTGGTGCGCCGGATGAACCCTGGGCGTCGCCGCGCGTTTCTATTGCGGGTCGGGGCAAGGACAACCGGAAGGATCTGGCGATGAGAACTCTATTCATCTCGACGGCGATGGCCCTGGCGATCGGCGGGACGGCGCTGGCCCAGCAAGCCGCCCCCGCGACGTCCGTGGCCGCGCCGCCGCCCTCGGCCCAGCCGATGCAGGGCGACTCCAGCGCCACGGCGCCGGGCCAGGCTTCGTCGATGGGAGGCTCCTCGATGGGAAGCCCGTCGATGGGCGCCGCGCCGGCGGCGTCGAACGCCGGGACCGACACCTCGGCGACGGTCGGCCAGACCAGCTATCCGATCTGCCGCACGCGCAGCCAGGACCACTGCCGCGTACCCGCCGCGCGGCGTCACCATCCCGAGAGTTAGGGTCTGCGGACTCTAGGCGTCCTGCTCAGGCGGCTCCCGGCGTGAGGCCGAGGGCCGCCCTGGCCTCGTCGATGGCGACCAGCTTGGACTCGAAGCGGGTCCAGTCGTCGCGCTCGGCGATGGCCTCCCAGATGGCCTCGATCTCGTCGTAAAGCAGTTCCTCGGGCTCGGCGGCGGCGAAATAGGGGTGCGCCAGGCGGTCCGGCCGCTCCGGCTCATAGCCCTCCAGTTGGAGGCGGAAGGCGGTGAACGCCTCGCCGCCGTAGAGGTCGGCGCGCGGCCCGGCCAGGGCGCGGGGCTCGGACGCCGCCCCGCCGAACCAGTCGAAGAAGAACGGCTCCCAGCGCAGCCGCTCGCCGCCCTCGGCGAGGGCCTTGAAGGCGGCGTTGACCAGCTCGATATCCGCCTCTTCCCCCCGTGGCCGCAGCGCCAGCCGGTCCAGCATGGCCGCCGTCAGCGCCCGGCGGTAGGCCGGGGCGAAGCCGTTCAGCGCCTCGGCCAGGGGCTCGCGCTCGCAGACCAGCGACAGGCAGCCGGCCAGCTGACTGAGGTTCCAGAACACCGCCTCCGGCTGGCGCCCGAAGCTGTAGAGGCCGGACTGGTCGAAATAGGCCGCCACGAAGTTCGGGTCGTTGTGCGGCAGGAACCGGTAGGGCCCGTAGTCGAAGCTCTCGCCGGTGATGTTCATGTTGTCGGTGTTGAGCACGCCGTGCACGAAGCCCGCGGCCATCCAGCGCGCGGCGAGCCGCGCCGCCGCTTCGATCGTCGCCGCCAGCAGCCCCGCCGCCCGCGCCGCGCCGTCCTCGATCGCCAGCAGGTCGGGGTAATAGACCTGCGCCACGTGGTCGACCAGGGCCGCGATGTTGTCCGCCCGCTGCAGGTAGGCGTGGCGCTGGAAGGTCCCATAGCGGATGTGGCTGTGCGACAGGCGGGTCAGCACGGCCGAGCGGGTCGGGCTCGGCTCGTCGTTGCGATAGAGGGCCTCGCCGGTCTCGATCAGCGAGAAGGCGCGCGAGGTGGGCACGCCCAGCGCCTCCAGCATCCCGGCGGCCAGGACCTCGCGCACCCCGCCCTTCAGCGTCAGCCGGCCGTCGGCGGTGCGCGACCAGGGCGTCTGGCCCGAGCCCTTGGTGGCCAGGTCCAACAGGCGGCCGGTCTGCGCCTCGCGCTGCTGGGCGAACAGAAAGCCGCGGCCGTCGCCGAGCGCGGCGTTGTAAACCCTGAACTGGTGGCCGTGGTAGCGCATGGCCAGGGGTTCGGCCTGGTTGTCCGGCAGGGGCTCGAACCGGGCGAAGGCCGCGCGCCATTCGTCGTCGTCCAGCGCCTCCAGGCCGACGGTCGCGGCGGCGCGCTGGTTGCGGAAGCGGATGTCGGCGCGCGGAAAGGCCGCCGGACGCACCGGATCGGCGAAATCCGGCCCCAGGGCGGCGAAGCGCGGATCGGGCCGGTAGGCGGGCGAGACGGGCATGGCCCTCACATGGTCCGGCCGGCGTGCGGCGGCAAGCATTTGTCGCGCGGGCGGCGCATGCTAACCGGCCTCAGGACAGAGAGATGGCTTCGGGAGACGCCCTTGGCCCTTCGCGGCACCATGGACTTCATGAAGACCGAGGCCGGGGGCGCGGCGGCGCTCGGCGTCGGGGCGCTGGCGGCCCTGGTCCTGGCCAATTCGCCCTACGCCCACCTCTATTTCGGCCTGCTCGACGCGCCGTTCTCGATCCGCATCGGCGCCTATGCCGAGACCCTGAGCCTGCGCGACTGGGTGCAGGACGGGCTGATGGGGGTGTTCTTCTTCGTCCTCGGCCTGGAGGTGAAGCAGGAGGTGCTGAAGGGCGAGCTGTCCAGCCCGCGCAAGCTGGCCCTGCCGGTGGGCGCGGCGATCGGCGGGCTGATCGTCCCGGCCCTGGTCTACCTGGCGTTCAACCTCCGCGGCGGCGGGGCGCCGCACGGCTGGCCGGTCGGCGCGGCGAGCGACATCGCCTTCGCCCTCGGCGCCCTGGCCCTGGCCGGCCGCAACCTGCCCGAGGCGCTGCGCCTGTTCCTGCTGACGCTCGCCCTGGCCGGCGCCGTCGCCGCCGTCGTCCTGATCGGGGCCCTCTTCACCGGCCCGGTCCATCCCTGGGCCCTGGTCGGCGCCGCCCTGACGCTGGCCGCACTGATCGGGCTATCGGAATGGAAGGAGGCGCCGTTCCTGTTCCGGGTGATCGGCTTCTTCACCCTGGGCGCCTTCACCCTGAAGTCGGGTGTCAACACCGCCCTGGCCGCGGTGGCGGCGGCCCTGACCGTGCCGATCGGCCCACGCCGGCCGGACCAGGACGGGGTGCTCAAACACTTCATGGAAAGCGTCCACCCCTATGTCGCCTTCGCCATCCTGCCGCTGTTCGGCTTCACGGTGGCGGGACTGAGGCTTGCGGACCTGCCGCTGGCGGCCCTGGCCAGCCCGATCACCCTGGGCGCGGCGGCCGGCCTGTTCCTGGGCAAGCCGGCAGGGGTCATGGGCGTCAGCTGGCTGATGGTCCGCACCGGCCTCGCCCGGCGCCCGACCGGCGCCGGCTGGCTCGAGCTGTGGGGCGTCGCCCTACTGTGCGGCGTGGGCTTTTCCATGAGCCTCTACATCGGCGCCCTGGCCTTTCCCGACGCCATGGGGCTCCAGCGGGGCGAACTGACCCTGGGCGTGCTCGTCGGGTCGCTGGCGTCGGGCCTGGCCGGCATGGCCGTGCTGGCGGTCGCCGCCCGCAGGCGCGAGGCGGCCAGGGCCGCGCGCGATTAGGCTGGACCGACCAGCCTCGACCTAACCCGGCCGCAGCACGGCCTCGGCCAGGGCCTCGCGCCAGGCGAGGTCGCCGGCCTGGCGCGGCGCGGCGATCACCGGCGAGGCCCTGCCCAGCCGGGCGACGGCGGCGACCGTCTCGGCGAACGGCGTCCCGGCCGCCTGGCTTTCGCTGACCACCACCGCCTTGAGGGTCAGGCCGCGCGCGCGCACCGCCTCGATCGCCGTCAGGGTGTGGCTGATCGCGCCGAGGTAGGAGCCGCCGACCACGACCACCGGCGCGCCGATCCCGGCCATCAGGTCGAGGCCGGTGGTGTCCTCGTCCACCGGCGACATCACCCCGCCGGCGCCCTCGACCAGGGTCAGGGCCTCGGGCCGGGCCGCGATCCGGCTGCGGCAGAAGGCGGCGACCGCGGCGCAGTCCACCGCCCTGCCCTCCAGCCGCGCGGCCATGTCGGGCGACAGGGGCGCGGCGTACCGCCAGGGCGAGATGGCCTGAAGGGTCTCGGCGTCCAGCGGCCGGCCGAGGGCGGCCAGCAGCTGGCCCGGGTCGCTCAGCGCCCAGTCGCCGGGATCGAAGCCGCTGACCACGGGCTTGAGCGCCTCGACCACGACGCCGCGGCCGATCAGGGCGCGGATCAGCTGGGCCGCGACGAAGGTCTTGCCGACGTCGGTGCCGGCGCCGGCCATGAACAGGGCGTTCATCAGGATCGGGGCTCCAGAAAGGGGCGGACGGCCGCCGCGAGACCGGCGACGTCGGCGTCGTCGTGGCCAGCGGTGAAGGCGACGCGCAGCCGGGCGGTTCCGGCCGGCACCGTCGGCGGACGGATGGCGACGACGAGGAAGCCCTGGTCCTCCAGAGCCCGCGAGGCCTGGAGCGCGGCGGACGCCTCGCCGATCACCACCGGGACGATGGCGCTCTGGGCCGGCGGCAGGTTCAGGGCGCGGGTGAAGGCGCGGGCCTTGGCCAGCGGGGCGGCGACGCGCTCCGGCTCGGCCTCGATGACGTCCAGCGCGGCCAGGGCGGCGGCGATCGAGGCCGGCGGCGGGGCGGTCGAATAGACCAGGGTGCGCGCGCGGGTCTTGAGCAGGTCGACCACCGGCTGGTCGGCGCACAGATAGGCCCCGTAGCCGCCGATCGCCTTGGACAGGGTGCCCATCTGCAGCGGCACATGGGCGCCGGGGAAGGCGGCGGTCGATCCCCGCCCGCCGGCCAGCACCCCCACCCCGTGCGCGTCGTCGCTCATCAGCCAGGCGTCGTGTTCGCGGCAAAGGGCGGAGAGGCGGTCCAGCGGCGCGAGGTCGCCGTCCATCGAGAACACCCCGTCGGTCGCGACCAGGACCCGCCGCGCCCCGCCCCGCCGCGCCGCCAGCAGCCCCGCCAGGGCGTCGACGTCGTTGTGCGGGAAGCCGGCCACCTCGGCGCCCGAAAGCTTGGCGCCCGCCCAGATGCAGGCGTGGGCCAGCTGGTCGACCAGCACCAGGTCGCCGGGCCCGACCAGGGTCGGGATCACCCCGACGTTGGCCAGGTAGCCGGACCCGAACAGGCAGGCCGCCTCAGTCCCCTTCAGCCGCGCCAGCCGCGCCTCGAGCCTCGCCAGCAGCGGATGGTCGCCCGTGACCAGCCGCGAGGCGCCCGCCCCCGCGCCATATTCCAGCGCCGCCTCGGCCGCCGCCCGCTTGACCGCGGGATGGTGCGACAGGTTCAGGTAGTCGTTGCAGGAGAAGGACAGCAGCCGCCGCCCGCCGCGCTCGACCCACAGGCCGTCCAGCCGCCGGGTGGGGGCGAGCCGCCGGCGCAGGCTCTGGGCCTCCAGGGCCTGAAGCTTGCCGCTGGCGAAATCCGTAAGGCTGTCCATCCGCTTCCCGCTTGCTGTCGTCGCCGAAGGCCTTAGCAAGGGCCGCGCGCCGGCTAAAGGCGCCGTTGGGTAAGCGAGGCGCGGGTGAGCGGAACGAGTACGGCCTGGATGGCGCAAGGCGCGCCTCACGTCTGGCGGCCCTATTGCCAGATGAAGACCGCCCGCCCGCCCCTGCCGGTGGCGCGCACCGAGGGGGTGCGGATCGTGCTGGAGGACGGGCGCTCGCTGATCGACGGCATAGCCTCGTGGTGGACCGCCTGCCATGGCTACAACCACCCCCACATCCGCCAGGCCATCGTCCGCCAGCTCGAGGCGGCGCCGCACGTGATGTTCGGCGGCCTGGCGCACGCGCCGGCCTACCGCCTCGCCGCGCGGCTGGCGGCCATGCTGCCGGGCGAGCTGGACCACGTCTTCTTCGCCGAATCCGGCTCGGTCTCGGTCGAGATCGCGATGAAGATGGCGCTGCAGTACTGGATCAACCGGGGAATCCGGGGCCGCACGCGCTTCCTGTCGTTCGCCGGCGGCTATCACGGCGACACCCTGGCCACCATGACGGTGTGCGACCCGGAAGAGGGGATGCACAGCCTGTTCGCCGGGGTCATGCCGGGCCAGCACATCGCGCCCCTGCCGCGCGACGCGGCGTCCGAGGCCGCGCTGGAGGCGGTGCTGGAGCGCCACGGCGGCGAGATCGCGGCGATGCTGGTCGAGCCGCGCGTGCAGGGCGCGGGCGGCATGCTGTTCCACGACGACGCCGTCCTGGCGCGCCTGCGGCGGCTCGCCGACGCCCACGACGTGTTGCTGATCTTCGACGAGATCTTCACCGGCTTCGGCCGCACCGGCGACCTCTTCGCCTGCCAGGGTTCGGGCGTGACGCCCGACATCGTCACCCTGTCCAAGGCCCTGACCGGCGGGACCCTGCCGCTGTCGGCCGCCGTGGCCAGCCGCAAGGTGTTCGAGGCCTTCTGGTCGGACGATCCGGGCGCGGCCCTGATGCACGGGCCGACCTACATGGCCAACCCCCTGGCCTGCGCCGCCGCCAACGCCTCGCTCGACCTGTTCGAGGCCGGCGCGTGGAAGCCGGACGTCGCGCGCATCAACCGCGGCCTGGCCGAGGGCCTGGCGCCCTGCCGCGACCTGCCGGGCGTCACGGACGTGCGCACCCTGGGCGCGATCGGGGTGGTGGAGTTCGACGCCCCGGTCGACGTGAGCGGGCTGTGCGCCCGCTTCGCCGCCGAGGGGGTCTGGATCCGGCCCATGGGCAAGGTGGTCTATCTGACCCCGCCCCTGGTGATCGGCGACGACGACCTGGCGATCCTGACCGGCGCCGTCGTCAGGGTGCTCAAGGCTTAGTCCAGGGCCGCCTTCATCACCTCGGCCGCCTCGCGCACCGCCGCGGCGGCGGCCGGCGACAGGCCGGCCATCTGGTAGAAGCCGTGGATGAAGCCCGGATAGTGCCGGTGCTCGGTCGGCACGCCGGCGGCCGCGAGCCTTTCGGCGTATTCGCGGCCCTCGTCCTTCAGGGGGTCGAAGCCGGCGGTGGCCACGAAGGCGGGGGCGAGGCCCGTGTGGGAGGCGGCGTTCAGCACGCTGACCCGCGGATCGGCCCGCTCGCCGCCCGCGGCGAACAGGCAGTCACCGAACCAGTCCATCCCGGCCTTGGTCAGGAAGAATCCCTCGGCCAGGTCGCGCAGGGAGTTGGTGGTGCGGTCGACCTGGGTCACGGGATAGAACAGGAGCTGGAACGCGGGGCTCCAGCGGCCGGCGTCGCGCAGGGCGATGGCGGCGGCCGCGGCCAGGTTGCCGCCGGCGGAGTCGCCACCCAGACCGATGCGCGCCGGATCGAAGCCGACCTCGGCCGCGTGGTCGAAGGCCCAGTCGGCCGCCGCGACGGCGTCCTCGTAGGCGGCGGGGAAGGGGTTCTCCGGCGCCAGCCGGTAGTCGACCGACAGCACCCGCACGCCCGAGGCGGAGGCCAGCTGCCGGCAGAGGCCGTCGTGGGTCTCCAGGTCGCCGATCACCCAGCCGCCGCCGTGGTAGTAGACCAGGACCGGCCCGGGGGTCGGGGCGGCCTTGGGCGTATAGAGCCGCGCGCCGATCGGCCCCACGCCCCCCGCCACCGTCAGGTCGCGCACGTCGAGGTCAGGATAGCTCGCCTCTCCGTCGAGCCGCAGGCTGCGGTAGACCTCGCGCGCGGCGTCGGGGCCCAGAGCGTTCAGCGGCGGGGCGCCGGCCGCGGCGGCGGCGTCGAGCATGGCCTTGAAATACGGATCGAGCATGCGCGGCGCCTCCCAGGATGCGCGTGACGGGCGTGTTCGCCTCTATGGAAGAAGACGGCCGGCGCCTTGCGGCGCCGGCCGGATCGCGTCGGCCTATTCGGCCGCTTGCGCCGGGGCGTAGCCCAGCATGGCCTTGGTTTCGAGGAACTCGGCGAAGCCGTAGTCGCCCCATTCGCGGCCGTTGCCCGACATCTTGTAGCCGCCGAACGGCGCGGTCAGGTCGCCGCCGCCGCCGTTGATCGAGACCTGGCCGGCGCGCAGGCGCGAGGCGACCTCGCGGATGCGGGCCTGGTCGGTTCCCGAGACGTAGGCCGCCAGGCCGTACTCGGTGTCGTTGCCGACGGCGACCGCCTGGTCGACGGTGTCATAGCCGAGGATCGCGACCACCGGGCCGAAGATCTCTTCCTTGGCGATGGTCATGTCGTTGGTGACGTTGGCGAAGACGGTGGGCTTCACATAGTAGCCCTTGTCCAGGCCTTCGGGCCGGCCGGCGCCGCCGGTGACCAGGGTGGCGCCCTCGTCGATGCCCTTCTGGATCAGGCCCTGGATCTTCTTCCACTGCACCTCGGAGACCACCGGGCCCATCTGGAAGTTGCCGTTGGGGTCGCCCACGGTGACGCTTTCGGCCGCCGCCTTGGCGATGGTGATGACCTCGTCCATCTTCTTGGCTGGGACCAGCATGCGGGTCGGGGCGTTGCAGGACTGACCGGAGTTCTGCATCACGTGCATGATCCCGCCGGTCACCGCCTTCTTCATGTCGGCGTCTTCCAGGATGATGTTCGGGCTCTTGCCGCCCAGTTCCTGGGCCACGCGCTTGACGGTCGGGGCCGCGGCCTTGGCCACTTCGATGCCGGCGCGGGTCGAGCCGGTGAAGGAGACCATGTCCACGTCCGGATGGCTGGCGATCGCCGCGCCGACGCCCGGGCCGTCGCCGTTGACCATGTTGTAGACGCCGGCCGGCACGCCGGCGGCGTGCAGGATCTCGGTCCAGATCTGGCCCGAGAAGGGGGCCACTTCGGACGGCTTGAGCACCATGGTGCAGCCGACCGCCAGCGCCGGGACCACCTTGCAGGCGATCTGGTTCACCGGCCAGTTCCAGGGGGTGATGAAGCCGCAGACGCCGATCGGCTCCTTGACGATGCGGGTCGGGCCGCGGTCTTCCTCGAACTTGTAGCTCTTGAGGATGGCGATCGCGGTCTGCAGGTGGCCGAGGCCGATGGCGGCCTGGGCGCGCTGGGCGAGCGAGGCGGGGGCGCCCATCTCCTCGGTGATGGCCGCGGCCATGTCGCCATAGCGCTTCTGGTATTCGGCGACGATGCGCTCGAGCAGCTCGACCCGCTCTTCACGGCTGGTCTGGGAGAAGGTGGCGAACGCCTTGCGCGCGGCCTTGACCGCCTTGTCGACGTCGGCGGCCGTGCCGATCGAGATGTGGCCCGCGACGGCTTCGGTCGCCGGGTTGATCACGTCCAGGCTCTTGGGGGTGATCGGGTCGACCCATTGGCCGTCGATATAGAACTTCAGATATTCGCGCATCGCGTGCTCCTTGGCGTGTCCCAGCGGGCCATCGGGCCTTCTGGCGACAATATGAGTGATCAACGTTCAGGGGGAAAGGGGGGGGCAGGTCTCCGCCTTAGGGACGTTGGTGAATCTGCGGCTGGCCGGGTACGGGGCTTTTCGCCTTCAGCACATAGTCCGCCCGGATCGAGCCAATATAAAGGTCGCCGAGCCCCTCGCCACCCCATGTCACGTTGGTCGGATGGTTGACCACCTGGCCCGTCGGATCGTGGATGACGGTCTGGACGGCGCCGTCCGGGGCGATGGCCACCACCTTGTTGGCCGCCGGCAGGCAGACCCAGAGATTGCCCTCCGCGTCGAAGCCGACGCCGTCGGTGTAGCCCAGGTCGTTCGGATCGTGCGCCGCCTCGCCCGGCCGCTGCAGCGCGCCGAGCACCGGCCCGTAGCGCTCGCCCGGCCCCAGGCGCGCGCCGGGCAGGATCGGGAAACGGATCACGTCCGCCCCGCTGGTCTGGGCGCAGTAGAGGGCGGTCTCGTCGTCGGAGAGGGCCAGGCCGTTGGGGAACTTCAGCCCCTCGGCGACGATGTCGCTCGACCCGTCCGGCCGCAGCACGAAGACGAAGCCGTCGGTGCGCCCGTCCAGGGCTTGGGGCCAGGTCTCGGCGTGGGTCGAGTTGGCGCACCAGATGTTCCCGGCCGCGTCGATCACCGGATAGTTGGCCGCGGTCAGCCGCCGCCCGCCGACGTCGGCCAGCAGCACCTCGCGCACGCCGGTCCGCGGGTCGAACCGCTCCAACGGCCCGTCCTGGCCGTCGTAGACCCCGAAGTTGGCGATGATGATCCGCCCCTGGCGGTCCATGTTGATGCCGTTGGGCGCGCCGCGCGGCGGGCCCAGCCGCCGGAACGAGCCCTCGGGGAATATCTCGGCCACCGCGCTCAGGTGGTCGGAAGCGAACACCCGCCCGTCCGCGCCCACGACCACGTCCTCGGGCCGGTCGATCCCGACGGCGATCTTGCGGAAGGCGGAGACGGGGATCGGCGGCAGCGTCATGACGGCCTCTTGGCGGGTCTTGGAGTCGGCCGGCACGACTCCACAAAGCCGCCGCCGTGGCAAGGCCGCGCTTTGCGGGCTCACCAGTGCGGATCGTGCTCGGCGGCCCCCAGCGCCTCGGCGATGCGCCGACGCGTGCCCGCGGTGACGTTGGCCGGCAGGGCGTCCGGGGCGAACCAGTCCACCGCGTGGATCTCGCCCCTGGAGGTCGCCGCGCAGGTTCGCCAGCGGTCGATCCGGTAGACCAGCACGTGGTCGCCGCGGAAGAAGGCGTGGTTGGAGTGGACCGACAGCAGCCGCGCGCGGCCGAGGATCTCGACGCCCGCCTCCTCGACCAGCTCGCGGCCGAGCGCCTGTTCGGCGGTCTCGCCGCGCTCGACCCCGCCGCCGGGCATGTGCCAGCCGGGCGTATAGGTGTGCTGGATCAAGAGCACCCGCCCCCGGTCGTCGACCACCAGGCCGCGCACCCCCAGCGTCAGGCCGCGCAGGCGCCGCGCCAGCCAGTGGAAGGCCGGCCGGGCGAAGGGTTCGATCCTGCGGCGCCAGAGCATGGCGTCACCCTAGCGAACCGCGGCCTTGCGGTCAGCGCCTGCGCTCGTTAAAGCCGGCCTTGTCGTGTTCGAACACGTCGCTCGAGACCAGACGGGGCCCGCCATGTCCGCCATTGGCATGATCATCGTTTTCATCGCCGTGCTGGTCGCCCTGAACGTCTACGAGCACGGCCGCGCCGACTGAGCCGGCCCGCCCGCGGGGCGCCGGTCTTTCGAGCCCTTCGCTGTCTGGGGATCCCTCGCCCGTGAGCGCCACCGTCCCCTTCCCGCAAGCCGCGCCCGCGGTGGCCATCGAGAGCCTGAAGGTCTTCGTGCGCGCCGCGCGCATCGAGGCCGAGATCGGCGTCTATGACCACGAACACGGCCGACGCCAGCCTCTGATCATCGACGTCGAACTGGACCTGGCGCCCAGGCCGATCGAGCACATCGCCGACACCGTCAACTACGAGAGCGTCGTGGCCCGAGCCCAGCGGCTGGCCGACAGCGGCCATTTCAAGCTGGTCGAGGCCTTCGCCGAGCGGCTGGCCCGCGCGTGCCTGGAGGAGGCGCTGGTGCTGCGCGTCCGGGTGCGGGTCGAGAAGCCCGAGGCCCTGGCCCCGACGGCCGAGGCCGCCGGGGTTGAGCTGGTGATGGCGCGAACCTGAGGGTCGGCCTCGCCGCGACGCGGTCCCCTTCCCATAACCCCGCAAGGGGGGAAGAGAAATCGGCCGCCTCTAAGCCGGCTGCAGTTCGCCGCGCACCATGCGGGAGTAGTCGTCGGCCAGCGACAGGGTGATGTTGCCGGGCTTGTAGCGGTGCGGCCCGATCTCGCCCACCGGGGTCACCTCGGCGGCCGAGCCGGTCAGGAACACCTCCGAGAAGGTCGACAGCTCGTCGACCTCGATGTGGCGCTCGATCACCTCGAAGCCGCGCTTGCGGGCCACTTCGATCACGGTCTGGCGGGTGAGGCCGTTGAGGAAGCAGTCGGGCAGCGGGGTGTGGATCGCCCCGTCGCGCACCAGGAAGATGTTGGCGCCCGTCGCCTCGGCCACGTAGCCGCGGTAGTCGAGCATCAGGGCGTCGGCGTAGCCCTCCTTCTCGGCCGCATGCTTGCTGATGGTGCAGATCATGTAGAGGCCGGCGGCCTTGGCGTGGACCGGTTCGGTCTCCGGCGAGGGCCGCTTGTACTTGGCGAAGGTCAGGCGGATGCCCTTGCTGCGCTGCTCGGGGCTGAAGTAGCTCGGCCAGTCCCAGCAGGCGATGGCCATGTGGGTGGTGGTGTTCTGGGCCGAAACCCCGATCATCTCCGAGCCGCGCCAGGCGATCGGACGGATGTAGGCGTCCTCCAGGCCGTTGCGCGCGCAGGTCTCCTTGCAGGCCTGGTCGATCTCGGCCACGCTGTAGGGGATTTTGAAGTCGAGGATTTCGGCCGAGCGGTGCAGGCGCTCGGAATGTTCGGTCAGCTTGAAGATCTTGCCGCCGTACATGCGTTCGCCTTCGAACACCGACGAGGCATAATGCAGGCCATGCGTCAGTACGTGCACCTTCGCGTCCCGCCACGGGACGAACGTCCCGTCCAGCCAAATCCAGCCGTCGCGGTCATCGAATGGCGCTAAAGACATCGGCGAAGCTCCTCTTCACGCACGAACCGTCCCTTTTTCGGGCCTTCCCGGGGACGGACGTCGCGAGGGCTATAGCACAAAGGCCGGGATGTGAACGCCCCGAGTGACAGCGCATCGATGGAACGGCACCTGCTGGTGGTCGACGACGACGACCGCATCCGCGCGCTGCTGAAGGAATACCTGGCCCGGTCGGGCTTTCGGGTGACGACGGCGGCGGACGCGGCCGGCGCGCGGCGACAACTGGCCGCGATCGACTTCGACCTCTTGATCCTGGACGTGATGATGCCGGGCGAGGACGGCTTCTCGCTGATGCGCTGGCTGAGGGCGGAAGGGCCGTCGCGGGCGACGCCGGTGCTGATGCTGACCGCGCGCGACGCCACCGGCGACCGGATCGAGGGGCTCAGCCTCGGCGCCGACGACTACCTGCCCAAGCCGTTCGAGCCGCAGGAGCTGCTGCTGCGCATCGAGGCGATCCTGCGCCGGGCGGGCGCGCCGGCGGCGGGGGCGCGGCGGCTGTCGCTGGGCCGCTGCAGCTTCGACCCCGGCCGGGGCGAGCTTCTGCGCGGCGACGAGCCGGTGCGGCTAACCGAGGCCGAGGCGCGGCTGCTGCGGCGCCTAGCCTCCAACGCCCACGCCCCGGTGGACCGAATGGACCTGGCGCGCGAGACCGCCGACGCCAGCGGCCGCGCCGTCGACGTCCAGGTCACCCGCCTGCGCCGCAAGATCGAGGCCGACCCCAAGGCGCCGCGCTACCTGCAGACCGTGCGCGGCGTCGGCTACATGCTGGCTCCGGACTAGCGCGCCCATGGCCAAGTTCGCCCAGAGCCTGTTCTGGCCGCGCATCGTCAAGCGCTGGCTCCCGCAGACCCTGTTCGGCCGCTCGCTGCTGATCATCGTGCTGCCGGTCGCGATCATGCAGGTGGTGGTCACCTGGATCTTCTTCGACGCCCACTGGCAGACGGTGACCAGCCGGCTGTCCGAGGGGCTGGCGGGCGACATCGCCTGGGTGGTGGACAGCTACCAGGCCGACCCCTCCCCGGCCGGCTTCGCCAAGCTGAGCGACCGGGCCGAACGGTCGCTGAGCTTGTCGGTGGCCCTGCAGGAGGGGCGCACCCTGCCGACCTCCAAGCGCGCCTCGCTGTTCGCCCCGCTGGACCGCTCGCTCAAGCACGCCCTGGTCAACCGGCTGGACCAGCCGTTCTGGTTCGACACCGTCCGCTATCCCGCCTACGTCGACATCCGCGTCCAGGTGAAGCAGGGGGTCCTGCGCATCATCGCGCCGCGCGACCGCGCCTTCGCGACCCAGGGGCATATCTTCATCCTGTGGATGACCGTGGCGACGGTGCTGCTGACCGGCGTCTCGCTGCTGTTCATCCGCAACCAGGTGCGGGCGATCGAGCGGCTGGCGGACGCGGCGGAGGCCTTCGGGCGCGGCGGGGACGTGCCCCAGTTCAAGCCGCACGGGGCCAGCGAGGTGCGCAAGGCGGCCCACGCCTTCATCGCCATGAAGGAGCGCATCCAGCGCCACATCGACCAGCGCACCGCCCTCTTGGCCTCGGTCAGCCACGACCTGCGCACACCCCTGACCCGGCTGAAGCTGGAGGCGGCCCTGGCCGAGCCCAGCCCGCGGCTGGAGGAGATCAAGCGCGACCTGGCCGAGATGGAGCACATGATCGACGAATACCTCGCCTTCGCCCGCGGCGAGGGCGGCGAGGCGATCGAGACCGTGGGCCTGCGCGGCCTGATCGAGGAGGTCAGCGTCGGCGCCGCCCGCGCCGGGGCCGAGGTCGAGGTCCACGCCGACCGCATGCTGATGGCCAGCGTGCGGCCGAACGCCCTGAAGCGGGCCCTGTCCAACCTGGTGATGAACGCCGCCGCCCACGGCGAGCACGTCGCCGTCGCCGCCCGGCCGCGCGCCGCCGGCGGGGTCGAGATCGTGGTCGACGACGACGGGCCCGGCATTCCGCCGGAGCGCTACGAGGACGCCTTCAAGCCGTTCAACCGGCTCGACGAGTCCCGCAACCAGAACGAAAAGGGCGTCGGCCTGGGCCTGGCCATAGCCCGCGACGTGGCCCGCGGCCTGGGCGGCGACGTGACCCTGGACAAGAGCCCGCTGGGCGGGCTCAGGGCGGTGGTGCGGCTGCCGGGGTGAGGGCGGGCTTTAGCCCCCCAGTTCCTTCGACCGCTTCACCGCCGCCGCGACGGCCTCCGCCGCCAGGGGCCACAGGCCGTGTTCGCCCATCAGGACCTTCAGCGCCGCCTCGGTGGTGCCGGCGGGCGAGGTGACCTGGCGGCGCAGCTCGGCCGGGTCCTCGCCGGTATGGTCCAGCAGGGCCGCCGCGCCGATCAGGGTCGAGCGGACCAGGGTGCGCGAGGCCTCGGCCGTCAGCCCCTCGGCCTCGCCGGCCGCCTCGAGCGCCTCGATGAAGGCGTAGAGATAGGCCGGCGCCGAGCCGGACACCGCGGTGGTGACGTCCATCAGCCCCTCGGCGGGAATGTCGACGGTGACGCCGACCGGCTCGAACAGGGCGTGGGCGCGCGCGCGGCTGGTCTTGTCCGCCGCCACGATCGAGGTGACGCCCTTGCAGATGGCGACGGCGGTCGTCGGGATGACCCGGGCCACGCGGCGCCCGCCGAAGGCGTCGGCGATATCGGCGACCCGCACGCCCGCTGCGATCGAGACGATCACCGCCTCGGGATGCAGCAGGGGCGCCAGCGCGGCCGCCGCCTGGCGCCAGACCTGCGGCTTGACGGCGAGCAGCACGGTGCGCGCATCGGCCAGCTCGGCGTCCGGCGGATTGACCCGCGCCCCGGCCAGGACGGCCGCGGCCTCGGGCGGCAGATAGGGGTCGCGGATGATCAGCTGGTCGAGCGCAAAGGCGCCCGCGCGGCGCCAGCCTTCGATGAGGGCGCCGCCCATGCGGCCCGCGCCGAGGATCAGGATAGGGGTCATCACGCTATGCAGGCGTCCACTGGAAAGCCCTTCCCCCGCGGGAGAAGGGGTCGCCGGAGCCGGGGGACAGGGAACGCGTGGACAAGCCCCGCCGGGCGCTCGCGCCGACGCCCCCGCCCGCCCCGCTCCGCGGGCCACCCTCCCCGCAAGGGAGAGGGAAACGAAAACTCAGGCCTGGCCGACGGTCTCGAACATGCAGGCGGCCATCGCCTCGTCCGGAGACTTGGCGCCCTTCACGAGGAAGTCGAAGGCCGGATAGAACCGGTCCGCCGCCTCGACCGCCGCGTCGATCATCGACGC
>JARLIQ010000066.1 GCA_031291645.1 Caulobacteraceae bacterium | reverse complement strand
GGGCGGGCGCGGGCCGTGCGGCGCGGGCGGGCTCGCGGCGGCCCGTGGCCTGAACCTCGGCGCCGCTGCGGAAGCGCGTGACCAGCCGGGCCAGTTCGCCGGCCTCGGACTTCATGTTGGAGGCGGCCGCGGTGGTCTGTTCGACCATGGCGGCGTTCTGCTGGGTCACCTGGTCCATCTGGTTGACGGCGACGTTGACCTGGTTGAGGCCCGTGGCCTGCTCCTGGGCCGAGCGGGCGATCTCCGAGATCTGGGAGGTGATCTCGGCGACCTTGGTGACGATGGTGGTCAGCGCCTGGCCGGTCTCGCCGACCAGCTTGACCCCGCGCTCGACCTGGGCGCTCGAGGAGGCGATCAGGGTCTTGATCTCCTTGGCGGCGTCGGCCGAACGCTGGGCCAGCGCCCGCACCTCCTGCGCGACCACCGCAAAGCCGCGGCCCGCTTCGCCGGCGCGGGCGGCCTCGACCCCGGCGTTGAGCGCCAGAAGGTTGGTCTGGAAGGCGATCTCGTCGATCACCCCGATGATCTGGCTGATCTGGCGGGAGCTGTGCTCGATCTCGCCCATGGCCGAGACCGCGTCCTGGACGATGGCGCCGGAGCGCTCGGCGTCGACCTTGGCCGACGACGCGGCGTTGGAGGCCTGGGCCGCGCCCTCGGCGCTGCGCTTGACCGTGGCGGTGATCTCGTCGAGGGCCGCCGCCGTCTCTTCCAGGCTCGCGGCCTGCTGCTCGGTGCGGCGGGACAGGTTGTCGGCCGCGCTCGAAATCTCGTCCGAGCCGCCGCGGATGCCGCCGGCCGAGACGGTCACCGCGTGCATGGCCTCGCGCAACTGGCTGGCCGCGTCGTTGAAGTCGTCCTTCAGCCCCTGGGCCTTGGCCGAGAAGGTTTCGGTGATCTGATAGGTCAGGTCGCCGGCCGCCAGGGCCTTCAGCCCGGCGCCGAGGGCGCCGATGGCGATCCGGTCGGTCTCGGCGGTCTCCCTGGCCTCGATCTCCATGATCTTCTGCTCGTGGACGTCGGTCAGCGAGCCGCAGGCGCGGATGGTGCGCCCGTCTTCGGCGTGGCGGCAGCCGCCGGTGGCGCGGAACCAGCGGTATTCGCCGCTGCGGGTCTTCAGCCGATAGGTGACGTCATAGCGGACCTTGCCGGTGCGGTCGGTCAGGTGCGCCCCGAAGGCCGCGAACGTCGGCTCCACGTCGTCCGGGTGCAGCTTGTCCGACCAGGACTGGCACACGTTCGGGAAGTCGGCCTCGCTGGAATAGCCGACCAGGCGGCGGAACTCGGGCGACCAGGTCCAGACGCTGCGCGGGTCCAGCGCGTCGGCGTTGTACAGCACCGCTTCCCACAGTCCGATCCCGCAGGTGGAGTCCAGAAGATCGGAACGCTCCTTGAGCGTTGCGTACTGGGCCTTCAAACGCGCGAGTTCCGACCCATCCTTACCGCGTGACGAGAACATCTGCCGGCTTTCCCCCAAAAATCAGCCCCTGGACCGCATCGCGTGCGAATCCACGGACTGAATTGGTGCGGAAACTGGTTTAGGCGTCCTTAATCCGCCCCCGTCCGGGAGCGGTTTCAGCGGCCGAGGGCGGCGTAGGTCAGGGTCTGGAACATGGGCAGGGCCGCCTGGGCCGCCATCCGCTGGCCGGTCGCCAGCTGCGAGACCGCCTCCGGCTCCAGCGGCATCGAGTTCTGGACGAGGTAGAGCATCACCATGTTCTCCGCCGGGTCCGCCCGCCACCAGGTGCCGAACGCGCCGGGCCAGCCGAAGGCGCCGTTGGTGCCCGGGCCCATCCAGGCCTGCTTTTCCGCGTCCGTGATCACCGACAGCCCGAGGCCGAAGCCCTGGCCGCCCCAGAAGGGGATGCCCATGAACGGGATCGCCCGCTGGGTGTCGGACAGGCGGTTGGCGGCCATCATCTCGGCCGTCTCGGGCTTCAGCAGCCGCACCCCGTCGACCTCGCCCTTGCCCAGCAGCATGCGGGCGAAGGTCAGGTAGTCGTCGGCGGTCGAGACCAGGCCGCCGCCCCCGCCGGCGAAGGCGGGCGGCGCGTCATAGCTCTTGAAGGGCACGGGATGCAGGGCGCCGGCGTCGTCGAGCCGGTAGACCGTGGCCGCCCGCTCGCGCTTTTCCGGCGGGACGTAGAAGTCGGTGTCGACCATGCCCAGGGGCTCGAAGATCCGCTCGAACAGCACCTTGCGGAACGGCTTGCCCTCGATGCGGCCGACCAGGAAGCCCAGGACGTCGGTGGCGTGGCTGTAGTGGAACCGCTCGCCGGGCGCATAGGAGAGGGGAAGCCCGCCCAGCGCCTCCAGCCAGGCGTCGGGCTCCATGACGGCGTTGAGCACGTCGCCCAGCGCCCGCTGGTGGGCGTGGGCGATCGGGCCGACCGAGGTGAAAGCGTAGGCCAGGCCCGAGCGGTGGGTCATCAGGTCGTCGACGGTGATGTCGCGCGGCGCGGCGTAGGTGTCATCGACCGGCCCCTGCGCGTCCTTCAGCACCTGCATGTCCGCGAACTCGGGCAGCCACTTGGTGATCGGGTCGTCGAGCTTGAGCTTGCCCTCCTCCATCAGCATCAGGGCGGCGACCGAGGTCACCGGCTTGGTCATGGAGGCGATGCGGAACAGGGTGTCGCGCGTCATCGGCAGCCCCGCCTCGATGTTGCGCTGGCCGACGGTGGTCACGTCGGCGACCTCGCCGTTGCGCCAGAGCAGGGTCACCGCGCCGGACAGCAGGCCGTTGTCGACGACGCCCTGCAGGGCGGGCCCGATCCTGGCCAGGCCTTCGCGGGAAAAGCCGCTGACGTTCACGCTGGCGTCGTCCATGAGCATCCTCCAGGTCGTCGGACCGCGCCCGCGCGGCCGGTTTTCCTTACGATAGCGGGGAAAATCGGACCGGCCTATGGCGCCGCGACGTAAACCCGCGCTGCAGTTAGTGCGCGAAGGCGCCGACCAGCTCGCCCTGAGCCAGCACATGGCCGCGCATCGCCGCCGTCAGCGCCGGCAACTCGGCGCCCGCCGCCAGGGCCAGCGGCGCGTCGAGGGCGAAGACCTTGAAGTGATAGTGGTGCACGCCCGACGGCGGATGGGGGCCGTAGTAGCCGGCGCCGCCCGCGTCGTTGCGGCCCTGCACGGCGCCCGCGGGCAGGCCGCCCTCGGGCAGGCCGCCGGCCGCGCCGGGTATGTTCCACACCAGCCAGTGGACGAACGGCCGGGCCATCGGCGCGTCCGGGTCCTGCAGTGTGACGGCCCAGGCGCGGGCGCCGGCGACCGGGCTCCAGCGCAGCGGCGGGGCGTGGTCCTGGTAGCGGCGGGGAATGGCCGCGCCGGCGGAGAAGGCGGGGGAGGTGAGCTGCATGGTGGCGCCTCCGGCGCGCGCGGCCCCCGCGCCGCCGACAGCGGCGAGCATCAGGACCATGGCGAACAGCGCGCGCATGGCCGGATAATACGGTCAGGCGCCTGAAAGCCTAGGCGATTTCAGCGCCAGCCGTAGTTGAAGCTGACGCTGATCCGGTCGGCCTTGGCCTGGTTGGGCGGCACCTCGTGGCGCAGCCAGCTCTCCCACATCAGCACCGTCCCGGCCTTGGGCGTCAGGTAGACGAAGGCCTGCTGGTCCTCGCCGGCGTCGGCGCGGCGGGGCGGGGCGGCCATCATCAGCGGCAGGCGCGGGTCCTCCAGCTTCAGCGCGCTGGCGCCGGGCGGAACCGCCACATAGACGGTGCCGGAGATGACGCTGTGCGGGTGGATGTGGCCGGTGTGGGCCGCGCCCGGCTTCAGGACGTTGACCCACAGGCTGTCCAGCTTCAGCCGCCCACCCTTCAGGTCCAACGCCAGGGCCTCCGCGAAGGCGCGCGCCTGGCGGTCGAGCCGGGTCTTCAAGGCGCCGAACACGCTGGCCCGCGTCGGCAGGTCGTCCAGCGAGGCGTAGGAGGTGTAGCCGCCGTAGCCGTGCGCCTTGCACCAGGCGCGCCCCGCCGCGTCCTCGGCCGCCAGCATGCGGCAGGCCTCTTCGAGCTCGGCGTTGAACGCCTCGAAACCGGCGCCGCCGGCCAGCGACGATTCCCAGACCTGGGTGGCGAACAGGGTGCGCAGACCGCTCATGGCGGCGCAGTAGGGGCAAGGGCGGGGCCCTGTCAAACCCGCTCCCCCGCGCGCGCCGATTGAACGCGGCCGTGGGCGGGCGTACATCGGCGCTTCGAGAGCGTTGGTGTTTCGCGAGGCGGATGGCGATGTCGAGAGCCGTTGCGGGCCTTGTCCTGGCCGCCCTGGTCGCGCCGATCCTGCTGGCCGGCTGCGCGCCGCCGCCGCGCGACCGGTTCGACCACGACAAGCTGAACGCCGACATCGACGGGGCGATCGGCGGCCTGGGCACCTGCGTCATCATCCTGGACACCCAGAGCGGCCGGAAGGTCTACCAGTACGGCCACTTCGACATCTGCGCGCGCGCCCTGCCGCCGTGCGAGACCTTCGAGGTTCCCATCGCCCTGGTCGGCCTCGACGCGGGCCTGGTGACGCCGCAGGCGGTGGTCAAGTGGGACGGCTCGCCCCAGCCGACCCGGGCCTGGCAGACCGACGCCGATCTCGCCGGCGCCTTCCACGATTCGATCGGCTGGTGGTTCGGCCGGCTTGCGCAGCAGATCGGCCATGACCGGTGGGCCACGGCGCTGGGCGCGTTCGGCTATGGGAACAAGGCCCTGTCGGGCCCGGCCGGCAGCTTCTGGCAGGGGCCGGCGCACGGCGGGGCGCTGGCCCTGTCCGCCGGCGACCAGGCCGGCTTCATGCGCCGGCTGTTCGTCGGCGACCTCGCGGCCAAGCCGTCCAGCGCCCAGGCGGTCGCGGCGGCGCTGGTCAGCGAGACGCGCGGCGGCGCGGCCATGAGCGGGGTGGCCGGCAGCTGCGCCGACCAGGCCGACCGCGGCCGCGGCGTTGGCTGGTGGACCGGCCGGCTGAAGTCGCCCCAGCGCGACCTGACCGTCGCGGCCGTCGTCGAGGCGGCCGAGCCGCCGCCGGGCTCGGACATCGGCGACACCCTGAAGGAGGCCTTCGCCGACGCCGGCCTGTGGCCGTCGCGCTAGAGCACGTTAGGCGAAAGTGTAGGCGGTTTCGCCGCTCGAACGTGCTCTAAACGTTAGATTTAGAGCCCTTTTAAGCGGGTCAGATGATTCCATCTGACCCGCTTAAAAGGGCTCTAGAGCACGCCGCGGGCCGGTGCGCGCCGGCTATTCGACAAGCTTGCTCGAGGACGCGCCGATAGTGCCGACGCCGGTGTTGGCGCAGTTGCTGTTGAAGCTGGCCCCGCCCTTGAAGACCATCCGCCAGGCCACCAGCTGGGTGCAGGGCGAACTCGACGAGGTCCCGTTGGAATAAGTCACCGATTGCGACGGGAAGTAGAGCGCCCCGGTCAGCGTCAGTTGGGTCCCGCCCTCGAAGTCGTTGGTTTCCGTATGGGGCGCGTTGGGGTCCTGAAAGAAGACCAGGCCGGCCGTGGTCCCCGTTGTCGGCGCGCTCAGGGTGACGGTGGCGCCGTTGCCGATGTCCACGTTCGCATAGTCGCTGCCGCTGCCGGTCAGCACGATGGTGACGCCCGTGCCGGTGAGCGTGATCCCGCCGCCGAGGGTGAAGGCGCCGCCCTTGATGATGTAGACGCCCGGCGTCATCACCACCTGGGCCCCGTTGCCCATGACCAGCCCGCCGCAATAGACCCCGTCCGGCTTCAAGGTCTGGGTCGAGCTGGCCCACGCCAAGGTGAGCGGGTGCCCGGCCGAGCCGTACTTGCACCCGGAAGAGGTCGGGATCTGGACGCTGCTGTAGGGGTCGGCCGTCGCCGGCTGGGCGGTCTTGATCGAGCCGGTCACGTTGATGGCGCCGCCGTTGCTGACGTTCACCGCGCCGCTCACCACCACCGTGCTCGCGTTGAGCGTCGCGCCGCCGATGACGGACACCGCCGTGCCGCCGATGGCGTTCGCCGAGAGGCCGCACTGGTTCAGGTTGACGACCGCGCCATTGCTGATCTGGACGCCGGTGGTGCTGCTGGTGTCGAGTTCCAGGGCGCAGCTGCTGGCGTTGTTGCCGACCGTCGCGACGGCCCGCGCGCCCACGGTCCAGGGGCCCTTATAGGTCAGGCCCGCGAGCGGCAGGGTCTGCGGCTGGCTGATGAGCACTTCCACCGCGCCGGCGTTGCCCACCAGATTGCCGCTGAGCGGTGGGTTGTTGACGGTGACGCTCACCGAGTTGACGCCGGACGTAAAGCCGTTCTGGGCGGCGACGGCCTTGGCTTCCGTCGTCACGCCGGACGTGCTGGACGCGGCCAGGGCCATCGCGCCGGCCAGGGCGGCGTTGTCGGCGGCGGACTGCATCTGCCGATGCTTGAGGAACAGCGAGGCGACTTCGACGCCGAGGGAAACCATGGCGATCACGATGACCAGCGTCAGCGCCGTCGTGACCGCGACCGAGCCGCGGTCCTGGCGCGCCAGCCGGTCGGTCGCCGGCCTGAACCTTTGCGCCCACGCCTTGGCGCGTCGATAGAGGCGCTTGCACACGCTCATCGCCAAGCCGACCAATCTTCGCTCCGACGCTCGATCTGGAGGGTCAGTCAAAGATCAGCGGTTCATATAGACCAGGCTTTGTCAACGGTAGAGCAAGGCCAGGAGAGCGGGACTGCTTCAGAACTGCGCTCCACGTCTTTGAGAAATTCATGGCAGAACTGGGCGCGGCCTTGCTCCGCGCCGACGTCAGGCTCCGATCAATAGGGTGAGGCCTGGTCGTCTTCTCGACGGAGCGCGTGGTGTCTCACGGCAAGGTCCGAAATCGTCCCAGCCGCCTCCAACCCCTACTTCGCCAGTTCGTAGACGCCGGTCACCGTCACCTGCACGCTCAGCTGGCCGGCCGAGACCGGGGTGGGCGTGGCCGCCTTCATCAGCGCCATCGGCCGCACCGGCCCTGGCGGCGTCTCGCCCCCGCCCTCGGACAGGTTGATCAGCCGCACGACGTGATAGCCGGTCGCGCCGGCATAGAGCGCGGCCTTGGCTGACAGCGCCTTGACCGCCGCCAGGCGGGCGGCGTCCTCGGCCGCCGATGAGTCCTTTAGCCCGAAGCTCACGCCATTGACCTGGTTGGCGCCGGCCGCCGTCACCGCGTCGATCACCGGCCCCAGCCGGGCGATGTCGTTCACCGTCACCGTCACCTCGTTGGACGCGGCGTAGCCGTTCAGGACCGGCGGCTTGTCCTGGGCGTAGGTGTACTGGGCCGAGAGGCTCAGGTTGGAGGTGCGCACGTCCCGCTCGGGCAAGCCCGCCTTGCGCAGGGCGGCGAAGACGGCCGTCATCTGCTGGGCGTTCTGGGCCATGGCTTCGGCGGCGGTGGGCGCGGTGACCTGGACGCCCAGGTTGAGGGTCGCCTGGTCCGGCGCGACCTGGGTCTCGCCGTCGGCGCTGAGGCTGAGGGTGGTGGCCTCGAACGCCCGGTCGGCGCCCGGCGCGTCGGCCCAGGCGGCGCCGGGCAGGGCGAGGGGCAGCGCCAGCGCGCTCGCCGCGAGTAACAGGCCGGCCGCTGGGCCGGCGGGGATGGGAGTATTCATCGCCTGTTCGTCTCTCCGCTGCGGCCGGGCCCGATCGCCCGTCTGACCGCGTGGCCGTCATGGCTAAGGCGGCCAACCTGAACCCAGGCTTTAAGCGCCGCGTCCACCATGCTACCCGAAACCACCGCGTCCCGCGCTGGGCCCGTAGCTCAATGGTTAGAGCCGACCGCTCATAACGGTCTGGTTGGGGGTTCGAGTCCCTCCGGGCCTACCAGCGCGTGTACAAGGCGTTGGTTTTCCGCAACTTCCTGATCTGAAACAGCTTCTCAGGCCGCGCTGTGACACTTTACTGTGACACCATGGATGAGAACGAGTTGGCGATCCGTTCGGTTCGCCGGACCTCACCGGAGGTCGCGCGCCATTTGCCGGGGGCTGCTACAAAGTCTGTTACAAAGTCCCGAGGCGTGATGTCTCACTGTATTGATTATGTTTATGTTTTTTGAACTGGCGGCTTGTCCCTCCCTCTGCCCCAGAAACTGATCGCCGTGTACGGTCGTCTCGTTGCAACTGGCTGCAGCGCGGTTTGATCGGAGCCGGCCACTCCCCGGTCAATGTCTGCTTGCGGGACAGACGCCAACGGCGAAAATCGACCCAGGCTGTGTAAAAACGCGGCTGAGCCAAAATCCAGCGCAAGACTCTGCCGCTGATCCGCTGCTTTTTGACTATTTGTTGCGGTCACAGCCGATTTGGAGATCAGTCAGGGCAAATCGTTGCGCCATAAATTCCGCTGATCGAGTTTTTCCACGGCCTCGACCCTGAGCGGACCTTCGCCCAACATCGATGATCGCTTTTCTTTGCGCGTCACGACCACGGCAGGTCAGTGCGCCTGTTGGGCTCAACGAAGCCCAGCAGGACGGTGAGGGCCGTCATTCGCGCCTTTTCGGGCAGTTGAACGTCGGTGATCTCGTCGGCGATCCAGAAGGACAGGCAGCCGCGAAAGCCGATCGCCAGTTGCTCGGGCACACGTTCAGCTGCGACGTTGGCCAAGGCGGGATCGATACCGTCGCCATCGCCGAATGCAGCGGTCCACAGGGCGCGTGATTGGGCGCTGACTGCGCTCGGCTTGGCGCCAGGGAAGCCTAGCGAACGGATGATCGCTCGGTTGATCTGGGGCTCCTCAAGCATGACGGCGACCGCGATCGATACGGCGGCGAGCACGCGGTCGATCGTGTCGCCGGCGGGCGCGGTCTGGAAAAAGCGCTCGCTCATCAGGTCAATCCGGCGAGCCGACAGCGCCTGCGCAATCGCCGCCTTGCTTCCGAATTGATTGAACGGCGTGGCGAAGCTCACGCCCGCCTCGGACGCCAACTCGCGCATCGAGAACGAAGCGTCGCTATCGGCGCGAAGCAGGCGCTCGGCGGCGTCGAGCACCGCCTCGCGCGTCAGTGTTCGCTTTTGCTCTCGAACCGACACCTCAACCATGTGGGCCAAGGTGATCCGTCCCGCGTCTTGCGTCAATAAATTATATCATGATATAAAGTTTAAATTCCTTACATCTGACGGCTTCGAGAACTGCCATGACCGCATCGACCAAGACGTTTCTGATCACCGGTGTCAGCTCCGGCCTGGGCCGCGCCTTCGCCAGCGCCGCCTTGCAGGCCGGCCACGTGGTGATCGGTACGGTCCGCAACGCGCAAGCCGCGTCCGCGCATGAGGCGCTAGCGCCGGGACGCGCTCATGCGCTGGTGCTCGACGTCACCGATTTCGACGCCGTCGCCGCTCAAGTCCCCAGTGCGGAGCGCCGGTTCGGCGCGGTCGATGTTCTTGTCAACAACGCCGGCTACGGCCAGGAAGGCGTGGTTGAGGAGTCGTCGATCGACGATCTGCGCCGCCAGTTCGACGCGAATGTCTTCGGCGCGGTGGCGATGATCAAGGCTGTGCTGCCAAGCATGCGTGAGCGCGGCTCGGGCCGCATCATCAACGTCACCTCGATGGGCGGTTTCATCACCATGCCCGGCATTGCCTACTATTGCGGAAGCAAGTTCGCGCTGGAGGGTATTTCCGAGGCGCTGGGCAAGGAGGTCAGGTCGCTTGGCATACACGTGACCGCCTTGGCGCCGGGTCAATTCCGCACGGACTGGGCCGGACGTTCAATGGACCGTGCGCCGCGCAGCATCGCAGCCTACGACGCGATCATGGATCCGATCCGCTCGGCCCGTCAGGCCAAGAGCGGACGCCAGCCGGGCGATCCGGCCAAGGCGGCGCAGGCCTTGCTGACGCTCGTGGAATCCGACGCGCCGCCGACACGGCTGTTTCTGGGCGAGGATGCGCTGGCTGTCGTCGAGCAGAAGCTGGACCTTATGCGAGCGGAGATCGCCGCCTGGGATGCGCTCTCCCGGTCAACGAACTTCGACTAGGTGGGAGGTGCGGGTTTGGGCCGTGTGAGCGGAAGCGCAACGACCGCAGACCACCCTTCTCGGTCATTTGCAGGGTCCGCTTATCGGCAGCGGCCTTGATCGGCATCCACGCTTGTACGCCAGGGCAAATCTCTTATCGTACCGACAAGGCTGTGACACCTATCCGTGACACCTTCGACGCTTGCGGCAGGCCTAAGTAGCTGAATTTATTCAGGTGGTGGGTGTGCTGGTTCGGGTCCTGCCGGGCCTACCAGCGCCGCCCTCTTGCGCGCGCGGCCGGGGTGGGCGAGACCGCGTCATGGCCAGTCCCTCGTCGCCCGGCGTCCAGACCTATTTCGAGCGCGCGCGCCGCGGGCTGACCGCCTGGTGGCGCTATCCGGCGGCCGGGGTGCTGGCCGTGGCGTTGTGGGTGGCGCTGATCGCCGTCCTGAGCTTCGGGGCGGCCCGCATGGGCTGGCTGTCCAGGGACCTGGCCGCCCAGCTGATGTCGCCCACCCATCCGGTGACCTTCTTCCTCGGCGCCGGCGCGACCTTCGGGACCTTGCTGCTGACCTTCGCGGTCGCGGTCCGGCTGCTGCAGAAGAAGCGCTTCGGCGACGTGGCGGGCGCCTGGCGATGGCGGCTCTTCGCCCTAGGCGCCGGCGCCTGGGCCGCGGTCGCGCTCGCCAGCAGCCTGGTGGACTACCTGGTCGCGCCCCACGCCTTCTCGGTGACCGCCTCGCCGGCCACCGGCCCCCTGGCCTTGGCGGCGGTCGTCGGCCTGGGCGTCCAGACCCTGGCCGAGGAGTGGCTGTTCCGCGGCTGGATCACCCAGGGGCTGCTGCTCGCGACGCGCCGGCCGCTGGCGAGCGCGATCATCTCCGGCCTGCTGTTCGCCGCCCTGCACATCCCGAACGGCTGGCCCCAGACCGCCAACGCCCTGGTGTTCGGCGTCGTCACCGCCCTGATCGCCATCCGCACCGGCGGCATCGCCTTCACGCTGGGCGCGCACCTGGTCAACAACCTGTTCGGCGCGGTGGTGGTCGTCTCGGCCGGCGACGTGTTCAAGGGCGCCGCGGGGCTGCTGACCGAGCGCGCGGTCGGTGGCCTGCAGTGGGTCGACGTCGCCCTGGCGGCGGCGGGGCTGGCGGCGGTGATGCTGCTTGCCTGGCGGGTCTCCGCGCCGCCGCGGCCGACGCCCTAGCTAACGGCGCCCGCCTCAGGGGATTTCGAGCCGGCGGCCGCACAGCGCCAGCGGCGCCTGGCGATGGCTGACGATGACCGCGCCCTGGCCGGTGCGTTGGAGCCGCCGCTCCAGCGCCTCGACCACGGCCGCTTCGGTGCGGCCGTCCAGACCCTCGGTGGGTTCGTCGAGCAGCAGCCAGGGGGCGGGGCGCAGCAGGGCGCGGGCCAGGCCCAGGCGGCGGCGCTCCCCGCCGGACAGGCGCTCGCCGCCCTGGCCGACCCAGCTGTCCAGGCCGTGGGGCAGGGCGTGGATCTTGGCGGCGAGCCCGGCGTCGTCCAGCGCCGCCCACAGGGCCTCGTCCGGGGCGTCCGGGTCGCCCAGCCTGAGGTTCTCGCGCACCGAGCCGGCGACCATGGCCGCGTCCTGCGGCGCGAAGGCGAACAGCGGCCGCGCGGCGCCGACTGGCAGGGCCTCGAGCGGCGTCCCGCCGATGACGAGGCGGCCCGGCTCGGCCGCGCGCAGGCCGACCAGCATCTCGAGAAGGCGCGTCTTGCCGGCGCCCGAGCGGCCCACCAGCGCCAGGCGCTCGCCCGGCGCCAGGGTGGCCGACGCCTCGTCCGCGCGCAGGGGCCCCGCACGCAGGGTGATCGGCGCCGCCGCGTCCGGCTGGGCCAGCGAGGCGGTCCCGCCGGCGCCTGGGACCAGCATCTCGTCCAGCCGCCCGGCGGCGGCGTCCAGGGCGCCGTTGTCGTCGAACATGCGTGCGAGGGCGGAGCCGCCTTCCATGGCGGCGGCCGCGGTCAGGGCGGCGAGGGTGGCGAGCGGCCCGCCGGCCTTGGCGGACAGGGCCAGGACCGCGGCGACCGCAAGGCCGGTCAGGACGGCGGGGGCGAGGCCGGCCAGGCCCTCGGCGGCCCAGCGCCGCTCGCGCGCCTCGCCCAGCGCCTGGTCGCTCTCCATCAGGGCGTCGATCACCGTCGGTGTCAGCCCGTAGCAGCGAAGCTCGGGCGAGGCGGCGGCCACGGCCTGGACCGCGTCCTTCAGCCGGCCGCTGGCGGCGAGCGCCTCGGCGCCCGGCGCCCGCGCCATCCGCTCGCCCAGCGCCACGCCCAGGGCGACCTGCAAGGCGAAGGCGGTCAGGAAGGCGGCCGCGGCCCAGGGACTGGCGAGCGCGGTCAGGGCTGCGCCGACGATCGCGGCGGCCGCGCCCGCCCAGGGCGCGGAGCGCCGCACGAACAGGGTCTCGATCACGTCGACGTCCTGCACCAGCCGCCCGCTGGCCTCGCCGGACGAAAGGGCCAGAGACCGTTCGGGCGGACCGGCGGCCAGGCCGGCGAACAGGACGGGCCGGATCTCAGCCAGGGCCTTCAGCGCCGCCTCGTGGCTGGCGACGCGCTCGATGTAGCGGCCGGCGGTGCGGGCGATGGCCAGGAAGCGGATACCGGCGCTGGGCAAAAGGTAGTTGAACGCCAGCACCGCCGCCGGCCCGGCCGCGCCGGCCAGGGCCGCGCCCGCGAGGAACCAGCCGGAGAGGCCGAGCAGCAGCACCGCGCCGGCGGCGGCCACGGCCGCACTGGCCCCGGCGACGAGGAGGCGCAGGCCCTGGCGACGACGCTCGGCGCGGACCAGGGCGTGGAGCGGCGAGGGCGCGCTCACAGCCGCACCACCTGGCCGGCGATGGCCGCCAGCCGGTCGGAATGGGTGGCGATCAGCACCGTGCGGCCTTCCGCGGCCCGGGCGATCACCGCGATCATCGCCGTTTCGGAGGCCTCGTCGAGGTCGGCGGTGGGCTCGTCGAGGATCAGGATGGGCGCGGCCTTGAGCAGGGCGCGGGCGATGCCGATCCGCCGCCGCTCGCCGCCGGACAGGCCCGAGCCGCGTTCGTCCAGCCTGGCGTCCAGGCCGCCGGGCCGGGCGGCCAGGGCCTCGGCCAAGCCGGCCCGGTCGCAGACTTCGGCGATCCGTTCGCGGGCGGCGCCGGGCGCGGCGAGGGCGACGTTCTCGCCGATCGAGCGGGGCAGGAGGATCGGCGCCTGGCCGGCCCAGGCGACCAGGGGCGCGAAGGACCCGGCCTGGCTCAGCCGATGGCCGGCGACCTCGACCTCGCCCTCGGCCAGCAGGGCCTCGCCGACCAGCAGGCGCAGGAGGGTGGTCTTGCCCGAACCGGTCGGACCGACCAGGGCGAGGATCCCGCCGGCCGGGACCTCGAAATCCACCGGCCCGATGCGCAGGGCCGGGTCGTCGGCGAAGGCGGCGCTGGCGGCGCGGTAGCGGATGACGGGCGCGCCGGCGAGCGCGATGGGCGCCGGCGTCGCCGCGCGCGGGGCGCCGAGCACGGCTTGGAGCCGCACGGCGGCCGCCTCGCCCAGCTGCTTCTCGTGATAGGCGGCGGCCAGGCGGCGCATGGGCCCGTAGAACTCGGGCGCGAGCGCCAGGACGAAGAAGCCGTGCTCGAAGCTCAGGGTCTCGGGGGCCTTGAACGGCAGGAGGCCCAGGAGGCTGAAGCCGGCGTAGACCGCGACCAGGGCCACCGACAGGGCGGCGAAGAACTCGAGCCCCGCCGAGGATACGAAGGCGATGCGCAGGACCGAGAGGGTGCGGCCGGCCACCTCCCGCGCCGCCCGGCCGATCAGGGCGGTCTCGCGCGCCTCGGCCTGGAAGGCCAGCACCAGCGGCAGGCTGCGCACCCGGTCGGCGAACAGGCCGGAGAGCTTGGCCAGGGCGTCGAGCTGCCGGCGCGAGGCTTCCGCCGCCGCGCCGCCGGCCAGGATCATCAGCGCGACGAAGGGAATAAGGGTCGCCAGCAGCAGGCCGGCCGCGATCGGGCTCGCCGTCACCGCCGCGGCCAGCACCAGCACCGGGCCGAAGACGGCGGCGGCCCGCGCCGGGGCGTAGCGGACGAAATAGCCGTCCAGCGCCTCGACCTCGTCGACCACGGCCACGCCCGTCTCGCCGACCAGCCGGCCGGCGCCGGGCCGCAGGTTGAGCGCCGCCTCCAGCACCTGGCGGCGCAGGCGCCGCTTGATCCGGCGCGCGCGGGCGGCGGCCAGGCGCAGGCCGGCCCAGGCGGCCACGCCGCGAAGGCTGACGGCCAGCACGATGGCGGCGATCCACGGGGCGGCGACGGCGAGGCCTCGGGGCGCCAGGACCAGGGCGCGGGCCAGGCTCCAGGCGAAGGCGACGGCCAGCACCACGTCCGCCCCGAGCGCAAGGTCCGCCAGCGGCGGCTCGCCCTTGGCGATCGTCGTGAGCAGGCGAAACCTGGCGAGGGAACGGGCGCGCGACATCAAGGTAAATGCATATGTTCTAATTTACCGGAGAGGTGTATTGCGCTGCATCAATGCGCGGCCGCCGCCGGCGGGTTTTGGATGGCCGCAGTCAAGGAGGCCTCCATGGACGCCAGCGTCGTCGAGCTGTCCAGGCTGCAGTTCGCTCTCACCGCCCTCTACCATTTCCTCTTCGTTCCCCTCACCCTCGGCCTCTCCTTCATGCTGGTCATTATGGAGAGCCTCTATGTGATGACCCGTCGGCCGATCTGGCGGACCATCACCCGATTCTGGGGAACCATCTTCGGCATCAACTTCGTGCTCGGCGTCGCCACCGGCCTGACCATGGAGTTCGAGTTCGGGACCAACTGGTCCTATTACTCCCACTACGTCGGCGACATCTTCGGCGCGCCGCTGGCGATCGAAGGGCTGATGGCCTTCTTCCTGGAGGCGACCTTCGTCGGGTTGATGTTCTTCGGCTGGCAGCGGCTGTCGAGACAGGCCCACCTGTTCGTCACCTTCATGGTGGCGCTGGGCTCGAACCTGTCGGCGCTGTGGATCCTGGTGGCCAACGGCTGGATGCAGAACCCGACGGGCGCCGCCTTCAATCCCCAGACCATGCGGATGGAGGTCACCGACTTCAAGGCGGTGCTGTTCAACCCGGTGGCCCAGGCCAAGTTCGTCCACACGGTCAGCGCCGGCTACCTGACGGCGGCGGTGTTCGTGGTCGGGATCTCGGCGATCCTGCTGCTGCAGAACAAATGGCCGCGGGTGGCCAAGCGCTCCTTGACCGTGGCGGCCTCGTTCGGCCTGGCCGCGGCTCTGTCGGTGGTGGTGCTGGGCGACGAGTCCGGCTACGCCCTGACCGACAACCAGAAAATGAAGCTCGCCGCGCTGGAGGCGATGTGGAACACCGAGCCGGCGCCCGCGGGCCTGACCCTGGTCGGCCTGCCCAGCGTCGCCGACCGCACCACCCACGGGGCGATCAAGGTCCCCTATGTGCTCGGCCTGATCGCGACCCGCAGCCTGGACCGGCCGGTGGTGGGCATCCTGCCGCTGGTGGCCATGGCCCAGGACCGCATCCAGAGCGGCGTCGTGGCCTATGACGCGGTCGAGAAGCTCAAGACCGACCCGAAGAACACCGCCGCGATGACCCAGTTCGAGGCCCACCGCGGCGACCTCGGCTATGGCCTGCTGCTCAAGCGCTACGTCGCCGACCCGCGCACCGCGGACGCCGCGACGATCCAGAAGGCGGCCTGGGACACCGTGCCCAACGTGCCGGTGATGTTCGTCCTGTTCCGCGCCATGGCGGGGGTGGGCTTCTTCTTCATCGCCTTCTTCGCCCTGGCCTTCGTCATGGCCACCCGGCGCACCTGCGACGCCAAGTGGTTCCTGCGCCTGGCGGTGGTGGTCATGCCGCTGCCCTGGCTGGCGATGGAATCGGGCTGGATCCTGGCCGAACTGGGCCGCCAGCCCTGGGCGGTGGACGGGGTGCTGCCGACCTTCCTGGGCGCCTCCAGCCTCACCGCGCCCCAGATCTGGGCCACGATCGCCGGCTTCACCCTGCTCTACGGGACCCTGGCGGTGGTCGAGATCGGCCTGATCGTGCGGACCGTCCGCCGCGGCCCCTATGCCCATCACGACGACGGGGAGACGGCCCACGGCGACACCGCCCCGGCCGGCGCCTACTAGGAGTACGCCGTCATGCATCTTCCCCTCGACTATCCGACCCTGCGGATCATCTGGTGGGCGCTGATGGGCGTCCTGCTGATCGGCTTCGCCCTGACCGACGGCTTCGATCTCGGCGTCGCCGCCCTGCTGCCGTTCGTCGCCCGCACCGACAAGGAGCGGCGCATGGCGATCAACACCATCGCCCCCACCTGGGAGGGCAACCAGGTGTGGCTGATCCTGGGCGGCGGGGCGATCTTCGCGGCCTGGCCGTTCGTCTATGCGGTCAGCTTCTCGGGCTTCTACCTGGCCATGTTCGCGGTGCTGGCCTCGCTGATCCTGCGGCCCGTCGCCTTCAAGTACCGCTCCAAGCGGCCGGGCGCGGCCTGGCGGACAAGCTGGGACTGGGCGCTGTTCATCGGCGGCTTCGTGCCCGCCCTGGTGTTCGGCGTCGCCGTCGGCAACGTCCTGCAGGGTGTGCCCTTCCGCCTCGATAGCGACCTTCGCACCGTTTACGAGGGCGGCTTCTTCGGCCTCTTCACCCCCTTCACCCTGGTGTGCGGCCTGCTTTCCGTCGCCATGCTGGTGCTGCACGGCTCGGCCTGGCTGACGCTGAAGGCCGAGCCCGGCGTGGTGCGCGACCGGGCGCGGGCGTTCGGGACCATCGCCGGGATCGCCAGCTTGGTGCTCTTCGCCGCCGGCTACGCCTTCGCAGCCTTCGGCGGCCTGGGCTTCCGCATCGAGGGCGCGGTCGACATGGCCGGGCCGTCCAACCCGCTGCGGACGGTGAGCGTCGCGGCCGCTGGCGGCTGGCTTGTGAACTTCTCGGCCCATCCCTGGATGTGGGCGGCGCCGGTGCTGGGTTTCCTCGGCGCGGTCCTGGCCCTGTTCGGCGTGCGCGCCGGCAAGGAGGCCCCGGCGCTCGCCGGCTCCTCGCTCTCCGCGACCGGGATCATCGCGACGGTGGGGCTGTCGATGTTCCCCTTCATCCTGCCCAGCTCGATCGATCCGAAATCGAGCCTGACGGTGTTCAACGCCTCCTCCAGCCATCTGACCCTGTTCATCATGCTGCTGGTGACGGTGGTCTTCCTGCCGATCGTGCTGATCTACACCGCCTGGGCGTTCAAGGTGATGTGGGGCCGCTCGACCCAGGCCGCGCTCGCAACCAACCCCGACCTCTACTGAGGAGACCCGGCCATGTGGTATTTCAGCTGGATTCTCGGCGTCGGGTTGGCCGTCGCCTTCGCCGTGCTCAACGGGCTGTGGCACGAGCTTCACCTGTCCGACGGTGGCGACGAGGGGGCGGACGATCCGTCCTGAACGGGCGCGAGGCGCGCCAAACGCTCTCGGCGTGATTGAAATCCCAGGCGCAGCGCGTCTCGAGAGATAATATCACGCCTTGATATGTTGTCGGCGCGCTGGCTTGGCTTTGCGCGGCGCCTTGACCAACAGGGCCGCGGAAGTTTGATGGCGAGGCGCGATATCCGCCCTTGCCTCCGTTGGCGGGTTCCGCTGTGTATAGGTTGCGCTTTGACCGGAACCACCAAGCTTGTGTGGCGTTCTGCGACGAACGCCGGTTGGTCCGGTCACTTTGGAAGGCGCTTTGCAGAAGGCGCGGACGCTTGATGACCGGGTCTGACCAGTTGACCTCCCGCCGCGTGCTTTGCGTATCGCCGCGGTACGTGCCCTCGTTCGGCACCTTCGAATACGCCTACGAACTGATGGACGACGTCAGGGCCTTCATGCCGCCCCAGGGGCTGCTGGTCATCGCCGCGTCCCTGCCGCCGTCCTGGACCGTGCGGTTCGTCGACGAGAACATGACCCCCGCCACGGACGCCGATTTCGCCTGGGCCGAGGTGGTGTTCGTCAGCGGCATGCATGTCCAGCGCGAGCAGATCCACGACATCCGCCGCCGGGCCCATGCGGCGGGCCGGGTGACGGTGCTGGGTGGACCGTCGGTCTCGGCCTGTCCGGACTACTATCCCGACTTCGACTATCTGCACGTGGGCGAGCTAGGTGACGCGACCGAGGCGCTGTTCGCCCGCCTGGCCGACGACTGCTCGCGCCCGGCTGCGCAGGTGGTGCTGACCACCAAGGAGCGCCGGCCGCTGACCGAGATGCCGGCCCCGGCCTACGAGCTGGCCGAGATCGACCGTTATTTCCTAGGCAGCATCCAGTTCTCGTCCGGCTGCCCCTACCAGTGCGAGTTCTGCGACATCCCGGGCCTCTACGGCCGGGTCCCGCGGCTGAAGACGCCCGGGCAGATCACCGCCGAACTCGACAAGCTGGTGGTCTGCGGGGTCAACAACGCCGTCTACTTCGTCGACGACAACTTCATCGGCAACCGCCGGGCGGTGAAGGAGCTGCTGCCGCACCTGATTGAATGGCAGAAGCGCAACGGCTATGCGCTCTCCTTCGCCTGCGAGGCCACGCTGAACATCGCCCGCGCGCCGGAGATCCTGGCGATGATGCGCGAGGCCGGCTTCGAGACCATCTTCTGCGGCATCGAGACGCCCGAGCCCGAGGCGCTCAAGGCGATGAGCAAGTCGCACAACATGATGGTGCCGATCCTGGAGGGGATCGAGACGCTCAACAGCTACGGCATGGAGGTGGTCTCGGGGATCATCCTCGGCCTGGACACCGACACCCTGGAGTCCGGCCAGGCGATCCTCGACTTCATCGAGCTGTCGCGCATCCCGATGCTGACCATCAACCTGCTGCAGGCCCTGCCCAAGACGCCGCTGTGGGACCGGCTGCAGCGCGCGGGCCGGCTGATCCACGACGACGAGCGCGAGTCGAACGTCGATTTCGTACTGCCCTACGAGGACGTGGTCGGCATGTGGCGCGAGACCACGGCCAAGGCCTATTCGCCGGCCGCCCTGTTCGCCCGCTACGAGCACCAGGTGACCAACACCTACCCCAACCGCTTCCCTCGCCCGGCCAGCCCGCAGCGCGCCTCCTGGCGCAACATCCGCCTGGGCCTGGGCCTGCTGGCCAAGATCCTGTGGAAGGTCGGGGTGCGCAGCGACTATCGCCGCGAGTTCTGGGCCTACGCCTGGCCCAAGCTGAAGACGGGCCAGATCGAACCGGTGATCCAGGCGGGGCTGATCTCCCGCCACCTGATCCGCTTCGCCCGCGAGGCGTCGATGGGCACGATGAACGCCTCGCATTACTCGGCCAAGCTGCGCGATCCCATGCAGGTGGCGGCCGAATAGGCCCGCCCGGTCACGCCGCGAGGGCCCGGGCCGCCGCTAGAACTTCTGCGACAGTTCGAGGCCGATGGTCCGCGGCTGGTCAGGGGTGACGTAGACCCGCGCGCCGCAGGTCGTGGCGGCGCATTCGGTGTAGCGGTAGAGCTGGGCCCGCTCGTCCAGCAGGTTCTTGACGAACAGCTCGACCGAGGTGTTCCCGCGGGCCAGGCCGGAGGTGAAGTCGACCACGGTGAACGCCCGCTGGTCGCCGACGATCGCGTTCTGCAGCAGGCGAAGGTCGGACCGCGCGGCGCTCTGGTTGACCACCGAGCCCTGCAGGTGGGCGGCGAACGGCCCCAGGTCGAACTCGTAGCGCAGGGTCAGGTTGCCCTTGAACTGGGGCGTGACCGGCAGTTGGGTCCCCTTGGGCGCGAGGATCGAGTCGCCCGGGTCGCTGCAGTTGGCGTTGCTGGTCTTGAGCGCGCAGTAGTTGGTCAGCATCCGCGCATCGGTATAGGCCGCCGCCCCGCTCAGGGTCAGGCCGTGCAGGATCACCCACGACAGGTCGGTCTCGACCCCCTTCACCTGGGCGTTGCCGGCGTTGAGAATGTCGGTGATGCCGTTCGCCCCGGAGAAGTTGAACTGGACGTTGTTCCAGTCCTCCAGATAGACCGCGCCGTTGAACCGCAGGCGGTGGTCGAACCACTGGGTCTTCCACCCCAGCTCGTAGTTGGTCAGGAAGTCCGGCTCATAGGCGCCCAGCGAGGCGCGGCGGTTGATCCCGCCCGGCCGATAGCCGTCCGAGACGGTGAAATAGACCATCCGGTCCGGGTCGAACTTGTAGGTCAGGTTGAAGCGATAGGTCTCGCCGTCGCGCTTGGCGGCCTTGTCGATGTTGACGCACGGCAGCTTGGACAGGTTGGCGCTGGGCGCGAAGCAGATCGCCTCGGTGGTCTTGAAGCCGAAGAAGCCGGTGACCGTGTTGTCGTAGCGATAGAGCCGCCCGCCCAGGGTGGCGGTCAGGTGGCTGGTGAGGTCGTAGGCGACCTCGCCGAAGGCGGCGTAGTCGCGGTCGATCCGCTTCTGCTGGTTCAGGTAGTAGACGCCCGGCTGGCCGGTGATCGACTCCGCGTCCGACAGGCCCTGGATGAAGTACTGGCTCTGATAGTGGTTGATCTGCTTCTGGTAGAACAGGCCGGCGGTGAACCGCAGCCGGTCGCTCGCCGGGGACTGGATGCGCAGCTCGTGGCTCTGCTTCGAATAGCGGCTGTCGACCACCAGTTCCTGGTTCGGATTGATGATGTCGCCGGCGTTGTCGTAGTGCACATAGCCGTAGAGGGCGTCGTAGAAGTACGAATAGTCCGAATAGTCGGAATGCATCTGGATCCGGCGGTTCATGTAGCCGCCGGAATAGGTCAGGTCGAACTTGCCGATCTTGCCCTGGATGGTCAGGGCCGCCTGCATCCAGGCGTCCTTGCCGTAGTCCGGGCCGAAGCGGGCGACCTGCAGGTCGCCGACCGCGGGCTCGTAGGAGAAGACCCCCTTGGTCCGCTGCTCCTGGCCCATCACCGTGGGGGTGATCGTCCAGTTGTCGTTCAGGTCGATCTTCAGCGCCGCCCGCCCGCCGTAACTGTCGACGGTGTTGAAGTTCTTCTTCACATAGGGCGCGTTGCCGACCGTCAGGCCGGCGGTCGGATAGTAGCGGGTCTCGGCCACGCTATCGATGTAGCCGGCGTCGTGCTCGTCGAAGGCGACCAGGCGGATGGCGACCTTGTCGGACACCGGCTGGTTGACGAAGCCTTCGGCCAGATAGCCCTGGCCGCCGTGGTCGACGGTGTTGCCCTGCAGGGTGTAGCCGGCCGAGAAGCCGCTGGTGTCCGGCTTGTTGGTGATGATGCGCAGGGTGCCGGCCTCGGAGCTGGCGCCGAACAGCGTGCCCTGCGGCCCGGCCAGGGCCTCGATCCGGGCGATGTCATAGATGTGGACGTCGAGCGCGCCCAGGATGGTGGTGACCGGCTGCTCGTCCAGATAGGTGCCGACGCTGGGCAGGGAGCCCACGGCCAGGCCGTCGCCGCCGGTGGCGACGCCGCGCATGTAGACGTTGGTCTGGCCGGGCGCGGTGGTCTGGAACGACACGCTGGGCAGCAGCTTGGCGTAGTCCTCGAAGTTCTGGATCTTCATCCGCTCGATGACACGCGTGTTCAGCGCCTGGACGCTGATCGGCACGGACTGGATGTTCTCTTCCCGCTTCTGGGCGGTGACGATCACCTCGCTCAAGGTGTCGGCCGCGGGCGGCGGGCTCGCCGCCGTCTCCGCCCGGACCGCCGAGGCGGCCACGAGGGCGGTCGAGACCCCTAGCGCGGCGCGCAGGCGCGCGGATCGATGCGGACCCCGAATCCGCAATCCGTTCAATGACATGTGGCGTCCCCCTCTCGTCGGCGGGCGCGGCCCGCAAACCGTCACGGGATCGAGACTTCTCCAATCTTAGACAAATGTCCAACAAAATGCGGCGCGCAAGCCGGGGTGCGCCGGGCTGCTCATGGCGCGGGCAGGGCGGGGGTGTCGCGGGCCGTTTTGTGCGCTCAGCGCGCCATCAGCCGGCGCAGGGTCAGCCGGCAGAGCTCCACCGCCTCGGCCCGCTTGGGCGCCTCGGGCCTGAGGCAGAACTCCAGCCAGAGCCCGTCCATCACCGAGGACAGGATCATGGTGGCGCTGGCGTAGTCGACGCCCGGCGCGCAGGGGCCGGGCAGGCGGCGCAGCGCCAGTTCCAGCAGTTCGCGCAGCCGGTCGTTGTGCGCCGCGTTGACCTCGGCGAAGGCTTCGTCCGACCGGGTCAGGGTCCAGAAGGCGGTCCAGGCGCCCAGCACCTCGGAATTGGCCCAGGTTTCCGAGAACAGCACCTCGAAGAAGGTGTCGAGCGCGCGCCAGGGATCCAGGCTCTCGTCCAGCAGGCGCCGCTCGAACTCGGCCAGGAACCGGTCGCAGAGGTCCTTGTAGGCCTCGAGGAACAGGGTCTCGGGATTGTCGAAATAGTGCCGCAGCAGCCCGTGCGAGACGCCGGCCCGCCGGCAGATCTCCCGCCCGGTCGCGCCGCGCGGCCCGAGCGTCGCCAGGCAGGAGATGGTCATCGCCAGCAGATCGCGGCGGCGGTCCATCGGCGCCTTGCGCAGCTTGCGCCGGCCTGGCGGTGGCGCGCCGATGTGGATTGCCGATTCCATCGCGCCCCTTGTAGCGCGTCTTGCGGCGCGCCGGCTCATCTGGATCAAGCCGGCCGCGATCGCGGCCCCCATTTCAGCGCGCGGCGCGCCGCTCCGAGCCCATGGCGAAGGTCGCCCAGCCCACGCCCAGCATCAGGACGGTCAGGCCGATCACCTTGGCCACCGCCAAGGCCTTGTGCGCCTCGTCGGGCGAAGGGACCAGGGCCAGGCCGATCGCCGCCAGGGTGGCCGTGAAGCCGAGGCAGGCCAGCAGCGTCGCCACCGGCCTGCCGCCCGGCACCCGCACGACGTCGGGCCGGGCCGGCCGGCCCTGCAGCTTGATCATGGCCGCGAACAGCAGGAGGAACGGCAGGAAGACGGTAATGATGCCCATGCTGACCAGGACGTCGTAGGCGCCCTTCACATTGGTGCCGACCTGGCCCAGCAGGACGAAGGCGGCGGCCAGCAGCGACTGGATGATCAGCGCGACATAGGGCGTGCCCCAGGTGGGGTGCAGCTTGGCGACGAGCGGCGGCAGGCGCTTGTCGATGCCGACCACGAAGGGGATGCGCGCGCACGCCGCCAGGAAGCCGCCCGCCGCGCCCAGGTTGCCGACGGTGATCAAGAGCGCGGCCAGCGGCACGAGCCAGGTCCAGCCCAGCTTCTGCGCGGTCATGGTCAGGGCCTCCATCAAGCCGGCCAGGTTGCTGACCTGGCCCTGCGGCAGGGCCAGCAGCACCGCGAAGGTGCCGAGGATGTAGCACAGGGTGACCACCGCCCCGGCCATCACCAGGGCCCGCGGGATGGTGCGGCGCGCGTCCTTGATCTCGCCGCTCATGAACGAGGCGGCCTCGCAGCCGCTGAAGGCGAAGGCCAGGGAGGCCCAGAACACCATGTCCTTCAGGTGGGTGCTGGGCGCGAAGCTGCGGACGGTGAAATGGGTCGCCGAGCCGTAGCGGGCCCAGGCCACCAGGCCCATGACGATGACGATCAGCGCCGGCGCCCACATGCCTAGGGCGCCCAGGTTGTGCAGCCATTTGCCGACCTTCAGCCCGACCAGGTTGAGCACGGTGACCAGGGTCAGGGCGATCAGCGAGAACCAGATGAAGAAGGGGGCGCTGGACGCCAGGCCGGTCCAGCGCGAGCCGCCGACATAGAGGGCGTTGCTGGCCGCGAAATAGAAGACGCTGGCGAAGTAGGGCAGGTTACTGGCCCAGTAGGACCAGCCGGTGATGTAGCCGGCGAAGTCGCCGAACGCCTCGCGCGTCCAGATGTAGAGCCCGCCCTCCTCGGGATAGCGGGACGACAGCTCCATCACCGACATGGCCAGCGGCAGGAAGAAGCAGAGGAAGGCGCCGATCCAGATCACGATCGACTGCGGCCCAGCGGCGGCGGCGGTGGCGATCCAGCGCAGGCTGATCCCCGTCACCACGTAGAACATGACCAGGTCCGCCAGCCCCATGACCCGCGGCGGGTGCGGGACGGCCTCCGCGGCGGCGGTCGCGGTCGTGACCGTCAATGGGCTGCGCCCCGGCGGGGCGCGCGCTGGCGGCGCTTGAGGTCGGCCAGCACCTGGGCGGCCGCGTTGTGTCCCGGCGCGCCGGTGACCCCGCCGCCCGGGTGGGCGCCCGCGCCGCAGAGATAGAGCCCCTCGATCGGCGTCCTGTACTGCGACCAGCCCGGCGTCGGGCGCATGGAGAACAGCTGGCGCATGTTCAGGTCGCCGTGGAAGATGTTGCCCTCGGTCAAGCCGTAGATCCGCTCCAGGTCCAGCGGGGTCAGCACCTTCCGCGCCACGATCGCCCCCGGAACATTGGGCATGAATTTCGCGATTTGGCGAACGATGCTGTCGCCGAAGGCCTCGCGCCGCGAATCCCAGTCGCCCTCGCGCAGGCGGTAGGGCACGTACTGGATGAAACAGGTCATCATCCAGCGCCCCGGCGGCGCCAGGCTGTCGTCCACCAGCGAGGGGATCACGCAGTCGATCCACAGCTCGTCGGGGATGTCGCCGCCGCGGGCGATCTCGGCGCAGCGCTGCGCGCCCTCGAGTGTGGGGGCCAGGGTCAGCATGGCCCGCTCGCCTGGCCCGGCGTCGGCCGGCCGGCCGACCACCTGCGGCTCCTCGGACAGCACCATGTTCAGCTTGGCGCTGGGCCCGGCCATCTTGATCGCGGCGATGTCGGCGCGGAAGCCCGTGGGCAGGTCGAGCGGGTGGCACAGGCCCAGGAAGGTGCGCTTGGGGTCGGCGTTGGAGAGCACCAGGCCGGCGTGGATCGTCTCGCCGCTTTCCAGCACGACACCGGCGGCGCGTCCCGCCTCGGCCAGGATGCGCGCCACGGGCGAGGAGACCCTGATCTGCGTCCCATGGCTTCGCGCCGAGGCGGCCAGGGCCTGGGTGATCGCGCCCATGCCGCCCATGACGTGGCCGTTGAAGCCCTGGATATGGTCGTCGCCGCCGCTGAGCAGGTGGAACAGCAACCCCATGGCCGAGCCCGGCTCGTACGGGCCGCCGTGCTTGCCGTAGACGTTGTTGGCCAGGAACATCCGCTTGGCCGCGTCGGACTCGAAATGCCGGTCGAGGAATTCGCCCAGGCTGCCGGTCAGGAACTCGATCATCTGGGCCAGTTCGCCGCCGCTGATCCGGTGGAAACGGCTGGCCAGCCGCCAGAGTTCGCGCAGCCGGTCGATCCCGGTGGCGGCCAGGTTCGGCGGCGGCTCCAGGAAGAAGGGCTGCAGATAGGCGGCGAGCGCCTTCAGTTTGCGATCGACCTCAAGGAAGGCGTCCCCGTCGCGCTGGGAGAAGCGGCGCAGCTCCTCCGCGGTGCGCTCGGTGCTGGCCCACCAGCGCAAGATCTGGCCGTCGCCCACCGGGGTGGTCAGGATCGGGTCGCACTCGACCATGCGCAGGCCGTGCGCGCCCAGGTCCAGGTCGCGGATCACGGTCGGCATCAGCATCGAGGCGATGTAGGAGGTGAAGGAGACGCGGCAGCCGGGCGCCACCTCCTCGGTCACGCAGCAGCCGCCGACGATCTCGCGCCGCTCCAGCACCAGCACCGAAAGGCCGGCGCGGGCCAGGTAGGCGGCCGCCGTCAGCCCGTTGTGCCCCGCCCCGATGACGATCGCGTCGTAGCGTTCGCCCGCGCGTCTTTCAGCGTCCGGGCGCGCGGCGGCGGTGGTCATGCAAGGCTTCTCCCCCAAGGACCTCGACGAAGGCGAAATCCACGCGGCCAAAGCCCCTCCGCGCAAGTTTCGCCTGTACTCTAGGCGGACCCGTCGTTATAAGGCAACTGTCCAATAAGGGCGGCCGGCGGAATTTTCGGGGTGGTCGATGTCATCACGCGGGGGCGAGGCGGCGACGGTCGGCGAGGGGGTGATGGAGCGCTCCCTGCCCAGCGAGGCCTATCTGACCGCCGAGGCCTTCGCCGCCGACAAGGACCGCATCCTGGCCCGCGACTGGTTCTGCGCCGGCCGTGAAGAGGAACTCGCCGCGCCCGGCGACTTCATCGTGCGCGAGGCGGCCGGCGAGAGCATCCTGATCGTCCGCGACAAGGCCGGCGCGCTGCACGCCCACTACAACGTCTGCCGCCACCGGGGCGCGCGGCTGTGCGATCCGGCGATCGACGCGCGCTGGGGGGTGAACTTCAAGGCCGGGGTGACCCCGGCGGGGCTGATCCGCTGCCCCTACCACAACTGGGCCTACGGGCTGGACGGCCGGCTGGTCGCCGCGCCGAACGTGGAAGAGGCGCCGGGCTTCGACAAGGCCGCCTTCGGCCTGCATCCGGTGGGCGTGGCGACCTGGGGCGGCTTCGTCTTCCTCAACCTGACGCCGGCGGACGCGCCGGACTTCGCGGCCGGCCTTGGCGACGCCCCGCGCCGGCTGGGCAACTATCCGCTGGACGCCCTGCGCGCCGGCAAGGTGCTGACCTACGAGGTGGCGGCCAACTGGAAGCTGATCCTCGAGAACTACAACGAGTGCTACCACTGCGGCCCGGTGCACCCCGAACTGTGCGACCTGGTGCCCGAGTTCCGCCGCAACGGCGGCATCCACCTGGACTGGGAGCGGGGCATTCCCCACCGCGAGGGTGCGGTGACCTACACCCTGACCGGGACCACCGCCCGCGCGCCCTTCGCCTCGCTGACCGAGGAGGAGAAGGTCCGCCACAAGGGCGAGCTGATCTATCCGAACCTGATGCTCAGCGTCTCCAGCGACCACGCCGCGGCCTTCATCCTCTGGCCACTGGCCGCCGACCGGACCCGCATCGAATGCCGTTTCCTGTTCGCGCCCGAGGAGATCGAGCGTCCCGACTTCGATCCGTCTGACGCGGTCGATTTCTGGGACATGGTCAACCGCCAGGACTGGGCGGTGTGCGAACGGGTGCAGGCGGGCATCGGCGCGCGGGTGCACGAGCACGGCTTCTATTCGCCGCTGGAGGACTATAGCCTCGACATCCGGCGCTACGTCGCAAGCCGCCGCGATCGATGAGCGGGGCCTATTCGGCGCTCCAACTGGTCCGCAACGCGCTGACCGGCCACCGGGGCTGGCCCAAGGCCTGGCGCTCGCCGCAGCCCAGGCCGGCCTATGACGTGGTCATCATCGGCGGCGGCGGCCATGGGCTGGCGACAGCCTACTACCTGGCCAGGAACCACGGGGTGCGCAACGTCGCGGTGCTGGAGAAGGGCTGGATCGGCGGCGGCAACACCGGGCGCAACACCACCATTGTCCGCTCCGACTACTACTACCCGGAGAGCGCGGCCTTCTTCGACCGTTCGGTCACCCTCTACGAGGGCCTGTCGCAGGACCTGAACTTCAACGTCATGTTCAGCCAGCGGGGCATGCTGACCATCGGCCACAGCCGCGGCGAGATGGATTTCCGCCGCAAGCTGGTCAACGGCATGCGGCTGAACGGCATCGACCTGGAGATGGTCGACGAGGCCCAGGCGCGGGCGATGTGCCCGCTGCTCAATCCGTCGCCCAGCGCGCGCTATCCGATCCTGGGCGGCATGGTCCAGCGCAGGGCCGGCACGGTGCGCCACGACGCGGTGGTCTGGGGCTACGCGCGCGCCGCCGACCGGCTGGGCGTCGACATCATCCAGAACTGCGCGGTGACGGGCGTGCGGCGCGATCCCGTCAGCGGCGCCGTCACCGGCGTCGAGACCACCCGCGGCCTCATCGGCGCCGGCAAGGTGGGCCTGGCGGTCGCCGGCCATTCCTCGGTGGTGGCGGCGATGGCCGGATTCCGCCTGCCGCTGCGCAGCTACGCCCTGCAGGCCTTCGTCTCCGAGCCGCTCAAGCCGGTGCTCGACATGGTGGTCTCGTCCTCGGTGCTGAACATCTACGTCAGCCAGTCGGACAAGGGCGGCCTGGTGCTGGGCGGGAACCTCGACCCGTACGCCTCATACGCCCAGCGCGGCAATCCGCCGACCATGGAGGCGGTGCTGTCCGGCCTGATCGAGATGATCCCGGCCTTCAGCCGCGTGCGCCTGCTGCGCCAGTGGGCGGGCATCGTCGACTACGCCCACGACTCCTCGCCGGTGCTGGGGCTGAGCCCGGTGGCGAACTTCTTTCTCAACTGCGGCTGGGGCGGCGGGGGGTTCAAGGCCATCCCGGCCGGCGGCGAGACTTTCGCCCACACCGTCGCCACCGGCCAGCCGCACCCGCTGATCAAGGCCTTCTCGCTGGACCGGTTCCGCGACCAGGCCCTGGTCGACGAGGCGGCCGCCGCCGGCATCGAGCATTGAGGGCGCAATGCTGCTGATCGCCTGCCCCTGGTGCGGCCCGCGCGACGAGACCGAGTTCGTCAACGGCGGCGAGGCCCACATCGACCGGCCGACCCCTGCGGAGAGCGTCTCAGACGCCGACTGGGCCGCCTACCTGTTCTTCCACGACAATCCGCGCGGCTGGCTGGCCGAGCGGTGGGTGCACGCCTTCGGCTGCCGCCAGTGGTTCAACGTCGAGCGCGACACGGTCACCCACGAGATTCGCCGGGTCTGGCGCCTGGGCGAGCCGCGCGCATGAGCGGCTATCGCCTTTCCGCCGCCGCCGCGCCGGCCGCCCAGATCGATCGGTCCCGGCCGATCGGCTTCCGCTTCAACGGCGCGGCCTATCGCGGCTATGCCGGCGACACCCTGGCCTCGGCCCTGGTCGCCGCCGGCGTCTCGATCGTCGGGCGCAGCTTCAAGTATCACCGGCCGCGCGGGGTGATGGGGACCGGGTTTTCCGAGCCTAACGCCCTGGTCCAGCTCGGGACCGGCGCGCGAACCACCCCGAACCTGCCGGCGAGCCTAGTCCCGCTCAGCGAGGGGCTGGAGGCGCGCAGCGTCAACTGCTGGCCCTCGGCGGCCTTCGACCTCGGGGCCGTCAACGACCGGCTGAGCCCGCTGCTGGTCGCCGGCTTCTACTACAAGACCTTCATCTGGCCGAGTTGGGGGGCGTTCGAGCCGTTCATCCGCCGCGCCGCCGGCCTCGGCCGCTCGCCCGCCCTGGCCGACCCGGACCGCTACGAGGCGCGCAACGCCCAGTGCGACGTGCTGGTGGTGGGCGCCGGCCCGGCCGGGCTGATGGCGGCGTTGGCCGCGGCCCGCGCGGGCGCCCGGGTGATGCTGGCGGAGGCGGATCAGAGGTCGGGGGGCGGCCTCGGCCTTGGCGGCGCGCGGGTCGGCGCGGGGACCGCCCGCGACTGGATCGCCGAGGTCGAGGCCGAACTCGATGCGGCGGCGAACGTCACGGTGCTCGGCTCGACCGCGGTGACCGGCTACTACGACCACAACCTGCTGACCGCGGTGCAGGAAGTCGACGAGCCCGGCCTGCGCCAGCGGTTCTGGAAGATCCGCGCCGGGGAGGTGGTGCTGGCGACCGGCGCGCTGGAGCGTCCGCTGCTGTTCGCCGGCAACGACCGTCCGGGGGTGATGCTGGCCGGGGCGGTCAGGACCTACGTCGAGCGCTACGCCGCCGCGCCCGGCCGGCGGATGGTCCTCGCGGCGAACAACGACGCCGCCTACGAGGCCGCCTTCGCCGCGGCCAGGGCCGGAATCGAGGTCGCGGCCATCGTCGACGAGCGGCCCGCGCCGGGCGAGGCGGCCGCGCGCGCCGCCGACGCGCTTGGCCTGCGCCGCGTCCACGGCCGGATCATGCGGGCGATCGGCGCGCGCGGCGTGCGGGCGGTCGAGATCGTCAGCGCGGCTGGAACCGAAGCCATCGCCTGCGATCTCGTCGCCGCGTCCGGCGGCTGGACCCCGGCGGTGCAGCTCTTCTCCCAGTCCGGCGGCCTCACGCGCTTCGACGAGGCCCTGGGCGGGCTGGTCCCGGACCGGTCGGTCCAGCGCGAACGGTCCTGCGGGGCGGCGGCCGGCGTCTTCGCCCTGCCAGCCTGCCTGGCGGGCGGCGCGGCGGCGGGCGCAGCGGCGGCCCAGGCCGCAGGGTTCGAGCCGCCGGCCATCGCCGTTCCCGAGGCCGAGGACCACGCCCTGGCGCCGGCCGCGCCCCTGCCGCCGGTTCCGGCCAAGGGCAAGGTCTTCGTCGACGTCCAGACCGACGTCACCGTCGCCGACCTGCAGGTCGCGACCCGCGAGAACTATCGCTCGGTCGAGCACGTCAAGCGCTACACCGTCTGGGGCATGGGGGTCGACCAGGGCAAGCTGAGCGGCGCCAACGGCGTCGCGGTGCTGGCCGCCGTGCAAGGGGTGTCCGGCGCCGAGATGGGCATGACCAAGTTCCGCCCGCCCTTCATGCCGGCCGCGTTCGGGGTGCTGGCGGCGGCGCGGCCGAACGGCGCCCTGTTCCATCCCTGGAAGCGGCTGCCGGCCCACCTCTGGCACGAGCGGCGCGGCGCGGTGTTCGAGGACTTCGGCTGGCTGAGGCCCGCCTACTATCCGCTGGCCGGCGAGACGATGGCCCAGGCGACGGCGCGCGAGGTCCGCGCGGTGCGCGAGGCGGTCGGCCTGCTGGACGCCTCGTCCCTGGGCAAGATCGAGGTCAGGGGCCCCGACGCCGGCGCCTTCCTCGACCACATCTACGCCGGGCCGGTGGACAGCCTGCCGGTCGGCGGCGTGCGCTATGGCCTGATGCTGAACGAGCTGGGCGCGGTGTTCGACGACGGGGTGGTCGCGCGCCTGGCGGCCGACCATTTCCTGCTGACCACCTCCAGCGCCCACGCGGCGGCCGTGCTGGCCTGGCTGGAGGATTGGCGCCAGGGCGAGTGGCCGATGGCGGTGGTGATCCAGGACGCGACCAGCCAGTGGGCGACCTTCACCCTGTCGGGCCCCCGGGCGCGCAAGACCCTGGCCGCGGCCGGGACCAGCCTGGACCTCAGCCCCGCCGCGTTTCCGCGCATGACCATCCGGACGGGCGAGGTGGCCGGCCTGCCCGCGCGCGTCCAGCGCGCCAGCTTCACCGGGGCGACGACCTACGAGATCAGCGTTGCGGCCCGCTCGGCCGAGCGGCTGGCCGACGCGCTCTGGGCCGCCGGCGCGCCCTTCGGCCTCCAGGCGACGGGCGTCGAGGCGCTGGAGGTGCTGCGCACCGAACGCGGGGCGATCGACGTCGGGATCGACACCGACAGCACGACCCTGCCCGGCGACCTTGGCCTGCCCTTCGGCGGCAAGGCCTGCGACTACCTCGGCAAGCGCTCGCTGACCCATCCCGCCGCCAGCGCGCCGGGCCGCAAACAGCTGGTCGGGCTGCAGACGCTCGATCCGCTGCAGACGCCGCCCGTCGGCGCCCACGTCATCGGCGGAGTCCCCCATCCGAGCCAGGGCGTCGTCACCTCCAGCCAGTTCAGCCCCACCCTCGGACGCTCGATCGCCCTGGCCCTGCTGACGGACGGCCGCAGCCGGCTCGGCGAGACCGTGCAGGTCTGGTCCGAGGGCCGAGTGTGGCCGGCGCGGGTCACCGGCCTCCGCTTCCTGGATCACGCCGATGCATGAGCTCCCTCCGCTCTCAGTGCTGGCCCGGGCGGCCGGCGGCGAGCCGGCGCGGCTGCCGACGCCCGCGCTGAGCCTGGCCGAGCGGCGGGATGCGGGCTTCGTGCGGCTCAGCGTCGACCTGAAGCGCGACGCGGACCTGCGCGGGGGGATCGAGGCGGTGGCCGGTCCCTTGCCGGGTCCGAACCAATGGTCCGAGCGGGCGCTGTGGCAGGGGCCGGCGGAATGGCTGCTGGCCAGCGCGCCGGACGCCGCCCAGGCCCTGGCGGCGCGCCTCCAGTCCGGCTTCGACGGCCGCGCGGCCCTGGCCAATGACGCCACGGACGGCCTTGTGGTGATCGAGGTCTCCGGCCCCGGCGCGCGCGACCGGCTGGCCGGCGGGACGGGCGTCGCGCTCGATCCGGCGCCCGGGCGGCTGGCGTTGACCCGGCTGGGCGACGTCCGCGTCACCCTGCTGTTCGACGGCCCGGACTTCCGGCTGATCGTGGAGCGGTCGCTGGCGGATTACCTGTGGAGCTGGCTGAGCCGGTAAGGCTCCCCGCGGGATGAGCGCGGCTCAGCGTCCGCCCAGCAGCCGACCCAGCAAGGTCCGGTCGGCCAGGATCTCGCGCGCGGCGTTGTGGCCAGGCGCGCCGGTGACGCCGCCGCCCGGATGGGTGCCGGCGCCGCACATGTAGAGGCCCTTCACCGGCCCGCGGTAGTCGCCGTTACCCAGGAACGGCCGCGCCGCCCAGAGCTGGTCCAGCGACATGGCGCCGTGCATGATGTCGCCGCCGGCCAGGCCGAACTTCCGCTCCAGGTCCAGCGGCGAAAGGATCATCCGTCCAAGGACGGATGCCTTGAAGTTGGGCGCGTAACGGTCGACCGTGTCGATGATCAGGTCGGCGGCCGCCTCGCGCTCGTCGTCCCAGCTGCGCCCGTCGGGCAGCTTGGGGGCGAACTGCTGGCAGAACAGGCTGGCCACGTGCTGGCCGGGCGGGGCCAGGCTGTCGTCGACGGTCGAGGGGATCAGGATCTCGACGATCGGGGCCTTGGACCAGCCGAACTGGCGCGCGTCCATATAGGCCTGGTCCATGTAGTCCAGGGTCGGGGCGATGATGACGCCGCTCTGGTGGTGCTCGCCCACACTCTTGCCGGGCAGGCAGGTGAAGTCCGGCAGCTCGGACAGGGCGACGTTCATCCGGAAGGTGCCCGAGCCGGCCTTGAAGGCCGACACGCGGCGGCGGAATTCGGGCTTGAGGTCGGCCGGGTCCATCAGCCGCTCGTAGAGGATCTTGGGGCCGACGTTGGACACCACGGCCGTCCCGAACACCTCCTGGCCGGACTCCAGCACGACGCCCACCGCGACGCCGCCATCGACCAGCACCCTGGCCACCGGCGCGTCCAGGTCGATCTCGACGCCGACGTCGTCACAAGCCTTGCGCATGGCCTGGGTGATCGCGCCCATGCCGCCGATGGCGTGGCCCCAGGCGCCCTTCTTGCCGTTCACCTCACCGAACACGTGGTGCAGCAGGACATAGGCCGAGCCGGGGGTGTCGGGGCTGGCGTAGTTGCCGACCACCGCGTCGAAGCCGAACGCGGCCTTCACCGCCTCGCTGTCGAACCAGGAATCCAGGAAGGTGCGCGCGCTCTTGGTGAACAGGTCCAGCACGTCGCGCTGCTGGTCCAGCGGCATGCCCGCCAGCCGCCGGCCCTGGACGGCCGCGGCGATCAGGTCCTTCAGGCCGCCGCCGGCGTTGGGCGGGGTCTTGAGCGCCAGGTCGCGCAGTACGTCGGCCACCCGCTCGAGCATGTCGTAATAGGCGGGCAGGGCCTCGGCGTCGTGGTTGGAGAACTTGCGGAACTCGGCCTGGGTACGCTCCAGCCCGCCGCCCAGCTTCAGGTAGCCGCCGTCGGTCTGGGGCAGGAAGTTGGAGATCGGCCGCTCGACCACGCGCAGGCCGCGCTCGGCCAGGCGCATGTCGGCGATGACCTTGGGGTTCAGGAGGCTGACGGTGTAGCTGGCGACCGAGTTGCGGAAGCCGGGATGGAACTCCTCGGTCACCGCCGCCCCGCCGACCACGCCGCGGCGCTCCAGCACCTTCACCTTCAGGCCGGCGCGGGCGAGGTAGAAGGCGCAGACGAGGCCGTTGTGGCCGCCGCCGATGATCACCGCATCGTAGCGCGTGGACATGGTCTAGGGGTTCCGGATGCTCAGGTCGGTCAGGAGGCGGGTTGCGAGCGCCGGCTCCAGCCGGGCGCCGGCGCGCGGCGCTGGCGCGCCTCGGGAATCAATGCGCGCATCTTGCCGGCGAAGCCGCGCAGGCAGACTTCGGTGTCGCTCAGGGGGCCCACGTCGAAGTTCGGCGAGGCCATGCCCTGCTGGACGCGCTCGATCAGCACCGTGTCCTCGGCGTTGACCTGGCGGTTGATGCGCCAGTTGAGATAGCGGGCCGCGCGCATCTCGCGCCGCTCGTCGGGCAGGGCGTAGGCGATCTCGCGGATCAGGGTCTCGGTCGGCGAGATCGGCAGGAACTGCATGAAGTCGACCTGGTCGGGGTAGATGTCGAAGGCGACGTTCGGCCAGAGCTTGAAATAGAGCCACTGGCCCTGCCGCGGCTCGGGCAGGTGCGCGACCTTGGGCAGGTGGGCCTGGTAGAGCCGCTCGGACAGGTTCTCGGACGGCCGATCGCGCAGGAAGCCCCACATCTTGTCGACCCAGGGCTGGGCCTCGACGCCATAGCTGCGGCCGAACAGGCGGGTCAGGCCCGGGTGGGCGACGCGGATGTGCAGGCCGTCGGAATAGTTGTCGGCGACGTTCTTCCAGTTGACCGGCCGCGGCCGCAGCGTGACCCGGCCCATGGCCTTGAGGTCCTCGAACCGATAGGCCTCCACCTCGTGGTCGTAGGGGGTCATCATCTCGGCCACGCTCGGGCCGCCGCCTTCCAGCCGCACGAAGATGAAGCCGCGCCAGATCTCCATCTCGACCGGCGCCAGGCCCATGGCCTCCTTCTGCAGCGCCGGATAGGTCTCGCCCAGCGGCACGCCCGTCAGCCGCCCGTCCAGTTCATAGGACCAGGCGTGGTAGGGGCAGACCAGCTTGCGCACACAGCCCGACGGGCCGTCCGCCACCCGCGAGCCGCGATGGCGGCAGACGTTGGAGAAGGCGCGGACCTCATTGTCCTCCCCGCGCACCACCACCACGCTTTCGCCGAGGAAATCCAGGGTGTGGAAGGCGCCGACCTCGGGGACGTCGCTGACGTGGCAGACCACCTGCCAGGACGGGCGCATGACCCGCGCCATCTCCAGCTCGAAGAACTCCGGGTCGTTGTAGAGCCATGCCGGCAGGCTCCAGTCCGCGTCCGGGTCCGGCGTGTTGTGCGACTGGATCGGCGAGGTGGCGCCCAAGGACGTCTGCTCCATTCTGTGCGAGCCTGCTAGCGTGCGGCCTCGCGCGTCGCTTCGGTCTGTTATTAGACAAATGGACAATAGCGCGCAATCGTCGAATGTCCAGACGGATCGGGGCGGGGACGGCCACGCCCACGATTTGGGCGTCCGTCGAGCGCCTGGGCGGGCCGGCTGCATCGCTATTGTCCAGGTGTCTAATCCGTGGGAGCGTGCGGCGCGTCTTTTCGGGAGTCGGTGATGACCACACGTCGCGGGGCCATGGGCTGGTTCGGAGCGGGCGCGGCGGCCTGGATGCTGGGCGTCCCGGGGCTGGCGGCGGCGCTCTCGCGGGCGGTCCCGCTGGACGACCCGGACATCAAGGTCACCGAGAACATCTGGATCCCGATGGCCGACGGCGTGCGGCTGGCGGCGCGGCTGTTCCTGCCGGCCGACGCGATGGCGAAGCCGGCCGGTGTGGTGCTGGAATACCTGCCGTACAGGAAGCGCGACGGCTACCGCTACCGGGACGACATCGTCGGGCCCATCCTGGCCAAGGCGGGGATCGGCTTCATCCGGGTCGACATCCGCGGCACCGGCGAATCCGACGGGACGATCATCGACGAATATATGCCGGTCGAGCAGGCCGACGCCCTGTTCCTGATCGACTGGATCGCGCGCCAGCCCTGGTGCAACGGCCGCGTCGGCATGCGCGGCATCTCGTACGGCTCGTTCACCGCTCTGCAGGCGGCGGCCAAGGCGCCGGCGGCGCTCAAGGCCATCGTCTCCACCTGCGGCACCGAACAGCGCTACGTCGAGGACGTCCACTATCGCGGCGGCTGCCTGATCCAGAACCAGTTCGACTGGGCGATGGAATGGCAGGTGGTGATGCGCGCCCCGCCCGATCCGGCGATCGTCGGCGAGGATCGCTGGCGGCCGATATGGCGCGAGCGGCTGGAGGCCTCGCGCTCGATCGTCTCCGACTGGAACCAGCACCAGCGGGACGACGCCTACTGGAAGAACGCCTCGACCCAGGACTACGGCAAGATCCGCTGCGCGGTGTTCAACGTCGCCGGCATGCTCGACAGCTACCTCGACTCCGCCGTGCGGATGATGGAGCAGGCCAATGTGCCGCAAAGGGCGCTGATCGGCCCCTGGGCGCACAAGTGGCCGGGCTATCCCGACCCGCCGGGCCACGCCGGCGCCCTGCCCAGCGATGCGGCCAACGGAACCCCCGGGCCCGGCGTCGACTGGATGCCGATCGAGGTGCGGTGGTGGCGCCACTGGCTGAACGGCGAGGCCAACGGGATCATGGACGAGCCGCGGGTCTGGGCGTTCCGCGAGGACCTGCCGCCGCTGGCGGCCTGGCCGCACGACACCCCCGGAACCTGGGTCGCCGAGCCGCGCTGGCCGAGCTCGCGCCTGGAGCCGCAGGTCTTCCACCTCAACGCGGACGGCCTGTCGCGTGAAGCGGGACCCGAGCGGCTGCTCGAACACCGCACCAACCTGACCGTCGGCCTCGGCGGGCGCACCTCCGACGGCTCGGGCGAGCCGGAGAGCTGGTGGCGCGAACAATCCGGCGACGACGCGCTCAGCCTGACCTTCGACACCCCGCCGCTGGCCGCCCCGCTGGACGTCATGGGCCAGCCGGTGTTCACCATCCGCGTGCGGGCCGACAAGCCGGTGGCCAAGCTCTATGCCCGCCTTTGCGAGGTGACGCCGGACGGCCGCTCGCACTACGTCAGCTACGGCCTGCTCAACCTGACCCACCGCGACAGCGACGAGGCCCCGAGCCCGCTCGAGCCCGGCCGCGACTACGACGTGAGCTTCAAGGGCCAGTTCGCCTGCTACCGCTTCTCGGCCGGCAGCCGGGTGCGGGTGGCGTTGAGCGAGACCTGGTGGCCGGTCGCCTGGCCGTCGCCCGAGATGGTGGTGCTGCACGTGACCGCCGGCGCCTCGCGCGTCGCCCTGCCGGTGCGCGACGCCGCCGGCGTCGATCCGCCGGCGCCGTTCGGGGTCTGGCGCGACCGCTACGCCGCTGACAAGGCCGGCGCGGGCCTCTATGACGCCGGCCGGCTGCAGGGGGTGACGGTGGAGGGCGAAGTCGGCCGGCGCACCTACACCCTGGTCGAGGGCTCCGACCAGGTGACGCCCGAGCCGGTCGCCGGGATCGGCACGGTCTATGGCGAGGCCTACCGCCTGCGCCGCACCATCCGCGAGGACGACCCGAACAGCGCCGAGATGGAGGCCCTGGCGATCAACAGCTACGACCGCGGCGACTGGTCGGTGAAGCTGCGCGCCTGGACCCTCTGCCGCTCGACGCCGACCCAGTTCATCGTCGCCGAGAGCTTCGAGGCCTGGGACGGCGGCAAGCCGGTCTTCTCCCGCCGCTGGGAACGGACGATCCCGCGCGACCTGGTCTGAGGCGTCAGGCCACGACCGCGGCGATGGTCGCGCCCAGCGCCTTGGCGGCGGCCCTGGGATCGAGCCGCAACTGCAGGCCGCGCTGGCCGGCGTTGACGAAGACGTAGGGCTCGTCCAGCGCCGCCGCCTCGATCGCGGTCGGGACCGCGCGCTTCTGGCCGAAGGGGCTGATGCCGCCGATGCGGTAGCCGGTCAGGCGTTCGGCGTCGGCCGGGGCCATCATCTCGGCGGCCTTGCCGCCGAAGGCTGCGGCCAGCTTCTTCATGCTGACTTCGCGGTCGGAGGGGAGGACGACGCAGACGGGCTTGCCGTCGACCTTGGCCATCAGCGTCTTGAGCACCCGCCTCGCCGGTTCGCCGAGGGCCTCGGCGGCCTGCAGCCCGATCCGCTCCGCGCCGGGATCGTAGTCGTAGCTGGCGATCTCGAAGGCGACGCCTTCGCGGCTGAGGACGACGGTGGCGGGCGTACGTTTGGACATGCTGGGACCAAATTCCGGACGGCGTCACGGTGCGCCTCGCCGGGCCGATGGTCGGGATTCGGGCGGCCCGAGGCAAGCCCGGACCCGGCCGGCGCGGCGCTCTAGTCCCGGCGCCGGGCTGCGGCGGCCATCCGCCGGGCGCGCAACTGGTGGTTTAGGATGAGCGCGAGGGGATTGGTCAGCAGTAGGGCGACCGTGGCCTGCGGCGTGACGAGTCCAAGGCTGGCCAGGAAGGCGACGCCCAGATCGAACACGACGAGCGCAGCGATCACCAGCAGACTGACCCTCATTGCGGCCTCCGCGGCGGGGGGCAAATCATAACCAACCCGCGACCTTTTGCGGCAATGTGCATCATCGCGGGTTGGCCGTAACGATGTTATGCCCCAGATTGGGTGATAGGGCTCGCTCAAGAATGAGCGGGTGGGGGTACGCATGCGCTCCAAGGGCGCCGCCAATCCGTTGAAATATTCCAGGGCTCTGGGCTACTACTCGATGGAGTATTTGCTCAGGACGCTCCGCAATCTCGGGCCGATATTCGATTACGACTACGACCGGATGATCATCGCCCTGTCGGTGACGATGGGCAACATCCAACACCTGGTGAACTCGCCGGAACGGCTGGCGCCGTACGCGGATCTGACCACCGTCATCCCCGCCGAGCTGCAGCGGCCGGTGACCCGGCTGGCGATCACGCGCGCGACGGGCCTGCCACGCGAGACCGTGCGCCGCAAGGTCGCCGGGCTGATCGAAGCGGGGGTGCTGCTCCAGGATGAACGGGGCGGCGTGCGGCTTTCGCCCGGATTGCTCAACCAGGGGGCGTTCTTCACGGCGGTCGAGCAGAACGACGCGGACGTCCGCCGGCTGGCGCGGCTGATCGCGCCGCTGATCAAGGATTGAGTCGCGGCCGGCTCAGCCCGGCAGCAGGGCCTGGACCTTGTCCGTCGGCCGGCACAGCGCCGCGCCCTTGGGGGTGACCACGATCGGCCGCTCGACCAGGATCGGCTCGGCGACCATGGCGTCCAGGATCTGCCCGTCCGTGGCGGCGGGGGCGGTCAGCCCCAGGCTCTCGGCGGGCGTGCCGCGCACCCGCAGCACCTCGCGCGGGGTCATGCCCATCGCCTTGAACAGCTTCTCCAGCTGGGGCCGCGTCCAGCCGACCTTGAGGTATTCGACCACCTCCGGCTCGATCCCCGCGGCGCGGATCGCCGCCAGGGTGTTGCGCGAGGTGCCGCAGTTGGGGTTGTGGTAGATGGTGACCTTGGCCGGGCCGGCGTTCGACATGGCGTGCTGATCCTCCGATTTGGACGACTGCTCACTGCCCGCTTCGCGCCTCCTGTCAAGCCGCGGCCGCCTTGCGCGGGCCCTCCGGGCGCGATACACGCCTCCACCCCTTGGGGAGTAGCCGCCCGCGCGTTTCAGCGGGGCCCGCGTCAACATGCTCGAACGTCCGCCACGGCGGGCGGACGTGGCGCGGTCGGGTCAGGCGCCGCAGCGGCGCCGTCCATGGCGAGACCAATGGCGCGGACCTCCGCCGACACGGGCCGGGCGAGGGGGCTGCGCCGTTGGCCCACCCGCCTGGCCCAGGCAAGGACGTCTCCCGGTGGAACCCATCCTCATCTCGACCCTGGTCGTCGCCCTGGCGGAGATCGGCGACCGAACCCAGCTCCTGGCCATGGTGCTGGCCACGCGCTTTCGCCGGCCCATCCCGATCCTGGCCGGCATCCTGGCGGCGACCCTGGCCAACCACGGCCTCGCCGCGACGGTCGGCTATTTCGCGGCGGACCTGCTCAAGGGGCGCTGGTTCCAGTACGTGGTGGCCGCCTCGTTCTTCGCGACGGCGGCTTGGACCCTCGTGCCGGACAAGGAGGACGACCTGCCGCGCGAGACCACCCATTTCGGCGTCTTCCTGACCACGGCCATCGCCTTCTTCCTGGTCGAGATGGGCGACAAGACCCAGATCGCCACCATCTCCCTGGCCGCCCGCTTCCACCAGATCCTGCTGGTGGCGATCGGCACGACGCTGGGCATGATGGCGGCCAACATACCGGCCGTGCTGCTGGGCGAGGCGGCGACGCGATGGGTTCCGCTCAAGGCCGTGCGCATCGGCGCGGCGGTGCTGTTCGCGGCCCTGGGCGTCTGGACCCTGTTCGAGGCGATCCACGCCTGATCCGCGCTGCTAGCCCGGCCCTTGTCGTCGCCAAGGCTTCGATAACCGGCGAGGCGTAAAAGGATGTCGATGACCAGCACCATCGGCCAGCGACGGGCGTGGCGGGCGGCGTCCGCGATGCGCGGCGCGGCGGCGGACTGAGCCCATGAGCGCGGACGTCTCGATCATCATCCCGACCCAGCGCCGGCCCGGCCCCTTGCGGACCGCGGCGCGCTCGGCCCTGCGCCAGGCGGGCGTCGAGGGGCTGAGCGTCGAATTGGTGATCGCCGACAACGACCAGCTTCCTTCCGCCCGGGCGATCGCGGACGAACTCGCCGTCGGCGCGCCCTTTCCGGTGATCTATGTCCACGAACCGCGCAGCGGCGTCGCCAACGTCCGCAACGCCGCCATGGAGGTCGCGGGCGGCGGCCTGATCGCCTTCCTGGACGACGACGAGGAGGCGCCGGAGGGCTGGCTCGCCGCGCTGCTCGCCGCCCGGGAGCGGTTCGACGCCGACGTGGTCTTCGGCCCCGTCCGCGCCCGCGCTCCGGCCTCGGTGACCCGCCACCGGGCCTATCTGGAGTGGTTCTTTTCCCGCGAGGGGCCGCCCGAGGCCGGCGTGATCCCCGACTATTTCGGCTGCGGCGACAGCCTGATCCGCCGCGCCGCCCTGCCGGACCCGCGCCGGCCGTTCTCGGCCGGCCGCAACCAGACGGGGGGCGAGGACGATCTCCTGTTCGGCCGGATGAAGGCCGCCGGCGCGCGCTTCGCCTGGGCCCCGGACGCCTATGTGTTCGAGGACCCGGTCCCCGAGCGGCTGAACCTCGGCTACGCCATCCTGCGCGCCTTCGCCTACGGCCACGGGCCCACGGCGCACTGCGCCGCCTCCAGCCCGCCCGACCGGCTGGGCGTCGCCCGCTGGATGCTGATCGGCGCAGGCCAGGCGCTGTTCTACGGCGCCGTCGCCCTGGCGCAGTGGCTGGTGCGCGCGCCCGACCGCGCCTTCAGCCTGGACCGGGCCGCCCGGGGCCTCGGCAAGACCCTCTGGTGGGGACCGTTCAGGGTCAATTTCTATGGCCGTCCGGCGCCGGGCGGGGCCGGCTGACGAGCGTCGGCGGACGGTCCGGACGGACCGGAGGTGAGGCCCGCAAAGCCCTGTTCCGCCAGGGGCGCCGGCGATCCGGGCGGCTTCGCTTCAGCCTTGGGCGGAACAAATGATTCCCCGCGGGGCGCCTCTACGTCACCCCAATCGGCCGCTTGCGGCGGACCCGCGCGTCATGCATCTCTGGTCGCAATTATGGATCGGGCGGCCCTGGGACCGTCGCGGCCAAAGGGAGAGTGCGTCATCACCGCCGCCGCCATTCCGGGCCTCGAGCCGGCCCCGACCCAGCACCGCGCGTTGATCGAGTGGGTGCGCGAGATCGCCGCCCTGACCGAACCCGACCGGGTCCACTGGTGCGACGGATCGGACGAGGAGTGGTCGCGCCTGACCGCGGACCTCGTCGCCGCCGGCACGCTGCAGCCGCTCAATCCGCAGCTGCGGCCCAATTCCTTCCTCGCCCGCTCGGACCCCAAGGACGTGGCCCGGGTCGAAAGCCGCACCTTCATCTGCTCGAAGGACCCCGAGGACGCCGGCCCGACCAACAACTGGTTCGAGCCCGAGGCGATGCGGACCGACCTGAAGGGCCTGTTCAAGGGCTGCATGCGCGGGCGCACCATGTACGTGGCGCCCTTCTGCATGGGCCCGATCGGCTCGAAGATCAGCGCCCTGGGCGTCGAGATCACCGACAGCGCCTATGTGGCGATATCGATGAAAGTCATGACCCGGATGGGCAAGGCCGCCCTCGACCAGCTCGGCGAGGACGGCTTCTTCGTTCCGGCGGTCCACTCGCTCGGTGCGCCCCTGGCGCCCGGCCAGGCCGACGTCCCCTGGCCGTGCAACGAGACCAAGTATATCGTCCACTTCCCCGAGACGCGGGAGATCTGGTCCTACGGCTCGGGCTATGGCGGCAACGCCCTCCTGGGCAAGAAGTGCTACGCCCTGCGCATCGCCTCGGTGATGGCCAGGGACGAGGGCTGGCTCGCCGAGCACATGCTGATCCTCAAGCTGACCTCGCCGGAAGGCGCGGTCCGTTACGTCGCCGCGGCCTTCCCCAGCGCTTGCGGCAAGACCAACCTGGCCATGCTGCAGCCCAGCCTGGCGGGCTGGAAGGCCGAGACCATCGGCGACGACATCTGCTGGATGCGCTTCGGCGACGACGGCCGGCTCTATGCGATCAACCCGGAGGCGGGCTTCTTCGGCGTCGCGCCGGGCACCGGCAAGGGCACCAACATCCACGCGATCAACGCCCTGCACGCCAACTGCGTGTTCACCAACGTCGCCCTGACCGACGACGGCGACGTCTGGTGGGAGGGACTGACCGACGAGGCGCCGGCCCACTTGGTCGACTGGCGCGGCCGCGACTGGACGCCGGCGTCCGGCGAGCCCGCCGCCCATCCGAACGCGCGCTTCACCGCGCCCGCCGACCAGTGCCCGATCATCGCCCAGGAGTGGGACGACCCGGCCGGCGTGCCGATCTCGGCCATCCTGTTCGGCGGCCGCCGGGCCAGCGCCCAGCCGCTGGTGACCGAGGCCTTCGACTGGCGCCACGGCGTGTTCCTGGCCTCGAACGTGGCCTCGGAAGGCACCGCGGCGGCCGAGAACAAGGTCGGCGAGCTGCGCCGCGATCCCTTCGCCATGCTGCCGTTCTGCGGCTACAACATGGGCGACTACTTCGCCCACTGGCTGAAGCTGGGCGCCGAGGCGGACCCGCAGAAGCTGCCCAGGATCTATTTCGTCAACTGGTTCCGCAAGGACGTGCGCGGCAAGTTCATCTGGCCGGGCTACGGCGAGAACAGCCGGGTGCTGAAGTGGATCTTCGAGCGGCTGGAGGGCCATGGCGCCGCCGTCGCCAGCCCGATCGGAAACCTGCCCGCGCCCGGCGCGCTGGACGTCACGGGCCTGGACCTGACCGCCGACCAACTGCGGGTCCTGACCAGCGTCGACCGCGAGGTCTGGGGCGAGGAGGCCTCGCACATCCCGCCGTTCTATGAAAAGTTCGGCGAGCGGCTGCCGGCCGCGCTGTGGGACGAGTACGAGGCCCTGCTGGCCCGGCTCGAGGACGCGCCCGCGGCGGAGAGCCCCGCGACCGCCGAGCGTCTGGCCGGCTAGAGGCTGGCCGACTAAAACACAACGCGCGTGACTCACGCAGCGGCAGGCGCCTAGAAGCGCTGGCCGTATTGGCGCGCGCCCTGGGCGGCGCGCCGAAAAAGACCTCTGGAGGGCAGGCGAGCCTGATGTTTTCGAAGATTCTGATCGCCAACCGGGGCGAGATCGCGGTCCGCATCATCAAGACCGCGCGGCGGATGGGGATCGCCACCGTGGTGGTCTATTCCGAGGCCGACGCCGACAGCCTGGCGGCGGAGATGGCCGACGAGACGGTGTTCATCGGCCCCGCGCCGGCCGCCCAATCCTATCTGGTGGCCGACAAGATCATCGCGGCCTGCCGCGAGACCGGCGCCCAGGCGGTGCACCCCGGCTTCGGCTTCCTGTCCGAGAAGGCCGAGTTCGCCCAGCGCTGCGCCGACGAGGGCATCGTCTTCATCGGCCCCAATCCCCACGCCATCGAGGCGATGGGCGACAAGATCGAATCCAAGAAATTCGCGGCGGCCGCCGGCGTCTCCTGCGTGCCCGGCCACATCGGCGAGATCCAGGATGTCGCCCACGCCGTGCGCATCTCCGAGGAGATCGGCTATCCGGTGATGCTCAAGGCCTCGGCCGGCGGCGGCGGCAAGGGCATCCGCGTGGCCTGGGGGCGCAAGGACGTCGAGGAGGGCTTCCCGGCCGTCCGCGCCGAGGCCAAGGGCGCGTTCGGCGACGATCGCATCTTCATCGAAAAGTTCATCGAGAGCCCGCGCCACATCGAGATCCAGGTGCTGGGCGATAAGCACGGCCACGTCGTCCACCTGTTCGAGCGCGAATGCTCGATCCAGCGGCGCAACCAGAAGGTCATCGAGGAGGCGCCGTCGCCGCTGCTCGACGAGGCCACCCGCGCGGCCATGGGCGCCCAGGCCGTCGCCCTGGCCCAGGCCGTCGGCTACGACAGCGCCGGCACGGTCGAGTTCGTCGCCGGCCAGGACAAGAGCTTCTACTTCCTGGAGATGAACACGCGGCTGCAGGTCGAGCACCCGGTGACCGAGCTGATCACGGGCCTGGACCTCGTCGAGCAGATGATCCGCGTCGCCGCCGGCGAGCCGCTGGGCTTCGAGCAGAAGGACCTGAAGATCAACGGCTGGTCGATCGAGAGCCGGATCTACGCCGAGGACCCCTACCGCAAGTTCCTGCCGTCCATCGGCCGGCTGGTGCGCTATGATCCGCCGGTCGAGGGGGCGGCGGACGGCTATGTCGTGCGCAACGACGCCGGGGTGCGCGAAGGCGACGAGATCTCGATGTTCTACGACCCGATGATCTCCAAACTGGCGACCTGGGCGCCCACCCGGGGGGCGGCGATCGCCGGCATGGGCCGCGCGCTCGAGGACTTCCACATCGAGGGCCTGAACCACAACGTGCCGTTCCTGGCGGCGGTGATGGACCAGGAGCGGTTCAAGTCCGGGCAACTCGCCACCAGCTACATCGCCGACGAGTTCCCCGACGGCTTCGCCGGTCTTGAGCCGACGCCGTTCCAGGCCGACGTGATGACCGCCGCGGCGACCTACATGCACCGCACCCTGGCCGCCCGCGCCCGGCGCGTCGGCAACGGCCTCTCCGGTCCCCTGAGCCGCACCGAATGGGTGGTGGCGGTCGGCAAGGCCAAGCGGCCGGTGAAGCTGTCGGACCTGGAGGACGGGCTGACGGTCGAACTGCCGGGCGAAGAGCGCACGCTGCGCCTTTCCACCATCGACTGGCGCCCGGGCCTGCCGCTGTTCCGCGGCGAACTGGACGGCGCCGCCTTCACCGTGGCGGTCGAGCCGGCCGGGGAAGGCTTCGTCATCCGCCACCGGGCCGCCAAGGCGCGCGTGCTGGTGCTGACGCCGCTCTCGGCCGAGCTGCACGACCGGCTGCCGGAAAAGAAGAAGGCCGACACCTCGCGCCTGGTGATCTCGCCCATGCCGGGCCTGGTGGTCTCGATGGACGCGGCGGCCGGCCAGACCATGCGCGAGGGCGAGGTGGTCTGTGTGATCGAGGCGATGAAGATGCAGAACATCATCCGCGCCGAGCGCGAGGGCGTGGTCAAGGCGGTGAACGCCAAGGCCGGCGACAGCGTCGCGGCCGACGAGGTCCTGGTGGAGTTCGCCTAGGATGAGCGAGCGCCCCACACCGCTGGCCGGGGATTTCGCCGCGCCCACCCGCGCCGACTGGATGAAGCTGGTCGACAAGACCATCAAGGGCGCGCCGTTCGAGACCCTGGTCGGCCACACCGACGACGGCCTGCCGATTCAGCCGCTCTACCGGGCCGACGACGCCGCGGCGCCGGCGCGGCCGGCCTTGGCGGCGCGCGACGAGGCGCGCGCGTGGGACCTGCGCACCCTGATCGCCCATCCCGATCCGGCGCGGGCCAACGCCGAGGCGCTGGAGGACCTGGAGGGCGGGGCCTCGTCCCTGGTCGTGCGGATCGATCCGACCGGCGAGACGGGCGTGGCGGTCGGTTCGGCCGAGGGCCTGGCGCGGGTGTTGGACGGGGTGGTGCTGGAGCTGGCGAGCGTGGCCATCGACGCCGGCTTCCTCGGCCCCAAGGCGGCCGACTGGCTGGCCGCCGCGGCCAAGTCCTCGCCGAGCGCCCGGCTCGACTTCCACCTCGATCCCCTGGGCGCCCTGGCGCAGGCGGGCGCCAGCCCCGGTCCGATCGAGGCGCACCTGATCTCGGCCGCCAACACCGCAGCGCGCCTGGCCGAGCCCTATCCCAGGGCCAGCCTGTTCCTGGCCAGCGGCCGCGTCGCGCACGAGGCGGGCGCCGGCGAGGCGCTGGAGCTGGGCTTTGCGGCCGCCAGCGCCGTGGCCTACGCCAAGGCCCTGGTTCGTGCGGGCCTGTCGATGGACGAGGCCTTCGCCCGCATCGGCCTGGGCCTGGCCGTCGACGGCGACTATTTCGTCTCCATCGCCAAGCTGCGCGCCGCCCGCGCCATCTGGAGCCGGATCGCCGGCGCCTGCGGCGCCTCGGCCCCGGCGCGGATCGAGGCGCGCGCCTCGCACCGGATGATCGCCCGGCGCGATCCCTGGACCAACATGCTGCGGCTGACCGCGGCCGGCTTCGCGGCGGCCGCGGGCGGGGCCGATGCGATCGTGCTCGGCTGCTTCACCGACGCCCTGGGCCTGCCGACCGGCTTCGCCCGGCGCCAGTCGCGCAACACCCAGCTGGTGCTGATGGAGGAGGCGAGCCTCGGCCGTGTCTGCGATCCCGCCGGCGGGGCCTGGTACCTGGAGAGCCTGACGGACGAGCTTGCCCGCGCCGGCTGGGCCGCGTTCCAGGCCATCGAGGCCGAAGGCGGCGCCGCGGCGGCCCTGGCCTCGGGTCACGTCGCGCGCGAGGCCGGGCAGGTCCGCGCCCGGCGCCAGGCGGCGATCGCCGAGGGCAGGATCAAGCTGGTGGGCGTCACCGTCTATCCCAATGCGAACGAGGCCGAGGTCCAGGTCGAGACGCCCGACCGGCGCGCCTTCGCGGTCGAGGCGCCGTCGCCGCGCCTGCCGGGACCGGACGCCAGCGCCCCGCCGCTGACCCCGATCCGCCTCGCCGAGCCCTTCGAGGAGGCCAGCCGATGAGCCGCTTTCCCGACTTCGCCGCCCTGGCCTTCGACGCCGCCGCGCCCGCCGGCGCAGCAACCGCCGCCGACCGCCCCCTGTGGGAGACGGCCGAAGGCGTGGCCGTGAAGCCCGCCTTTGGTCCCGCCGACGTCGAGGGGCTGGACTTCCTGGCCGGCTATCCGGGCATCGCGCCGTTCGTGCGCGGGCCGTACCCGACCATGTACGTCACCAATCCGTGGACCATCCGCCAGTACGCCGGCTTCTCCACGGCCGAGGATTCCAACGCCTTCTACCGCCGCAACCTCGCGGCCGGGCAGAAGGGCCTGTCGGTGGCCTTCGACCTGGCCACCCACCGCGGCTACGACAGCGACCATCCGCGCGTGAAGGGCGACGTCGGCATGGCCGGGGTCGCGATCGACTCCATCCTCGACATGCGCACCCTGTTCAGCGGCATCCCGCTCGACGAGATGAGCGTGTCGATGACCATGAACGGCGCGGTGCTGCCGATCCTGGCCCTCTACATCGTCGCCGCCGAGGAACAGGGCGTCGCGCCGGCCAAGCTTTCAGGAACGATCCAGAACGACATCCTGAAAGAGTTCATGGTGCGCAACACCTACATCTACCCGCCTGCGCCCTCGATGCGGATCATCTCGGACATCTTCGCCTACACCGCCAAGGAGATGCCGAAGTTCAACTCGATCTCGATCAGCGGCTACCATCTGCAGGAGGCGGGCGCCTCGCTGGACCTGGAGCTGGCCTACACCCTGGCCGACGGGATCGAATACGTGCGCGCCGGGGTCGCGGCGGGGATGGACGTCGACGTCTTCGCGCCGCGCCTGTCGTTCTTCTGGTGCGCCGGGGTCAACTATTTCATGGAAGTGGCCAAGCAGCGGGCCGGCCGGCTGCTCTGGGCCAAGCTGATGAAGCGCAACTTCCAGCCCAAGGACTCGCGCTCCCTGTCGCTGCGGGCCCACACCCAGACCAGCGGCTGGTCGCTGGCGGCCCAGGACGTCTACAACAACGTCGCGCGCACCTGCATCGAGGCCATGGCCGCCACCAACGGCCAGACCCAGAGCCTGCACACCAATTCGCTGGACGAGGCCATCGCCCTGCCGACCGACTTCTCGGCCCGCATCGCGCGCAACACCCAGATCGTGCTGCAGACCGAGAGCGGCCTCGTCCGCTCGATCGATCCGTGGGGCGGCTCCTGGTACGTCGAGCGGCTGACCCACGACCTGGCGGCGCGGGCCCTGGCCCACATCGAGGAGGTCGAGGCCCTGGGCGGCATGGCCAAGGCGATCGAACAGGGTGTGCCCAAGCTGCGCATCGAGGAGGCGGCGGCCCGCACCCAGGCGCGGATCGACAGCGGTCAGCAGACCGTGGTCGGCGTCAACCGCTACATCAGCGACCAGCCCGACGACATCCAGTTGCTCAAGGTCGACAACGCCGCCGTCCGCGCCCAGCAGCTCGAAAAGCTTGCCCGCCTCAAGGCCGAGCGCGATCCCGCGGCGGTCGAGGCCGCGCTCAAGGCGCTGGAGGACGGCGCGCGGGGCGACGGCAACCTTTTGGCCCTGTCGGTGGACGCGGCGCGGGCCAAGGCCACGGTCGGCGAGATCAGCCTGGCGATGGAGAAGGTGTTCGGCCGGCACAAGGCCAAGATCCAGCTCCTGCGGGACGTCTATGGCGCGGAGACCAAGGACAGCCCCAAGGCCGCCCGCGCCCGCGACATGGTCCAGGCCTTCGCCCAGGCCGACGGGCGCGCGCCCAGGGTGATGATCGCCAAGATGGGCCAGGACGGCCACGACCGCGGCCAGAAGGTGATCGCCACCGGCTTCGCCGACCTCGGCTTCTCCGTCGACGTGGGCGCCCTGTTCCAGACCCCGGCCGAGACCGCCAGGGAGGCGGTGGACAACGACGTGCACGTGGTGGGCGCCAGCTCGCTCGCCGCCGGGCACCTGACCCTGGTGCCGGAGCTGAAGGCCGAACTCGCCAAGCTCGGCCGGCCCGACATCATGATCGTGGTCGGCGGCGTGATTCCGGACGAGGACCTCAAGGCGCTCTACGACGAGGGCGTCGCGGCGGTGTTCCAGCCCGGGACCAAGGTGCCCGACGCCGCCATCCGCCTGCTTGACGAACTCAACGTAAGGCTCGGCTATACCCAGTCTCCCGCCGAGGCGCGGGCGCGCTGAGACCATAGGGCGTCCGCCAAGGACCCCAGGGAGGACCGATGAGCTACAACAAGATCAAGGTTTCCACCGACGGCGACGTGGCGGTCATCACCCTGTCCGACCCGACGACGATGAACGCCGCCGGCATAGAGATGGGCGGCGAGCTGAACGACGCGCTGAAGGCGGTCAGCCTGGGCGCCAAGCCCGCGCGCGCCGTGGTCCTGACCGGCGAGGGGCGGGGCTTCTGCTCGGGCGCCAACCTGCAGGCGGGCCCCGGCGGCGGCAAGGTGGACGGCGACGGCAAGCCGGACGCCGGCGGGGCGCTCGAAACCCTGTACAACCCCCTGGTCAGCACCATCCGCGACCTGCCGATCCCGCTGGTCACCGCGGTCAACGGCGCGGCGGCCGGCGTCGGCTGCTCGCTGGCCATCCTCGGCGACATCATCGTGGCGGCGGAGAGCGCCTACTTCCTGCAGGCCTTCCGCCGCATCGGCCTGGTGCCCGACGGCGGCTCCAGCTACCTGCTGCCGCGCCACATCGGCAAGGCGCGGGCCATGGAGATGATGCTGCTCGGCGACCGCATCCCCGCGGCCAAGGCGCTGGAGTGGGGCCTGATCAATCGCTGCGTCCCCGACGCCGAGCTGATGCCGACCGCGCTGGGCCTCGCCCAGGAACTGGCCAACGGCCCGGCCGCGCTCGGCTTGATCCGCAAGGAGCTGTGGGCCTCCCTGGATCTCAGCTGGACGGAACAGCTCAACTACGAGCGCCAGGCCCAGCGGGTCGCGGGCAAGACCGAGGACTTCCGCGAAGGGGTCGCCGCCTTCCTGCAGAAGCGCCCAGCGGCGTTCACCGGGCGGTGAGCCTGGCCGGCGACGTCGCCCGCGACTTCCGTCGCGACGGGGCGGTCCGCCTGCGGGGCGCGCTGGTCCCGCAGATGGTCGACCTGCTGCGTTCGGGGATCGACGAGAACCTGGCCCGGCCCAGTCCCAGGGCCAAGACGGCGAGCCGGCCGGACGACCCGGGCCGGTTCGTCGAGGACTTCTGCTGCTGGGACGAGAACCCGGCCTATCGCCGTTTCATCTTCGAGTCGGGCCTGGGCCAGGTCGCCGCCGAACTGATGGGCAGCCCGACCGCGCGGCTCTACCACGACCACATGCTGACCAAGGAAGCCGGCACCCTGCAGCCGACGCCCTGGCACCAGGACCAGCCCTACTACAACGTCGAGGGCCGCCAGAACGTCAGCTTCTGGGTCCCGGTCGACCCGGTCAGCCGGGCGGCCAGCCTCGAGTTCGTCGCCGGCTCGCACCTCGGCCCCTGGCTGATGCCGCGCAGCTTCATGGACGCCCAGGCGAAGTGGTTTCCGGAAGGCAGCCTCGCCGACCTGCCGGACATCGAGGCCGACCGTGCGGCCTGGCCGATCCTGGGCTGGGCGCTGGAGCCGGGCGACGTCGTGGCCTTCCACATGCTCACCCTGCATTCCGCCGCCGGCGCCGACCGTCGCCGGCGGGTCTTCTCGGTCCGCTTCCTGGGCGAGGACGCGACCCACGCGCCGAGGGCCTGGCCGACCTCGCCGGATTTCCCGGGCCTGGAGGCGGAACTGCCGGCCGGGGCGCCCATGGATCACCCACTCTTCCCCGTCGTCTGGCCCGCTGCGTCCTGACCGCGATCTTTTGCGCGCGATCAAGCGATCGTTGATTGGAATCCGTCACCGTCGGGGGCCATAGAGGGCCAGGGCGGGGCAGGCTTTGAGCGCCCGTCCGGCGGGCCTTGGGAGAAGCGGCGTGGGTCATCTCGCGCGTCAGGTCATGCGCCGCAGGCCGACGCCGGCCTGGCGGCTGGCGCTGCTGGTCGCGGCCCTCGCCCCGGCCGCCCACGCCGAGTCCGGCGCGCCCGCGATTCACGTCGACGACGGCGATTTCACTCTCGACGCCTACAATCCCGCGAGCGACCAGCCCTCGGTCGGCGGCCGCGCCAACCTCGACCTGCGCCTCGACAACCTTGAGACCAAGCTGCAGGCCAATATCGAGAGCGGCGGGCTGGAGGTCGGGCCCGACCCGCTGGGCGCCAGCGCCTGGGGCCAGTCGTGGACCGGCGGCCAGGCCCAGCTGACCGCGATCTGGAGCCCAAGCGGGACGGCGCGGCTCGAAGTGAGCCTGTCCAACCAGCTCAAGCGCCAACTCTCCCAGCTCAATCCTCTGGCGCCCGGCGTCTCCGGCCAGCTGACCAGCACCCAGACCGGCTCGGCCAAGGTCGCGGCCATCCTGACGCCCGTGACGCCGCTCGAACTGCAGTTCGGCGGCGAGACCACCAGCGGCGGGGTCGACACCCTGGTCTACGCGCCGGCCGGCGGATCGCCGACGGCCAGCAACCTGCGCTCGGACACCGCGCGCGTGTTCGCGGACCTGACGTGGAGGCCGGTCGCGCGCTTCAGCCTAGAGGCCGGCGACGCCGTCGAGACCCTGGGCGTGGCGGTGACCGGGACCAGCGCCGCCTACGCCTATCCGACGCCGCACGTGGTCGGGACCCTGACGCCCTGGGCCGACGGCGAATGGAAGATCGGCGCCGAGCGGGCCGTGACCGCCCCCAACGCGGCCCAGTTCGCGACCTTCGCCAGCGTGCTGGCCACGGCCGTCCGCTCCGAACCCGCGAGCTTCCAGCCCGACCGGGCCTGGCGCTACACCGCCAGCGTCAGGCAGACCCTGCCCGGCGCGATCGTGGTGTCCGCCAGCCTGATCCAGTCCAACCTGGAGAGCGTCACCGACCTCGGCCCGGTCGGGGGCGGCCAGGCGCCGGTCAGCATCGGCGCGGGCCAGCGGCGCGAGGTGCAGGTCGCCTTCTCCACGCCGGTGGCGCTGCCCTACGCGCCGGGCGCCAAGCTGAGCGCCACGGCCGGCTGGCGGCAGTCCCAGGTCACCGATCCCTTCACCGGCCTTCGGCGGCCGATCTCGGGCGATGCGCCCTACCAGGCCGAGATCGACCTCACCGGCGTGCTGGGAAGCCTGCCGGTCAACTGGGGCGTCAAGGCCCAGCTCAGCGGGCCGCAGTCGATCTACCAGATGAGCGAGGTCGACACCCTGTCGCCCTCGGCCGGCCTGGGCGGGGTGATCAACTACCGGGCCGGGCCGGTGACCGTCGGCTTCCAGGTCGACAATCTGGTCGGCGGACTGCGGACCAACACCAGCCTCTACTATTCCGGCTCGCGCGCGTCGGACGTGATCGACGGCGTGCGCCAGACCCACGACGACAGCCGCGCCTTCCGGCTGTCCTTCACCCGCGCCCTCTGAGGAACCGGCACATGGCCGCCCGCGACCAGCTGACCGAGCGCCAGGAGCGGTGGTTCGCCTCGGTGCGGGCGGGCCTGGAGCGGGAGACGGGCCGGTCGCTGGCCGAATGGGTGGCGATCGCCCGGACCTGTCCGGAGAGCGGCCACCGCGCGCGGCTCAAATGGTTCAAGACGGCCCACGGCCTCTTGCAGAACCGTGCGTCCTACGTGCTGTCCGAGGCCTTCCCGCCGGCCATGGGTTGGAGCGAGCCGGACGCTCTGCGCGAAGCGCTCTGGACCGACCCGGCGTCGCGGGCCGTCTACGAGGCGGTCAGGGCCGCGGCCGAGGCCCTGCCCGAGGTCGTCGCCGGCCAGCGCAAGGCCTATTCGGCCTGGTCGCGCAAGGTGCAGTTCGCGGCGGTGCGGCCGGTGCGGGGCGGTGGGGCCATGCTGGGCCTGGCGCTGGCGCCGGACGCCGATCCGCGCCTGCAGGCGCCGAAGAACGAAAGCTGGTCCGAGCGGCTCAGGAGCCGGCTGGCGCTGGCCTCGCCGGGCGAGGCGGACGCATCGGTCGCGGCGCTGCTGGAGGCGGCCTGGGCGGTGAGCTGATCAGCCCGCGGCGCGCGTGAAGCCGGCGGCGATCAGCCTCGCAGGCGCGCTCGCCTCCACGAGCCCGCCGGCGGCGCCGGTGACCAGCACGGCGTCCAGTTCGCCCAGCGCCGCCGAAGCGCCGTCGTCGATCCCGATCCGGACCTCGCCAGACAGGCAGACGAGCAGCATTTCGTCCGCCGCCGCCAGTCGGAGCGGAACGCCCGGTTCCAGCTGAAGGCGCCGGATGTCGGCCGCCACCCGGCCGCGCGCGGTCATGATGTTGAGGTCGCGCACCGGGCCGGAGCGGACCTCCGCCCAGACCGGGACGTCGCCCGGGAAACGGGCCGGCTCGGCCCCGGCGTCGAGCGCCAGGGGGGCCGCGCCGTCGATGACCAGGGTCATGGCCCCCTCCAGCACCGCCAGCCACCGGTCAAGGCCAGGGAAGCTGGAGAAGGGGCCGCTCACGGCCACCTCGGCGATGCTCGCGCGCCAGTCGAAACGGTCGAGGCCGGCGCCCGGCGGATGGATGGCGATCTCCGTGGTCCAGCCCTGGCCGTTCTTCCACGGCGTGGGCCGGCGCTCGCGGGCGGGCAGAAGGTTCAGCATCGCCCGCCCGCGGCTCCAGGGATCATCGCAGGTCGCGGGCTCAGCCGGCGACGGCGTCCTTCAGGGCCTTGGCCGGCTGGAACACCACCTTGCGGGTGGCGGCCACGTCGATGGACTCGCCGGTGCGCGGGTTGCGGGCGGTGCGGGCGGGCTTGTCCTGCACCTTGAACTTGCCGAAGCCCGAGATCGAGACTTCCTCGCCCTTGACGGAGGCGTCGCGGATGGCGGCGAACAGGCCATCGATCAGGCTCTTGGCTTCGGCCTTGGTGAGTTTGGCCTCGCTGGCGGCGACTTGGTCGATGAGGTCGTTGAGGGTCACAGAAGGGCTCCGATTGGGAATCACGAGGCTGGCAACGTGCCAAGCCGCGCCCGGCCTGTCACCCGCCGCGTTGCGCAACACGGCCCAGGACCTCGATTTCAGCCCGTTCCGGCCGCTTCCAGGTCTGGTTTCAGTCGGGCCCGCAAGCTCGCTGACCTGCGCAAATCAACAAATTCCCGTGATGGTTGCAAACCTGTCACGAGCGGGGCGCAGCCTCCCATCCGGCCGCCGCCACCGACCGCCTGGCTGGACAATGGGCGCCCAGAGCCCGATTGCTGGGCGTCCTGGCGGGTAGGAGCGGGCCGGCCGGCGGCTCCGTCGCTTGAACCGACCGGCCTGTGGGCCGTATCACCGGCCGCCCGGGCTTGCGGCCG
>JARLIQ010000065.1 GCA_031291645.1 Caulobacteraceae bacterium | reverse complement strand
TCGGCGATGACGCGGTTGCGTTCGGCCAGGGTGCGGATGGCGCCCGCGATCTCGTCCAGCGAGACGGTCATGGCCCCGTCGATCATCTCGCCGACCATGGGCCACATCTCCGGCAGGACCTGGCCAAAGCCGACCCCGCTGACGAAGCCCGGATCGAAGGGAATGACGACGCGCTCGCCCGCCGCCAGGGCCGCGGTGAACGGCGCGGCGGTCTCGATCTCGCAGGCGATGACCTTGACCGAGGGTTTGAGCGCCCGAACCGCGCAGGCGATGCCGCAGGCCAGCCCGCCGCCGCCGAACGGCGTGAAGATGGCCTCGACGTCGGGGCATTGCTCCAGGATCTCGATCCCGATCGTCCCGTCGCCGGCCAGGGCGGCGGGATCACGCACCGCGTCGATGTAGCAGCCGGCGCGACCGGGCAGGCCACCGGTCTCGATCGCCCGCCACCAGTCCTGGAACGGCAGGCGCTCGATCACCGCGCCCAGCCGGCGCAGGCCCGAAAGCTTGGCCTCGGGCGTCGCCTCCGGCACCACGGCCGTGGCCGCAAGGCCCAGCCGCCGCGCCATCCAGGCCACGGCCAGGGCGCTGTTTCCGGAGGACGAGGTGTAGATCCCCTCCCCGAGCGCCGCGGCGGGCTTGGTCAGCACCGCATTGCCGATCGGACGCAGCTTGAACGAACTGATCGGCTGCAGCGACTCCAGCTTCAGGTCGAGCGTGATCCCATCCGGCGCGGCCTCGCAACGGGCCACAGGCGCACGCACCGCTATGCCCTCAAGCCGCGCCTGGGCGGCCAGGATGTCGGCGAGAGGGACCGGCCCGACCTTTTCGATCATCGCTCGCGCACTCCTCTGGACGGGCTTACGGACTTCGTAATTGCACAATCATATGAAAATACATATACCCGTCGCCACCCCGCGCGCGTCGACGTCGAGACGGAAACCAGAGAGACATGGAACCCAATTTCGAGGCCCTGCGCGGCGAGTTTCCTCTGCTGAGTCGGAAGACCTACCTGAACAGCGGCTCCTATTGCGCCCTGGCCGACACGGTCAAAGCCGCCTTCGAGGCCTATATGGACGACCGGTTGGCGGTGGGCGCCGACTGGGATGTCTGGGTGACCAAGAACGAGGCGGTCCGCGACCTCGTCGCCCGGCTGCTGAACGCCTCGCCGGACGAAATCGCCGTCACCGCCTCGGTCTCGGCCGGCCTCAACGCCCTGGCCAGCGCCATCGACTTCACCGGACCGCGCAACAAGGTCGTGGTCAGCGACTTCGAATTCCCGACCAACGCCCAGATCTGGCACGCCCAGGAGCCGCGCGGCGCCAAGGTGGTCCACGTCGGCCGGGACGCCGACGGCTACATCCCGCTGGAGCATTTCGAGCAGGCGATCGACGAGGAGACCAAGCTCGTCGCCATCACCCACGTCTGCTTCCGCAACGGGGCCAAGCTGGACATCCCGGGCATCGTCAAGATCGCCCGGGCCAAGGGCGCCCTGGTGCTGCTGGACGGCTACCAGTCGATCGGCTCGATGAGCGTCGACGTGAAGACGCTGGACGTCGATTTCGCCGTCGGCGGCATGCTGAAATACCTCCTGGGCACGGCCGGCATCGGCTTCCTCTATGTGCGCGAGGCCTTCGTCCGCTCGCTGGTCCCGACCAACTCCGGCTGGTTCGCCCAGGAGAACATCGTCGCCATGGACATCACGGCCAACCGGCCGTCGATGTCCGCCCGCCGGTTCGAGGCGGGCACGCCCGCCGTGGTCAACTGCTACGCCGCCGAGGCCGGGCTGGAGATCATCCTGCGGGTCGGAACCGACGTCATCGAGCAGCGCGTGCGCGCCCTGACCCGGCGCTGCATGGAGCGGCTGGAGGAGATCGGCTGGGTCAGCGTCACGCCGGACCTGGACGCGCGGCGCGGCGCGACCGTCGCCATTCCCTCGCGCGATAGCGGCGCGCTTTCGGCCGCCCTGATGGCGCGGGACATCGTCACCTCGCACCGCGACGCCAACGTGCGCGCCGCCTTCCACTACTATAACAACGAGGACGATGTGGAGACGCTGATCGCGGCGCTGCAGGATCTGCGCGAGGCGTACTTCCCGAACTAGAGCCTTGGGGTCAGGTGGATCGCTTGACCTAACGATACTCTGAAATCTGACGTTTGGAGCACGTCCTAGCGGCGAAACCGCGCGCGCTTTCACCTACCGTGCTCTGGGACCTGGAGGGGAAGTCGATGGAGATCCGCATCCTGCGCGGCGCCGAGGTGCGTGCGCTGCTGCCGATGGCCGAATGCGTCGAGCTGATGCGCCGCACGATGATCGCGGTCTCGGAGGGCCGCGCGCGCGTGCCGCTGCGCTCGGTCATGGTCATGCCGGACGACGTCGGCATGATGGGCGCCATGCCGGGCTATCTGGCCGATCCGTCGTGTTTCGGGATCAAGCTGGTCAGCCTGTTCCCCCGCAACCATGGCAGCCAGTTCTCCTCGCACCTGGGCCTGGTGCTGCTGTTCGAGACCGAACACGGCCAGCCCGTCGCCATGTTGGACGCGGCCGAGATCACCGCCATCCGCACCGCCGCGGCCAGCGGCCTGGCGAGCGACCTTCTGGCCCGTCCGGACGCCGGCGACCTGGCGATCCTGGGCGCGGGCGAGCAGGCGCAGAGCCACCTCGCCGCCATGCTGGCCGTCCGGCCGCTGCGCCGCATCCGCATCTGGACCCGCGACCCGGCCAAGGCGGCGGCCTTCGCCGAGGCCGAGGGCGCGCGCCACGGCGCGACCATCGAGCCGATCGCAACCGTCCAGGCGGCGGTCGCCGGCGCCGACCTCATCTGCACCGTGACCATGGCCCGCGAGCCGATCCTGCTGGGCGAATGGGTCGCGCCGGGCGCCCACCTGAACGTGGTCGGCTCCAGCATCGCCTCGACCGCCGAGATCGACACCCCGCTGGTCGCCCGCGCGCGCTATTTCGTCGACTATCGCGAGTCCACCGTCAACGAGGCGGGCGAATACCTGCGCGCGGTGAAGGCCGGCGCCATCACGCCCGAACACATCCTGGCCGAGATCGGCGCGGTGGCGAACGGGACCAAGGCCGGCCGGCTGACCGGCGAGGACGTGACGATCTACAAGTCGCTCGGCATCGCCGCCCAGGACCTGGCCTCGGCCCACTACGTGCTGCAGAAGGCCAAGGCGCAGGGCGTCGGCCAGACCGTCGACTTCTAGGGCGCGCCCCATGCTGACCCTGCCCACCGCCGCCGAGGTCGACGCCGCCCGGGCGCGGATCGCGCCCTACGCCCTGCGCACGCCGCTGGTCGGGCTCGACGGTGTTCCCGGCGTCTACCTGAAGCTGGAGAACCTCCAGCCGCTGGGCTCGTTCAAGATCCGCCCGGCGATCAACGCCATGCTGTCGCTGGGCGCCGACCGGCTGGCGCGGGGCGTCGTGACCTCCAGCGCCGGCAACTTCGGCCAGGGCCTGGCGCTGGCTGCGCGCGAACTGGGCGTTGCGGCGACCGTCGTGGTCCCCGAGACCTCCGCCGCGACCAAGACCGCGGCGCTGAAGGCGCTGGGTGCGCGCGTCGTGCGGGTCCCGTTCGACGACTGGTGGACGGTGATGACCGCGCGGCGGTTCGAGGATGCGGACGGGGTCTTCATCCATCCGGTGGCCGAACAGGCGGTCGTCGCCGGCAACGCGACCATCGGCGCGGAGATCCTGGAGGACCTGCCGGAAGTCGACGCCATCATCGTCCCCTTCGGCGGCGGCGGCTTGATCAGCGGCATCGGCTCGGTGATGCGCCGCGAGCGGCCGGGCGTGCGGATGATCGCCATCGAATCCCAGGCCTCCCAGCCCGCCGCGGCGGCGCTGGCCGCCGGCCGGCCGGTGAAGGTCACCCACGACCAGAGCTTCGTCGACGGCATGGGTTCGACCACCGTGCTGGACGAGATGTGGCCGCTGGTGCGCCGATGCGTCGACGAGGCCGCCTGCGCCTCCTTCGCCCAGATCACCGAGGCGATCCGCCTGCTGGCCGGACGCCATCACGTGATCGCCGAGGGCGCCGGGGCGGCGCCGGTCGCCGCGGCCTTGGCCGGCGTGGGCCAGGGCCGGATCGTCTGCGTCATCTCCGGCGGCAACATCGACCCACCGAAGCTGGGCGCGATCCTCAACGGCGAAAACCCGTTCTAGGCCTCTGACCCCGGCTCGGCCGCCCGCTCGGCGACGGAGCGCTGCAGTCGGGTCAAGAGTGTCAGAAGCTCACCCTGCTCGGCTGCGCCGAGCCCTTCGAACAGGGTGTTGATCCAGGCCTCGTGGGCGGCGGCCATGGCCAGGAAGGCTTCCCGGCCGGCCGCGGTCAGCGAGACGCGGAACACCCGCCCATCGTTCGGGTCGACCGTGCGGTCGATCAGGCCCTCGGCCGTCAGCCGCGTCACGATGCCGGTGACGTTGCCGTTCGACACCTTGAGCCAGCGCGACAGCTCGCCGAGCTGCAGGCCTTGGGGCGCGCGCTCCAGCGCCGCCAGCACGTCGAAGCGCGGCAGGGTGGTGTCGAATGTCTCGGCCAGCCGCGTACGGACGATCTTCTCCACCAAGCCCGAGCAGTCCAGCAGGCGCAACCACAGCCGCAGCGCCTGCTTGTCGGCGGGGGCGGCCTCGGCCGGCCCGGTCGCGGGGACGGATGAGGTTTCGGCCGCCATCAGCCGGTCTCTCCGCCAGAGACCGACAGCGCCACGCCGTTGACCGCGCCGGCGTCGGCTGAGGCGAGCCAGGTCACGGCCGTCGCCACCTCGTCCGGCGCCACCAGCCGGCCCTGCGGGTTCGAGCCGGTGAACACCGCCTCGGCGGCGTCCGCGTCGCGGCCGGTGCGCGCGGCGATGGTCTCGATCGCCCGCTCGATGATGGCGGTGCGGGTGTAGCCGGGGCAGACCGCGTTGACCGTCACGCCCGAGGTCGCCAGTTCCAGCGCCAGAGCGCGGGTGAAGCCCACGAGCGCGTGCTTGGAGGCCACATAGGGACTGACATAGGCGTAGGGCTTGAGGCCGGCGGTGCTGGCGATATTGACCACCCGCGCCCAGGCCTGGGCCTTCAGGCTGGGCAGGGCCGCCCTGGTCATCCTGACCGCGCCCAGGAGGTTGACGTCGAGCGCCGCGCTCCACGCCTCGAGGCTGGTTTTCTCGAACGGGGCCGTCGTCACCGCCCCGGCGTTGTTGACCAGCACCCGCACCGGCCCGCGCGCGCCCTCCGCCTCCGCCAGGGCCGAAGCGACCGAGGCCTCGTCGGTGACGTCGCAGACCGCGAACCCGCCGCCCCCCAGCATCGCCGCCGCCGCTTCCAGCGGCGCCCGGGAGCGTCCCATGACCGTGACCGCGTGGCCGCGCGCGGCCAGGGCGCGGGCCGTCGCCAGGCCGATGCCGCCGCCGCCGCCGGTGACCACGGCGTGGCCGAGTTCGAGGTTCAACGCCATCGCCGCATCCCGATCTGAGTCTGTTCCAAAGCGCCAGCCCGCAGCCGGCGCAGGCAGTTATTTTAAGCTTGAAATATCTTCCTGTCACGCCTAGCGTTCGCCCGATCCAATGGCCCTGGAAGGCTCGCCCGATGACCGCCGAACCCGACGCTCCTACCCGCCTCGACTGGACCGAGGCCGATGGCGTAGTCCACGCCCGCCTGGTCCGTCCGGCCCGCAAGAACCCTCTGACCTTCGAGGTCTACGCCGAGCTGCGCGACCGCTTCCGCGCCCTGGCCTACAGCCGCACCGCCAAGGCCGTGGTGCTGAGCGGGGCCGGCGACAACTTCTGCTCGGGCGGCGACGTGCACGACATCATCGGCCCGCTGGTCGCCATGGACATGACCCAGCTGCTGGATTTCACCCGGATGACCGGCGACCTGGTCAAGGCGATGCGCGCCTGCCCGCAGCCGATCATCGCCGCGGTCGATGGGGTCTGCGCCGGCGCTGGCGCCATCATGGCCATGGCCAGCGACCTTCGGCTGGCGACCCCCGACGCCAAGACCGCCTTCCTGTTCAACCGCGTCGGCCTGGCCGGCTGCGACATGGGCGCCTGCGCCATCCTGCCCCGGATCATCGGCCAGGGCCGGGCCTCGGAGCTGCTGTTCTTCGGCCGCAACATGACCGCCGAGGAGGGGGAGCGCTGGGGTTTCTTCAACCGCCTGGTGGGTCGAGACCAGCTGATGGCCGAGGCGGACGCCTGGGCCAAGCGGATCGCCGCCGGCCCGACCTTCGCCAACGGCATGACCAAGACCCAGCTCTCCCAGGAATGGAACATGAGCGTGGACCAGGCGATCGAGGCCGAGGCCCAGGCCCAGGCGATCTGCATGCAGACCCGCGATTTCGAGCGCGCCTACAACGCCTTCGTGGCCAAGCAGCAGCCCGTCTTCGAAGGGAACTGAGATGAGCGGCCTGACCCACCTTCTGCCCCCCGGCTGGCCGCGGCCCAGCGGCTATTCCAACGGCGTCGCCGCCAGCGGCCGTCAGGTGTTCGTCGCCGGCCAGATCGGCTGGGACGAGGCCGGCAGGATCGTCTCGAGCGACTTCGCCGAGCAGTTCCGCCAGGTGCTGGCCAACACCCTGGCGGTGCTGGCCGAGGCCGGCGCGGGCCCCGAACACGTGTGCCGGATGACCTGGTACGTCACCAGCCGCGACGAATACACGGCCGCCCTCTCGGCGCTCGGCGCGCACTGGAAGACGCTGATGGGCCGCAACTATCCGGCCATGGCGGTGGTGATCGTGTCCGGCCTCGTCGAGCCTGAGGCCAAGGTCGAGATCGAAACGACGGCGGTGGTGGGCTAGATGAAGATCGCGGTCGTCGGCGGCGGGCCGGGCGGGCTCTATTTCGCGCTTCTGACCAAGAAGGCGCGGCCCGACTGGGATATCGAGGTGTTCGAGCAGAACCGGGCCGACGACACCTTCGGCTTCGGGGTCGTCTTCTCGGACGAGACGCTGGACGAGTTCCTGCACCGCGATCCGGAGTCCTACGAGCGGATCCGCGGCGCCTTCGCCTACTGGGACGACATCATCATCCGCTACAAGGGCGAGGAGGCGCGCTGCGGCGGCAACGGCTTCGCCGGCTGCTCGCGCATCGCCTTGCTGCAGATCCTGCAGGATCGCTGCCGCGAAGTGGGCGTGACGCTGCATTTCGAGACCACGATCGACGATCCGGCGGACCTCGCCGGCTACGACATGGTGGTGGCCGCCGACGGGGTGAACAGCCGCATCCGCGAGCGTTACAAGGAGGCCTTCAGGCCGACCACGGTGTTCAAGGCCAACAAGTTCACCTGGATGGGCTCGACCCGGCCGCTGGACGCCTTCACCTACTTCTTCAAGGAGACGCCGCACGGGGTGATCTGCGCCCACACCTACCAGTACGAGGCGGGCCGCAGCACCTGGATCTTCGAAATGGGCCCGGAGGTCTGGGCCGCGCACGGCTTCGACGGCCTCGGCGAGGCGGAAAGCGCCAAAAAGCTCGAAGCGATGTTCGCCGAGGAGCTGGACGGCCATCCGCTGATCATCAACCGTTCGATCTGGCGCAACTTCCCGCGCATCGCCTGCGAGCGCTGGAGCCACGGGAACATCGTGCTGCTGGGCGACGCCAAGGCCACCGCCCACTATTCGATCGGCTCTGGCACCAAGCTGGCGATGGAATGCGCCATCGCCCTGTCCGATGCGGCCCTGACCCATCCGGGCGACGCGCAGGCCGCCTTCGCCGACTACGAGGCCGCGCGCCGCACGCCGGTCGAGGTGATCCAGCACAACGCCGACGTCTCCATGGCCTGGTTCGAGCACATGGACCGCAACTTCGACATGAAGCCGCGCCAGTTCGCCATGGTGGTCATGTGCCGGGCCAAGTCCATCACCTGGGACAACCTGCTGCTGCGCGACGAAGGTTTCGTCCGCCGCTTCGAGGACGAATGGTACGAGACCTGGTTCGAGGAGACCGGCCTCGACTATCGCCGCAGCCGGCCGACGCCGATGTTCACCGGGCTGAAGCTGCGCGGCCTGACCCTGCAGAACCGCGTGGTGGTCTCGCCGATGGCCCAGTACCGGGCCGAGGACGGCGTGCCGGGCGACTGGCACTTCGTGCACTACGCCAGCCGGGCGCTCGGCGGCGCGGGCCTGATCTTCACCGAGATGACCTGCCCCTCGCCGGACGCGCGGATCACCCTCGGCTGCACGGGTCTGTGGAACGACGAGCAGGAGGCCGGCTGGGCGCGGATCGTCGACTTCGTCCACGCCGAGAGTGGGGCGGCGATCTGCCTGCAGCTGGGCCACGCCGGCCGCAAGGGCTCGACCCAGCTCGGCTGGGAGCGGATAGATCATCCGATCACGGACGACGCCGCCAACTGGCCGCTGTGGTCCGCCTCGCCGCTCCCCTACGTCGAGGGCGTCAACGCCCCGCCGGCCGAGCTGACCCGCGCCGGCATGGACGCCATCGTCGCCGATTTCGTCCAGGCCACGCGCCGCGGGGCGGACGCGGGCTTCGACATGCTCGAACTGCACTGCGGCCACGGCTACCTGTTCGCCAGCTTCTTCTCGCCGCTGACCAACCACCGCACGGACGACTACGGCGGGTCGGTCGGCAACCGGATGCGCTTTCCGCTGGAGGTGTTCCGCGCGATGCGCGCCGCCTGGCCCGCCGACAAGCCGATGTCGATGCGGCTTTCGGCCTGCGACTGGGCCGAGGGCGGGATCTGCGAGGAGGACGTCATGGCCATCGCCAAGGCCTTCGCCGACGCCGGCTGCGACCTGATCGACGTCTCCGCCGGCCAGACCGTACCCGACCAAGCGCCGGTCTACGGCCGGATGTTCCAGGTCCAGTTCGCCGAGGCGGTGCGCAATCGCACGGGCCTGGCCACCATGGCCGTCGGCGCCATCACCGAGCCGGCCCAGGTCAACACCGTCATCGCCTGTCGCCGGGCCGACCTGGTGGCCCTGGCCCGCCCGCACCTGGCCGACCCCAACTTCACCCGCCGAGCCGAGGCCTGGTACGGGGTGACGGACCGCAGCTGGCAGAAGCCCTACATACCGGGCCTGCTCCAGGCCCACCGCGAGGCCGGCCGCGAGCGCGAGAAGCTGGTCACGCTGCAGCGCAAGGCCAAGCCCAGCCGGCACAGCTGAAGGGTTCAGTCCGGCGGCGCCTCGAGGTTGTTGAACAGCCGCTGCAGTATATCGAGCAGGATCAGGATCTCGGCCTCCGAGACATCCTGGAAGGCCTGGTGGAAGATGCGGCTGGCTTGGCTGCGCACCCGCTCCACGCCCTCGGCGCCCGCCTCGGTCAGGTGGACCTCGGTCACCCGCGCGTCGGTCGGACGCGGCGCGCAGGTCACCAGGCCGTCGGCCTGCATCCGCTGGACGATGCGGGTCATGGTGGAAAGCTTGATCACCGCCAGCTCGGCGATGGTGCTGACGCTGGCCGGATTGTGCTCGTGCAGGATCATCAGAACCCGCCAGCGAGGCACGTCCATGCCGATCCGGCGGAACACCGCCTCCAGGTCCATCAGGTAGCGGCCGCTGACCCGCGTAATCCAGAAGAACGGCGAGTGATTGAGCTCGAACACCGGATCGGCCGGGTCGGCCTGCCGCCGCGCCAGCCCGCCAGACTTGCCCTTCCGCTGACTCATTCCCGCTCCGTCAGCCCCGCCCGACACCCGACATAGCACGCGGCGGGGCCGGAGACATTACTTGACTTTTCATGTAATTTCCCGATCATCAAAGCCGTTCAGACCCAAGGGAAAGCCGGCCATGTCCAGCGCAGCGGAAAGCCTTTCGGCCCTCACCGGCCTCATCGATTCCGGCGGCGTCAGGGTGATCGACCTGACCCAGCCGCTGGAGGAGTCCACCCCGGTGATCAGCCTGCCCGAGCAGGTCGGCAAGAACTCCCCCGGCTTCTCGAAGACCGTGGTCTCCAACTTCGACGCCGACGGCCCGGCCTGGGCCTGGAACGCCCTGCACATGGGCGAGCACTGCGGCACCCACTTCGACTCGCCCAACCACTGGATCACCGGCCGCGAGCATCAGACCGGCGGGCCCGCCACCATCCCGCCGGAGAAGTTCATCGCCCCGGCCGTGGTGATCGACGTCAGCGCCAAGGTCGCCAAGGACGCGGACTATCTGATGACCGTCCAGGACGTGCTGGACTTCGAGGCCGAGCACGGCCGCATCGAGGACGGCGCCCTGGTGCTGATGCGCACCGACTGGTCCAAGCGGACCGACCCGGCCGCCTTCCTCAACGACGGCCACTGCCCGGGCCCCAGCGTCGAGGTGATGAAGTTCCTGGCCGAGGAGCGCCAGACCCGCGGCTTCGGCGTCGAGCAGGTCGGCACCGACGCCGGCCAGGCGGGGATGTTCGATCCGCCCTTCCCGGCCCACCACTACATGCACCTGAAGAACCGCTATGGCCTGGCCAGCCTGACCAACCTCGACCAGCTTCCGCCCAAGGGCGCGGTGGTGATCGCCGCGCCGCTGAAGATCGTGGGCGGTTCGGGCAGCCCCTTGCGCGTCCTCGCCCTCGCGCCCGCGGCCTAGGGCGGCTCGATGGCCGAACGGTCCTTCGCGCGCGAAGTCGAGACCCTGCGGGCGGGGGAAGGCGAGACCTTCCGGGGCGAGGGCATACTGGCGGTGGCCAAGGCCCTGCTGCAGTCTGGCGTCGCCTATGTCGGCGGCTACCAGGGCGCGCCGATCTCGCACCTGATGGACGTCTTCTCCGACGCCCAGGGCCTGCTGGGCGAACTCGGCGTGCATTTCGAACAGAGCGCCAGCGAGGCGGCCGCCGCGGCCATGCTGGCGGCCAGCGTCAACTACCCCCTGCGCGGGGCGGTGACCTGGAAGTCGACCGTCGGCACCAACGTCGCCTCCGACGCCCTGGCCAACGTCGCCTCGGGCGGCGTGACCGGCGGCGCCCTGATCATTGTCGGCGAGGACTATGGCGAAGGCTCCTCGATCATGCAGGAGCGCAGCCACGCCTTCGCGATGAAGTCCCAGATCTGGCTTCTGGACCCCAGGCCGAACCTGCAGTGCGTGGTCGACATGGTCGAGCACGGCTTCGCCCTGTCCGAGGCCAGCCACACCCCGGTGATGCTGGAGCTGCGCATCCGCACCTGCCACCTGCACGGCCATTTCCAGGCCAAGGACAATCGGCCCTCGCCCTTCACCCTGCGCGAGGCGATGGAGAACCCGCGGCGCGACGTCGAACGCATCGTCCTGCCGCCGATGAACTTCGGCCACGAGCACGAGAAGATCGACAAGCGCTGGCCGGCCGCCGTCGACTACATCCGGCGCCACGGGCTGAACGAGGTGCTGGCGCCGGTCAGCGAACGCCACGCCGACCTCGGGATCATCGTCCAGGGCGGCATGTACAACACCCTGATGCGGGCGCTGGAGCTGCTGGACCTGGCCGACGGATTCGGGCGGGCGGACGTGCCCATCTATGTGATGAACGTCACCTACCCGCTGATCGACGACGAGGTGACCCGCTTCTGCGCCGACAAGCGGGCGGTGCTGGTGGTCGAGGAGGGCCAGCCGGAGTTCATCGAACAGGCGCTGCACGCCATCCTGCGCCGCGCCGACCTACAGACCAAGGTGGTCGGCAAGGGCGCCCTGCCGCGCGCGGGCGAATACACCGGCCAGGTGATGAAGGACGGGATCGAGAGCTTCCTCGTCGCGTTCGCCGGCCGCAACCGCTCGGCGCCCACGTCCCCGCCGCCGCTGTCGATGGCCGACGTGCCCCAGCGCCCGCCGGGCTTCTGCACCGGCTGCCCCGAGCGGCCGGTGTTCACCGCCATGAAGCTGGTGCAGCAGGAACTGGGGCCGTTCCACGTCTCCTGCGACATCGGCTGCCACCTGTTCTCCATCCTGCCGCCGTTCAACATCGGCTCGACCACCATGGGCTACGGCCTCGGCTGGTCCGGCGCGGCGGCGTTCAGCGACCCGAACGCCACGAAGCGGACGATCAGCGTGATGGGCGACGGCGGCTTCTGGCACAACGGCCTGGCCAGCGGAGTCGGCGGGGCGGTGTTCAACAAGTCCGACAGCCTGCTGGTCATCATCGACAACGGCTATTCCGCGGCGACGGGCGGCCAGGACATCCTGTCGTCCCGCCCCGGCAATGTCTCGCGCAGCACCGACCATTCGATCGAGACCGCCGTGCGCGGCGTGGGCGTCGACTGGGTGCGCACCATCCGCACCTACGACATCGGCCTGATGCGCAAGACCCTGAAGGAGGCGCTGACGACGCCGGTCAAGGGCCCCAAGGTGATCGTCGCCCAGGCGGAATGCATGCTGAACCGCCAGCGGCGCGAGAAGCCGCTGTTCAACGCCGCGGTCAAGGCCGGCAAGCGGGCGGTGCGCCAGCGCTTCGGCGTCGACGAGGACGTCTGCACCGGCGACCATAGCTGCATCCGCCTGTCCGGCTGCCCGTCGCTGACCGTAAAGCCGAACCCCGACCCGCTTCGGGCCGACCCCGTGGCCCACGTCAACAACGACTGTGTCGGCTGCGGCGTCTGCGGCGAGGTGGCCCATGCCGCCGTGCTCTGCCCCAGCTTCTTTCGCGCCGACATCCTGTTCAATCCGACCGGCTGGGACCGCTTCTGGACCGGGCTGCAACTCGGCCTGATCGGCGCCCTGCAGGGCTGGGCCGAGCGGCGCCGCCTGGCGCGGGCCGCGTGAGCGCCCCGGCCCATCCCCGTCCCATCCGCGTCTCGATCCACGCGCTGGGCGGGCAAGGCGGCGGGGTCCTGGCGGACTGGATCGTCGACCTGGCCGAGCACGCCGGCTACGTCGCCCAGGCGACCTCGGTGCCGGGCGTCGCCCAGCGGACCGGCGCCACCGTCTACTACGTCGAGCTCGCCGCGCCGGCGGCGGACGGCCGCGAGCCGGTGCTGGCCCTGATGCCGATCCCCGGCGACGTGGACCTGGTCATCGCTGCCGAGCTGATGGAGGCCGGCCGGGCCATCGCCCGCGGCCTGGTCACGCCGGACCGCACGACCCTGGTGGTCTCCAGCCACCGGGTGATGGCCATCTCCGAGAAGTCCGACATGGGCGACGGGACCATGGACGCGCGCCGCGTGCTGGACGCCGCCCAGGCCTGCGCCGCGCGCCTGGTGATGGGCGACCTCGACGCGTTGGCCCAGCGCAACGGCAGCGTGATCAGCGCGACCCTGTTCGGCGCGGTGGCCGGCTCGGGCGTCCTACCCTTTCCCCGCGAGGCGTTCGAGGCGGCGATCGAGCGGGGCGGCGTGGGCGTGGCGGCCAGCCGGAAGGCCTTCGCCGCCGCCTTCGACCAGGCCCAGGGCCGGGCCGCGCCCGAACCTGCCGCTCCAAAGGCCAAGCCCGCGCCGGCGCCGCACACCGCCGCGGCCCTGCGCCAGCGTCTGATCGAGACCCTGCCCGAGGCGGCCTGGGCCCTCGCCGGCCTGGGGATCGAGCGCTGCACGGACTACCAGGGCCAAGCCTACGCCGGCCTCTATCTGGAACGGCTGGCCGAGATCGCGGGGATCGACGCCCAGTTCGGCGGAGCGGCCTTCGGCTGGCGGCTGACCTGCGAGACCGCGCGCCACCTGGCGCTCTGGATGACCTTTGAGGACGTGATCCGGGTCGCGGACCTCAAGACCCGCCCCGCCCGCTTCGCGCGCGTGCGCCAGGATGTCCGCGCCGGCGATGGACAGATCGTGCATATGTCCGAGTTCATGCACCCCCGTTTCGATGAAGCCTGCGACACCCTGCCGGACGCCGTCGGCCGCCGGCTGAAGGACTCCGGCGTAGCGCGACGGCTGTTCGCCGGCGCCTTCGCGGAGGGCCGGCGCGTGACCACCTCAAGGCTCGGCGGGTTCCTGCTGCTGTTCGGCCTCGCACGCCTGCGCCGCCTGCGGCCGGCGTCGCACCGCTACAGGGTCGAGACGGCCCGCATCGAGGCCTGGCTGGCGTCGGCGACCAACGCCGCCCGGGCCGACTATGACCTCGGCGTCGAGGTCATCCGCCTGCAGCGGCTGGTCAAGGGCTATGGCGAGACCCACGAGCGCGGCCTGCGCAGCTATGGCGCCATCCTTCAGGTGCTGGGCGGGCTGGTCGAGCATGGCGGCGCGGCGGCCGCCGCGCGCACCCTGGCCGAGGCCGCGCTCAAGGACGAGACCGGCCGGCTGCTGGCGCGCGAGATCGAGCGGCTGGGCGCGCCGGCCATGGTCCAGGTCCCGGCGCTCTGACCCCATGACCGCACGCCAGTTCACCATGCCGATCACCGTGCGCTTCAAGCACTGCGATCCGGCCGGGATCGCCTTCTATCCAAAGCTGCTGGAGTTCGCCAACGACCTGGTCGAGGGCTGGTTCGCGGCGCTGGGCGCGCCCTTTCCCGTCCTGATCGGCGAGCTCGGGATCGGGGTTCCGACCGTGGCGCTTGCGGCGAGGTTCGCGAAGCCCTGCCGCTATGGCGAGACGCTGGAGGGCCGGCTTGCGCCGCGCGCCATCGGTGAGCGTTCCTGCCAGATCGACGTCTCCCTGGTCGGGCCGGAGGGCGACATGCGGGCGGCTTTCGACATCACCCTGGTCTGCGTCGAACGCGACGCCGTCGCCTCGCGGGCCTGGCCGGAAGACCTGGCCGCCGCGATGAAGACGTGGCTTACGGCGGCTTAGCCGCTAGTAGTTGATGGACGGATTGTCGCCCGGATAGATCACCCCGACGACGTCGAAGCCGCCCTCCACCACGCACTGCACCGAATGCACCTGCTTGCGCGGCAGGAACAGGACGTCGCCCGCGCCAACCTCGGCCTTGGTGTTCTCGGTCCAGACCACGCCCGCCCCGTTCAGGAAGATCAGCGCCTCCTCGTAGAGATGCCGGTGCGGCTCGGCCTTGGAGAGGGGAATGTTGCCGATGAACTGGGTGATCACGCGCGAGCCGTGCTCGCGGTTGACCAGGAGCTGATAGTAGCGCTCGGCCATGGCGTGCCGCTGGGAGGGGTCGACCTCGGCCAGCCGATGGTCTAGCCCGTCCTCGGAGACGGCCGGCATGGCGTCCAGGAACACCAGGCCTTCCGAACCCGGACCATTGGAGACGAAGAGCTTGATCGTCCCCGGCCCCGGGTTGCGCACCCGCCAGGCTTCGCCCGGCCGGACGTAAAGGCCGGTGCGCGGGCCCACCGCAAAGCCGCGGCCGCAGATCTCGACCTCGCCCTGGCCCTCGGTGACGAACAGCACCGTTTCGCTGCCGTCCGCCGAAACCACCGGCGAAAGACCTTCGTCGACCTCGACGTAGAACTGGGACTGGAACAGGGCCCCAAGCGCCGGGCTGATCACCGGACACCAGGCCATCGCACCCGCTCGCGCCAGGCTCGCCCGTTCGGTGGAGAAGACGTAGCAGGCGCCGTCGAGCCGGGTCACCGGCGAGGCGGGATCGGGCGCGGCCAGGATGACCTTGCGGTTCGCCTCGCTGTCCGGATCGTCGGTCTGGTAGCCGCCCGGCAGGTTGCTGTGCGCGCCGTCGCAGAACGGTCCGGTCCCGGTGTGCTTGCAGCCGCAGAAGATGACGTCCTCGTCGGCCTGCGCCTTGAAGGCGATCGGCAGAAAGTCCGTGCCCTCGTGCGAGCCGTCGCAGAACGGCTGCTTGGCCGACCGGCCACAGCTGCACCACAGGTACCGCCGCCCGGCCTTGACCTCGTAGTAGTAGCCCTTGCGGTAGGCGATGGTCGGCTCGGACACGGCGTGCTTCTCCCTGGTCCTGCACGGCTTCGCCGCGGCGCCTTGCAGCGCCGCGGCGTCCGCTCTCCGTTCGGCGTGACCCTTAGAAGGTCCGGGTCACCGACACCCCGATCGTGCGGGGGCGCACGGTCAGCATGCCGTCCGGGTCCTGCGACGAGTTGATCACGGAGACCTGAGCGCGCTCGTCGGTCAGGTTACGCGCGAAGACCATGGCGCTCCACGGCCCGTTCGAGACGCCGGCGCGCAGGTTGAGCAGCGTGTAGGCCTTGAGCTGGATGTTGAAGGCGTTGGAGGCGAAGTAGCTGTCCTCCTTGTCGCGGTAGCTGACGTCGCCGGCCAGGGTCCAGTTCCAGTCGCCGGTCAGCGGAGCGGTGTAGTTCAGGCCCAGGTCGAACTCGATCTTCGGCACGTTGGGGATCTGCTCGCCGGTCAGGCCCAGGGTCGGGTTCAGGGCGAACTGGGCCGGCGTCGCGCCGCGGGTCAGGGTGGCGTCCTGATAGGAACCGGCGAAGGTGGCCGTCAGGTGGGTGATCGGGCGGGCTTCAAACTCGAACTCTAGACCCTTGACCACCGCATCGCCGGCATTGCCGGTGTAGGTGAAGGCGCCGTCCGCCGTGGTTTCCGGCACCTGGATGTCGTACCAGAAGATGGTGTAGGCATCGACCTGGTAGTTCAACCGCCCATCGAGCAGACGGCCCTTGGCGCCGACTTCGTAGTTCCACAGGGCGTCGGGCTTGAACGAGGTCGGGATCGGCTCGAACGGCTCGCTGAGCGCGTTCAGACCGCCGCCGCGGAAGCCTTCCGAGGCCGTCGCATAGACCAGCACCGCGTCGTTGAACTTGTAGCTGACGTTGGCCTTGAAGGTGGCCTTGCTGAAGGTCTGCGGGGCGTCGACCACCGGCGTCAGGTTCGGCGCGCCGGGGAAGCCGCCGAACGGATGGGTCTGGATCTGCACCCCGTTCAGGGTCTCGGTGAAGTAGCGCACGCCGCCGGTGACGGTCAGCTTCGAGGTGGGCTTCCAGGTGGCCTCGCCGAAGCCCGCGTACTGGGTGGTCTTGCGGTTGTCGATGCGGCCGAAGAAGGTGTCGCCGACGCCAGGATTGGACAGAGCGTCCTGGGAATTGTCAGAGCTGAACGGGCCGGCGGGCAGGCCCAGGCCGTTGGTGGCGATGACGTCCACCGTCAGGTCGTTGGTCTCGTACTGGCGGAAGACGCCGGCCACGAAATTGACCGGGAAATCGAAGTCGGAGGCGTAGCGGATTTCGCTGGAGTTCACGTCGCGGCGCTGCGGCTCCAGGGTCTCGGCCGGCACCGGCACCCCGAACGACACCAGGATCGGCGTCGAATCGAAGTTGAAGTCGAGCTTGCGATTGTACTGGTTGGTCGTGGCCGTGATCGTCCCGTACTTCATCTTGTAGGTGGCGGTCAGGCTGTAGACCTGGAGGTTGTCGTCCCAGGGACTGCGGGTGACGTCGGTGTTGCACAGGTCGCAGCCCTGGATCGGCTGCAGGCCGGGCGTCGAGGGGTCGCCCCAGGAGGTGACCCCGGCCGGGGTGTAGCGCGACGAGCCGTTCGAGTGCTCCGACTGGTTGGTGTAGGAGGCGTCGAAGGTCAGGTTCTCGGTCGGCTGGAAGCGCAGGCTGATCCGCCCGCCCTTGACGACATCGTTGTTGATCCCCTTGGCGTAGCCGATCGAGCCGAGGCGAAGCTGGTTGATGTAGCCGCTGTCGTTGACGCTCCAGCCGACCACCCGCACGGCGAGCTTGTCGTTCACGATCGGCAGGTTCAGCGCGCCGTTGACGTCATAGTTGCCGCTGCCATGGTTGGTGTCCGAGGCCTCCGCGGTCAGATAGCCGCCGAAGTCGTTCAGGTTGGGCTTCTTGGTGATGAAGCGGATCGTGCCGCTCATCGAGCCGGCGCCGTAGAGCGTGCCCTGCGGACCGCGCAGCACTTCGACGTGATCCAGGTCATAGAGCCGGATATCGGATTCAAAGCCGCCCCCGTCGTTGGCGTTGGCCCCGCTGATCACCGCCTCGTCGTAGTAGACCCCGGTGGTCGACTCGCCGGTCGAGCTGATGCCGCGGATGATATACTTGCGGTCGCCGGGCCCGAGATCCTGGACCGACAGGCCGGGGATCTGGTTGGCCACGTCGAGGAAGCCGACCGAACCGGCCTTCTGCAGCGCATCGCCGTTGATCGCCTGGATCGCGCCGGGCACGTCCAGCACCTTCTGTGCGTTCGACTTGTTGGCCGTGACCACGATTTCGCTGACGTCGGACGCCTTGGCGGATGCGGCCGGCGAGGCGGCCTCCGCCTGGGCGTGGCTTGCGGCCATGGCCAGGCCGGCGACGGCGGCGCACGAACACAGCGCTGACCGCCGTGTCCAGCCCGCGCCCATCCTGATCTGCGATCCCCTGGTCTGACGGATCATCGGCTATCCCCCATTTTGTGCGCCGCGTGTCTGTTAGAGAATTCGTATGAGTTATCATATGATATGTCAACTTAACGGGCCAGCGGACAGCAAGGCGCCGCACGCTTCCAACATCAGCGTTCAGATTGGTCAGTCCGGCGCCCAAGGATCGGGCAGACGGGGCGTATCAGCCCTGCATGTTGTGGTTCAGACGGTGCAGCAGCGCGAAAGCCGCCTCGACCTCCTGGGGCTCGAATCCCTTGAGCAGGCGGTTCTGCCGGCGGCGCACCACGGGATCGAGGGTGTCGAACAGAGCCCGGCCCTTGTCGGTCAGGAAGACTTCGACGAAGCGGGCGTCCTCGCGCCGCGGCAGGCGGCGCACCAGGTCCTCCGCCTCCATGTTCATCAGCACCCGGCTGAGCGCAGACTGCTGCATCATCGCCCGGTCGATGATCTCGCTGATGGTGATCCCATCGCCCATGGCCAGCACCGCCAGGATGCGCCACCGGGCGAGATTGATCCCCTCCCGCCGCAGCTTCTCCACCAGGTCGCTATTCAGCTGGTGGGCGAGGCGGGTGATCAGATAGGGCAGGAAGTTGTCGTACAGCGCGTCGGCCGACGCATCGGCTTCGGCGTCCGCCGCGGTCGCGCTCGCCGCCTGGATCGATTTTCGACTGGCCATGCCCCTCCCCTGATCCGGCCCGGCGCGCTTGTCCATAGGCGCGGCCCGCACACCGGCGCCGATACTGGACTTTTCACGCCAAATCGCCGTCCGCGCCAAGATGGCGGAACGCCACTCGCCGCCGGGCGGGCAACGCGTGATCGAATTCGGACAGACACAGGCGATTCCTGGCCCCGCCGCGGGCGAACCGCCAGACAGGGTCTTGCGCGCGCAGCCGCACGCGCCGACAGTTCGCCCAGCGTTCGGGGACGCGCCAAGCCAGAGTGGTCCTTGTGTGGGGGAGTTCGGTCGTGCGGCATCAGGTCGGCGTGG